>JAXJIC010000019.1:0-8762 GCA_036298925.1 Collinsella aerofaciens
AGGGCAAATATATAAGGTCGATCGCGAGTTCCGCACGAGCCGGAGAGCACTTAATGTGCTCTCCGTGCGAGTCAGGACTGTCCGAGCAGGCGACCTTATATATTTGCCCTCCTCGGGGCTCCTCGCCCGAACCCCTCAGCTAGTTCTTGAGCGAGTTCAGCGGTGCCGGGAAGCGTCCGCCACGGTGGGCAAGCACGGTGCCGGCGTTGGGGTTCACCGGCATGATGGGCGCACGGCCGAACAGGCCGCCGTACTCGACGCAGTCGCCCACGCCCTTGCCGATGGCGGGGATCACGCGGACGGCCGTGGTCTTGTTGTTGATGACGCCGATGGCCATCTCGTCGGCGATGATGCCGGCGATGGTCTCGACCGGGGTGTCGCCGGGGATGGCGATCATGTCCAGGCCGACGGAGCACACACAGGTCATGGCCTCGAGCTTCTCAAGCGAAAGCGCGCCGGCTTCGACGGCGGCGATCATGCCGGCGTCCTCGGACACGGGGATAAAGGCGCCGGAGAGACCGCCCACGCTGGAGCTGGCCATGACGCCGCCCTTCTTGACGGCATCGTTGAGCATGGCGAGCGCACAGGTCGTGCCCGGGCCACCGCAGGTGCCCACGCCGATAATCTCGAGGATGCGCGCGACGGAGTCGCCGATGGCGGGTGTGGGAGCCAGCGACAGGTCGACAATGCCTTTCTCGACACCCAGACGGCGGGCTGCCTCACGGCTCATGAGCTCGCCGGCACGGGTGATCTTAAAGGCGGTCTGCTTAATCTTCTCGGCGACCTCCATCATCGATGCGGAATCGGGCAGCGTCTCCAGGGCCGCGGCCATAACGCCGGGGCCCGAGACGCCTACGTTGATGACGGCGTCGGCCTCGCCACCGCCGTGGACGGCGCCCGCCATAAACGGGGAGTCCTCGACCATATTGGCAAAGCAGACAAACTTGGACGCGCCAACGGAATCCTGGTCGGCCGTGAGTTTAGCGGCATCGATGATGGTCTGGGCGGCCATAAGCACGGCGTCCATGTTGATACCGGCGCGCAGGCTGGCGACGTTGACGCTGGAGCAGACGCGGCTCGTGGTGGCGAGCGCCTGGGGGATGGACTGGATGACGCGGCGGTCGGCGTCGCCGATGCCCTTCTGGACGAGCGCGGAGAAGCCGCCCAGGTAGTCGATGCCGAGCGTCTCGGCCGCGCGGTCGAGGGCATGCGCGATGGGGGTGAGGTCCTCATCCTTGCAGCACGCGGCAATCTGCGCCACCGGGGTGACGGAAACGCGCTTGTTGACGATGGGGATACCGTACTCGCGCTCGAGGTTCTCGGCGGTCTCGACCAGATGCTCAGCCGTGTGCGTCACGTGGTCGTAGATCTTCGTGCATATGCGGTCGAGGTTCTCGTCGCCGCAACCCATGAGCGAAACACCCATGGTGATGGTCCTGATGTCGAGGTTCTGCTCCTCAACCATGCCGCGGGTTTCCGCGATTTCTGCGGGCGTGATCGCCATCCTTGCGCTCCTATCTGCCAAAACGAGCATAGTCTTATCTATTCTAACGTGCCGCACGTGCCAAGTGGCGCGTGCGGCACGTTTTGGTGCTCGGTTGTTTCCGTTGTGTTACTGCCCAAAGACCTCTTCGGCGATACGAGCGCTTTCGGCGGCGTCCTTGGCGTAATAGTCCGCGCCGATCTGCTTGGCGTATTCGGGGGTGAGCACGGCGCCGCCCACGATGATCTTGACGCCCGGAACCTCGCCATGGAGCAACTTGATGGTCTCTTCCATGGCGACGACCGTGGTAGTCATAAGCGCCGAGAGGCCGACGAGTTTGATATCGCGCTCCTTGACGGTCTTGAGTACCTCCTGCGGATCGACGTCGCGGCCCAGGTCAAAGACGGTGTAGCCGTAGTTGTCGAGCAGCATTTTGACGATGTTCTTGCCAATATCGTGGATGTCGCCCTTGACGGTGGCCACGCAGATCTTGCCCTTGTCGGCAATCTCGCCGGCGGGCATCAGGCGCTTGATGGTGTCGAAGCCCACGCGTGCGGCTTCGGCCGAGGCCATGAGCTGCGGCAGGAAGAACTTGCCCTGGTCAAAGAGGACGCCAACCTCATCGAGGGCGGGGATAAAGTGATTGTTGATGAGGTCCATGGCGTCGTGATCTGCCAGCAGACGCTCAGTCTCGGCAGCGATCTCGCCTTTGCGGCCCGAGACGACCATGCGACGAATCGGGTCGTCGGTGCCGTCGGTGCCGGCGGTGCCAGCAGCGGGCGCGGCGTCGGTCGATACCGCCTGGGCCGCCGCCGGGTTCGCGGCGATCTTGTACGGATCGGTCCAGCCGGCGTAGCGCTCGATGTATCCGGTCGAGCCCTCGTCCTCAACGCTCAAGACGCGATAGCTGTAGACGGTATCCATAAAGCGCTTAGAGCCCGGGTTCATGATGGGGGCGTCCAGGCCTGCGCCAAAAGCGGCAGCCAAAAAGACCGAGCCCAGCAGCGGGCGGGCAGGCAGGCCAAAGCTGATGTTCGACACGCCGAGCGCGCATTTGACGCCCAGGCGCTCCTTGCACAGGGACATGGCGCGCAGGATCTGCTCGGCCTGGCGTTGATTGGTCGAGGCGGTCATGACCAGGCAGTCGATGAGGATGCGGTCCGGACCGATGCCGTAGCGGGCGGCCTCGGCCACGATGTGCTCGGCGATGGCGAAGCGGGCCTCGGCGGTATCGGGAATGCCGCCTTCGTCAAGCGTGAGGCCGACGACATTGGTGCCGTAGTGGGCGACCAGCGGAAAGATCTCATCCATGATCTGCTGCTTGCCATTGACCGAGTTGATGATGGGCTTGCCGGCGTAGCGGCGCACGGCGGCCTCGACGGCCGCGGGGTCGGTGGAGTCGATCTGCAACGGCAGGAGCGTGGAGCCCTGGAGCTGCTCGGTGGCCTGTTGGATGATCTTGACCTCGTCGATCTCGGGCAGGCCCACGTTGACGTCCAGGATGTCGGCGCCCTGTTCCTGCTGGCTGATGCCCTGGCTCACAACGTAGTCCAGGTCGCCGTCGCGCAGGGCCTGCTGCAGGCGCTTTTTGCCGGTGGGATTGATGCGCTCGCCGATGACGGCGATCTTGTGGCCGTCGCAGGGAAGGTCCACGACCGTCTGGGCGCTCGTGACCGACATGCTGGGCTTGCGGTGGCGCGGGCCGGGCGCGTGGTTGTCGATAAGCGTGCGCAAGGCCGCCATGTGCGCCGGCGTGGTTCCGCAGCAGCCGCCCACAACACTTACGCCGTCCTCGATCATGCCAGCGACGGCCTTGGCGTATTCGGGTGCCTGGATATCAAAGATGGTATTGCCGTCGTCGTCCACGCGGGGCAGTCCCGCGTTGGCCTGGACCATAATGGGCTTGTCGGTAACGGTGAGCATACGTGCGGCGAGCCCTCGGAGCTCGGCCGGTCCCTGGCTGCAGTTAATGCCCAGGACGTCGGCGCCGATGGCATCGAGCGTGATGGCGGCCACCTCGGGACTCGTGCCCAGGAAGGTGCGACCGTCTTCCTCAAAGGTCATGGTGGCAAAAACAGGCAGGTCGGAGTTTTCGCGGCAGGCGAGGACGGCAGCCTTGATCTCTGCCAGGTCGGTCATGGTTTCGATAATAAAGAGGTCCACACCCGCGGCGACGCCAGCGCGCACCTCCTCGGCAAAGAGGTCGTAGGCCTCGTCGAAGCTGAGGGTGCCCAGGGGGCGCAGTAGGGCACCGATGGGGCCGATATCGCCGGCGACGTAGCGGGCGCCGGCTGCGCGGGCGCAGGCGACAGCGGCGGCAAAGACATCTGCCACGGTGGCGGCACCGTCGAGCTTGTGGGCGTTGGCGCCAAAGGTGTTGGCGGTGATCACGTCACAGCCGGCCTCGACGTACTGACGCTGAATATCGGTAATGACCCGGGGCTCCTCAAAGTTGAGCAGCTCGGGCAGGGCGCCGGCCTTCATGCCGGCCGCCTGCAGCATGGTGCCCATGCCACCGTCGAACAGCAGGTGTCCCGTGCCCTCGATGGCGGCGCGCAGGCGATCGTCCTTAATGCGAAGGTCGTCGATGGTGCGCGTCTTGTAAACAGCGCCATTGCGGCGTGCGGCATCAACGGGCGCCGCCAGCGCGGCACCATCCAGATCATGAGTGATGAGCGGAGTAAACATCAATGAGCTCCTAATGGCTGGAATAGCAGGTGGTGTGAGCGGCGCGGAAACGGCAGTGCTCGCGCATGCGGCAGATATTGCAGGTGGGGCGGCTCTGGGCGTCGTGAACCTCGCCATCAAACAGACCAATCACCGCGGTCACGCTCTTGGTGGGCATGAGCAGGCTGGTTGGCGTGACGGTAAGCCCGATGAGCCGCGTGGCGTTGAGCGCATTCACGATCGAGCGCTGCGCCGTAAGCGGGCAGTCGCCGTAGCCGGGGCTAAAGCGCCAGTTGCCGGCAAGCCCGTGGACGGCGGCCGCAGCCTTGACCTGCTGGTCCATCTGCTCGACGGCGGCTTCTACATAGGCAGAGCATGCGGCGTCGAGCACGGCTCCCTCCAGGGGCTGCTGGGCTCCCGTGGTACGCAGGCGACGCTCGGCGTCCATGCCGAGGGTGCATGCCATGAGCGCGGCAAAGCGGGCGTCTTTGAGATGGCGATAGATATCGCGACCGCGCAGCTCAACGTTGGTGCCGATCAGACGGATGCAAGGCTCTCCCTGCTCGTCCACGCCCGTGGCATCGACGGCAAACACGCGGCGCACGCCACGGGGCTCAATGTCTAACTCCAGGCGCTCAACGACAAGCTCAATACGCTGCGCTAGCTCGGGTTCAATCTGCTGACCACCGTAGCCCAGATAGCGCAACATCTCGGCACGATCGACGCGGGGGCGATGGGCGGCATCGATACGATAAAGCGCCGGCGACGCAAGGTCGGCCGGCACTTCGACAAAAGCTGTATCGATGTGCGGTTTTTCCATTACCCCAGGCGCTCCATAATGGTTGCGGCGATTGCAGGACGATTCATAGTGTACAGGTGCAGACCGGCGGCGCCGTGCTCCTTAAGGTCGCAAAGCTGACGGGCAGCATAATCTACACCGGCTGCCTGCAGGCTCTCGGGATCGTTCTCGTACTTGGCGAGAATCTTGATGACGGGGGAGGGCAGCGATGCGCCGCACATAAAGACCATGCGGCTGATCTGCGACTTGCCCATAAACGGCATGATGCCTGCGGTAATGGGCACGGTGATACCGGCCTTGTCGGCAAGCTCGCGAAAACGGTAGAAGCACTCGTTATCAAAAAAGAGCTGCGTCACAAAGAAGCTCGCGCCGGCATCTTGCTTTTGCTTGAGGTGTTCGACCGAGACGTTGAGGTCCTCACAGGCAATGTGGCCCTCGGGGTAGGCTGCGGCGCCCACACAAAAGCCGGCGTCAACGAGCTCGGGGATGAGGTCGCGGGCGTAGGCGTAGTCCGAGGCGGGCTTGTCGTCCTCGGTCGCACCGGCGGGAAGATCACCGCGCAGAGCCAGGATGTTTTCAACGCCGGCGGTGCGATACTCGTCGATCTTGGCGGCGATATCGGCGTGCGAGCGGCCCACGCAGGTAAGGTGTGCCACCGAGGGTGTATCGAATTCGCTCGTAATCATATGCGCGATGGGGGCGGTGGTGGCACCGTTGCCCGAGCCGCCGGCCGAGCAGGTGACCGAGACAAAGCTCGGCGAAAGCTTGCACAGATTGCCTGCCACCTCGCGAGCCGTGTCGAGGGTAAGCTCGCCCTTGGGCGGGAACATCTCAAACGAAACGGGTGCGGTGCCCTGGGGTGCTGCCTGCTTAAAAACCTCGTCGACGCGCATATCGTGCTCCTTTAGATACTTAAAAAGTGTGATGTGTTGTAAGGATTCTACAGCACCACTGTGTCACGGTGGAGTTTCACTCGCTATTCGGGGATACCAATCAAAGATGCCTTGCTATCGACATTCCCTATAGCAGAGCGGTCAATCTAGGATGGGGCTATAAAGACTGGTATCTGATGCGAAATACCAGTTAATAGAGCCCCATTCCAAGTTGACTACCCTTAAACCATGGGGAGAGGTCTGCAATTTATACAGTTGATTGGCTGTTGAGGGTGGCAACGCCGCCTCGATAGGGTAACCTCATTGATTGGTTTCGCGACGGCAACATGACGGTAATGTCGCGGAAACACGGCGAGTCTAAGCTATGACTCGTTCGTTAGTAATCAACACCGCATCTCACGCGGTGCCGATACGAAGGGAGTTCCGTATGGCCGATCTTACTGACCGCTTCGGGACCATGGTGTTCTCTGAGGAAGTCATGAAGGACTATCTCCCCAAGGACATTTGGAAGCGCCTTGCTGCAACCCTCGAGGGCGGTGAGCCGCTCGACCTGGATGTGGCCAACGCCGTTGCCCATGCCATGAAGGTCTGGGCCATCTCCAAGGGCGCGACGCACTACGCGCACTGGTTCCAGCCGCTTTCGGGTATTACTTCCGAGAAGCACGACAGCTTCCTGGAGCCCAACCACGACGGCACCGCCATTACCAAGTTTACGGGCAAGAACCTCATCCAGGGCGAGCCGGACGCCTCCAGCTTCCCCAACGGCGGCCTGCGCGCCACCTTCGAGGCCCGTGGCTACACCGCTTGGGATCCCACTAGCCCCGCCTTTATCAAGGACGATGTCCTGTGCATCCCCACGGCCTTCTGCTCCTACACGGGCGAGGCCCTGGACAAGAAGACCCCGCTGCTGCGCTCCATGACCGCGCTCTCGCGTGAGTCCAAGCGCGTTTTGGCACTGTTTGGCAAGACCCCCAAGAAGGTCGTTCCTTCCGTGGGCGATGAGCAGGAGTACTTCCTGATCAAGAAGGACGCTTACCGCAAGCGCAAGGACCTGGTCATCACCGGCCGCACCCTCTTTGGTGCTGCTCCCTGCAAGGGCCAGGAGCTCGAGGAGCACTACTTTGGCGCTATCCGCCCCACCGTCTCGGCCTATATGAAGGACCTGGACGATGAGCTGTGGGCGCTCGGCATTCCCGCCAAGACCAAACACAACGAGGTCGCTCCCTGCCAGCATGAGCTCGCCCCTGTCTACGGCGAGGTCAACGAGGCCATCGACCAGAACCTGGTCATGATGGAGAAGATGAAGCTCATCGCCTCCCGCCACGACTTGGTCTGCCTGCTGCACGAGAAGCCCTTCGAGGGCATCAACGGTTCGGGCAAGCACAACAACTGGTCGCTTGGCACCGAGTCCGAGAACCTGCTCGATCCGGGCGACACTCCGCTCGACAACCTGCAGTTCATCGTCTTCCTCACCGCGGTGATCGAGGCCGTCGATAACTATCAGGAGCTCCTGCGTGCCTCCGTTGCCTCGGCCGGCAACGACCATCGTCTGGGCGCCAACGAGGCTCCTCCGGCGATTATGTCCATCTTCCTGGGCGACCAGCTTACCGAGGTCGTCGAGAAGATCATCGATGGCAAGGCTTCCGTCCATGCCACGCGCGGCGTGCTCGACCTGGGCGCCGATACCCTGCCCAAGTTGATGCAGGACAACACCGATCGCAACCGCACCTCCCCGTTCGCCTTCACCGGCAACAAGTTCGAGTTCCGTGCCTGCGGCTCCGAGCAGAACGTCTCCGACTCCAACCTGGTGCTCGATGCCGCTGTGGCCAAGTCGCTCAAGTCCTTCGCCGACGCACTCGAGGGTACGCCCGAGGATAAGTTCCAGGACGCCGCGCTTGAGTACTGCAAGAAGGTGCTGACCGATCACCAGCGCATCCTGTTCTCCGGCGACGGTTACTCCGACGAGTGGCCCGTCGAGGCCGAGAAGCGCGGCCTTGCCAACAACAAGACCACGGCTGACGCTCTTCCCGCCTTTGTTTCCGATAAGGCTATCGCGCTCTTTGAGGAGACGGGCGTCCTGACCAAGGCCGAGGCTCAGTGCCGCTACGACTGCAAGCTCGAGAAGTACAACAAGCTCATGAACATCGAGGCTACCACGATGGTTCGCGAGGCACGTCGTACCTATCGCCCGGTCATCACCGCCTATGCCACCAAGGTCGCTAAGGGCCTGGAGACAATCCGCGCCGCCGGTGCTGACGCTGCCATGCAGTGCGAGCAGAACACGCTCAACAAGCTCTGCAACGGCATCACCGCCATCAACGATTCCATCAAGGCTCTCGATGCCGTACACCAGAAGGCCGAGACCCTCGATGGCCAGGAGCAGGCCAACGTGTATGCACACGAGGTCGTTCCCGCTATGGATACGCTGCGCGCCGCCGTGGATGCCATGGAGGAGATCGTGGCCGCCGACTACTGGCCGGTTCCGACCTACGACGACATCCTGTTCTACGTGTAGAACGTAACTGACATATCGTCACGGTATTGAGCCGGGGTCCGCATCGCGCGGGCCCCGGCTTTTTGTTTGCGAAGGACGCTTTGGAGCCCGTTTTGCCGCCGATTTGCCTAGGTGTAAAGGGTCGTGGGCAAAAAACGTCAAATATGAGTACTGTCACAAGTCCTGTAGCATTATCTTTTTGCAAAATATGCAGTGTTACGCAACATATGTCCAAGTACTTAGCTGATAAACGCTTGCAATTCTTCCGCCGTAGGACCCCTGGTGGGTCGCGCGCGCAGACGTGGTGTAAGAGTGTCCTGAGGTCCGTCGCTGCAAGTCCCGATGTTACTCCTTCTTGAGACCGCGCTTCTCGACTATCTCGTCCACTATCTCCCTGGCGCGCCGCCCGAGCGCGCGGCGCCTCCC
>JAXJIC010000020.1:0-26655 GCA_036298925.1 Collinsella aerofaciens
GATTGACTTATTCGAGCTTGAGAGTATCGCCCCTTTGCCGGTTTTAAATCCAGCAAAGGGGCGAATATTTTGCAATTACAAAAAGATGATTGGGCAAGATGTCAATCATGGTCTAACAGAGCCAATCATTATGCCGACACAAAGGCCAGGCACCGAGTATACGATCTGAAAGGTACCGCCCACCAGGGCCGGAATGGCGAAAAATGCCAAGGTTCGATAGATAGCCTTCGTCTGCAGGCTCTCGACCCTACGAGATTGCACAAACGCATGCAGGGACGTATGTATAACGTAACAGTAGCTGACAATGGGCTGGATCATATAGGCAAAGCCGCGACGATACACGCCCTGCGAATCGATATAGAACAAGGCGTGCGTCCAGTAACTGGTAAAAGCCAGCACGACCACCAGAGCCGTAGGCAACGTTACAAGCACCACCCTATAGCGCGAGGTCACAAGGCGAGAGCCCTGCATCGTCTCGGAATAGATAAACCAAATGAGACACGCGATGGCAAAGAGCGAAAACGAAACCGCGTTGGAAATCCAGTTGGCAGCAATACCCAACGTGCCGTCCGCACCATCCGAAAGCGTCCAAATCATATCGAATAATATGTACGCGGCAGAGGTGTAGCCAAGCATGCTAAACAATAGCTGCAGGGTGCTCGAGAACAAGGAGCGACGACTTCGCGCGGCAAGCCCGATAAGAACAATCATGCATAGCAGGAATATCTCAATCTTGAGTGCCTTAACCACTAGACGCCATCCCTTCAATATCCGAATGGTCAGAATCGCCCAATTCGAATCAGGGCAATAAACACCCCTTTACTCCGCAGGAGTAAAGGGAATCATAGCAAAGCGCCCGAACATCACTGCAAAACAGTTTCTGTTCGGGCGCTCGGACGACGCGAACTGCACGCCGGAATCAATTATCGGTAACGGCCGTTACTCGCCATCGATGTCGGTCGCGACGGCCTCCTCGATGGCCTCGACACCGGCAGGCGACAGGTCCTCCTTGCCCTGGCAGAACTTCTTGTCGACCCAGCCGGTCAGAATCGGAGCCATGATTGCCGTGATGATAACGGCAGTGGCGATCTGGGCGTACGCGGTGGGCGCAAGCTCGGCGTAGCGCGGCGCGACCTCGGCGAGAGCAACCGGCGTGGTCATAGCCGTGCCGGCGATGGTGGAACAAGCCACGGCAGCCTTGCCGTTACCACCGCACAGGCGCTCGAACGCAAAGGTGATGGGACCGACGACAAACAGCGTGACAAGGCCCAGCAAGATGCCGGAAATACCACCGGCGATGAAGCTCGAAAGGCTCATGGACGCACCGAGCTGAAAACCAATTACAGCGATCGCGGGATTGGCGCCGGGAACCAGCAGGTTCTTGATAAACGGGAACAAGTTGCCCAGGACCATGCCGATAACAAGCGGCAGGATGGATCCGATGATGGTGCCGACGGGGATGTTGGCGAGACCCGAAACACCAAGGATGATCATCGTGACGGCGGGGCCGGCCGTAAAGAACAGGATACCGACAGCGCCCTGCTCGGACTCATCGCCGAACTCGCCCATGATGCCCGTATAGAGCGCCATGTTGCAAAACGTAATGCCGCCGATGATGGAAACCGAGCTCAGGCCTAAAAAGTTATCGTTAAAGAAGTACGCGACGCCCAGACCCAGCGCGGCTGCCACTACAAGCTTAGGAATCAGCACGACGATGCCGGTCTTGATGGCGCCCGGCGTGGACTTAAAGCTGATGCCGGCGCCCACGAACAGCAAGATCGCGGCAACGATGGTGTTGGAGCCGCCGCGGCAGGCAGCCGTAAAGAAGCCGCCGACCTCAAAGACCTGCGGGCAGAAGGTATTGAGCAAAAGGCCGACGATCATCGGATAGATCATGATGTCGCCCGGGATGCGCGGTACCTTGAATTTCTTTTGCTCGCTGGCGGTCGCTTCCTGTGCCATGAAACCCCCATTTCCGCTGACGCAGAACAAAAGCCCACGTCACGCTTTGCTACAGTAAAGTTTGACCATGGTACCAGAAGAAGCAGACCGCCTCGGTGAGAAATTCGATTCGTTAGGCCGGGACGATAACGCGTCCTGCTCCTATACGAGGCTCAAAACGATATAGAACACGATGCCCGAAACGCAGCACCACAACATCGACTTTGTCTTGATTGCCACCGCCACGACGCCGGTGGCCGCAATCCAGGGAACCAAGGCAGGCCAGAGTCCCGCGTCGAACGCGCCGGGGTTCACCAAGTCGTTGGCGACCAGCGCGGCAAAGGCAGTGGGCGGGATATAGCCCAGGGCCTCGGTAATGCGGGGCGACAGGGTCCGCCCGCGCAAGGCGAACGCCGGCGCGATGCGAAAGAACGCGATAGCAGCCCACGACGACAGCCACAGAACCAAGAACTCGTTAGCGGGCATCGCGGGCACCTCTTCCGTCAAATACAGCATCGCACGCCAGCGCAATGGCAATGCCGACCACGACGCTTGCCGGCACGGCAATATTCGCGAGGCCCAAGAACTTGCATACGGCGACGGACACCGCGCCCGAAACCGCCGCGACAACGTTACCGCGCGACAGCCGCTGCGAAAAGAGCAGGCAGATAAAGAGCGAGGTGCAGACAAAGGCTGCAATGGCGGTGGGAACATCGACAACGGCGCCGACGATGGCGCCCATCGTACACGAAACGCCCCATGTTGCGATGAGGATCACGTTGAGCACAAAGGACTCGCGCGGGCCCCAATCCTCCCCTTCAACCAACTTGGCAAGCGAGATGCCATACGCCTCCTCGGTAAGTGTCGCGGCAACAGCCAGCGTCTGACGCTTCGAGGCACCCCTCAGATGCGGTGCGATCGATGCCGAGTAAAGCGCAAAACGCGAGGAGATGGCGGCAACGCTCGCGATAATCGAAGGTGCCGGTACGCCCGCCAGCCAAAGATTGCAGATCATAAACTGGCCGCTGCCCGTCACAAACGTGCTGCTCAGGGCAAAGACCATCCAGGGCTCCATTCCCGTCTGCCCCATGATCATTCCGCACGGCGCGCCTATTGCAACATAGGTAAGCATCACCGGCCAGACGGTTCTAACGATTTTGAGCACCATACGCTTCTCATCCTGACAAGGTCTCCGAGCCGCATGTAGCGATACGGCAGAATCATCATCCGACAGCAACCGAGTTCACCTACAATTGCCACCGGATCGAAAGACACAACTTTTTAGGAAGTCATTATGACAGCTATCGATCGAGACCGGGCGCGCGCGGCCTTCAAAAGCTACACCGATGCCTACGACGCCACCAACCCACGCATCGCGCTCAAAATCGAGCATACGTACCACGTGGCCGAGGCATGCGATGCCGTAGCGCGCGAGCAGGGCTGGTCGTCAGAAGATATTGACCTGGCATGGCTTTGCGGCCTGTTACACGATATGGGCCGCTTTGAGCAGCTGCGACGCTGGGACACCTTTAAGGACGCCGAGAGCATGAGCCATGCGGCGCTGGGCATCGAGGTCCTCTTTGGCGAGAATCCCGCCGATGCACCCGCCACGACAAACATCCGTGACTTTATCGAAACCGGTGCGCATGACGAGCTCATCCGAGCGAGCATCGCCTATCACAGCGACTTTCGCCTGCCGGCACAACTCGACGAGCGTACACGGTGCTTCTGCGATATCGTGCGCGATGGTGACAAGATCGACATTATGCGCACCATCGCCGACAGCACCGTCGACACTATCCTCAAGGTGGACGAGAAGACGTTTCTCGGCAGCCGTTTCTCGTCGCCGACACTTGCCGCCTTTGACGAGCACCGCTGCGTCACGCGCGATGAGCGCGATGAGCCCGCCGACTTCTTGGTGGGGCTTATCTGCTTTATGTTTGAGCTCGTCTATCCAGCAGGCCGCGCGCTGGCGCGCGAACAGGGCGATATCCACCGCCTGCTCGACGCGCCCTTTGGCATTACGCGGCCCTTTACCGACCCCGCCACGCAGGCAACCTGGAGCCGCCTAAAGGACGAGATGCGCGACTGGCTGGCGCGCGCCTAGCGCTCAAGCTGGGCCAGCAGCTCCTCGACGACCTCGACGGCGTCCCCAACAACCTTGTACTGGGCAGCACCGAAAATGGGGGCATCCGGGTCCTCGTTGATGGCGATAATGCACTCCGCCCCACCGATGCCGGCAAGATGCTGAATGGCGCCCGAAACACCGATACTCACGAGAAGCTTGGGCGAAACCGATACGCCCGTCTGGCCAATCTGATGGCGATACTCCAACCAGCCGGCCTACACGACAGGTCGCGTGCAGCCAAGCTCGGCTCCCAGAGCCTCGGCGAGCCTTCGCATCAACGGCAGGTTTTTCTTGGAACCAATGCCGCGACCCACCACGACCAGGCACCCGGCATTGGCGATCGAGGGCTGCTGTCCCCACTCCTCGGCGGGAATCGAGATCTCGACACGAGCCTTAGCATCATCCGCAAGCGATATCTGGGTGATCGTACCAGAGCGGCCGTAGTCGAAGTCGGGAGCCTTAAAGATACCGGGGCGCACCGTTGCCATCTGCGGACGGTGGTTGGGGCAAATGATGGTGGCCATCAGGTTGCCGCCAAACGCCGGACGCGTCTGCTGCAGCAGCCCCGTTTCCGCATCCATCGAAAGTACGGTGCAGTCAGCCGTAAGGCCCGTCTGCAAACGCACGGCAACGCCGGGTGCCAGTTCGCGACCAAAAGCGGTCGCACCGTATAGGATGGCCTCGGGTTTGCGTTCGGCTACCAAATCGCAGATCAAGCGGGCGTAGACCTCCGCATCGTTTTGGCGCAGGCGCTCGTCGCGACAGGCCAGGACTTCGTCGGCGCCCGCGCAAACCAGATGCTCCAGGTCCCCGAGCGAGCCCTCGGGGCTCATGCCGACCAGTGCCACCAGACGGCAGCCGCGAGCATCGGCAAGCTCGCGCCCCTTGCCCATAAGCTCATAGGCAACGGGAGTCACCGTATCGCGCTCGTCGGTCTGCGCGAATACCCAAATGTCTCGATATGCATCAAGGTCCACCGCACCAGCAGCCTCGTCACGCTCGATCGAGATAGCGTTGACAGGGCAGGGGTCGACACACCCACCGCATAGGATGCAGCCGTCGGTTACATGGGCGCATCGGTTGGGTCGCTCGCCTTCCACTACGATGCCGCCCGAGGCACAGGCACGAACGCAGCGACCGCAGCCGATACAGGCTTCGCTATCGATAATCAGTCCGCTCATCTATGCCATCCCCTCGATAATCTTGGCAAGTTTTACCGCCTGCTCGGACGCCGTTCCCTCAACGGCCTCGCACGTTTGGTCACGGTCGGGCACAAACGAGCGCACGACCTGTGTCGGCGACCCGGCAAGACCGCAACGCGCGGGGTCGGCGTTCACGTCGGCGGCACTGACCACGCGCACGTCCGCCTCCTCCGCCGCGCGAATACCGGCAATACTCGGCATACGCAACTGGCCAATCTCCTTGGCAGTCGTCATCGCGCACGGCATCTCAAGATACACCGTCTCCTCGCCGGCATCGCATCCGTGAATGAGCGCCAGCGAGCCACAGGTCGTAAAGCCCGCGCTCTGCACGCAACTCACGTCGGTCACGCAGGGAATCTCAAGGGCACCGGCAAGCTCGGGACCAATCTGGGCCGTATCGCCATCCACCGCCATCTTGCCGCAGATGAGCAGGTCGAAGTCCTCGTCGAGCGCCTCGATGCCGCATTTGAGAGCATAGGTGGTCGCCAGGGTATCGGCACCTGCAAAGGCGCGATCGGTCAGCAGCAGCGCGTCGTCGGCGCCTCGGGCGATGCAGTCGCGCAGCAGCGACTCGGTCGCGGGGATGCCCATCGACACCACCGTCACGCGCACATCCATGCCAAAGCCGATAAAGTCGTCCTTCAGCGCCAGCGCGCATTCCAAAGCGCTCGCATCAAAGGGATTAATGACCGCCTGCTTGCCATCGCGCACGATGGTATTGGTCTTGGGGTCCATCTTGACCTCGGTGCTGCCCGGCACGGCCTTGACGCACACCACCATATGGAAATCGCTCATCTTCACGCGCCCCCTTTCTGGACGAGCTCATCCAAGAGCTTCTCCGAAAACAGGTTGCCGCGACCCAGCTGCCCGTCGGGATCGAGCTGGAGCTTGAGCCGCGCCGACTCGACCATGGCCTCGTGACCGTACATCGTCTCTAAGAAGCCCGCCTTGATCTTGCCGACGCCGTGCTCGGCAGAAACGGCACCGCCCATAGCCGTTACCTCCGCAGCCCACTGGGCAAACAGCTCGCCACCGCGACGGTAGTCCTGCGCATCGCGCGGCAGGATGTTCACATGCAGATGGTTGTTACCGATGTGCCCCCCAGGCAGCAGATTCAAGCCCGCTTTCGGCCAGTGCGCGGCGATAGAGGACCACGACATCGGCAAGGCGTGCATTGGGCACCGACATGTCCGAACCCAGTTTGGTGATGGTGGGATCCGTGCGGCGACGCTCGTCGATAAGCATATTGACGCTCTCGGGGACCGCATGGCGGAAGAACCGCTGGCACTCGCGATCAACCTCGGTGCGCGCGACCCATGTCGCATCGTCGCGGCCACCCGCAAACTCGAGCACCCATCCCAGGTGGTACAGTTCCTCGGTCGCCTGGGCCTCGTCATCGCAGTCGAGCTCCACGTACACACAGACCTTGGCCTCTTTGTCGAGCGCCGGCAGCGAGGCAAACGCCGTCGACTGCTCGCGCTGGCGACGTAGAATATCCAGGGCGCCAGCGTCGAAGTACTCGATGGCAGCCGCATGGGACAGGACGGGACGCACGGAATCGGTAAAGGACACGGCCTTGTCTTCGCTATCGAAAAAGCAGCTCACACCCCAAACGACCGCAGGCGCCGCCTGCAGGGCAATCTCGAGCTCGGTGATAACGCCGAGCGTGCCGCAAGCACCGATAAAGAGGTCGATGGCGTCCATTTCGTCCGCAACGAAATAGCCTGAGGCATTTTTTGTCTTGGGCATGGTATAGCCGGGAAGATCGAGCTCGAGCGTACGGCCCACTGCCGTCACGAGCGACAGGTGGCGGCCCTGGGCAAAAGCCTCGCCGCGCTGAAGCTCAAGCAAATCGCCATCAGCCAGCGCGACGTGGAGTCCCGTGATATGTGGGCGCATGGGACCGTAGGCGTAGCTGCGGGCACCAGAGGCGTTACATGCCGCCATGCCGCCCAGACAGGCAGATGCCTCGGTGGGATCGGTGGGAAAGAACTGCTCGGGGGCCTCTTGGAACTCCTCGTAGGCCTCAAGCGATGCCTGGTCCCAACCAGCAGTCGGCAGCACCTTCTTGCTCAGCTGCTTGCGCAGCTCCGAGAGCACAACGCCCGGCTCCACGCGCAGCAGAAATTGGCCTTGTTCATCGCGGCGAAGGCCCAAGTAGCGATTCATACGGGAAGTATTGAGGATATGCCCGCCGTGGGGCACGGCACCGGCGGCAAGGCCGGTTCGGGCGCCCTGAACCGTTACCGGGACACGCTCGGCATGGAGCTTTTCCAAAATGGCACGGACCTCGTCTTCCGTTGTCGGAAACGAGATGCTCGAGGCCTCGCCCGATGCGCGAGACTCATCGCGACCATACTCTTCGAACTCGTCGGTGAAGGGTTTGATGGTTGCAGACACGCAAACTCCCCCTTTAGCTAACTACAGTGTTTGCAGGGAGATGTTACCGCATCGTTTCGTCGACGTGTTCGAGACCGTCTCCATAATTGGCGATTTTTACGTTCGTGCAATTCGGCGAGCGGCTTGATTTCCTCGGCAGACGATGCTTTTGACACATATGGCCCCGCCGTCGCCGACCGCGCGATTGTCGCTTGAAAAAAGTTGGAGTATTTTTTGCCGCCTTTTACCTGCGGAGACACCAATCCGTCAAGCATTTGGTCAGCAATTGGTCAAGTAGTGGCTGATACCGTCGGCATCGACAGCCAAAACCGACAGAAGTTTTGGCCCCAGAAGCAGGGAGGTTCCCATGGCATATTACTGGCCCCAGTACGGCATCGCCATCGAAGTCGACGACGATCCCCATCTCCTGCCTTTCGACGAAGAGGCATTCCCCGATACGACGGTCTACCACGTTACCACCGATGTGATCTGCGACCCCGAGTCGTTCTCGGCGCTCGCCCACCGCATCGCGCATATCCACGCCATCGAGCTCCCTCCCGACTTCGACGAGCTTGTCTACTCACGCCGCCTGATGCTTCACATGCTCTTTGGAGCGGACCCGTCCACCTTTGCGCGCGTCTATACCACCAAGGATGCCGCATGAGCGCGAAGAGGCCACCCCACTTTGTAGGCCTGGGTCGTCGCAAGAAGCTCATCGTTGCCTGCTTGGCCATCGTCTGTGCCCTTGTCGCCGTAGGACTATACGCTTGGCAGTCGCAGCCCGTACCCGAGGCGGGCGCTTCGGTTACGACGGCCGAGGGCAAAACGCGTCAGGAAATCCAAGATGAGCTCGACGCCATCGTCCGCGACAACATGATGACGATTTCGGTCGCACCGGTCGCTCAGCTGCAGGAGGACGGCAAGCTGCGCGTCAACGTGCAAAACGTCCAAGACAATAAATTTCCCCAGCGATTCCGCGTCATCCAAAACGACGAGACCATGTACGAATCCGGTGTGGTCGAGACCGGCAAGACAATCGAAACGTGCCCCGCCGGCGACATCAAAGAAGGCGAGGCGTACATCGAGATCCAGGCACTCGATGCCAAGACCCTCGACAGCCACGGCAATCCGACACGTGTCAAGGTGCGGGTTGAGCAAGCCGAGAACTAGCTTTTCCGGCCGACGCGGCACCGCACGCAATTCACCAGCATTCGTCCAATCATCGCGGGGACGGCCCGCGGCGAATAGAAAGGAACGACCATGGACATCACCAGGAACATGAACGGAGCCAGAGCGCTCGCCGTGGGCGCAGGGCTCGCGCTCGCGCTCGCAATGGGCGCCGCCCCGACGCCAGCTATGGCAGCCGGGCGCGTTGGAACCACGAAGGTAATGGTCAGGACCGAGATCGACAACGTTGAGTTCAAAGTTCCGACGGTTATTCCCTTCGTCGCCAAGGCCGACGGCACGCTTCAGGGCCCCTCAGAAGACGCGACCACCATCGACAATCATTCGGCCTACGGCATCCATGTCACCAACATGAAGATCGACGCCATGAACACCTGGACCATTGCCGCCGACGCCAAGGCCGGAACCGCGCAGAACTCCATCGACTTTAAGGTCGGCCCCGACGGCGCGCTCCAGAACGCCAGCGCCGCAATGCAGGGAACGGGCCTCGATCTTTCCAAGAATGCAGCCTTCGACATGGGCTACCAGGGCATTGCCGGTGGCACGGACAAAATTAAGCTCAAGACAAGCGGAAACGTCGCCCGCGTCACGCGCGACATCTTCCGCGTAACCGGCGAAGGCGATCAGGTTGCAACGATCACCTGGACGGTCGAGCCCGGTGCGCACACGGCATAAGGCCGTCGCCCTGGCCGCCGCCGTCAGCATCCTAGCGTTTGGGCCAGCCATGGCCTTTGCCCAGCAAGAACAGGCGCAGGCCGCCACGCAAGTGACGGTCGACCTCTCGGAGCTCGACCGCGGCGACCGCGAGGAACCGTTGGCGCAGACAGGCGACAGACGATGGCTCTTGGCAGCAGGCGCCACAGCAGCAGGCGCGGGGACCGCCGGCCTCGGTCTGCACATCAAACGCAGCCAGAAACAAAACACGGACAGGCCGCACTAAATTAGCTAAGGAGACCCTATGGCATCGAAGAACCTTTTGCCCGTCGTCGCACTCTGCGGCGCGCTCGCAACCGGAACGCCTGTCGCCGCTTGGGCGACTCCTGTCATGGCAGACTCCTTACCAGCGGCCCTAAGCTCCGCACCAAATCCGTCGAGCGCCATTGCGTGCAAGCGTTTTTCGATCGCACAGGCCGCAATCTCGACCTCGGGATGTCTTCGTCGTAATACGGACGGCTCGATAGTCGTGGATATCGATCGTTCGAACAAGGCAAACGGCTCCCGGGCGGGGTGCGCCGTCTGCACGTGGCGCTCGGCTGTGCTCGATGCAGATGGCGATCCATGCAATTTAGAGCTGCGCATCGACATCGCTTCGGTCGATGACTCGGCGAACGGAGCGAAGGTCGCCTTCGACGGTACGTTTTTTGAGAAAGGAGGCGGTATATGTCTGGGCTGCGCCGCCGCGAATGCAGACGATGCGCAGCCCACCCTCTCATTCACGGCATCATTGCGGCTGACCAAAGCCGGCACCGATGCCATCGCGGCGGGAGAAGCGTCCCTGCTGTTCTACGCCGTCAGTACCAAAGACACAGACGCTCATTTCGAGAAGCCAGCCGGATCACTCAGCCTTACACGAGGGATAGAGGCAGGTCCTTTTGAAATCGATTCCCACGCGCAAAGCAGGCAACGCATTCTTGCCGACCCGGCGCTTCTCGAAATGGAGTGGAACGGATCCGGAGCTATCGGAATTCTCCCCTCCGCGTTTGACGCCAAGACGCTCCCCCCAAACGACGAACCCATCAACGCAACCATACAAGAAGAGAGCGCGGACAAAGAAGCAGGTGCGGGCGACACGCCGTCGCCGACAAACAGCGTCCCAGCTTCTCTCGAAGCACCGAATGAACCCGCTACCGATCCAAACGATTCCGAACTCGCGGACAGTCTGGGGCTTGCTGATCCTCAAGAGATCGATGAAGGTAACTGCTGCGTGCTTGCCGCGCTCGACCACACAGAGGTCATCGACGCTGCGAACATCGAAGTTGCCGCCGCCAATCAACCCGTCCGCAAGTCGGCCATCATCGCATTTCCCGAATCCATCGAAGTCGTCTTTTTGCCATCGGGCGAGGTCGTGGCCCCAACACTGCTCACCTTGTTGGGCGCCAAGAATACTCGAAACGAAATTAAAAAGGTCACGGTTGTCGACCCTGCAACCACCGCCAAGCTGCGTCTATACGCCGTTGCTCCAGATGGAGGCAAGACCTTGGAATTCGATGGCGACACACTCCTAGCCTGGCGGCGTCTGGACATTATGCAAGACGTCTCGTATCAGATCGAACTCGAAGGGTTTGATCGTGCCCGCGATGCCAATATCATCGCCGCGGCTATTGAATTCCCGCAGCGGCTTATGACACTGCGCTTTGAATACTATCCCTATGTCCCGACAACCACCTGAGGCTTAAATGCTGCGCATCATTCCTAACACCACTTATATAACGTATTAGATGAGTCGCGATGTGCCTCGCATTTCGTTCTGCTACGATTGCCACGTTGGCATCAATACAGGAGGGCTCATGCCGGGCTTGGGAACAATCATCAACGTTGTGCTTTTAGTTGCGGGCGGTCTTTTGGGATTAGCGGGCGGCCGCTTCATTACACCGCGCATCCAAGACACGCTCATGAAAGCATCGGGGCTGTGCGTCCTGTTTATCGGCCTGGGCGGCACCATGCAAAAGATGCTCATCATCGATGGAAAGGCGCTAGCGACCACCGGTACCACCATGCTCATCGTCTCATTTGCGCTCGGTTCGCTCATCGGCGAGGCCATCAACTTGGAGGCCGCCATCGAGAACCTTGGCGAATGGCTCAAGCGCAAGACTGGCAGTGAGGGCGATAACGAGTTCACCAACGCTTTTGTCTCGACATCGCTGACCGTCTGCATCGGTGCCATGGCTATCGTGGGATCGATCCAGGACGGTCTGCTCGGTGACTGGTCAACGCTTGCCTTGAAAGGCGCATTGGACTGCATCATCGTCTGCACCATGACGGCGTCGCTTGGCCGCGGCTGCATTTTCTCCGCCCTGCCCGTCGCCGTGTTCCAGGGGACGATCACGTTGTTTGCCGGCGCGCTCTCCCCCATCATGACCACAGCAGCCCTCAACAGCCTTTCGCTCGTAGGCTCCATGCTCATCTTCTGCGTCGGCGTCAACCTCATCCGTCCTCAGACCTTCCGCACGGCCAATATGCTCCCCTCCGTCGTCATCGCCGTCATCTACGCCCTCCTGTTCTAAATCTATCAACGCAGCGGTATCTCGAACACCTGTTTGATGCTGTGCTATGATATGAGGTCACCGTAGCTGCGTTCGAGAGGAGGAGCGGTGGCCGACCAGGACATCAAGATGCTCATCGAGCGTATTATGGCCGAGGCCCGGACCCATCAGTCCGCCCGCTTCTCAAACGAAATCTACGCAGACGAGCCGATTCTCAAAACCGGCCGACAGATGCAGAATTTCCTCCCCGACCAGTACCGTAAAATGCGCGAGATATCGCGCTGGCAGGATGACCCCAAGGGCGGTGCGGGCCGTTGGCTTTCGGAAGCCGAGCTTTTTTACCGCCAGGGCCTGCTGATGGCCGACTTTGAGGACGACTGCCCCTACAACGGCACCTTTAAGTCGTACTTTCCCACCTACAACGCCATGAGCGACCGGCAGCTGCGCGGCTACTTTACCTGGCGTGCCCAAGTGCGCCGCGGAACCGTCGAGGAAACGTCTACGTCCTTTGCCTTTCTGTATCTCTATGAGCTGATCTGCGGCATTGGCGTAGATAATCCGCTCGATGGTTTTAACAAGATCAAGGCTTTTTGGGATGTCTATCGCGCCTTCGAGCCCGGCATCGACCGGTTTGCGCGCGTGTGGCTGCAGGATTACGCCGTGTTCCACGGGCTCGACCCCAAGCTGCTTCGTGACTCTAAAACCGTCATGTTCGATAACGCCCTTATCGAGCTGCGACGCGCGGCACGAGACCTTGTCCCAGCACCGACACCGTCCGGCCGGACCCCTAAGCGTCGCAAAACCTCCGAGCCCACGCTCCCCCTTCCGCCCGATGAGGTGCGCGAGGAGCGACTCATGGCTGCCATCGACGCACTCTCCACATACAACCTAAGTAACTCGCGGCTCGACCGCAGCCACCACCGCGATCTGCGCCACGTGGCATGCGCCGTGTATGTCCGCATGGCGCGCTACTATGACACGCACCGAAAGACTGGCATCGTGACGAGTTTATTTGGGGAGGAGACGGCCATGCCCTACACCATGTTTGCCTCGGCCGTATTCTTTGCGCCCGAGCGCCACGAGGACTGCGAATACCGCCTGGATCCTATCCATATCTACCGTTGCCAAAACGGCTTTTGGGAATGCATGCGTATCCACGGTAGTAGGCAAAAGAGCAGCAAGCTCGGTGAAATGATGCGCGCCTGCGACCAACGCCTGCGCTTGGCGCTGGACCCCGCCCATCCCCTTAAGGAAGAAAAGGTCCCCAAATACCTGGCCAAGATTATCGATGACGAGATTGTGGCATGGCTCTCGTGGGACGCCGCACACCAGCCCGTCAAGATCGATATCGATCTGAGTCAGCTGGGGCACATTCGGAGCGCCGCTGCGCAAACGCGCGAAGCGCTTTTGATCGACGAAGAGCGCGAGGACGACGCATCCGCAGAAGCCGAGGCAGCGGACTCGGGGCAACCGGAAGCCGAGCCCGTAGCCGACGCGATTGTCGAACCGGTCGTGGCACCCATTCGGCAGGACTTGACCGACGAGCCGACCATATCCACCGAACAGTTTGGTGTCGTGGCACCGCTTCTCGCGCCGATGCCCGCGTTCGCAGCTGCTGCGCCCGCTGACGCCACAAACGAACTCGCGCCCGCCGCAGATGCCTTCCTTCGCGCACTGTTCGAGCAAAACGCAGTACAGGCGGAATCGGCGGTAGCGCAATCGGGGCAGAGCGAGGACATGCTCGTCGATGCCATCAACGAGGCGCTCTTTGACCTGGTGGGCGACACCGTAATTGAATTTAGCGCGGCAGGGCCGCAGATTATCGAGGACTACGAAGCAGACGTGAGAGGATACCTAGACCATGAGTGATACCGCATCCGCAGCGCCCCGTGTACCCAAACGCGTCGCTGCCGTTATCCTTAACTCGCTCAAGGGCGGCGTGGTCCCGCGCATCGGCCTTCCCTATATCACCGTGGGACGCGAGGTCGAGATTCGCGCCCTGCTCACCGATTTGAGTCTCATCGCCGATGGCGGCGCGAGCTTCCGCTTTTTAGTCGGTCGCTACGGAGCCGGCAAGAGCTTTTTGCTCCAGACCATCCGCACGCACGCCATGGGCGAGGGATTCGTCGTCGCCGATGCCGACCTATCCCCTGAGCGCCGCCTGCAGGGCGGCCAGGGACAGGGCCTTGCCACCTACCGTGAGCTCATCCGCAACATATCGACTAAAACGCGCCCCGAGGGCGGTGCACTCAACCTTATCCTGGATCGCTGGGTCGCCTCGTGTGCCGATGCCGATGAGTCTGCCGTCAATGCCCAACTGGCCCCGCTCGAGGAAATGGTCCACGGCTTCGACTTCTCCCGTATGCTCCGCCGCTACCGCGCGGCCGTATCCGAGGGCGACGAAGAAGCTATGAGCCGCGTGACCAAATGGATTCGCGGCGAGTACCGCACCAAGAGTGAGGCACGCGCCGAGCTGGGCTCCTCAACCATCATCAGCGATGACGACTGGTACGACTACGTCAAACTCATCGCTCGTTTTTTGGTTTGCAGCGGCTACAAGGGCATGCTGGTGCTCATCGACGAGCTCGTGAATCTGTATAAGATTCCCAACGCTATCACGCGCCAGTACAACTACGAGAAAATCCTGACCATGTACAACGACACGCTTCAGGGCAAAGCGCAGTACCTGGGCATGATTATGGGCGGCACGCCAACCTCCATCGAAGACCGCCGCCGCGGCGTGTTCTCCTACGAAGCCCTGCGCAGCCGACTCGCTCAGGGCCGCTTTGCGCGCGAGGACCTTAAGGACATGCTCGCGCTCATCATCCGCCTACAGCCACTCACCTATGAGGAACTGCTGGTGCTGATCGAAAAACTCATGCAGATCCATGCCGGCTACTTTGGCTGGACGCCCTCGCTTACCGAAAACGACTTGGTGGACTTCCTCAAGATTGAGTTTGGCCGCGTGGGAGCCGATACGCACTTAACGCCGCGTGAAGTCATTCGTGACTTTATCGAGCTGCTCGACATCCTATGCCAAAACCCCGATGCTAACGTGGCCGAGTTGCTGCAAAGCGTCGGTGGCGACGCGCTGGCGCCGGCAGCCGTAACGGACAACACCGACACCGCAAGCGAAGACCGCAACTTCGCCGAGTTCACCATCTAACCTGCCAAAAAGGGACAGGTTTATTTTGGCAGGTTTTATCTGGGCAAACGTCGAGACAGTAATGTAGCGAGCCACTGCTCACCGCGTTAAGAGATTCGTATTTGAGAGGAGGCCCCGTGAACGCCTTTGACCGATATGCTCCGTTTATCCAAGACTTCATCTACTCCCACGATTGGGAGAGTCTGCGCTCTATCCAGGTTGCAGCGGCAGACGCCATCTTTAACACGCAAGATAATGTGCTCCTGACGGCATCCACGGCTTCCGGCAAAACCGAGGCAGCCTTCTTTCCCATCCTGACCGAGTTTTGGGAGAACCCGCCCGCGAGCGTAGGCGCCCTCTACATCGGCCCCCTCAAAGCGCTCATCAATGATCAGTTCGTCCGTCTCAACGACCTCTGCGAAGAGGCCGATATCCCTGTCTGGCACTGGCATGGCGATGTCTCGCAGTCGCACAAGGCTAAGCTCATAAAAAAACCGAGCGGCATCTTGCAGATTACGCCCGAGTCACTCGAGGCGCTCTTAATCCATAAGCACATGGCGATCCCGCGCATGTTCTGCGACCTGCGCTACGTGGTCATCGACGAGGTCCATTCGCTCATGCGCGGCGACCGCGGCGGTCAGACGCTCTGCCTTATCGAGCGCCTCTCGCGCATGGCAGGCGTGCAGCCCCGCCGCATCGGCCTTTCGGCCACCATCGGTGACCCCGAGCGTACGGGTGCCTTCCTCTCGCAGGGAACAGGACGCGATTGCATCATCCCCCGCTTTGAGGAGCCGCGCCACGTGTGGCGTATCTCCATGGAGCACTTCTACAACTCGGGTCCCCAGGCGCAACAACGAGGATTCGAGAGCACGGGTCCTCAAGAGGCCGAAGTGCTTGCGTGCGAGCGCATTGAGGCAGCGGCACCCGCGGCACTGCCCGCCGGCGCCCAAGACATGCGTCACAGCGGACAGCTCACACAAGAGGAGCGCCGTCAACGTCGTGAGCGGGCACGGGACAAGGCTACCTCCAGGGATCGCCGCACTTCGTCGGCCCCCGAGGGCGAAGTCGACATCCCCCGAGCACCCGAACAGGCATTACTCAACCCCACCGACACGGCGCCAGACAACGCCGACCCCGGCATGGGCTATATCTTTGAGCACACACGCGGCCGCAAGTGCCTGGTCTTTGCCAACTCGCGCGAGGAGGCAGAGGCCGTGTGCTCCATGCTGCGCAGCTACTGCGAGAGCCGGCACGAGCCCGACCGCTTTCTCATCCACCACGGCAATCTTTCAGCATCGCTGCGCGAGACGGCAGAAGAGCTCATGCGCGATGAGGAGCAGGCACAGACAACCGTCACCACATCTACACTGGAGCTCGGTATCGATATCGGCCGTCTGGAGCGTGCGTTTCAGATCGATGCACCGTTTACCGTCAGCTCCTTTTTGCAGCGAATGGGCCGCACGGGGCGCCGCGATCTTCCGCCCGAGATGTGGTTTGTCATGCGCGAGGAAGAACCCGAGCCGCGCACGATGATGCCCGAGACCATTCCGTGGAAGCTCCTGCAGGGCATCGCGCTCGTACAACTCTATCGCGAGGAAAAGTGGGTCGAGCCACCCGAACTCGATCGACTCCCCTACAGCCTGCTCTACCACCAGACTATGTCGACGCTTGCCAGCACCGGCGAACTCACGCCGGCAGAGCTTGCCCAGCGCGTGCTCACACTCAGCTATTTTCATCGCATCTCGGCCGATGACTATCGCGTGTTGCTGCGTCACCTCATTAAGATCGACCATATCCAAGTCACCGAGGGCGGCGGGCTCATCGTGGGCCTCGCGGGCGAGCGCATCATTAACAACTTTAAGTTCTACGCTGTGTTCCAGGAAAACGAGGAGTTCACCGTTCGCAGTGAGTCGGCCGAGTTGGGCACGATCGTCAATCCGCCACCGCCCGGTGAGCGCATCGCCATCGCCGGACACTGCTGGATTGTCGAGGAAGTGGACTGGAAGCGCCACACCGTCTTTGCCACGCAGGTCAAGGGCCGGGTGCCGGCCTACTTTGGCGACTGCCCCGGTGATATCAATACACACGTACTCGAGCGCATGCGCAAGGCGCTCAACGAGCACGCAGCATATCCGTACCTTATGGGTAACGCACGGGCCCGCCTTGCGCAGGCTCGTCATACCGCCGAGATTTCGGGCGCGGGAACCAAGCCGCTCATTAACCTGGGCGGCGACACCTGGGTGCTCTTCCCCTGGTTGGGAAGCTACGCCTTTTTGGCGCTCGAGCGCATGCTCAAGATTAAATGTGCCGCGGAGCTGGGCCTTCGCGGACTCGACCCGTCACGCCCGTACTTTATGCAGTTTAAGATGAAGGCCGACGAGGAGACGTTCTTTGAAGTGCTCGCCGCCGAAGCCGAGAAAGACTTCGACCCCATCGACCTCGTCTATCCCGGCGAGGTGCCTTACTTTGACCGCTACGACGAGTTTGTTCCCGAAGAGCTCGTGCGCAAGGGCTTTGCCGAAGGCGTGCTCGACATCGAAGGCATGAAGCAGCGCGTTCTCGGCTGGCGCGACCACGCCTAAGACCAGTCTTTTTGGCACGGGGTTTGTTAACCAGTCTTTTTGGAACGGGGCTATTTTAGCTACTTAATGTCGTCCAACGATTTCGATGGACCGCAAATAAGATCAATCTCGTATGTAGTAGCCGTCAAAATGGCCCCTCCCCTGCAAAAACAAAAGGTAACCGGAAGAAGACCCCCTGTCTTTACGGGCAAAAAGGGATAGAACAGTAAAGTACACCTGTCGCGTAATGTGCTTAATATTCAGGGATTAGATTTGCTAAGCAGAGCTGCAACCACCAATCGTTGTAATTTTAACGTTACAGGAAAAGCCTAATTCCTTCATAGTGCCAAACCCGCAGAGTAAATTGCCGACTGCAGTACCAAAAAAACTAAAACCCATCGCGTTCCACGACCTGAGTTTTCAACATATTGTGAATTGCATTAAGGGGAAGTTTCCCGCATCCACGTCTAGTGCAGACGTAGACGGGAAGCCGCAATTATAAGTCACTAGTCTGGGGCAGGATTAAACGGTTCATCCCTGGTAAGATATAGCAATCTTCGCCCGAGACCATTACTATTCCGCAAGCATCGATAAAACGCTGATATTCCTCGGCATTAAGGCCCACCGATTCAAAGCTAACGCGTACACCCGTAGCCATCAAGAAGGCTCGAAACTTCTGGCAGCTCGTCAATCGATACATCAATTCTTGACGGCATGTATTCCACCAATTTTTAATGAAACAACGGCGGTAATCGCTATCGCCATCGCGCCAATAACACCGAGCGCTATCTGAATGGGATATAACCCCAACACATATCCAAATATGGAGAAAAACATTGCAGAAAAGAGGGCCCTTACCAGAGACGCGGCGGAAAGGATCGTCGCACGGAGATCGTCCGCTATCCCGTCTTGGATTAAGTTTTCCGAAGTGATGTACACCACTTCTGGGAGGAAACAAAGCACCATGCTAAGGCCAAACAAACACAAAGGATTTGAAGCGAACCACGGAAGAATCAAGAAAAGGCCTGCCTCGATTAGCATCGAGCCGAGCATGGTATTTCTTTTCCCAAAACGCGATGAGAAGAAATCTGCCGCAATGTAGGCCGTCGCATTTACTGCATAGGATGCACCGAAAAAGATTCCTATTATGGAGACGGGAGCATGAAACGCGTCGAATACCAACTGATTCAAGTTGTAATAACTCCCGTAGAATCCGTCGAGCATGCTTGTGCCGATTAGGAGAAGCAATATAGCAAAAGCGGATTCTCCAACGCACCAGGTTTCGCGTCTGAAGATCTTGGCTACGTCAAACCTTTCCTCCCCAGAGCTTTCAGAACGGGTCGTTTCCGTCCTCTCAATGGGATACAGAAGGGAAAGCTGCAGAAGATAGAAAACGGAAACGCATACGTAGAGGGCACTCCAAGATACTTGGGCAATGAATGATCCAAGTACGATTGCCACTCCCGTCGCGATTGATTGCGCGGCAAGCAGCCGAGCGTTGATGGTGAGGAAGCGCTCTCCTTGACCGGCATTTCGGGCAATTTCATATAAAAGTGCTTGTTCGGATCCCGATTGAAGGGAGTAGGCGAGTGCCTCAACAAGGGAAAGCGCGACGAGAAAGGGGCCTGAGAGCAACAGCGCGCCAGCCGTATGGAAGAAAAGCAGCAGCACGCCCACTTGAATCGAGAACTTCTTTCCAAAGAAATCGCCTATCAGCCCTGTTGGCAGCTCGAGGACGACCGTCGCAATGTTAAACAGGGCTTGATAAAGCGCGATTTCCGTGACAGACATTCCTTTCTCCGCAAGGAAAAGTAGAAACACTCCCCGATTTAAAACAAATCCCGCGAGAACGAAAAAGGCGGAATAGATGTGCAGTTGCGTAGTGGCTTGCTTGTTCATTTGGCACTTCCAATGACATTTTTGGCCTAGCGGGCGGAATCAACCGAAGAAGAAGCGAGTTGGCACCGGGCGTCCAGATGCGTCATGCTGAAAATAGATGAAGCGCATGGTTGACAAAACCATAGAGCCCGTCACAAATTGACTACTCCCAATGCTAGTCGTGGAGTGCAGTGCCGAGGAAGTCGGTGTCGAAGGGCACGGCTTCGGCAAAGGCGTAGTCGCCGTCGCTGGCAATGAGCAGGTAGTTTTCCTCGCCGCCGAACTCCGCGTCGCCGCAGGGAATCACCCAAGCGTGGTCGAACACCTCGAGCGCCGTGGCAGCGCAATCGCGCAGAAACGTCACATCGCTCCCCTCGTTCGCGCTCACGATATTGGCCACATAGATGCCGTCCGGGTTCAAGCTGCCCCGCACCAGACGTAGCGCCTCAACGGTTGCCAGCTCGCGCACGGGCTCGGCACCGCCAAAGCAATCGCTCACGACCACGTCGTAGCGGCGATGCCCCACACTCGTCACGCCCAGATACGATCGCGCCTCGGCGGTAATCACCCGCAGGCGATCACCAACCGTGCGCTCCAGCTCGTCTAGGTAGAACCAGCGGCGCGCCAGGCGCGTAATCTCTCCGTCATACTCGATGACGTCCATGCGCAAGCCCTCGTGCGACATCAGAGCGAACTTAGGATAGGCAAACCCGCCGCCGCCCAGCATGAGCATACGGTCGATACCATGCCCGTAAGCATCACGCATTGCGTCTTCGGCCTCGAACACATCGTCAAATGCGCGATAGTACGCAAAGACGGGCTCCGCCCAACGCTCGCCAACGTAGCTTGCGCTTTGGTAGACGCCGCCTTGCACCAACACGCGAATCTCATCGCCGCCCTCATCGTGCACGCGTTTCACACGCGCCAGCCCATTGCGGGTTCGCGCGACCTGCAGACAGGCAGCACGAACAGCGACAGCGGCCGCACCAAGCGCCGCGGCTCCCAGAGCAACGCCGGCAACGACGCCGGCAGAAACACTCGGCTTGTTCATCTAGAGCTCCTTTTGCAGATAAAGGCCATGGTCATAAAATCCAAGATGGCGATAGTACTCGCGTGTGCCAATCGCGCTAATCACGTTGATACGCGCATAACCCGCATCCCGGGCAATCTCGCACGCACGCTCTACGAGCGAACGTCCCAATCCATGGTGCTGCGCCGCCTGCCCCTGATCACCCACGCGCGCCGCCATGCCGTATACGTGGACCTCGCGAATCATTGCCTCGTCCGGCGTCGTCGGCAACTCATTCGTATGTGCGGCAACAAACGCGTGGTCGGGCAGCGACAAGCGCAAAAACCCCGCGATCTTGCCCTCGGGCGTCACCCACTGCAAAAAGCGTTCACTCGTCACCGGCGTCTCATACGCTACGCTTTCGTCGAGGGTCAGCTCATCTAAGTTCGCGCCCGCGGTACTGATCTCGCGGAAGCGAATCTCGCGCACCGTCGCGCCTTCCCCACGAGCCGCCAAGCGGTTCTCAACGAGCTGGCGCAGGTTGGGTTTCTTGTTGCCCACCATGATGTCGTCGGAGCTAAAGTCACGGATCATACGGCTAATACGACAGAACGCCGGCGTCACCACGATGTCGTCGGCCAATACGTCGAGCAACTCCTCCTCGGTATAGGGACGCCACTCGCCACGCTCGTAGCAGCCCACCAAACGCGAGCCCTCGATGAGCGCACACGGATAGACCTTGGCCTCGTCGGGCATAAAGGCCCCCTCGGTCATAAAGCGCTCGTAGTCGAGCTTGTCCCCCTCGGGCGTGGCGCCCAGCAAGTTGAGCATAAAGTGCGCGTGGATCTTAAAGCCAAACAGGCGCGCAAGCGAAAACGCCCGCTCGATCTGAGCCACCGAAATGCGACGCTCGTTGATATCGAGCAGGTGCTGGTCGAGGCTCTGGATACCCATCTGAATCTTGGTGCAACCCAGGCGGCGGATGAGCGTGAGGGCCTGTGGCGTCACGGCATCGGGACGCGTCTCGATCACGAGGCCCACCACGCGATGCTTCGCCGTCTCGTTGATGCGTTGCTGGCGCTCAAGCTCCTCCATCGTTGTCGTCTGCCACTCGGCGACCTCGCCCCACGGCGTACCAGGGCCGTACAGACGACGCACCGCGCGGTTATAGCCGCCCACGGCAGCATCCACACGCTCCTGTTCGCCAGCAATACCTGCCGCAAGCTCACACTCGTCGGTCGCAATGCCGGCAGCCCGATAGCGCTCACGTCGCTCCGCCACCGCCGGCGGCAGCGCATCGGCAGGAGCATCGTCGAGCAGGCGCCCTGCCTCGACACGGCTGATGCCCGGATGGGCCAGCATGGGGTTAGCCGCCACGCCGGCCACGGCATCGTCATTGAGCGCGCGGAAGAGCTCCGACATAAACCAGGTCTGATAGCCTTCCGGGTAGTCGCTCCAAGTACCGCCGAGCACGATGAGCTCAATCTTGTCGGTCGCATGCCCCATCTGCGAAAGCGCGGTCAGACGAGCGCTCACCTGCAGATACGGGTCAAAGCAATTTTGCTCCGCACGGGCGCACGCCGGCTCGGCGTGCAGATAGCTTTTGGGCATGCGCAGATCGTTGGGGCAAAACAGACAATCGCCCGAGCACGGCCACGGCTTGGTGATGACGGTAATGGTCGCCACGCCCGAAGCCGTTCGGCGCGGCTTCATACGCAGCACCTGCAGCAGTTGACGCTCCAACCCGGCATCGACATTCCACCCAGCCCAACGAGCCGGCTCCTCACGTTTAACCCGCTGGTAGAACGGCAGCAGACGACGCTTGGCCAAATCGCGTTTTTCGGCACCCTCACGGCGCGCCTCGGCATGTATCAGTTTGACGAGCGCTTTGTCATCCACGGTCTCGCCGCGACGCAGAGCCTCGAGTATGTTCAAGATAATCTGTTCCATGACCCCATTGTAAAGGCAAAGGCGCCGGAGCCCGTCACGGCTCCGGCGCCTCCATCAAACAGCGCAGCTATGGTGTATAAGTCTTCGATAACCGCCCGTCACTCTGAATCAAATGACATGTCGCCCGAACCGACCTCAAAACGATACGTAGCAGACTTATCGCCGTTATCGAATTCAAGATTCAAAATGGTCTCACCATCGTAGTCAAGCGGAAGGAAATCGCTCTCGAAGTCGCCACTGCCCAAGGTGAGGCTCGCCTTAAAGCCCGTCGAGTTCGGAACCGTCATCTCCACATCGCCCGAGCCCACGCTCACGTCCATCGACTTCGCGGGGGCCTGGTAAAGCTCGAACGTCACATCGCCCGAACCGACCTCAGCGCTGAGCGCATCAGTCACGCTGCCCGTAAACTCTACATCTCCCGCACCCAGGAAAAGATCGAAACCATCACAGATGACACCGGCAATCTGCAGATCACCCGAGCCCACGTGCGCGTTGACTCCCTTCAGATGTTCGGCAACACGGCGCGGCAGCTCGACCGTAACTGAGCGATCGATTGCCTTACCGTCATCACTTCCAAACTGAGAAACCTTAAGCGTCGAGTCCTCGACGGATGCGATGTTTTGCGTCGCGGCCTTGGAGGCATCCATACCCTCGGCAACGCGACCCCGCTCAATAACGCGAGCCTTGTTGCCATCAACAACCTTGACGTCCACCGAAGCCGCATTGATATCGAAATCGAGGTAGCGGAACTCATCGGCATCAAAAGTCGTGCTCGAAAGCTGCTGAGGCCGAGCGGAATAGTTACCGCTATCCAAGAGATCATCGTCGTCAAACATATCGTCAAAATCAGACAAAGCGCCGGATAGAATACCGGTCGTACGCACCATATCGGAATGAGCCAATAGCCGCGAAATGCCAAAGGCAAGCCCAATGATGAGCACAAACGCTCCGATGCCAACGCCCAAGCGTACCTTGGATTCATGTGAAAGCTTCATCATTCATCACCTTCTTTGGCACTCGACTCAGCGGTGGTCGCGGCAGCCATGTCAGCGTCAACCGCTGTGAAAACGTCCTCCCCCTTAGTCCTAGCGACCGCCGGCGCCGGACCAACCTGGATATCCCCGCGCGCCCAATCGCCATCGAGCGCACGCGCCACCCAGTGATAGATGGGGATCGTAAAGAAGATCAGCGCAGCAAAGGGGCCGGCACCAAACAGGAACATCAGCAAAAAGAACAGCAGCCAACACACGGCCCAATACGGGAACGACTGGAACGGGCCCTTCACCGGAGTCGAGCCAACCGCACCGCCACTCGTCGCCTGAGCCGTCGCCGCATTGGCAGCCTGCGCACTCCAGCTTGCCGCCTGCGCCGCCTTGGCGGCGGCGTCACTCGCCTGCGTTGCCGCCTCGGTGGCACGTGCCGCCGCCTCATGGGTGCGTGCGCGCTCTGCCGCCTCGGCCTCGCGCTGACGAGCGCGGTCCTCGTTCTCAAACTCGATATCGTCCTCGATCTCGTCGCTCGGATTGAGCAGCTCGTCCAGGCTCACGCCATAGAGTTTGGCGAGCGAGATCAGGTTCTCGGTATCGGGCGAGCTCTCCGCGCGCTCCCACTTACTGACCGCCTGGCGCGACAGCCCTAACTTTCGCGCCAGCCCTTCTTGGCTAAAGCCTTTGCTGCGACGAAGGTCGGCGAGCCGCTGCGCAGTTTCTACATTCATGGTTCCTCCTATGTGATGCCAGCCGTGCCGCCGGACCGTTTTTGTTCTTAAGGCGCCTTGCACAGTTAAAAATCTATCCGCCACCGCCAAAAGCATGCCACCTATTCTAGTGAGATTTTTGACAACCGTCGGTTGCGGGTGCATATGAGCTGCGGAAATGTGTCCAAACAAAGCAATGACCCGCAGCTCGGTTGTCCCCGTTGCGGCGTTAACGGTAGTATGGTCGTACTGTTTATTCCGCACCGCCAACGGAGGGAGTTCCGCGCCGTGAACCGCGATTTCGCCTCATCGCTCATCCAGCTCAACAACACGTTCTATCGCGAGCACTCCGCCTCCTTCTCCGATACGCGCCAGGCCCCGTGGCCCGGCTGGGTGCGCACCATGGACATCGCACTCGAACAGCTCGACGTCGCCACAATCGAGCATCCCGTCCGCGTCTTCGATCTCGCCTGCGGCAATATGCGATTCGAGAACTTTGCCGCCGGCGGCGCACTTGCCGCCAAGGGCGTCGACGGCGCAAACCCCTCGGCAGATGCCAGCTGCCCGTTTGAGTTCTATGGTGTCGACTCGTGCCAGGATTTGGCTATCGATGCGCGCGGTCACGCCCTGCGCATTCCCAACCTGCACTTCCAGGAACTCGACGTGCTCGATGCCCTCATGAAGCTCAACCCCGCCGAGACGCCCGATGTGCTTTTCGACGCACCGCTCGCCGACATCTCGGTCTGCTTTGGCTTTATGCACCACGTGCCGTCGTGCGAGTACCGTGTACGCGTGCTCGACGCCCTGGTGCGCCAGACGCGCCCAGGCGGCATCATCGCCATCAGCTTTTGGGAGTTTATGAACGACGAGCGCATGGCGCGCAAGGCCGTTCGAGCCGAAGCCCGCGCCGAGCTCACCCCGCCGTTTGAGGGATACGATTCAGCGCAGTTTGAAGCCGGCGACCACCTCATTGGCTGGCAAAACGACCGCCACGCCTACCGCTATTGCCATCACTTTGACGATCAGCAGATCACCGACCTGGTGCGTGGCGTCCGTACGTTCTACAAGAGCGGCGAGGTCCCCGTGCGCGAGCTTGAACGTTTCCATGCCGACGGCCGCAGCGGCGAGCTCAACCGTTATGTGATTCTCAAGCGTCTGTAGGCACCGACGACTCGCCGCCGAGCTGTACCGCATCTTTAGAGCAAACTATGCCCACCCTTTTTCAACCCATTGACGGAACGCGCAGCTATGCGTTCCACACTTATGACCAAGGAGCCTCATGGGAGCCGTCCACGTTCGCACGCCTAAGAACTTTGTGCTCGAGGAGCGCCTGGAGCGCTACGCCGATGCGATTGAGACGAACCCCGAGGCCTATGTCGGAGATTGGCGCAAGGCCTGTGCGCCCGCAGGCAGCAAGCCCTTCGAACACCTTCATCTGGATCTGGGCTGTGGCAAGGGAACCTATCTGGTCGAGCGCGCCCACCGCGAGCCCGACACCCTCTTTATCGGCATGGACCAGGAGCCCATCTGCATCGCCTATGCCGCGCAGAAAATCTGCGAACAGGGGCTATCCAACGCACTCGTCCTGCCCCGAGGCGCCGCATCGCTGCCACAGCTGTTTGCCGCAGGCGAGCTCGATGCCATCACCATTAACTTTCCCACGCCGCAGCCCAAGGCCAAGTACGCTAAAAAACGACTCGTCCATGTCGACCATCTGATGCTCTACCGCCCGCTCTTTTCAGCCGGCGCCACCGTCACACTGCGCACCGATAGCAAGCCGTTGCGCGATTACGCCCTGGGACAGTTTGCCGCGGCCGGCTACGATACGCTTTGGGTAAGCGACGACGTCCGCCGCGACCATCCCGAGCATCCCGAGACCGAGTACGAGCGCCGCACGCGCGAGATGGGTGCCGCCGTCTATGGCATTTGCGCCACACCTGGAGCGCAGCCCAGCGATGAACAGCTCGCGGCGGGCCGCGCGCAGGAGCAAAGCCTAGCCTGCTACCTGCCCGATAACCTCGATGAGCTCGCCTATGTGCCTCTGGGCATGGAAGAGGCCGTCGAGAACTTTAGAAACCGTGCCCGCAAGGGCAAGAAGCGTCTACCGCAAGAGTCCTAGGGGCTTCTGATGGTCGCGGCGTTGGCAAACAAGCGCAAATAGGCGCCAGCGAACGGCCCTCAAACCTAAGTGAGTAGACTATTTTGCAATAGCCAAGCACAGCCCGCATAGCGAAACATAAAACCGACGCTCCTATAAGTTGTCAAGAGGCAGTTTGCGGGAGCGCTCTCTCCAATTCGCACAGGAGCTCGTAATACCTCCTCTCCAGTTTCGTCGACCGCCGTTTCCCCCGTTCCAAGTGCCCGAGTGTGGCTGCGGA
>JAXJIC010000021.1:0-38678 GCA_036298925.1 Collinsella aerofaciens
AGCCCTCCGCATGCGCCTCGACAGACTTGGGGAACCCCGCCGAAGGAATGGAGTGCGGGCCGACAGAACGGTATCCGCGGATATGAGACTGAGCCGAAGGCGTCGATGACATGCCGGGGGCGGACCGGGACGGGTTAACGGCAGGCCCCGCCGACCGATTGCAAGCGGTCGGCGGGGCCATTGTGGCTCTTGACAGCGGATTGGGTCATATGAGCGAAAGCCCGCCAGAGCGAGCAAGGTGCCTTGAAACAAGGCGGCATTGACCTTCTGGTCATGCCGCCGAAGTTGAAAGGCAGATTGCCGCTCTGGCGGGCTTGCAGCGTCGAGCCGTTACGCGGTTCGTAGAACCGCGTAACTAACGTGCTCCGTACTGCTCGTAGTAGGCGTCGATGGCGGCCTTGAGCTCGTCGTCGATGACAACCTTGCCGTCGATCTCGTGGTTGTAGAGGGTCTCGACGACCTCGGCCATGGAGACGATGCTCGCGACGGGGAAACCGTACTTGGCCTCGATCTCCTTCTGAGCGGTGGTCACGCCACCCTTGCCGACCTCCATGCGGTTGAGGGACACGATGAGGCCCTTGATCTCGACATCGGCAGCAGCCTTAACCTTGGGATAGGTCTCGTCGATGGACTTACCGCTGGTGGTGACGTCCTCGACCATGACCACGCGGTCGCCGTCCTGGGGCTCATAACCCAGCAGGTTGCCCTTGTCGGCACCGTGGTCCTTGGCCTCCTTGCGGTCGCAGCAGTACTTGACCTCCTTGCCGTACAGCTCGTGGTAGGCAATTGCGGTCACAACGGCCAGCGGAATACCCTTGTAGGCCGGTCCAAACAGCACGTCAAAGTCGTCGCCAAAGTTATCGTGGATGGCCTGGGCGTAATACTCACCCAGCTTCTTGAGCTGATAGCCCGTCACGTAAGCGCCGGCGTTCATAAAGAACGGGGACTGACGGCCGCTCTTGAGCGTAAAGCTGCCGAACTTAAGAACGTCGGACTCAACCATAAACTTGATGAACTCTTGCCTGTAAGCCTCCATGCGGGCTCCTCTCGTAATCGCGTACGTCCCTTCCAGTTTAGCGCAGGCGAAGCATCGATGCGGGCGCGCTTTGGAGCCACGGCATTCTGTAAAGGCTTTGTCGGGGGCAATGGTTTTCCGAACAATGGGGTTGACATCGCAAACCCCCTCATCAAGAATACGAGCGGATTAAAAAGGGGTACGAGATTAAACCGCCCCCATTTCCTGTGCTCAGGAAATGGGGGCGGTTCACTCCGGCCTTTATCTTTTTCGACAGCCTCGTTTGGCTCGCGCTACACCAGGCGCATGGCCTCCTGGACAGCACCGTAAAGGTTGGCGTCGTTGCCGAGCTCGGCCACCTTTATCTGCGGCACAGGAATGCCGGCAAGGGTCCCTTCGTAACTCGCGAGGGCCAGCGGCATCTGCGCACGCAGGGCATCGACGAGCTCGGGATGGCACGAGATGCCGCCTGCGATCACAAAGACCTCGGGGTCGAGCGCGGCCTGCAGGTTGATGAGCTGTCCGTCAAAGGCACGAGCGTAGCGGTCGAGCGCGCGCTGTGCCGCCTTGTCGCCATCCGCGATCCACTCAAAGACGCGGCGGCCGTCCACCGGAGAATCCGCAGGCAGGCCCTTCTCGGCAACGGCGGCATCGCGGAGCGCGCGCCAACCGCCCGAGCCCGCAAAGGAGTTTTCCATGCTCGCGGCAGTCGTGACATCGTTGCGCAAGAAGCTGAACTCGCCTGCAAAGCAGTGCGCGCCGCGCAGGACCTTGCCGTCGATGACGATACCGCCGCCGATGCCCGTGCCAATAGCGAGTACCACGCCAAAACGCGTCCCGCGCAGGGCGCCAGCCGCATACTCACCGAGTGGACAGCACTTACCGTCGTTATTGACGGCAACCGGCACCCCCAGCGCCTCGCGCATGAGCTTTCCCAGTGGGCAGCCGTCCATAAACGTGAGCGCACCGCCGCGATGGATCGTTCCCGTGACATCTCCCTCGTAAATACCGCCGGGTGCGCTCACGCCTACGGCGTTCACGCGCTCGCGGTACGGCTCGACGAGCCCGATCAACGCCGAAACGGTCTCCTCAGCCGTGGTAAAGCCCGTCGGCAGGCTCCCGCGCTCGCGGATGGAAAAATCCTCGCCCAGCACAGCCCATTTAACGGCCGTGCCGCCCACATCGATTCCAAAGAACTCCTGCATATTCGCCCCTCACGTGCCATAGCCCCGAACGCGCATCGCCGCGACCACCACAGGGGCTGCCCTTATGATGGTCGTGCAGCAAATCGCGCCCGGAGCCGATTATCTCTATTATTACGCCTCTACTTTAGTCAGACGAAGCAACATATACTGCTTACTAGGGAGGTCGATGCGGAACTTGCCCTCAAAGGTTCCGGGAAGCTCTTCCTCCGTCATGTCCCATGTGTCCACGACATTCACCTTGTAACGAGCGCCCGCCTCGCCCTCAAACTCACGATACGCCGGACGGTTGAACCCAAAGTACATAAGGACATCGGCAGTCCCGTGGCCATGATCGTTGGACATACAGGTGACATCCCAGGTAAACGTACCGTCAAGGATGCCGACCTCATCGGGCACCCAGTCAAAATCGGCCGGCAGCGCCTCCATGTAGCGACGGCAAAAGCCAATGCGATCGGGCGAATCGCCGTAGAGCTTGCCGCCGTGCGCCCACCACAGCTTGGGTCCGCGGTCGACGTAGGTCTCACCGTGAGTCACATAACCGCCACGCAAACTGCCCTCCCAAAAACGACGTACGAGTTCCTGAGCGGTCAGGTTACCCCAGCCCCAGTTGATGTTGCCCTCATAGCCGACCTCGTCGATCAAAACCGGCTTGCTATACTGCGCGCGCAGCATGGTGACGTCCTCGGCTGTGTTCTTGAGGTCGCACCTCTGGTAGCTCACGTGCGTAATCCACGGATGACTGTGGTCAAAGATCTCACGGCAATTGTGGATACTGCGCAGATGACCATACGGGTCGTTCGCCATGATGATACGGGCATAGCGGTCCCAGTCCTCGGCCGGCTTCCACGGCATAAGGTCCCACTCATTGGCAAGGCTCCACCAAATGTTCTTGTATGCCGAGAAGCGACGAGCGACATACGTCAGGTAGAAAATATCCTCCTCGCGCGTCATACGAGAGAAGCCCCAGTCCTCAGGCTTGTCATACGGATGCAAAACGATGAGATCCGCCTGGATGCCCAGCTCGTCAAGCTGCTCGATGCGGTGCTCGAGGTTTTCCCAAAACGGCTCATAGAAGCGAAAATGGTCGAAATCGCCCTTCTCGCCTTCATAGGCATACATCGCTGGGTCCTCAACGTTATAGTCGTAGAACTTGGGGAAGACGCACATGCGGATCTTGTTAAAAGGTGCCTCTGCGAGCGTCTCGAGCGTCTGCTCCTGCAGCTGAACATCCTGGTTGGTCCAGGCATAGCATGTGGTGCCAAAGGGCAGGTAGCGCGTTCCATCCTCGTAGGCAAAGTTGAAATCCTCGTCAGTAATGAACGGAGCTCCGTGGGCGAGCACATCCTTTGCCAGCAGCACGCGACCATGATTGGCGCCCGTGGCGGGCACGGCCTCAAAAGAGCCGGCGGCACCATCGAGCTCGGGGTCATTGGAGCTCACCGTGTAGTTCCAGACACCGGCACTCTCGGGCATAAAGTTGATTCCGTAGCAGCCATTGCCCTTGTAGAAGCCATGGACCTCAAAGCTGTCCTGGCCATCCGCGCGGTCAAATCGCGCCGACAGCTCGACTTCGACATAGGGATTGCCGGCCGCAGTGCCCGCGAGCTCGAGCTTAAACACCTTGTACTGCTCGACGATAGTCATGATAACGCCTCCAAGTTAAGCGATTGAATAGTCGGAGTCCGTCGGGCAACACGAACGCAGCCCGACGGAATGAAAGAGAGTGGCAAATTACTTGGCGCTCTTGATGAGCATGATGGACACATAGCCCACGGCGATGAGCACGATGGAGATTGGGAACGCCATGAAATAGGAGCCAGTGGCGACAACGATTGCCGAGGTCACGATGGGACCAAGGATCTGACCGATGGTGTTGGCGATATTGAGGATGCCCAGGTCCTTGCCGGCGTTCTCCTTATCGGGCAGAACATCGACATTGAGCGCCTGGTCCACGGAAGAGTAGATACCGTAGCCAAGTCCGGCGAGCAGAGCAAATCCGTACATGCCGATAACGGACTTAAGTAGCCAGGGCAGGGCGATACCGATACACATCATAATCGTTGCGACGAGGATGATAGGCTTGCGGCGGCCGATCTTGTCGGAGATGGCGCCCGAGGTAAGCGAGGCGACAAGCGACACGACCATGATCACGACGGACATACTCGAAAGAACTGCGCCGGCTTCTGCCACGGGAAGACCGATGTACTTCTCGAGGATATAGAGCTGATAGCCGTTGATGCAGAAGTAACCGAAGATGAGGAGCAGACGGCCAAAGAGCGCCAGATAAAAGTCGCGGCAGTTCTTGGTGGGCGGAACGAACATGAGCAGCAGCGACTTGAGATTGAGCTTCTCAGACTGCTCGCCCTCGTCAAGAGCGGCAGACTTCTCGCGCGGCCAAATGATGACGGCGAGGATGCCGGTCAGCAACCAAGAGACCGTGCCGATGATAAAGCCAGGAACTGGGTTGGAGAGGAACTGCGTACCGATGATGGTGCCAATCGACTGGCCGGCCGTTGCGCCGCCGCCATAGAATGCGGAGAGCGTGCCGCGCTTGTTAAGCGGGATGCGGTCGGAAAGCACGGCAACAGCAGGGGCAAGCATGCAGTTGAGGCCAATCTGCAGCACGCACCAGGAGGCGACGATCATGGGAAGTGTGGTCGCGACCGAAGTGCTCCAGAAAGCACAGCCGCAGATAAAACCGCCGAGAACGATAAACGGCGTGCGCTTGCCAAAGCGGCTGTGGCAGTGGTCGGAAAGCGCGCCGAAAACGAGATTTGAGAACAGGGCGAAGATCGAACCGACCGAGTTCATCGCCGCGAGAATTGCCTCGGGCTGGCCAATATTAAGGCCGTTAAAACGCTCGGGGAACAAGACGTTGGAGCCGATTGTTCCCGACATCATCCACATGATTCCGAAGATGATAAAGCCGATCATAAAGCGCCATGTCTCGGTTTTGGTCATGGGCTTTCCGGTATCGGGGGCGATGGCGTTCTCGTCAATCGCCGCGGCGGTTTGATTTGCCATGGAATAGATCCTCTCTGTGATGGAATGCGCGAGGGCGCTCGTGCACCAAGGGTCAAGGGGTCAAACCCGCTGGATGCGGCGGCCGTGGAATGGGGTACGGCTGCTCGCGAGCGTCTGTTGAGTTGTTACTTACTAACTAGTAAGTAACTCCACGACCTGTATAGTACGCTTACTAAGTACTTAGTAACCTATAAGAGCGGTAAACGGTTGTTTTGAACCGCAACGGCTGAGGTAAGCTATGGGGGTATACAAAAGGCATTTGGCGGCAATACTCGAGCCGCCCTAAATAAGGCAGCGCGATTTATATGGACACTCAGAAAACTCCCACACCCGCGGCAAAGAAACGCAGCGCTGCGGCGCAGGAACGCCTTGACCAGATTGTTTCGGCGGCCGTGCGGCTTATCAACGCGCGCGGCTTTAACGGCATGTCGCTCCAGGCGGTAGCCGACGAGGTGGGCATCACCCAGGCGGGCGTGCTGCACTACGTGGGCAGCAAGCACGGGCTTTTGGTCGAGGTGATCCGTCGCTATTACGATTGCAGCTCAACCTTAGACGACTATCTCTCCCTCTTTCATCCTGGCGGGGCATTTGAGGGCCAGAGCCCCAAGATTCCCGAATACTGCCGTCTGCTCGTGGCGGAGAACAACAGTCAGCCCGAGCTCGTCATGCTCTTCCAGATGCTCAATACCGAGGCCATGAGCACGGAGAGCCCCCTGCACGAGTATTTCAACGACCGCTCGCGCGGAGTTATCGAGCCCGAGCCCGATGTTAACTGGAGCGTTCCCGAGGGAATCGACGCCACCGAAGCCATCTCGTGCGCGCTGGCGGCGATGTACGGATTGGAAGGCCGTTGGGTGGCGCGACCCGACGAGATCGACTATCCCGCCGAGTGGTCTAAGTTCGAGGACATCCTCTTTCCCCTTCCCCTCTGGGAGGGCTACCGTTAAGAGCGGCGGTATGCAATCGCCATTACCAACCGCAACGGCTGTGTCGATACAAAAAGGCCCGGGCTACCACCCGGGCCTTTTCTCTTGCGTTATTCCGTTTTCCTTAACGCGCCGGCGAGACCACGAGCAGCGCGTCGCGCTCAAAGGGATGCTGGGCCACGCGCACGGTGCCGTCACCGTTGTCGCGGACGGGCAGCTTGGCGATGCGCTTGTCCTCCATGTCGAGGACCGTCGCCGTCCAGTCGCGCGCACCGTCGAGCTTAAACTTGAGCGCCGTGGTACGCGGCAGGTACGTGACGACGCGATCGCCAACGCGCGCCACACGAATGGCCTCGCGCGCGTCATCGAGCAGCTCCTGCGCCGGAACCACGGCAAGTGCGTCATCGCCAGCCGTAGCGCCCAGGCCGGCAAGCACATGCTCGATCGCGCCAAAGTCCCAAACGCCCGCAAACTGCAGGCACTCCTGCCAGCGGAACGGCATATCGAAGCCCTCGCCCAGCACCGAGCCCTGGCTCTTGCTGGTCTGCCAGTTCCAAACGCCGTGCGCGCCATAGGTCACACCTGCACTGGCGCCGGCGAGGATCGACGACCACACGCTCGCGCGGCAGTCCTGCGCGGTGAACCGCCAGTACACGTTGCGCGAGGCGCCCATCTGCTCGTAACAGGGCTCGGAGTTGACCATCGGCTTTTTGGGATAGTTGGCGATAAAGTCCTGCGGCAGGCGCCAGGCCTCGGGCTGGCCCTCGTAGTTGTGGCCGGGCTGGAACATGTAGAAGTCCAGGCGGTCCAGGTACTGCAACGGAATGGTGCGGTTGCCGCGGTTGATATGCATGGTGCGCAACGCTTCGGGCGCGCGCTGGACAACTTCGTCGAGGGCATCCTCGTAATAGGCGATCGCCTCGTCGCTGGTAAAGTCGGTATCGCCCGTCACCACATAGACGGGGTCGAACTCGCCCAGGTTCTCGACGACGCGGGCAACGTGGGCACGGACCTCCTCGCGCGGCATAACCTCGGCACCGCAACGCTCAGCAATCTTGGCGCCCCAGGTACCGGGCACGTAGTTGCACCACATAAGCACGAGTGCCGGACGAATGCCGTGCTCGACGGCAGCGCGGCACATGGCAGCAGCACGGTCCCAGTACGCCTGGTTGGGACGGGACCAATCAAAATGCACGCCGTCCTCGCTGGCATAGGGCCAAATGCCCAGATCGGGACAGCAGCGGTCCCACTGCGGCAGCATGTTGATCTGCAGCACGTTCATGCCCTGCTCGGCGCGACGGGTCAGATAGTAGTCCCAATCGGCCTCGGTAATGCTCGTAAACGCGCTCCAGCACGTATCGGCAAACCAAAAGAACGGTTTGCCCTCGCACAAAAAGCCGTCCTGACGACCGTTAACGGTCAGCTTTCCCAAACTCATCTGCATGCCCTTTCGTTTGATAAAGGAGTTGCGAACCGGCAGATTCTTTCGCGGTAACCCCGCGCGAAAGCCCCTGGCGCTTAGCAAGCCCCGGCGAGTAGGCGCCGCGCGCCCCCAATCAGTCTACCTTGTAAGAAGGGCCCCGCCGGGCTTGCGCCTGACGGGGCCCTGTCGTGTAGGTAAGGTCGTATGCGTCCGAATGGTTTGGCCTTAGGCCTCCATCTCGGCGAGCTCCTCCTTGGAGAAGCCAGTGGCAAAGACGACGGCAGCGGCGATGACAAAGGAGATTGCCATACCGACGATAGCCCAGACGGTGTTCATCTGGCCACCCTGCAGGTAGTTGGTGAAGACCAGGAAGTTGGAGGCACCGCCGGCCAGGTAGTAGGTAACACCCATGAGGCCGGAGAACACGGCGCCGATGGCACCGCCGATGAACATACCGAACATGGTGCGACGGAAGCGCATGAGGATACCGAAGAGCGCGGGCTCGGTGACGCCGCCGGCGATGGCGGAGATGACGTAGCCCAGGGCGAGACCCTTCTCGTCGGGGTTCTTCATCTTGAGGAAGGCACCGAAGGCGCAGCCCCAGACAGCGGCCATAGCGCAGTTGGTGGAAACGAAGACGAAGGGATCGTAGCCGGCAGCGATGATCTGAACCTGAGCGAGCAGGATGACGGGCATGTGCATGCCGCAGACCACGAAGAGCTGCCAGAAGGCGCCGAGGACGGCCATGACGATCAGGATACCGACGCCACCCATGTCAGCGAGACCGAAGAGGGCGTTAGCGATGAGGCTGCCGATCTCGTTGCCGAGCGGGGCGAGGACGATGAAGGCGATGGGGATGGTAACGATCATGGTGCAGAACGGCGTGAAGACCGTGGAGAGCACGTCGGGCATGACCTTCTTAAAGAACTTCTCGACGAAGTAGAGGACAGGCACCGAAAGGATAATCGGCAGGACGGACTGCTGATAGTTGGCAGCGGCGATCTGAATGCCGTAGACGGAGATGATTCCGCCGCCATCCTGGGTCGCGACACTCACGACGGACGGGGCCATGAGGGCGCCGCCGAGGAGCATGCCCAGAACCGGGGAGGCGCCGAGCTTCTTAGCGGCGGCATAGCCCAGGTAGATGGGGATAAAGGTGAACGTGGCCTCGTACAGGGTGGTGTAGAGGAACGTGTAGGTCGGATCGGTGTCAGAGAGAACGCCGAGCATGGTGGGACCGAGGACCGCAGCGATGGTGCGGAACAGACCGCCGGCCATGAGCAGCGGGATCAGCTGGGTCATGGAGCCCGACAGATAGTCGAGGATGATGTTCGGCAGGTTCTTGAGCTCGAACTTCTCCTTGGGAGCATCGAGGTTCTCGTCGACCGCGGCACCCTGCTTGACGCCGGACATGGCGACGAACTCGGCGAGCACCTTGGGCACGTTCTGGCCGATGATGACCTGGAGCTGGCTGCCGGCGAACTGGCAACCCAGAACACCCTTGACCTTCTTGATCTTCTCCACGTCGGCCTTGTTGTTGTCCTTGAGCGTCAGACGCAGACGCGTCATGCAGTTGGTGGCGACGGAAACATTCTCCGCACCGCCCACGAGCTCGAGGACATCGGTGGCAATCTGCTTGTTATCTACTGCCATGGGACCCCTCCCCATATCATCGTGTGCCTACTCGTTTGGGCGTAGGCACGCCTTTGGCTCGGCGACTATAACCCCTTACGGCCACCGAACCCTTGGATACGCTGTCGTAAACAATGTGTTTACTGAACGTTTACGGGCTTTAGTTTACACGGAACGTCTAATTTGTGGCAATTTTGCCGTCTGTAGTCCGGTGAACGGTAGGAAATCGGGGGTGAACGTACTTGAACGGTAAGGGATTGTCTATTTGACGCTCTGCTGCTAAATGCCTATTTACGTGGTCTTTTAATTTGGTAAACACCTCTATTCTTTGTTGACCCATCAACAAAAGCCCTGCTAAATGGTGATAAACGAATGTTTAGTAATTTGTTGAGTGTTCATTTTGACCGTTTACCGAGTTCATCTGCCTGTTCTGTAGCTCTGCATTAAACTAAACATGTTTAAGTTGTATTGCCGCTGATGTTTACCACTCGCGGCGCAGAGGAGGCAGCTCATGGAACTCAAATCGTGCACCTACGCAACCGTCACCACGCTGGGAGACTTTGGCCCCTGGATCAGCAAAGTCGTGCTCGACCTGCCGTGCACCGTTCGCGCCAACGATATCGATGCGCGCACCTTCCATATATATGTAGAGCGCCATGAACGCACGGGCGAGATCCTGATGCGCAAAGAGCGCGGCGCCGACCACGCCGCACCTTCCGTAGGCTATGTCGACGTCCTCGCCGCCTATCCGTGCGATGAGTGCGGACGCAAGCTCGCCTTTGGCACCCATGTGGCGCTCGAGATCGCCGAGCAGCGCCTGACCAAGAAGATCGAGGGCAGCGTGATGGGCTCGCGCTTGCTCGACGACCAGCTGCGCATCACGCAGCTCGCGGCCCTTCCCGGCAATGACGGTGACGATCCAACCTGCGGCCTGGTCTTTGACACCTGCCGCGGCGACATCTGTCCCGCGCTCAAGGGCTGGAGCAATGCCACGCAAAAGACCGCCGTCAACGGCATCGCGCTCGAGTACGGCTTCTTTGAGCCCAGCTTTAAGGCCGAGGACTCCGCCTGCTTCAACCCCTTCGCGCCCGAAACGACAGTCGTGCCCCAGAAGGCCCCGCTCGTGGTGTACCTGCACGGCGCTGGCGAGGGCAAGGGCGCTACGCAAGGCGAGGGCGCCACGCGCGCTTATATCGGCAACCGCGTGACGGCCATCAGCCAGGCGCAGATCCAACGCTACTTTGGCGGCTTTGCCTGGGTTCTCGTGCCGCAGTCGCCCACGTTTTGGATGGACAACGGCACTGAGCAGCTCGGCCACTCCAACCAGAGCATCTACTCCCCCGTCATTAAGGCGCTCATCGACGAGTTTGTCGCCGAGCATGCCGACCGCATCGACACCGACCGTATCGTGGTCGCTGGCCTTTCCAACGGCGGCTTTATGACGCTGCGCCTGTGCGCCGACTACCCCGATTTCTTCGCGGCGGGCCTTCCCTGCTGCGCGCCGTGGTACAACGCCACGGACGAGGACGTAGCCGCGCTCGCCAAGACGCCGCTGTGGTTTACGCACTCCAAGGGCGACGAGCTCGTGTCGCCGCAGCAGACCGTGCTGCCGCTCACGGCACGCCTGCGTGACGCCGGAGCCAACGTGCACCTCACCTACTTTAGCCATGTCGAGGACCTGACCGGACGCTATCGCGAGGCCGACGGCTCGCCCAAGAAGACGTTCAGCCACGGCGTGTGGATCCACCAATTCAACGACCTGTGTTATCAAGACTTCGACGGGGGCAACGTACTCATCGACGGCGAGCCGGTGGGCTGCTGGGAGTGGTCGGCCAGAGTTTCGAGGTAGCCATCCCATCGGGGGCCCTGACCTTTAGTTTTGTAAACGTCCTCGCGCCTGAGCCCCGCTTATCCTGCTCCTTCGGAGCATCGGATAAACGGGGCCCGCGCTGCGGAATGTTTACAAAACTAAAGGTCAGGGCCCCCTAAGTTAACGTTGTTCGAAACGCTGGCCGGGCGCTTCCGGCAGCGCGCCGGGTCGGTGGCGATGGGGACGTGGGTCCCGTCTTGCCTTGCGCGTAACTGGCTGAATTGATTTTGATTGGAGCTGTTCCTATGTCCCAAGAGCTAACTCGGGTGATTGTTACTACTGATATGGAAGTCGATGATATGAACTCGCTCATTCATTTGGCTCTGTATCTCAATGTGCTTGATGTTCAGGCCGTGGTGTATACGGCTTCGCAGTATCACTTTCTTGGGGATGGGGTTCATACGCTCGGTGAGGTGAATTCGCATTGGCGGACCAAAGGGCGTCGCTCTTATGAGTGGGATGTTGTGCCTCATGAGCCCGATCCGCTGGCCGGCGAGCTTCGTGAGTATCGTCCGTTTCCCGAGCATTGGATTGAGAGCCTCTGGAGCAATGAATATGCCCAGGCTTGGCCTCAGCTGCAGGCTAATGCGGCCGCTGCCGGTGAGCCGCCGTTTCCTTCGCCGGCTCAGATGATTGAGCGTACCTTTGTGGGCAACGTTGCCTTTGAGGGCGATGTGCGTGAGGAGACTGAGGGTTCGCGCGTGATTGCTCAGGCAATCTTGGATGATGACCCGCGTACGCTTTGGCTGCTCAGCTGGGGCGGCATGAATACCATTGTTCGTGCGCTCATGAGCATTGCTGAGCGCTATCGTGATACGCCCGAATGGCCTTCTGTGCAGCAGCGTGTCTATCAGAAGGTGCGCGTGATGGGCGTTGCCGATGGCGTGGGGCAGGACAATTCTTGGCTCGACCATGGGCATGAGCTCTTCCCCGATCTCATCTTTTGGTGTGTGCCCTATATGTATGGCGGCTATGTCGATGCCAAGATGGCTCAGCCCGATACACTGCCGCTGTTCCAGGCTCCCTGGCCCGAACAGAATCTCACGCAGGGCAACGGTCCCCTTATGGCGCGCTATATGCTCTATGGCGATGGCAAGGTGTACGAAAACGAGCCCGAGCGCTTTCAGTTTGGCAAGCATGCGCGCTTGGACTGGGGCCTGGAGGGCATGCCTGCGATGCAGTTTGAGCGCGGCGACTTTATGGCCGAAGGCGACTCAATGACCTATATCCCGCTGCTGCCGTTTGGCCTGCGCGGGGCTGACGACCGCGGCTTTGACACGTTACTCGGCCGCATGTTTTTGGACGGGCATCCCGACTCAGATGCGCCTGCCGGCTTTGCCGCCATAGGCACGCCCGTCGATGGCAATCCTAATCCCTATCTGCGCGCCTATCAGGAGGACTTCGCCGCCCGCGCGCAGTGGTGTGCCCACGAGCCCGCGGCCTGTTCGCATCCGGCGTATGTTGCCGAGGTCATGGACGACCGCAGCGCCACAGCCGGTGAGCGCGTTGCTCTTGCAGCGACCATCGTCGACCCCGATGGCAAGGGCTTCGATGCACATTGGGATGTCGCCGTGGACCCGTCGAGCTATACAGGCGCGCAGGATCTTTCGCTGTGGCAGGAATGCACGGTGAGCACCGCTTTTATCGTGCCCGCCGACGCGCAGCCCGGCGACCGCTTCGTGCTCACCCTTACCGTGCAGACGCGCGCCGAGCGCCCCTGCAGCCGCTACGCCCAGGTTGCCGTGACCGTGGCATAGCAAGAACGGCGCCCACATTCGGCATGGAGCGTCCCCAACCGCCACTCATTTAAGTACGTCCAATGAGTGGCCGAAGAGTGTCCCCAGCGACTAATTGGTGTCTGCTTTAACTTCTTTTGCTTTCTTTCACTTCTTTTAACAAAACACCCGGTGAGCATTAACTGCTCGCCGGGTGTTTTGGTCAGGAAACTCTGAAGTCGAGTGTCTCAGCTTCCTTAGGACAGGTCCTCACCATTCGTTTCAATAACATGCTTGTACCAGTCGAAGCTCTTCTTCTTGGAACGCTTGAGGGTACCGTTGCCGGCGTCGTCGCGATCGACGTAGATAAAGCCGTAGCGCTTAGACATCTCGCCCGTGCCGGCAGACACCAGGTCGATCGGGCCCCAGGTGGTGTAGCCCAGTAGGTCAACGCCGTCCTCGGTCACCGCGTCACGCATCGCGGCGATGTGCTGGCGCAGGTAGTCGATACGGTAGTCGTCGTTGATGGAGCCGTCCTCCTCGACAACGTCCTTGGCGCCCAGACCGTTCTCGACCACGAACAGCGGCTTCTGATAGCGGTCGTACAGGTCGTTGAGGGTGATGCGGAAGCCCAGCGGGTCGATAGCCCAGCCCCACTGGCTCTGCTGCAGATAAGGGTTCTTGGCACCGGCGAAGGCGTTGCCCTGGGTGCGCTCGACATCGGGATTGTCGGCACCAGCGGAGCACCGGGTGCTGTAATAGCTAAAGCTGATGAAGTCGACGGTGTTGGCGGCCAGGATCTCGCGGTCCTCGTCGGTCATGTCCACATCGATACCCAGGCGCTCGAGCTTCTTGACGGCATAGGCCGGATAATAGCCGCGGCTCTGGACGTCAACGAAGAAGTAATTGTTCTGGTTGTCGAGCTGGGCCTGGCGCACGTCGCCCGGGCGACAGCTGTAAGGGTAGTAGCTACCTGCGGCGAGCATGCAGCCGATCTTGACCTCGGGGTCGATCTCGTGGGCGATCTTGGTGGCCCAAGCGCTGGCGACGAGCTCGTTGTGGGCAGCCAGGTACTCGACGGCCTCCTTGTTCTCGCCTTCCTCAAAGACCAGGCCAGCGCCCATAAACGGCAGGTGCAGGATCATGTTGATCTCGTTAAAGGTGAGCCAGTACTTCACCAGGCCCTTGTAGCGGGTGAAGATCGTGGTCGCGAGGTTCTTGTAGAAGTCGATGAGCTTGCGGTTGCGCCAGCCGCCGTACTCCTTGATGAGGTGGATGGGGCAGTCGAAGTGCGTGATGGTCACGAGCGGCTCGATGCCATGCTTCTGGCACTCGCGGAACACGTCCTCGTAAAAGGCCAGGCCGGCCTCGTTGGGCTCGGTCTCATCGCCGTTGGGGAAGATGCGGGTCCAGGCCAGGCTCATGCGGAAGGTCTTAAAGCCCATCTCGGCAAAGAGAGCGATGTCCTCCTTGTAGTGATGGTAAAAATCGATGCCAGTCTGCGCGGGATAGTAGTAGCCGTCCTCAAAGTCGAGCATCTTGCGCTGGCCGGAGACCACCGCGTAGCGCTCCGAGCCGTGCGGAGCCACATCCACGTTGGCCAGGCCGCGGCCGTCCACGTTGTAGGCGCCCTCGCACTGGTTGGCAGCCGTCGCGCCGCCCCACAGGAAGTCATTACGGAAAGCCATGCATCGATCCTTTCATACGCTGCTTGTCGTGATTTCAGTATCCCCGCAAACGGGACGCCGCTCAACGACAACGACGCAGGTCGACACTTCTTTTCGCGCTTGGGCGCCCGGCGGCCGTCCAAGCCTGACACTTTCTGATACCCACCAGCCCCAACCACCACGAAGGGGACAGGCACCTTTGTGGTGGTTTTGGTCGGTTTGTCTCGCTCTGTAACAGTTAGGCCGTCAAAACCGGGCTTATTGTTACAGATCAAGATTTTCGGACCGCCCCTGCAGTTTGTCTCGATCTGTAACAGGTAGAGACGATTTTGCCTGCTAGATGTTACAGAACGAGACAAACGGAAATCAGACCGCCGCCTCAATAGGAAAAAAAGGAAAAAATAGGAAAGAAAGGAAAGGAGTCGTACAGGTGTTCTATATAGGAAAAAACCACCACAAAGATGCCTGTCCCCTTCGTGGTGGTTTTTGGATTTAGTCCACGGTGATGTCGAGGTTCTTGCCGGTGAGGCCTACGTAGCCGCCCTCAGCTGCCTTGGGGCTATCGGCGTGGCAGAGGACCCACTTGTCGGCCTTCCAGTAGCAGTAGCTGTCGCCGGCCGCGGGCATGTCGGCTGCAGCCTCGGGGCGCGGGCCGTTGGTGCCGGCGGGAAGCGCGACCATCACCTGGAAGCCACCGTCGTCGACCATGCAGGGCGTGTAGTGGAGCGTGGTGTTGAAAACCTCGACAACCTTGCCCGCCGGCACGCGGAACGCCTTGACCTGAGCAGTATCGAGCTTGCCGTCCTCGATCTCCCAGCGATGCGCCACGAGCAGAATAAAGTCGCGTGCACCCAGGTTGAACTCGCTCGCGCGGTGGTACTCCAGGCAGTTGAGTCGTGTATTGTGGCCATTGCACCAACCGAGCTGGAAGGGACGGCCGCCAAACATGAGAAAGCCCAGTTTGTCGGCATCCTTGACGCCCTCGAGCTCCGGCGCGCTTGCTACGTACTTGCTGCCCTCGGGGATGGGCGTGGCGGAGAGCGCCTCGAGCACGGGCGACGTGAACTCGGACGGAACGTCATCCCAAACGTTGCCATAGGATTTGAACTCGGGATCGTTGACAGAGTAGATATGCATGTTCACTCCTGTTCGTAAATGTGACTATACGAACATTCTAGAACAATCGCGTACTATTTTGAGCATTCAATACGAAAAAGCACCCCCGCAAAAAGCGAAGGCGCTTCTGTTGCAATCAATACCGCAAGCAATGAGCGAAGAAGTTGCTCACCAAAAAGGCGACGCGCAGTTTCTTCATTAGCCGAGATAGCCTTTAAGAAACTCAATAGCGCCCAAGCACCAATGGTCGACTTCTGGCGCATGGGGCTTCATCAACGCGTGTCCTCCTTCAGGATACATGACCCCCTCATGGTGCACCCCAGCTGCGTCCAAAGCATCAACCATCTTTTTATAATTGTCTGGCGATACGATGTCATCATCGGCGCATTGCCAAAGATATGTCGGCGGATACTGCTCCCACACATGCTGATTAATGCAGAAATCTTCGAGCGCGTCGCGCCCAGCCTCGCCACATACCGAATCAATAAATCTATTGTCTGATGTGTTCTCAAGGCCATGGAGATCAATCGGCGCATAACACAGGACCAAGGCTTTGGGTGCCTCACATCCGTAGGACGCAAACCCCTTGTTGTCCGTCCCCCACTCGGCAGCCAAATGCGCACCAGCAGAAAAGCCGATAACTGCATAGCTTTTAGCAACATTAAATACCGCTGAATTCTCGAGGACAAAACGGACGGCTCGATTTAGATCGTCGATTGGACGCGGCATCAAAGGCTCGATCCTCACCCTGTATGACAGAACGAACACGTTATAGCCCGCATCGTTGAGCTCGGGGGCAACAGGAAAGCCTTCCATCTGGTGGCAAACGCTCTGATAACCTCCGCCTGAAAGCGCAATGATAAAAGGAGCCCCCGGTCTCCCAGGAAAGAAGAACAATTTCACGTTGCGTCGAGTCGGGTCACGGATGCAGTCGGCCTCATCCCAAATATCGTAGGCAACCCGCCCCCCGGCATCCACAAGTTCGACAATCCGATTCAATCCGCGTAAAACACGAGCAGCTGCATATGGATTAGTATCAGAATTCATATGAGACACAATGGGTTTATCCCACATGCGCTCCCAAGTTGAAGGCCGGCAAAGCATAAGGTGCTCGCCAAAGCCAGCGAACTCAGGAAGGAGCGCAATTTCGCCAAACGTCATATCGGCAGTAATTGTCATAGCTAGTCACTCCAAAAAATGAGGGTGGGCTCGCGTGAATCAACGACAAGCCCACCATATGCAATCTGCCGCGGGGTTTTCGGCAGCTTACATTCCGAATAATTGTCTACTCCACTGTTGCCTCTTCATCAGAGCGATACATGATGTAAACGAGAACGAAGTTAATAATTAAACCGACGACATTGCAAAGAATTGCGCCGATGAGGCTGCTCATATCACCAGAAGGGTCCATATAACCGGGGAAGCTAAAAATGCCGCTCGACGTCATAACGAACGTACGGGTGTTGAAAATCGCTGGGATAACAGCACTGATTGCTCCGGCGATCATGGAAGCGATAACGATCTTCTTGTGCTCCAAGATGATGCCGTACAGTGCCGGTTCCGTAATCCCGAAAAAGCCCGTAACGGCACAGCTGAACCCAAGACTCTTTTCACTCGGATCCTTCGAGCGGAGAGCGAACGCCAAACAAGCACCGACGACACCCATGCTGCAGCAGAGAAGTCCAAGGATAGGATCGGAGCCGACGGTCATAATATTGTTGATGGAAAGCACGATCAGGGCCCAATGGAGTCCAAGGGGAATCATAACAAGACCGAATATCGGCCCGAGAATAACGCCGCAAAGGATGGGGCTGAACTGATAGACCGCCAGCACTGCAGCCGCAAGCAAAGAGCTCGCCTGCTGAATAACGGGGCCGATCACAAGGAGCGAGACAGGGGCGGCGATAGCAACCGTCAGGAACGGGACGAGCGCAAATGCCACAACATCGGGAAGAACCGCCCGCAGCCCCTTATTAAGAACGGACGCGAACCAAGCCGCCACGATAGCAGGAAACACCGTGGAGGAATAGTTCACCATCGTGAACTTCATGCCGAGCAAATCCAGCGCATCGCCCGCCCCGGCCGCAGCAACGAAAGTCGGATAAATCAGGATTGCGCCGAGTACCGCACCGATATATCGATCGGTTCCAAAGAACTGAGCAGCAGATGATCCGACAAGAACGGGCAGGAAATACATGCAGGCATTTCCCATGCCGTACAGCAGAGTGTAAATTCCGCTCTCGGCGGAAACAACACCCACCGTCGTCAGAATACTAAGGACGGCGTTTATCATTCCGCATGCGATCAAGGCAGGAAGAACGGGCATCATGATACCGCTGATGAGCTTCATTAGCTTTCCCAGAAAGCCCTTAGTCTCTCCTTCGCTAGCCTCGGAATCTCCGGCATCAATCCCAGCTTCCTTGGCAACGATTTCATAGACCTTATCGACCTTAGGTCCCACAATCACCTGATATTGCCCCGCGGAATGGCGAATGTCGATCACGCCATCAATCGCCTTGACTTTTGCATCGTCTACGATGCTTTCGTCCTTAAGGTTAAACCTTAAACGAGTCATGCAGTGAGCTACAAATGTAACGTTTTCTGCGCCGCCCACCATCTCGAGAATCTCGGCAGCGAGCTTGGTTGTATCTGCCATAAATACCATTTCTCCCATGTTGAGTTTTATATGTAACCATCAGCAAAGCGCGCGCCTTTGCCGACTAATTACCTTGTTTTCGATGCAATTCGATTGATGTGCATCATGAGGTAGAGTCTTTCCTCGTCTATAAGCTCCTGCCCCGTCAGTCGGCTGAGAACAGAAGCAATATCATCGGCGCACATCGATGCCACCGGATATTCTTTTTTGAGCGAGAGATACATCTTGCGGTTGTCGCTCACGATGTTTTCGCCAGAGTTCAACCTATTGAATAGGTACTGAAGATGGGTTGCAAACCTTGCGTAATCGAAACCTTCCCGATCAACTTGAATGCCAAGTCGATTTTCAACAGCAACGGTTGACTCCTCCAGAACACGATCGTAGATATCCGCGCTAAACTCTTTAGCTACTTCGCATGAATCCGAATCGGCCATGTTATTGATAAACGCCATGGCAATTCCAACTGCCTCATGAGCTGGAAGCCTAACGTTAAGACGTTTCCTGATTATCCTAAGTGCATACTCGCCGATTTTAAATTCGACGGGATATTGTTGGCGGACGTCAAACGATAAAGGCATGCGGACAACGATATTTTGCTCTTTGCGCTTAACCACATACGCGATATGGTCCGCAAGGATAAACGGTAAATTAGGGCTCACGTCATAAGGCAGCAAACCTGTCGACATATCAATAACATCCGAGGTAAGCTCGAGAAGCTCATCGGGAACCTCGTCAACGAGAGCGATGTAGCGAGAGCTAACGTTATAAAACGTTCGTTGAATCTCCGAAAGAGGGACCTCGTCCCCGACATTCTTAAACCCCAGACCACGGCCGAATGCAACCAGCTGTCTGCCATTTCCATCGACGCAGAGGACAGCGCTGGTATTAATTCGTTTAACAATTTCCATGTGTCCCCCCTTAAACAGAACAAGGCTCCCGAAGCAGAATCCGACAATGAATGTCGACAGATGCTGCTTCAGGAGCCTTGCCTGAATATCACTCTGAAGATTAGTTTAAGCGATCCACCGCTAATGACCTCGAATAAACACTTCTAAACAGTTAAACGGTCGATATCTCCGTGTGAGCGGTTTGGAGGTAGAGGGCGGCCTTACGCCTGCTGATAGTGCAGGTGCTTCTCGTCGATATCGGCCAGGTCGCGGTCGAGGTAGCGGCGCGCAAGCCAGTTGGCCATGGGGAGGTTCTGGTCCAGGTAGTTACCGCACTCCTCGGGAGCGGCTCCGGGGACATCGCCCTCAAAGCCGGCGATAAACTCAAACAGCTCGCGCACGATCGGCATGATCTCCTCGCTCGTCACTTCGCCAAATACGACGAGGTAAAAGCCCGTGCGGCAGCCCATGGGGCCAAAGTAGACAATGCGGCTCGACCACTCGGCATGATTGCGAAGGAACGTCGCGCCCAGGTGCTCGATGGTATGGCACTCGGCCGTGTTCATGACCGGCTCTTTGTTGGGCGTGGTCAGGCGCAGGTCAAACGTGGTGACGGCAGCACCGGTCGCCGGATCGCGGTCGATGCGGCTCACATACACGCCGGGCTCAAGCAGCAGATGGTCAACGGAAAAGCTGGCGATGCGCTCCATGGCAGATCCTCTCGGTAGTCAATTTGGGACGGGGCTCTTTTAGCTGGTTCGAATGGTCGCACCAATCATACCAGTCAAAAAAGCCCCGTCCCAAATAAGCTACCTGGGACGGGGATCAATGAGTTTTTAATCCCCGTCCCAGAAAAATCATGCTAGGCAGTGTATGCAATTGTTGATTTGACGGCGTGGCGCCAGCCGGCGATCTTTTTGGCGCGTTCGTCGGCGGTCATGGCAGGCTCCACGATGCCGCGGGCCCCGTAGACGTCGACGACATCGCGCGTGTACATGCCCAGCGCAATGCCGCAGGCCCAGGCCGCACCCAAGCCGCTCATCTCGTCGTTGCTCGCGATGCGAATGGGCGAACCGACCAAGTCGCTCTCAAACTGCATCAGGTACGCGTCGCGCGTGGGACCGCCGTCAACACGAAGCTCGGCCAATGCCGCGCCCGAATCCTCGACCATTGCATCGATCACGTCAAAGATTTGATAGGCAATCGACTCGTCGGCGGCCTTCACGAACTCCGCGCGACCTGTGGTGCGCGTCATGCCAAAGACGCAGCCCTCGGCGTCACTCGCCCAGTGCGGCGCACCCAAGCCGGTAAACGCCGGCACAAAGTAGACGCGGCTCGCCGGATTGGCGGCGTAGCACAGGTCGGTAACTTCCTCGGGGTTATTGATGAGTTCCAGATCATCGCGCAGCCACGTCTTGACGGCGCCGGCGTAGCTCACGTTGCCCTCGAGCACGTACTCGGTCACGCCGTCCATACGCCATGCGAGCGAGCTCGAAAGCCCGTGCGAGCTGGCAACGAACTCGTCGCCGACGTTCATCATGACCGAGCTGCCGGTGCCATAGGTCGCCTTGGCCATACCGCGGCTGTGGCAACCCTGCGCGAACAAGGCCGCATGGCTGTCGCCGAGCACGCCGTGAATGGGCACGGGTGCCGGCAAAAAGCCGCCCAGGTCCGTCGTGCCGAACAGGCCATCGGAATCGGTCACCTGCGGCAGGCAGGCCACGTCGACGCCAAAGGCCTCGCACACCGGCTCGCTCCAGCAGCCACGGCGCAGGTCAAAGAGCTGCGTGCGGCTGGCGTTGGACCAGTCACAGCGGAACTCCGCGCCGCCCGTGAGCGTCCAGACCACCCAGGCATCGATGGTGCCCAGGCACAGCTCGCCCGCTGCCGCGGCCTCGGCAGCCGCGGGAACGTTCGCGAGAATCCAGGCCATCTTGCCCGCCGGATAGTAGGGCGAGAGTACCAGACCCGTCGTGTCGCGCACCAGGTCGGCCACACCCTCGCGCGCGGCCAGCTTGTCGCACAGCTCGCGGGCGCGGGCGCACTGCCACACCACGGCGTCGCACAGCGGCTCGCCCGTCGTGCGGTTCCAGGCAACGGTGGTCTCGCGCTGGTTGGAGATGCCGATGCCGGCAACGTCGGTCGGGTCGACCCCGGTCTCCTCCACCACGGCACGCGCTACGGCCAGCACATTGGCGGCAATCTCGGCCGGATCATGGTTCACCCAGCCGGCCTCGTTGACAATCTGGCGATGCGAGCGGTCGGCACGATGAATCAGATGGCCGCCCTCGTCCACCAGCAGCGCCTTGGTGCCCTGCGTGGACTGATCGATTCCGATGATGTATTTGCTCATGTACTCTCCCATTCCTTCCGCCAAATCAAAGACAGCCTGGCGGACAAGGAGCGAGCGACCGCCAAGTGCCGCAGATTGCCGTGAAAGAGGAGCGCCGCGTACTTTGTGTACGCAAGCGACGGTTTGAACGGCAAGGTGCGGTGCTTGGCGGCCGCGCAGCGTCTGTGTCTACTAGTTGCCGAGGAACTCGGCAACGGTCTTGGCAATGCCTTCGCCGGTGAGGCCGTAGTACGCAAAGACCTCGGGGCTCGTGCCGGTGATGACCGGCGCGTCGGGCAGGGAGAGGCACTTGACCGGACGCGGGCAATGCTCGCCCACCACCTGCGCGACCATAGAGCCCAGGCCGCCGAAGGGGCTGTGCTCCTCGACAGTCACGACGGCGCGCGTGGCACCGGCGGCCTCAATCACGGCCTCGGCGTCGAGCGGCTTCACACAGTACATGTCGAGCACCGTTGCCGAGATGCCCTGCTCGGCCAGCAGGTCGGCGGCGTCCACGGCATGGCGGACCATCTCGCCGGTGGCGACGATCGTCACATCGGTACCGCGACGCACCCAGGTGGCGCGGTCCATCTGGAACGGGCACTCATCCTCGGTGTACACGTCCTCGACCGGGTTGCGGCCAACGCGGATGTAGGCCGGCTTGTTGTCGGCGACCAGGGCGCGCACGAGCTCGGCGGTCTGGAAGCGGTCGCTCGGCAGATACACGCGCATGTTGGGAATCGCGCTCATGGCGGCGATGTCCTGCGCGGAGTGGTGGCTCATACCGAGGGCGCCGTAGGACACGCCGCCCGAGATGCCGATGAGTTTGACATTGGTGTTGGAGTACGAAACGTCGACCTTGCACTGCTCATACGAACGCGTGGTCACAAAGGACGCCGGCGAGGCGGCCCAGGCCTTCTTGCCGCACGAAGCCATGCCGGCGGCGATGCTCACCAGGTCCTGCTCGGCAATGCCGACCTCAACGGACTGCTGGGGATACTGATCGAAGAACGGCGTGAGCGACGCGGAGCCGCGGGAGTCGGAACACAGGACGACGATGTCCCTATCGGTCTCGGCGGCCTCGAGCAGCGTGTCGCAGATAACCTTGCGGTTGGCGATCTTGTTAGCCATTGATGGCCTCCTTATGGGCAGCGAAATCGGCGATGATCTGGGCATATTCCTCATCGTTGGGCAGGTGGTGATGCCAGGCGGCCTTGTTCTCCATGACGGGTGAGCCATAGCCCTTCACCGTGTTGAGAATGATGACCGTGGGCTTTCCGCTGGTCTCGGCCGCAAGCGTCAGCGCGGCGTCGATGGCTCGAACGTCGTTGCCCGGAATGGAGAGCACGTTCCAGCCGAAGGCGGCCCAGCGCTCCTCCTGCGAATCCTGCTTCATGACGTCCTCGGTGCTGCCGCTGATCTGCAGGCGGTTACGGTCCACGAGCGCGCACAGGTTATCGAGCTGGTAGTTGCCACCGCTCATGGCGCCTTCCCAGACCGAACCCTCGGCAAGCTCGCCGTCGCCCATGATGGTGTAGACGCGGTAGTCGCGGCCGTCCATCTTGCCGGCAAGCGCCATCCCGACGGCCACGGGCAGGCCATGGCCCAGCGAACCCGAGTTCATCTCGATGCCCTTGAGCTTGTTGTTGGGGTGCCCGATGTAGGGGCTGCCGAACTTGGAGAAGCGGGCCTTGACGTCGTCGAGGTCCAAATAGCCCTCGTGACACAGCACCGCGTAGTAGGCCTCCATGGCGTGGCCCTTGGAGAGCACGAAGCGATCGCGGTTGGGATCGTCGACGGTCTCGGGCGAAATGTTCAGATGGTTGGCGTAGAGGGTCATGAGGGCGTCGATCACCGACATGTCGCCGCCGATGTGGCCGCCGGCGCCGGCCATGATGATGTCGACGCAATCGCGGCGGAGGTCCCAGCGCAGGGACTCAAGCTCTTCGATAGTTGCCATTTCTACTCTCCTCGCAGGTAGGCTTTGACGTCTTCTTCGATGGGGTCGTACAGGTCGGGCTGGATGCCGATGTACTTGCATGCCTCGTAGAGCACCGGCACCACGTTGGCGTGGATGGCCACGCAGTGGTGGATGTAGGGGCCCTCGACGATCTTTGCCTCGAGGCGCTTGAGGTTCTCGACCTCGACCCACAGGTAGGTGCCCATACCGGCCGGGCCGTCGATGCCGCGGGCATTGCCCAGCAGCAGCGAGTACTCGCCGTTGTCGCCGTCAAAGCGGGCAAGGGTGAGGTCGCCGTGCTTGGCCTCGGCCGTCAGCGCGCCGGGGTGATCGAAGGCCAGCGGATAGGTGAGCTTGGGCTTGACGGCCGCGCAGCTGCAGGGCCAGGGGCCGCAGTGCTGCAACAGCTCGCCGTTCTCGTTGTCGGGATGGCGGACGGTCCAGTCGGCGAACATGCCGCGGTGACGGCCAAGATCGGCGGCCTCGACCATGAGCGCGGTGATGGCGCCGTGGATGTCGGTCTCGCAGACGACGGGGATACCCATCTCGTTGAGGATGGCGTTGGCGGCGCAGGGCATAATGCCCAGCTCGTCCTGCAGGGCGTTCCAGCACTGGATGGCGCCGGCGTTGCAGCCGTACTTCTCGACCAGACGCTTCATGGCGATGGCGAGTCCTGCGACCGCGGGGACCTTGTCCTCGGGGATGCAGATCTCAAAGCTGTCGGCGATGTGGGCGAGCATGGCGGCCATGGCTTGCTCGTCGGCCTGGGCGTCGCGCACGGCCTGAACAAGCTCGGTCATGGGGATGGGCGAAAGCTGGATGTTGAACTTCTCGAGCAGCTCGCCCTCGTTGCACATGGTCGACCAGAAGTCGAACGGGCGGGTGGCCATCTGCAGGATGCGGGTGTGCTTGAAGGTCTTAACGACGTTGCACACGGCCAGGAAGTCCCAGACGCCGCGCTCGAACTCGGGATCAGTCAGGCGGCAGTTGGTCATGTAGGTGAAGGGGACCTGGAAGCGGCGCAGGACCTTGCCGGTGGCGAACAGGCCGCACTGGCTGTCGCGCAGGCGGGTGCCGTCGGGCTCGGGGCGCTCGTCGCGCGGGCCCCACAGCAGCACGGGCAGACCGAGCTCGCGGGCAAGGCGGGCGCAGACGTACTCGGTACCAAAGTTGGCGTGGCACAGCATGATGCCGTCGACGCCCTCGGCGCGGAACTTCTTGACGATAGGCTCGATATGGCTGTCGTCGAACAGCAGGCCCTCGTCGTTGATGTCGTCGATATCAACGATGTCGACGCCGATCTCGCGCAGACGGTCAGCCGTCAGACCACGATACTTGATCGCGTCCGGCGCGCTAAAGATGCTGCGGCGCGTAGGCACAAAACCGAGCTTGATCTTATCCATGTACGTCCTCCCCTAGTCACATGTTCAGTAAACAGACGCATGTTTCGTTTTGTTCTGTTTACTAAATGTTTTACTCTTTTGTTTATTAGTTTAGCGCGAAATACCTGTAAACGGTAGAGAAATCAGCCTAAACGGTATGTAAACGTTCTGAACATACAGGGGGAACAAAAAAGAGGGCCCCAAAGGACCCTCTCTGTCCACACAAGTATGTAAACGGAACCAATGCCGTCCATCGCCGCGAGAGCACCGCCCGCGGCGACAGCCCGGCAACAGGGCCAGCGGCTACGCGCCCATCTTGCGATAGACGTCCACGAACTCCTTGGCAAGGATGCCAAAGCCCTCGGCGCTCATCAGCTGATCCTCGGCATGGACGACCAAAAGATCGATGCTCAGGTTCTCGCCGGCGGCAGTCTGCTGGACAAGGCCACCATGGGCAGCGTGGCCCTCGGCATAGTGCTGCTGGCCTTCCGTGATCTTTGCCTCGGCCTCTTCGAACTTGCCGTCACGAGCTAGATGAATCGCATCGATATAGCAGCTGCGCGCGCAACCGACGCCTGCAATGATCTGAAAACTCTGAAGCTGAATCTCTTCTGCCGTCATACTTACAGCCCCATCAGTTCCTTGGCCTGAGCCAGAGCCTTGACGCCGTCCATCATGCCGTAGGTGGTCATGGGAATTACGCCGACCGGAACCCCGGGGCATGCGGCGCAAACTTCATCCTTGGCATAGCCAACCTGCGGCCCAAGCAGAATGCAGTCGGCATTGCGGCCAATGGTGGCAGCCTCGTTGACGGCGTGAGCGGACACCTCGCACTCCAGGCCCTCGGCGTCGGCGGCCTTCTTGATGTTCTTCATGATGATGCTCGTGGACATGCCGCCAGCGCACATAAGAACGATGTTTTTCATTGCAGTTCCTTTCCTGTAACCCCTCACAGGGACTTATATGTTTCGGCGATCAACGCGATCGGCCGAACCTTCGAACTTGTGGACAATGACCTACTCGGCAGAAGCCTTTGCAGCAGCTTCCTCGGCCAGTGCCTCCTTATCGGCCATCTTGACGAACGGGATAAACAGCAGTCCGACCAGCAGGATTGCGGCGAGGACGATTGCGACCAGGCCAATGCCGCCCGTAAAGAAGTTGCTGATGGGCAGCGGCACGACAAACGGCATGGAAATGGTCGGGTTAAATGCATTGCCCAGACCGAGCATCAGGCCGACGGCGGCAGCAATGCAGGCCACCGGCTTGAGCAGGATGAAGGGGATGAACATATAGGGGTTCATGGCAATGGGCGTACCAAAGATGATGGGCTCGGAGATGTTGAAGAGTGCGGGCACCAGGGCAATCTTGGAGAGGGCCTTGTAGCGCTCGGACTTGGCCGTGAGCAGCGCAAGCTCCATGCCAAGGGCGTCAACAGAACCGACAGAGAACATGATGATGAACGACAGGTACGGCAGTGGCTGGCCGGCAACGAATGCCTCGGTGTTGGCAAGAGCGCAGGCCTGGATAACCGGCATGTACACGCCCATCAGGACGCTGGGGTGGATACCAAAGAAGAACAGCAGGTTGCACAGCGTAAAGTAAATGACAACGGCCCAGGGGCTGGAGCCCAGGAACATAACGGGAGTGGCAATGGTGCTGTTGATGAGGTTAAAGACATCGCCATAGCTCGTCAGGCCCATACCCCACTTAAGCAGCGCGGCCGTGGTGAAGATAACGATGGCGCAGAACATCGGAGACAGCGAATCGTTAACGAACTGAGGGACGGAATCGGGCATGGGGATGGCGATATGCTTCATAAGGAAGTTAAGCGCCTTCGGCACGATCAACGCCACGAGCAGCGCAACGAACAGACCCGAGCTGCCCAGATAACGGGTCACGATAAACGTCGAGCCGTCCTCGGCATGGCCAAGAGGAATCAGCAGGAGCAAAACGCCAATAGCCGCAACCGTCGACGTAAGGCCTTTGTTCCCGAGCACCTTGCCGTAGGAGTACGAGACCGAGGCGCACATGTAGATGGCGCCGAGGTTCATGGTAACGACCAGTACGTCGGTAATCGTCGCCGACATGCCGGTGCTGGCAAGGAACGCCTGCAGCGGCGGGATCGGCAGCCCGTTGATAATGGAGAGCAGCGCCACGCCCAGCGTAACGGGCATGGTCGCCATCATGCCGGACATAAGGCCCTTTACGACGTTAAAGCTACTCACTTTGTGGGCAATGGGGCCCACGTGCTTCTCGAGGAAGCCCTGCATCGAATCGAGAACGCTCATTTTTGTGTTCACTGATCCTCTCTAAACGATTCATCTAGCTGTCAAACGGGAAATTGCGGCCGACTCTTTCCCGCCTATGACCAATGGAAATATGGTTACGCCTTGAGCTCGAGGACGAGGAGCCAATCCCCAACCCCGGGTTTGTCAGGCAGGGTAATGCTGTCCGTGACGGCAAGGGCGTCCTCGCCGTCACGGTATGCGCCCGTGCGAGGGTTAAACCATCGGCTTGCATAGGCAGCGCCCGTCGGCACACCCTCGATAGCAAGCTTTTGGCGCACGGTATCGCCAAAGTACGCGACGATGCGCGAAAGGTCCTGGTTGGCGGTTGCCAGCGGAGCCTTGTTGGCAAACAGGTTGCCCGCATCGGTCGTTTCGTAGGGAGCGAGCTCCCAGAAGTGATTGTCTTCGTAGAAGGAACGCATGTAGCCCATCTGGACCGCACCTTCTCCGTCTACCGCCTGGGCCCAAGTAATGCCAAAGCGGTTGAAGATTGCCATAAAGGGGTCGAGCTCCTCAGGGCTTTCCCACACGTTGTCCCAGATTCCCTGGGCTCCGTAGGTATAGCCGGCGCCGCCGGCCTGCATGCAGATATACGCCACGCGGCGCAGCATGTCTGCGGTGCACAGGCGCGTACCCATCTCCTCGAGCGTCGAGCAAAACTCGTAGAGCGCCTCGCCCTCAACGAAGGGCTTGTCGTCATGAGCTGCCAGATAGTCAAAGTAGTCGCTTGCCTTGATGAGGTAATCGCCGTGACCGGCCTGGTTGAGCGTAAAGTCCATCCAGGGTTCATCCTGGTAGTAATCGGCAAAGGGGCGCTCGTTGGTATAGTGCGCCGTCGCCAGATGACCATAGCCGTCGCGTGCCTCAATCTCCAAGGCGACCTCACGCCAGCCGTCAAGCATGGCGGCTCGACCTTCTTTGCGGTATCCGGCAACCTCGCCGGCAAGCGTCCACACCATCGGATATGCACCGTAGCGCGCCACCAGGTAGCGGGCGAGGTGCTTTTGGTGTTCCACGGCATGCTCGCCGAGAATGGCAAACGCCCACGCTTGCCCAAGTGCGTTCACTAAGCCCGCATCGGCAATATAGGCCATGCGGCGGTCGAGCTCCCGCTGGTAGAAGGCCACATTAGGCACATCTTCCACGCCCTTGGCCATGCCACCGTCAATCCAATAGCGATCTCCTGCGCCCATGTCAGAGCGCAGGTTGGTCTGATAGACGGTAAAGCCCTGCTCGGCACGTAGGTCGACCATACCGCGAAATTGGCTCGTCATGCCGGGGTGGTTCGACGCATCCCAGCTCTCACGGTAGGCAAACTCCCAATGGGTATCGCCCAGCCAAAAGAACGGCGTACCATCTGAATAGGCAAACATGCGCGAATCGTCTGCAACGCGGATAAAACCGTGGCGATACAGATCGAGGTCGCCCGCGTACGGCACGGCCTAGACGCGGCCCGTGCAGCCATTAAGACCGGTCTGCTCGGGAGCCTCGATAACATAGTTCCAGGCACCCAGCTCGGTCGGGGCAAACGACACGCAGTAGGTACGCCCACCATCCCAGTAGGCCTCGCGGCGAATTACCCTGCCACTCGAGCCGGTGAACTCCGCCCAAATCTCAACATCCAAAAACGGGTTATCGAACGAACAGGCGCTCTCAAACGTCAGAACAACCGGTCGCCAAATCTCGGCAACGGCATCTTGATTCAACGTCATATCCATTGCAGACCCCTCTCTGGTCTTAGTCTTGCTAGTTCAGTCCTCGCTCACGGGCGGATGCCATGGCAAAGTCAACGATCGCCTGGGCATCTTCGGCACAAATAAAGCCTTGTGACACCTCGATCGCCGTATCGCGCTCACATAGAGCGCGATAGTTTTCGAGCGACCCGTACAGCTCTTTGAGCATCGATGCCGAGAACGACTCCATGTGGCCAAACAGCCCGTCCTTATCGCTCGTCTTATCGACCGTGCCCTGCCCCGGCTCCACCAAGCTCGTGTTGGAGTAGCGGGCAAACGGATGCTCGAGCAGGCAGGTGCGAAGTCCGCCCTTGGTATTTCCCAGGGCATCCTTTACGTTCTCGCCGCTCGCGTCCAGCTCAATGCGTGGACAGGTTGCCGGAGCCGCACCCGTACGGACCCAGCGGAACAGGTTACGGAATGCAGCATGGAACAGATACTGCGACGGATAGGCGTTTGCCTCGGCATGCTTACCGACATACACCGGCAGATGGTCGATACGCTTAAGATCCTCGTCGTCTTGGTAATAGTCGACGTAACTCCACTGCGTATCGTGGGAAGCACCCGTCACCTCGTACAGCCGGTACTTAAAATCGGGATCGTCGCTATCGGGCATAAGCGTGCGCCAACTCTCAAAGCGACCGTTCTCGCTTTCGGTCTGAAGGGCGATAAACGGCTCCTCGACGTGCTCCACACGCAGTAGATGGTGTGCGTATTCCCGGCAGCATTCATACTGGTTGACAGGAATGCACATCGAATGGATGCCGCCGCCAGACAGGTATCCGTCAAACACGCGGCCGTCACGGCGCACCTCCTCGCGATAGGCAAAACTGTTAAGGTAGCGGAACAGATAGGCGCCGGACTGAGACCATCCTGTAAGGCAAATTGCCTGGCGAGGATAGTCGCGGATCGGGTTAAGGTCGGAGTCTCCGCGCAAGAGCCACGCAAGATCGGTCAGCATATCCCAAAACAGGCCAGTCTCGTAGGAGATGTCCATGTCGGGAAGCGCGCCGCCGCGTACGAGCTGTTCCGGGTCAAAGTCAAAGGGCCGCTCGGGAGTTGGGTTTGCCCAGCTCATGAAGGCATAGCGATCGGGATTGAATTCCTTGAGCTTAGCGATGGTGTTGGGCTTGCTGGTAATGCCCACATAGATATCGCCAGAGCGCACAAACTCGCCGTGACCCAGAATCCACATGCGCTCGATTTCCATAAACGAGGTGGGATTGATGATCTCCACGACCACATTGCCACTCGCTTGCGCCGGATCTTTCGGAGCACGAACAACGATCCGATTGGAATAAGGGGCGTCGGCAGTCATGACCTCCACGCCGCCGTCTTCGTCGGCGGTGCGATACACGTTGGCGGTACCGTCAACGCGATACTCGCGCTCGACGTAATCCTTTGCGTTCAGATGACAGTAGCGTTCGGCACTCGAAAACGGATAGCTCTCATCCGCAATGGGCATTTCAGAAATACCGCTGATCATCTCGTCCCCCTTGCTGTTGCGTTTGCTGAGACAGACTCTACTGGGGACGCTACTTAACTTCTATTGATTCTTAAGTTGACTTACTAAAAATTTAGCTTAATAAACAGCCTGATGTTAAGCTCATAGTAAGTTCACAAACGTTAGGAACAATCATGGCCGTTACTGCAAAACAAATCGCTGACCAGCTGGGAATTTCGGCAGCGGCCGTTTCCCTTGCACTTAACAATCGACGCGGCGTAAGCGAAAAAACACGGCAACTGGTACTTAGCACCGCCGAAGCTCTAGGTTACGACTTTAGCAAGATTAAGTTCGAGCGCCAAAAGAGCGGAACCGTTGCCTTAGTTGCCTTTAACCGGCGCCGCATCTTTACGACCCCCTTCTTCGCCGATATGCTCGCCGGAGTCGAGGGCACCCTTAGACACGCGGGATTCTCGTTTTCGCTGGTGAACTACTCGCCGTTCGAAAACACTCAGCAACAGATCGCCGACATCGCCGAAGCACAATACGATGGTGTCATCATCCTTGCAACTGAGATGTTCGAGTCGGATTTTATGCCGTTTGCATCGCTGGACTGTCCCCTGCTGCTGTTGGACTCATGCATGAGCGTTGGGGTCGATACGGTCAAGATCGACAACGCCGCCAGCATGATGCTAGCCGTGCAGTACCTGCATTCGAAGTATGGATCTGTCCCCGGGCTGTTAACGACGCCCGTTACCGTGGGCAACTTCACCGAACGACGCTTCGCCTACGAGCACGCCATCGGTCAGCTATCGGGCTCGGAAAAGTGCGGCACCATCCACGAGCTCGCCGTCGCTCCAGATGAGGCATACGCCGGCATGCTCGACATTATTGATTCGGGCGAACCCCTCGCCCAAAACTACGTCGCTGTCTTTGACGATATAGCTATTGGGGCCATGAAGGCCTTTATCGAGCGTGGTTATCGCGCGCCCGATGACGTACGCATCGTCGGCTTCGACAACAACGTGGGCGGAACCTACGTGCAGCCACAACTGACCACGCTCAATGTTCCTTCGCAGTATATGGGCGCCGTCGCCGCACGGCGCCTCGTCGAGGTTATCGACGAGGCCGAACACCACCCGCTCAAGATCGAGCTGGGGGCATCGCTCATCAAGCGTCGTTCTGCCTAGAGCTCGCGCACGCTCTGGCGCTCGACAAAATAGGTCGAGACGGCCGTTTTGCAGGTATAGCTCTTGGGATTGCGGATGTTGCCCACCAGACGGCGCACCGCGATCTCGCCCACCTCGTGCTTGGGAACATGCACCGTGGTGAGCGGCGGATTGGAGAACGCGCCCACGGACAGGTCGTCGAAGCCGATCATCGACACATCGTCGGGCACGCGCACGCCATGCTCGTTGAGGGCACGCATGGCACCAACGGCGAGTACGTCGTTTTCGGCAAAGAAGGCCGTCGGCAGGTCGTCGCGCGAGACGGTGTCGAGCCAGGCACCCATGTCGTGATAAGCGCCCTCGAGTGTGGTGCCCAGGGTGACATGCCATGCCGGATTGGGCTCAAGGCCCGCATCCTCAAGCGCTTGACGGTAGCCGCGCTCACGGTCCTTAAAGTTGCGGATACGCAGGTCGCCCGCTAGATAGCCAATCTGCTTGTGACCTTTCTCGATAAGATGGTCAACGGCGCGCAGCACCGAATCGGTATTGGCGATGACCACGGCATCGAAGTACTGGCGATCGCTCCAGCCATCGAGCACGATCAGGTGGGCAGCAGCGTTGGCAAACAGGGCGTAGTCCTCCTCGCCCAGCTCGGTACCCATCAGCACGATAGCGGCTGACGGATCGGCGATAAGGCCCTCGACCTGAGGGCGCACGGCGTCCAGGTCGCTAAAGTCGAGCGAGACAAAGCTCGTACTCATGCCGTGGCGGCGTGCTTGGCGCTCCACGCCCTCGATGACCGCAGGGTGGAAGGTGCTCTCGTCCAGGATGGCACCCGTCTTGCGCGCGAGCACAAACTGGATGCTCTCGAGCTGCGTCGACTGCTGGTAGCCGAGCGACTGCGCACACTCCAGGATGACCTTGGCGGTCTCCTCGCTCACGCTGCGCTTGCGGTTGAGTGCGTTGGACACGGTTGCGGGCGAGAAGCCGGTAATGCGGCTGATCTCGCGGACGCTTGCTTTAGCCATCGTTCCCCCTAGCAACGGTCGCGGCCGAGCATCGTGGCTTGACCGCCCGTGGCTCGGCAACTAAACGACCGCAAATTCAATCTAAACAGAATAGTAAATGTTTATTAGCTAGTTTAGCCTGTTGTCAAGCGAAGCGGCGCAACTATTCCCCCAACGGGCGCATTTACTCGGTAGCTAATCTGGGACGTGGCTCTTTTGACTACTTTTGCCGCCTGATGATCTTTCTGGGACGGGGATTAAAAAATCATTTTGGTGACGCGCGGCGGAAGACCAGTCTTTTTTGGGACGAGAAAATGATTTTTTAATCCCCGTCCCAGAAAAATCATCGCCAGAGTAGTTATTCGCAAAGGCGCATAGCCTCCTGCACGGCGCCGTATAGGTTAGCGTCGTTGCCCAGCTCTGCCGCCTTGACCTGCGGTACAGGGATGCCGGCGAGAACGCCCTCATAGCCCTCAAGCGCCGCGGGCATCTGGTCACGAAGCGCGTCGATGAGCTCGGGGTGGCACGAAATGCCACCCGCGATCGCAAACACCTCGGGGTCGAGCACCGCCTGCAGGTTTACGAGCATGGCATCGAACGTGCACGCATAGCGGTCAAGCGCGCGCTGCGCCGCCTCATCGCCGGCCTCAACCCACTCAAAAACGCGGCGGCCGTCCACCGTGCCATCGGCAGGTAAGTCCTTCTCGGCCACGGCGAGATCGCGCAGCGCACGCCAGCCGCCTGTGCTCGAAAACATTCTGTCCCCGGACGCCGGCTGCGTCACGTCGTTGCGCAGGAAGCTAAACTCGCCTGCAAAGCCATGTGCGCCGCGAAGCACGCGACCATCGATAACGATGCCGCCGCCAATGCCGGTGCCGATAGCGAGCACGACGCCAGTGCGGCATCCGCGAAGGGCGCCCGCTGCATACTCGCCGAGCGCGCAGCATTTACCGTCATTGTTAACCGCCACCGGCATGTCAAACCGCTCGCGCAGCAACTTTCCCAGCGGACAGCCGTCCATGTAGGTAAGTGCGCCGCCGCGATGGATGGTGCCGTCCGCGTCATCCTCATAGATGCCGCCGGGTGCACTCACGCCCACGGCGGACACGCGATCGCGATACGGCTCGATAAGACCGGTCAGGGCCTCGACCGCTTCGTCTGCCGTAGCAAAATCGGTCGGCAGGCTGCCGCGCTCGCGGATGGAAAAATCCTCGCCCAGCACGGCCCACTTAACTGCCGTGCCGCCCACGTCGATGCCAAAATACTCTTTCATGCTGCCTCCGCTTCTGCGCCGATACGTCAATATCGGCAGACCATCCCGTCCATGCAAACACAGACAATTCCAGACAAGGCCAAGTATTTGGTTAACGGTCGCTTTTAGACTGTAAACGGAGTTTAATCTGTTTACAGCAGCTAGTTCTATAAATTACGCAATTATGCACTCATTTGGAACGATGCAATTTATCTTTTTCAGCCCCCAAGGTAGCTAAAAAGCCCCGTCCCAAATTAGCTACTTGAGACGGGGTGTAGGAAGCACTTAGCCCAAGACGTGAGCCATACGCGCCTTAAACTCCGCGAGGAAGCGCGGGGCGTCCACGGTTAGCGCCACAAGGGCGCTCTTGTCCGGGTCGGCCACGCGGCGCTCGTCGCAGATGGTGCGGCCACGATACTCGCCGAGCAGGTCAACGCGCAGGTTGCAGCCGAGTGCGCCCACGAGCGTGGGGTCGATCGCCACGGCAACGGCTAGCGGATCGTGCAGCGCACAGCCGCCAAGATAAGGCGCGTTCATCTCGTATGAGCCAATGTAGTGCTCGACCATGCCTGCAAACGCGCAGCCCGCCATGGTGCCCGAACCCGTCCAGCCGGCGATATCGCGGCGCGTCAGCACCACACGGTGCGTCACATCCAACCCCACCATGGTGAGCTTGCGGCCCGAGCGCAGCACGGCATCGGCGGCCTCGGGGTCGCTTGCCATGTTGGCCTCGGCGCCCGCGCTCACGTTGCCGGGCACGGTAAGGGCGCCGCCCATCACAACCACGCGGCCGATAGACATCATCGCCGCCGCATCGCGCTCAAGAGCAAGCGCCAAGTTTGAGAGCGGGCCGGTCGCCACGTAGACCAAATCGGGGCCATAGGTGCGTGCGGCATCGATCAGATAATCGACCGCCGCATTGCCATCGGCCGACGTCGCCCCAACCGGCTCATACGGCGATGCAGGCACGCTCGCGCCGCCAATGCCGTTTTTACCATGGATGAGCGTGGTGGACGCCGGCGGCGTATAGGGCTCGGTCGCCTTGATGGGTCGGTCGGCGCCCAGGTACACCGGCACCTCGGGGCGACCCAGCAGGTCGAGCATCGCTAGGCAGTTATGCGCCGACTGGTCTACGCGCACGTTGCCAAAGCACGTGGTAATGCCGACGAGCTCCACCTCGGGGCTCGCGATGGCATAGGCGAGCGCCATCGCATCGTCCACACCCATATCCAGATCAAGGATCAGCTTCTTAATCGCCATAGTTCTACTCCGCTTCTCCGTCTTGTACCAAATCGTCTAAACCAAACATGCGCTCAACTTCGGCACGCGTGGGAATCGACTGCTGCGCGCCCAAACGTGACACCGTCACCGCCGAGGCACGGGCGCCGGCGGCCATGCACTCAAAGAGCGGCAGGCCCTCCAGGCGAGCCGCCGCAAGCGCACCAATAAACATATCGCCCGCGGCCGTCGTATCGACCACCTCGCTCGAAAGTGCCGGCATGCGCAGCAGCTCACCGTTATCGCCAAGTGCAACTGAGCCGGCACCGCCTAGCGTGATGACCGCAGCCCCGGCGCCCTTGTCGACCAGCGCATTGAGCGCGGCGACGCAACTCGCATCATCCGTGGGCAGAATGCCCGTCAGCACCTGGCACTCGGTCTCGTTGGGACAAACCAAGTCGACCGCAGGCCACGCTCCCGCCGGCAGGTCGCAGGCGGGCGCCGGATTAAAGACCGTATAGAACCCCAACCCGTGGGCGCAAGAGAGCGCCGCAGCCGTTGCCATCAGGTCGCATTCGCCCTGGGCGATAAAGACGCCGCCGGCAGCCGGGGCGAGGTCGCAGATATCGGCGTCAAGCTCGTCAGCCACCAGATAGCGCAGCGCGCAGGCCACGTCCTCGCCCGAAAGCGCATGGTTGGCGCCCGGCGACAACACGATGCGGTTGTCGTTCTCGCAGCGAATGATAGTCGCGGTGCCAGTCTCCACGTCGTCGCGACGCGCCACAAACTCAACGCCCACGCCGGCATCTTGGAGTCCCGCCACCAGTGCATCGCCAAATGCATCGCGCCCGACGGCGCCGATCATGCACGTGCGCGCACCCATGCGCGCGGCGGCCACAGCCTGGTTGGCACCCTTGCCGCCGGCGTTGGTGATAAAACCGCTACCGCCGACGGTCTCGCCCGCACGCGGCATGCGCTCACACGCCACCGAAAGGTCCATGTTCATGCTGCCGAACACCGCAACGATGCCGCGATCTGCCATGGAAACCTCCTCGTCCGTGGGCTCTGCGCCCGCTGTCGGCCGTCAATTGTGTGCTCTCGCACCTCCATAACTTTAATTCACTTTGATGTGGACGCGCGCTTGAGCTTGCGCCAGCAGCAAGCATTCACAGGAGCAGGCAGCTACAATGAATACGTGCTGATTATTCTCGTCATTGGATGATGTTTTATGGAACAATTCTCGCAATCGGGCTCGCGCGGCCGACGCCGCACGGGCAACGAGCCGGCGCCGCACGAACGCGTGAAGGGCGAACGCCGTGCCAACGAGCCGCGACGCACCGCGAGCTCCCATCGCGCTTCCGCCAACAACGAGGGCCGCGCCAACACTCCCGCCGCGGAGCAGACGCCTGCTCGCCCCAAGTCCCGCTATATCCCTGCGCTCGACGGTCTGCGCACGCTTGCCGTCGTCGCGGTGGTGCTCTATCACCTCAACCTCACGTGGGCGCAGGGCGGTCTGCTCGGCGTCACGATCTTCTTTGTGCTTTCGGGCTATCTGATCACACGCCTGCTACTCAACGAAGTCGCTAAGACCGGCCGCATCGACCTTAGGAGTTTCTGGATCCGCCGTATCCGTCGCCTGGTCCCCGCCGTGGTAACGGTAGTGTTCATGACCTGCGCACTGTGCACCATCTTTAACCACGTGATGCTCACCAAGATGCGCCCCGACATCCTGCCGTCGCTGCTGTTCTTCAACAACTGGTGGCAGATTGCCCAAAACGTCTCGTACTTCAATGCTCTGGGCGACCCCTCGCCGCTCACGCACTTTTGGTCGCTTGCCATCGAGGAACAGTTCTACCTGATTTGGCCGCCGCTGCTGTTTGCCATGGTATCCATGCATGTGAGCAAGCCCAACACGCGCCGCGTGGTTCTGGGCCTTGCCGCGGTATCTGCCCTCGCCATGATGGTGCTTTACAACCCTGCCGCCGACCCCAGCCGCGTGTACTACGGCACCGACACCCGCGTGTTCTCGCTGCTGCTGGGTGCCTGGATGGCCTTTATCCCCGATCGCGACCTGGCGCCGGTGCGTCTCGCTCATCGTTTGGGGCTCAATCGCCTGGCTGGCGCCGCCAAGCACGGCAAGAACGCCGAGGGCAAACCTGGCGAGAAGGCCGACGAAGCAGCCGAGACCGCCCCGGCACAGCCGAGCGCCCTCGTGCGTTTTTGGTCCTCGCCCGCATCCATCGATGTGTTGGGCGTCGTGGGTCTGGTTGGCCTTGCCGCCATGGTCGCGCTCACCAACGGCTACACCGCGTTCCAGTATCGCGGGGGCGCGCTGTTATGCTCCATCCTCACGCTCATGGTCATCGCGGCCTGCGTGCAGCCCCAGGGAATGGTTGCCCGCGCGCTGTCCGCCGAGCCGCTCGTGTGGGTTGGCAAGCGCTCATACAGCATCTACCTGTGGCACTATCCGCTGCTGTTGCTTATGAACCCGGTCGCCAACATCAACGATACACCGTGGTGGCAGTACATTTTGCAGGTGCTGTTGGTGGTCGCCGTGGCCGAATGCTCGTATCGCTTTATCGAGACGCCGTTTAGAAAGGGCGCCTTTGGGCGCACCGTATCCGACTTCCGCGACGGCACCGCCACACCCGCCAACTGGGTGCGCGCGCACGTCCCTGCCTGCGCAGCCTGCGCTGTCGTGTTGGTCGTTGCACTGGGCGGTCTGATCTTTGTGCCGGAGACCTCCGCACTGAGCGGTGAGGGCGCCGAAGTCCTCAATAAGGAAGCCAAGAACGCCGCACCAACGGACCAACAGGCAGCCGACGACACCGACAAGGACAACGACGGCTTCCCCGACGGCTCCTACGACCTGTTGATGATCGGTGACTCCGTGTCGCTGCGCGCCGTTGATTCCTTTGACGGCGTGTTCCCGCACAGCCATATCGATGCCGAAAAGGGCCGCCAGTTCGATGCGGGCCGCGCGACATTTGAGGGCTATATCCAGCAGAACCTTGCCGGCAAGATCGTGGTCTTTGCTCTGGGCACCAACGGCTTGGTAACCGACGACCAGATCGACGCCATCATGGCCGATGCAGGAGATAAGCGTATTGTGGTGTTTGTGAACACGCGCAGCCCGCAGCCGTGGGTTGGCTCTACCAACCAGGCCATCGCCAACGCCGCTACGCGCTACAAGAACGTGCGCGTTATCGATTGGTACGGATACAGTGCCAACCGCAACGACCTGTTCGATGGCGATGGCACGCACCTATCGACCACCGGCGTGACTGAATACCTCAACTTGATCCACGATACCGTCAAGAAAGACCTGCCTGTGCACCCCGAGGACCACGTCAACGATCCGCAGCCGGCAGCCGTCAAGTCCGCCGGCGACGCACTCGTCAATGCCCTCGCCTACAAGCCACACAAGCTGGGCAACGACAAGTAACGCGCAGTCAAATCTGTTTACAACCGCAGGGGGCGTCGGCCGTGGCCGACGCCCCCTGCGGCAGTTAGGGACGTTCCTTATGTGCCGGCACCTGGAGACACTCCTGACGCAGCCGATGAAGACCTCTACGGATGAATTCCAAGCCGCTCCGCCGCTCCAGACATCGTTTCCGTGCCTCGCGCCTGCTCCAAACAGGTCGCGCGCGCAGACGTGGTGTAAGAGTGTCCTGAGGTCCGTCGCTGCAAGTCCCGATGTTACTCCTTCTTGAGACCGCGCTTCTCGACTATCTCGTCCACTATCTCCCTGGCGCGC
>JAXJIC010000022.1:0-23308 GCA_036298925.1 Collinsella aerofaciens
CGCGCTCATGCTCCTATTAGGTCATGGCAGGACTCCGGGTCGCGGAAGCCGGGGCGAGACAGGTCGGATTTGAGGACGGCCGAAGAGGCGTCAGCAGGTCAGTGGGTCATCGTCCCGGCGTTCAGCATCAGGGTAGCGCTGCGACGCGGAAATCGCGCGCCGTTGACGCGCCCCCGCAGTGCCCGCTTCCCCCAAGGACAATTATCAGTGCAGGTCACAGACTTGTGCTCTGTCGGTGTGGTCGGGGATTCGGTAAAAGTCTACTCACTTAGTTTTGCGTGTCCGCAACGAGACTCCAGCCGGGGTGATTCCACCGCAAATTAGCTTCTCCCATCGCCGCAATTAGGCGCCGTACGGATTCCGGTCCCTCTCTATGCGTTGGCGGATGTGGGCGTACTCGATAATCAACAGTACCAGCAGTAGGGCCATGATGGCCAGGTAGCTCACGACGGCGCCCATCAGGCCGAGCAGATTGATCAGAATCACCGGGAGCACCACGCTCACGGCAAAGCAGATCAGGTAGATCTTGGTGACGTCTCCAGCGTGGCGCAGCACCGTGATGATGGCGTAGATAAAGTCGATGGCCGCGGTGACGCCGCCGGCGACGACCATCAGCAGCGCCAGCGTACGGTAGCGTTCAAAGCTGAGACCGTACATAAAGCTCATGAGGGGAATACCGGGACCTGCCATAAATGCGGCGCACACGCCGGTGATGACCACGATCAGCGCCATAACGGCAACAATAATCAGGTCAAAGCGACGACGCTTGCGAGGATTAGCCCAAATGCTCGACAAGCGCAGGAGCTGCGGTTTATAGACAAATCCAATGCTCAACAGAATAGCCTGAGCTGGAAAAAACAGGGCATTAAAGTACAACTGGTATTTGTAGGCCAGTGTTCCTTCCATCACAAACTTGGGCATGCTCTCGATAAGATTGAACAGGAATAGCGCGCCAAAGAGTGGGGCGCACTGGACAAACAGGTGGCCGACCTCGCGCAGGCTTACGCGGCGCGATTTTTCGGTCTCGAGCAGGGCGAGCGGCGCGGTGACCAGCACGAGCGAGGCGATCGCGGCGATGCCCATGGCAATGGCCGCGATGGGCATGCTACGCGTGAAGAACAGCGCCACGCTGAAGACCGCGATGACGCCGACGGAGCGTAGCGTTTGACTCATTCCAGCCAAGTAGAGCTTGTCGGCCTGCTGCAGGCGGCCTTCGTACACGTCGGCGACGCCGTCGATGACCTTATACAGGTAGACGCCCAGGCCGATCGTCGCCATCTGCGCGTCATAGCCGCGGGCGCTGCTATACATGAGGCCGCAGCCTAGGGCGAGCGCTCCGCAGATCCAACGATTGAGCTGGTAGGAGGCGAAGGACGTCTTTTCGTCGATGTCCGAGACCTGGAAATTGCGCACGCCGTAGTTGCATGCGATCATGATGAGCGTGCCGGTGACAAAGGCGATGGAGAACTTGCCGGCTTCTTCGGCGCCCACGAGCCGTGTGGACACGATGGTGAGCAGCGGAAACGCCAAGCCCCACACGGCGGTGCCGAGAGCGTTCCAAAGGTAATCGCGGCGGGTGGCGTGCTCCTCGTATTCCGCTTCCTGCATGGAGAAGCCGCCGCCGTAGACGGCACCGAGCAGACGGTTCCACCAAGCGTTGACCATGCGGCGGACGGGGCCGGGCTTGCGATCGCGTTCGCGCCGGCGACGTGTGGCTTGGCTGCTATCGGGCCCGCCGGCGTTGCGCTGACTCAGCTCTTGGATGCGTGCGAGTTCCTCGGCAGTGTGCGAGGCAGGGAAGAGGCCGTTCTCGATGCGGCCGCCCTGGGCCTTCGCGGCGCCGTCTCTCGATGCAGCGGGGTTGGAGACGCCGTTGCGGCGGGCGATGGCGCGGCGAATGCTATCGAGGGGCGTGATGCTCAAAGCGGAGTCCTTTCTATTGCTGCGCTTTAGTATAGACGCGACGGTGTTCGTTCGTGTTTTTGAACGGATTGTTCAATCATTTCGGCGGGCGGCTGTAATTTGTCGGTAAACGTGCGGTATCCTGTTGAAGTTTTGTGACACCCCCGATGCCGCCCATGCGGTACCAAGGAGCTTCTACCTATGGACGTCGCCGCATTCTTACTGGCTCTTGTGCCGATTATTTGGCTGGTCGTGATGCTGCTGTGCTTTAAATGGCCAGCTTGGAAGGCCGCTATCGGATCGTTTGTCCTTTCGTGCTTGCTTGCCTTCGCATGGTGGCACCTGCCGGCAGCGCAGATCGCGACCGCCTCGCTCGAAGGTTTTTTGATGGCTCTGTGGCCCATCGTCCTGGTGATCATCGCCGCGGTGTTCACGTATAACCTGTGCGTTCGTACGGGCGCCATGGACGTGATCGGCAGCATGATCACCTCCATCAGCAGCGACCGCCGTCTGCTGGCGCTGCTCGTGGCTTGGTGCTTCGGTGGCTTTATGGAGGGCATGGCCGGCTTCGGTACCGCTGTCGCCATTCCCGCCGGCATGCTCGCGGGCCTGGGCTTTGAGGCCGTGCCTGCCGTGCTCATCTGCCTGCTGGCCAACGGCGTGCCCACGCCCTACGGCTCCATCGGCATCCCCACGGTGTCCGTTGCCGACCTGGTGGGTTTGGATTCCCTTCACCTAGCGACCGTTCAGCTGGTGCAGCTCGCACCGTTCTTTGTGGTGATGCCGCTATTTATTGTGCTGGTTGCGGGCCGTGTTGCCGATGACCAGGGCAATGCCGCGAGTGTGGGCGAGCGTCTGCACGGTGTTGCCGGCGTGGCGTTGCTCTCCGGCGTGTCGTTTGTCGGCGCGGCTCTGGTCGTTGCCATGTTTGTGGGCCCCGAGCTGGCCGTGGTCGTAGGATCCATCGTTTCGCTCGCGCTGACAGCTGCGCTTGCCATGCGTGCCGAGAAGTCGGGGCATCTGGACGCACGCTTCCATATGAATATCGAGGCCGGCGAACAGCTCACCGTTAAATCGGCGCTTTCGGCCTGGTCGTGCTTCATTCTAATTTTTGTACTGCTGCTGGGTACGTCCAACCTGGTGCCCGCTGTACATGCTGCGCTCGCGCCGTTTGCGAGCCATGTGCAGGTGTATTGCGGTGAGAATCCCGGTATGCTTACGTTTTCGTGGATCAACACGCCAGGCGTCTGGATTTTCCTGGCGGCGTTTGTCGGCGGTGCCATTCAGGGCGCTTCGCCGCGCATGATGGGCGAGGTGCTGGCCGCGACTGTGAAGCAGATGATGCCGACGGTTATCACCATGCTTTCGGTGCTGGGCTGCGCCAAGGTGATGGGCTATGCCGGCATGATTTCGTCGATCAGCGCATTTTGCATTGCGGTCGCTGGCGGTCTGTACCCGATTCTGGCTCCGTGGATTGGTGCGGTCGGTGCTTTCGTGACCGGTTCGGGCACGTCCTCGGGCATGCTGTTTGGCCCCATCCAGAGCCAGGCTGCCACCGCGCTGGGCGTGAGTGACTACTGGATGGTCGCATTGAACGCCCTGGGCGTCGCCGCTGGTAAGATGATCTCGCCGCAGACCCTCGCCATTGGTCTTGCCGCCGTGCACGTGCGCGGTAAGGATTCCGAACTCCTGGGCGCGGTGCTACCCTACGCTGCCGGCATGCTGGTCCTCATGAGCGTCATAGCCATACTCGGCCAAAACCTGCCGCTGTAGTCGGCACTTAGGGACGTTCCTTATGTGCCGGCACTTTGGGAACGTCCCTAAGTGCCGGCATCCGAGGACACTCCTTGAATGTTGCCTGTTCAAGAGTGTCCCCAATGACTAGGCGTTTAAAAACGTCCCCAATGACTAGGCCGCTTGCCTGCGATTTTTGACCGTTGGGCGGGCTTGCCGCCCTTGTCGCAAAAACGTTTTTGCATATCGGGTACAACGGGCTTTACGTGAGTAAAGTGCGCGCCGCGTCCACGTGTCGCGCTTTTAAAGGAGGCCCCATGCCTGGTGTTACCCCTGCAGAAGTTTTGTCCAACTTTGGTCTTACGCTGGTCGAAGATCCCGCCGAGAATCAGCCCCGTCTGCTGGTCGATCTACCCGCCGCGGAGCTCGTCGAGCACGCCATCCGCCGCGAAGAAGGCCGCATGGCATCCAATGGCGCACTCGTGATCGAGACGGGGGAGCGCACCGGCCGTTCGCCCAACGACCGCTTTATCGTCGACACGCCCGACGTGCACGACAAGATCGCCTGGGGCGCCGTCAACCGACCGCTTTCGATCGAGAGCTACGAGACCATCAAGGCCGGTATCGTCAACTACCTCAACGAGCGCGATGTGTTCGTCACTCGCGGCATGGCGGGCGCCGACCGCAACCACACGCGCCGACTGCTCGTCGCCTGTGAGCGTGCCAGCCAGGCACTCTTTATTAAGCAGATGCTCGCCCGCCCGCTCGCCCGCGAAATCGCACGCACCGGTGAGCCCGACTTCTGTGTGCTCGCCGCTCCCGGCTACCAGTGCGATCCCACCATTAAGGGGCTCAACTCCAGCGCCGCCGTGGTCATCAACTTCCAGGAACGCGTGATTCTGGTCGCCGGCACCGGCTACTCCGGCGAGATTAAAAAGTCGATCTTCAGCGTCATGAACTACCTGCTGCCCGTCGAGGACGACGTACTGCCCATGCACTGCTCGGCCAGCATGGATCCCGTCACGCACGAGACCGCCGTGTTCTTTGGCCTGTCCGGCACCGGCAAGACCACGCTTTCGGCCAACCCCACGCGCCTACTGATCGGCGACGACGAGCACGGTTGGTCCGACATGGGCATCTTCAACATCGAGGGTGGCTGCTACGCCAAATGCGAGGGCCTGGACGCGTTCCACGAGCCCGAAATCTTCAACGCCGTCCGCTTTGGTGCCATCTGCGAAAACGTGGTGCTCGACGAGAACCGCAAGCCCAACTACGACGACGTCTCGATCACGCACAACACGCGCGTGGCCTACCCCGTCGAGCATATCCCCAACGCGTGGACCAAGGGCATGGGCACCACTCCAAGCGTCGTGCTCTTCCTGACCTGCGACGCCTTTGGCGTGTTGCCGCCCATCTCACGCCTGACGGCCGACGCCGCCATGTATCACTTTGTGACGGGCTTTACGGCCAAGATCCCCGGCACCGAGGTCGGAGTCACCGAGCCCACGCCCACGTTCTCCTCGCTGTTCGGAGAGCCGTTTATGCCGCTCGACCCTATGGTCTACGCCAAGATGCTCGGCGAGCGAATCGCCGACGGTCGCACCCGCGTCTATCTGGTCAACACCGGCTGGATTGGCGGCGGTTATGGCGTGGGCCATCGCATCGAGCTTGCCTACACGCGCGCCCTGGTGGCCCGCGCCCTCGACGGTACCATCGAGGACAGCGAGTTCGTGCACGACGATATCTTCAATGTCGACATTCCCACTACGTGCCACGGCGTGCCCGACGGCATCCTGGTGCCGCGCAAGTACTGGCAGAGCACCGCGCGCTACGACGAGGCGGCGCACAACCTGGCCGTGATGTTCGAGGAGAACTTCGAGAAGAAGTACTCGCACCTGCCCGAGTCCGTGAAGGCCGCCGGTCCGCACGCTCAGGTGCACGCCGACGCCCGTCATCGCGGCCGCGGCTTGTTGGGACTCCGACACTAGCGTTGCTTCAGACCCAAAACCACCATAAAGGGGACAGGCGCCTTTGTGGTGGTTTTACTCGCGCGGATGACTCGGGTTACAATACGCCTGACATATTGCCCCCTTCTCCGGATGGGGGCAGCGTAAGCGCTCTTGTGGCGGCACCGTAGGACTTTGAAGGTGGCCGTCGTAAGGGCGCTTTTTGTTTAGGCGCCCTCGCTCGGGCGCGCACGATGAAGGGAGAGCGCATGAAGAGCTTTATTGCCGAGGATTCGTTTTGGGAGCTATTTCCGCAGGCGGCTATCGGTGTTGTGGTCGTAAAGGGCATGAAGCCCGCGGCTCAGATTCCTCAAGAGGACGTGGATGCGATTGCGGCGTTGCTCGACCGCGCCAATATCGACGCGGAGCGTCATCTGACCAGCGATACTATCAGCGAGAACGCACCGGTCAAGGCATGGCGCGAGGCTTATCGGCTGTTCAAGACCAAAAAGGGCGCGCGTTGCTCAATTGAGAACCTGCTCAAGCGCGTGCTCAAGGGCAAACCGGTGGGCCACATTACGCCCGCGGTGGACATCTACAACACGGTGTCGCTGACCTACGCGCTGCCCGTTGGCGGCGAGGACCTGCATACGATTGAGGGGGATCTTCGCTTGAAGGTGACTGACGGCGGCGATGCTTTCCTGCCACTTGGCGAGGAAACGGATGACCCGACGCTGCCCGGCGAGCTCGCCTACATCGATGATGCGGGCGCCGTATGCCGCTGCTGGAACTGGCGCGATGGCGTTCGCACGGCGCTGTCCGACGATTCGGCCGATGCATTCCTGGCGATTGAGTGCGTGGAGCCCGAGCGGATGGGGGATTGCCAGGCTGCCGTTGATCGTCTCGCCGAGTTGCTCGAGCGCTATCTGGGAGCGACGGTTGTCGTTAAGACGCTTGTGACCCGCGACAATCCCTGCGTGGAACTGTAACGACGCCTGCGGATCATGTTCGCCGGTCAAAACCACCACAAAGGTGCCTGTCCCCTTTGTGGTGGTTTTTATGTTGATGGGTTAACAAATGGGATATTTGGGTATGGGTGTTGCCTCGTGCGGCTAAGATGTTTACCCGTTAGCATCATGTAAGCGAAAGGCGGTCGTCTCCCATGCAGCAGAACGACGAGACACGTTTCGAGGACTTTGTCGGACTGATCAGCGGGCTCTACAAGGAGATCCAGCGCATTAAGACATCCGAGGGCGCAAGGCTGGGCCTCAAGGGCTCCGACGTTATGTGCCTGTACTATCTTGAGCGCAGCAAGGACGGCCTGACTGGCGCTGACCTGGCTCGCATGGCAGGCGTGACCCGTGCCGCCGTCTCGCGCACGCTCGCGCATCTGGAGGAGGGCGGCTACGTCGAGGTCGATGATTCGGGCGACGCCGCCGTTAAGTATCGTGCTCCGGTGCGCCTGACCGCTCTGGGCGGCGAGAGCATGAGCGAGGCGGACCGCATCATTCGCGAGGTGCTCGACACCACCGGTAAGGCTATGGGTGTGGAGCAGCGCGAGCAGATGTATGCGTCGCTGCGTACGATTCTCAACACCCTGCGTGAGATCTAAGGCCGCCAAGGCATTTGCTTCCCATTAAAAACTGCATAGTCCCGTTTGAGCGCGTATGCCGTGCCGGGGCATTGCTGTCAAAATTCCCCGCGAGAGGTCCGCGAAAGAAAGGATTCGCTATGTCCATTCGTATTATTACCGATTCCGCGAGCGATATGTCGCCGGCTGAGCACCCCGCTCTGCGTGTTCTGCCGCTGTCCGTCACCTTTGGCACCGATGTGTACATGGATGGCGTCGACATCGATCACCAGCGCTTTTACGAGATGCTCGTGGAGCGCGATGAGCTGCCCAAGACCGGCCAGGTCAACCCGTACGCGTTTTCGCAGGCTATTGCCGAGGCGCGTGATGCCGGCGATGAGGCTGTGATTATTACCGTGGGCGCTAAGCTTTCGGGCACCAATCAGAGTGCCCGTACCGCACTTGCCGAGGCGCCGGGCGGCGACGTGTACGTGGTGGATGGCAACAACGTCACTCTGGGTGAGCGTGTCCTGGTCGAGTATGCCCTGCGCCTGGTGGACGAGGGCCGTAGTGCGGCCCAGATCGCGGCGGCCGTCGAGGCCGTCCGTGACCGCGTGGTCGTCATCGGCCTGCTCGAGACGCTGGAGTACCTGGTTCGCGGCGGTCGTCTATCTGCTGCGGCCGGCGCCGTGGGCACGCTGCTCAACGTGAAGCCCGTGGTGGCTGTCGAGGACGGCCTTATCGTGCAGTTGGGCAAGGCGCGCGGTTCCAAGAACGGCCGCAACCTGCTGAACCAAAAGGTCGAAAAGTCAGGCGGCATCGACTTTTCCATGCCGCTGGCGCTGGGCTATACGGGCCTTTCGGATGCGGTGCTCAAGAAGTATGTCGAGGATAGCGCGGCACTGTGGGCTGGCCACACCGAGGGCGAGTTGCCCGTTCACACCATCGGCGCCACCATCGGCACCCACGTAGGCCCCGGCGCCGTCGCCGTAGCCTTCTTCCAGCCCGCCAACTAACCGACCTGCCATAAACCACCACAAAGGGGACAGGCACCTTTGTGGTGGTTTATGCTTTTCCGGGTGGAAGGGAGCTAGCAATGGCGTCTGAGGGCTTTTTTGAACTGGTGTACGAGGTGGTCGAGCAGATCCCCGAGGGGATGGTCGCCACGTATGGCCAGGTGGCGCTGCTTGCCGGTCGTCCACGAAGTGCGCGGTACGTGGGGTATGCCCTGCATAGTAATCCGCGCCCCGGCGAGATTCCCTGTCACCGCGTGGTGTTTGCCGACGGGCACATATGCGAGGGCTTCGCTTTTGGCGGTCCCGATGCTCAACGTGAGCTTTTGCTAGGGGAAGGTGTGGCGTTTAAGGACGACATGCACGTCGACTTGGCCGCCTGTCGCTGGCCTGCCGGGCTCTAGCGGTTCTGCCGTGGCGAAAACCACCACAAAGGCGCCTGTCCCCTTTGTGGTGGTTTTACGCTGTAGGTTTACCAGAGCTAACTTATGGAGAAGGTGTGGTGGCGTACTTTGCCGTCAGAAAGTAAACCACGGTGAACTATATTGGTTTCAGCAACGGAGCAGGCAATAGGCGATGAAAAAGCCTGCCCTGTTGAGTTTGATTCGCATTCCTCCCCTCTGTGCGATTCAACGGTGTACTTCGGGAACAGGCCCGCTGGCAACTAGCTGCCGGCGGGCCTGTTCCTGTTTGTCGAGGGGGTGCGATGGACGGAGCCGAAGCGGTCCGGCTCCAAAAAAGGCGGACGCCGTAGCGCCCGCCCTAAAGCAATCGAAAGCTCAAGCCAGCAGATCGGTCTAGTACACCATGCCCATGGCGTCCTGAACCTCGGCCAGTGTCTGCTCGGCGATCTCGTTGGCGCGACGGTTGCCCTCGTGCAGCACGTCCTTCACGTAATCCAGATCGTTCTCGTAGCGCTGGCGACGCTCGCGGATAGGTGCGAAGTACTCGTTGACGGCCTCGGTCACGTACTTCTTGAGCTGGCCGGAGCCGCCCATGCCAATCTCCTCGGCAATCTCGACCTCGGAGCGACCGGTGCAGATGGCGGCTGTCGAAAGCAGGCCAGACACGCCGGGGCGGTTCTCGGGATCGAATGTGATCATGCGCTCGGAGTCGGTCTGGCTCTTCTTGATGCGTTTGGCCGTCTCCTCGGCGGTCATCGAAATATTGATGGCGTTGCCATAGCTCTTGCTCATCTTGCGACCGTCCAGGCCCGGCAGCAGCGGGGTCTCGGACAGCAGCGCATCGACCTCGGGGAACACCTTGCCGTAGCGGTTGTTAAAGCGGCGGGCGATGGTGCGGGTAAGCTCGATGTGCGGTAGCTGGTCACGACCGACGGGCACCACGTTGCCCTTGCAGAACAGGATGTCGCAGGCCTGGTGCACCGGGTAGGTGAGCAGAAGGCCGGTGAGCTCGTGGCCCGAGGCCTCCATTTCGGCCTTGACCGTGGGGTTGCGCGCCAGCTCGGCCTCGGACACCAGCGACAGGAACGGCAGCATGAGCTGGTTGGCGGCGGGCACGGCGGAGTGCGCGTAGATCATGGTCTTGTTGGGGTCGATACCGCAGGCAAGGTAGTCCATGACCATGTTGTACACGTTGTCTTGGATGTGCTCGGTCGTGTCGCGGTCGGTGATGACCTGGTAGTCGGCGATGAGCACGTTGGTCTTGGCGCCCATGTTCTGCAGCTCAACGCGGCCCTTGAGGGTGCCAAAGTAGTGGCCCAGGTGCAGACGGCCGGTGGGGCGATCACCGGTGAGCATGGTGAACTTCTCGGGCGTATTGGCCAAGCCCTCGCGAATGGCATTGCTCTTTTGCAGCGCGACTTCGTAGCTGTTCTCGTTTGGCATGATTGCTCCTAACGTATGTTCATGGGTCAAGATGATAACGCGTTTATTGGAGGGGCGGGGCGTAAGTAGGCGAGGGGCGGGAGAGGGGTGGCTTGTGCGATGGGCGCGGCGCGGCCGCGCTTGGCCAACGGTGCCTTGGCACATCCTCGGCAGCTTGCCCTAGAGCTTGTGGTGGCGCTCTTCTTTGCGCTCCTCGGCTGCCTGCTCCTCCTGCTTAAAGGCGGGGTCGTCGGGGGTGACGAGCTCGTCCTCGTGCGTGCGCTTGTTGTAATGGTGGCGCAGCACGGGCTCAAACAGATGTAGATGCTTGGCAAAGGCCGCCGAGCCAATGGCGAGCACGGTAAAGATGAGCACGCGCATGGGCACCTCGACCTGGTTAATCGCGGCGGCGCCGGCCGAAAGCATGATGCACCAGGCATAGATGAGCAGCACGGCCTGTTTTTGGTTGTAGCCTTCTTGGATCAGGCGGTGGTGGATGTGGCCCTTGTCGGCCTGTCCGATGCTAATGTGGGCGCGCTTGCGGCGCACAATGGCGCTAAACGTGTCGATGATGGGCACGCCGGCAACGATGAGCGGGATGATAAGCGAGGTGAGTGCGGCGGTGCGGCTCACGTTGAGCAGCGAGATGGAGCCCAGCGCAAAGCCCAGAAGCAGCGACCCCGAGTCGCCCAAGAAGATGCTTGCGGGGTTGAAGTTGTAGTGCAAAAAGGCCAGACAGGCGCCAAAGAGCGCAATAGAGAGCGCGGCGGCGTCGATGCGGCCCGAGAGCACGGCCATCGAAAACATGGTGAACGACGCGATGCCGCAGATGCCCGTGGCCAAGCCGTCGAGGCCGTCGATGAGGTTAATGATGTTGGTGAATGCCACCAGATAGATCACGGTGATGGGGTAGGCGAGCCATCCGAGCATGATCTCGCCGGGGGCAAACGGGTTGACGATGACGCCGATTTTTAGGCCGCCCATGCAGGCGATAAGCGCGGCGAGGACCTGTCCGGCCAGCTTTTGCTTGGGCTTGAGCTGGAAGACGTCGTCGATAGCGCCGGTCGCAAAGATGACGGTAAAGGAGAGCGCCAGCATGGGATAGCTAATGTGAAGGCGCGGGTGCGGCACCAAAACGGGCGGCCAGCCTAGGTGCCAGGTGCCTAGGATTTGCACAATGCAAGCAACGACCAGGCCCAAAAACACCGCCGCTCCGCCCAAACGTGGGATGGGCCTGGTGTTGATGCGGCGCTTAGAAGGATAGTCGACGGCATCGAGCTTAATTGCCAAGCGCTTGACCAGGGGCACCGCGAGGAAGGTCGTGATAAAGGCCGCCGCTGCCACGCATAGGTACGGTATGTAGCTCGGGGATGAAGCCATGAATCTAAAAACCGCCAAGCGTCGAAGGAAAAGGTCAAAGGTTGCTACGCGGAAATGGCATAGCTGTCCCATGATACTCGACCGAGGGGGGTGCGGAGGTTTGCACCGTGCGATTATCACGCGCATACCAGATATTGGAATGTTGTCGATGGCTTGTCGGGATGCCGGCGGGGATCCATATGGACTGTATGGTGATTTTCGGCAAAAGAAAACCACCCCCCACGTTACGAAAATGAACCCACCTAAAACAGGTGGGTGCCCTCATCGACTGTTCCAGCGTCCTTAACAACGAAGGATACCTGTACTAGGTACGACTGTGTGGGCTCCCTAAATAAACGCGACGGTTCACCCAGTTGCTCCGCGGGGGGCGGAATACCTACATCATAAAGCGGCACTTTATCGATTCCAGTCTTGACATTACAAAAATCGTGTCAGACGATTACGGCGCCTTAGGGACGGAGCCGTCTACGCGGTCTGGCCCTTTACGTTTGAGCTGCTGAATCGTTGTTTTGGAGCATGTTTTTATGCCGACGTCGTTGACCGAACTTTTTTCGCCCGCCTGCCATTTGTGTCCGCGCCGTTGCGGTGCGGCGCGCGATGAGGGCGCGCGCGGCGTATGCGGTGCTAACGACACGCTCAGGGTGGCCCGCGCGGCGCTTCATATGTGGGAGGAGCCGCCTATCTCGGGCGAGGCCGGTTCGGGCACGATCTTCTTTAGCGGTTGCTCGCTTAAATGTATCTACTGCCAGAACCACGAGATTTCGACCGGCAATTTTGGCCTTGAGATTTCGCCTGAGCGCCTGGTCGAGATTATGCTGGAACTGCAGGACCAGGGTGCCAACAACATCAATTTGGTGACGGCGACGCACTATGCGCACCTGTTGCCTGCCGTGATTGCCGCGGCACGGGCGCGCGGACTGCTTATCCCGATCGTCTACAACACGAGTGGTTACGAGCGCGCGAGTGCCGTGGCGGCGCTGGGCGACCTGGTCGATGTGTGGCTTACCGACTTTAAATATGCCAATGCCGGGCTTGCGCAGTCGCTCTCTCATATAAAGGACTACCCACGTGTGGCCGTGTCAGGCCTGGCTCAGATGGCGCGCGAGATCGAGCGCCGCGGGGGAGAGATGGTGGATGAGGGCGGGCTCATGAAGCGCGGCATGATTGTGCGCCATCTGGTACTGCCGGGACATGCAGACGATTCGTGTCGCGTGCTGGACCTGGTGTGGCAGACGGTGGGCGATGTGCCGATCTCGGTCATGAACCAGTACACGCCCAATGCACTTATGCGCGAGCAGGGCGGCGACCTGGCGCGTGCCGTGACGCGCGAGGAGTACGAGCAGGTGCTCGACCATGCCGACGACCTGGGTTTTACGACGATGTTCTGGCAAGAGGGCGGCGCGGTAGACGAGAGCTTCACCCCGGCCTTCGACACCACCGGTGTTCTTACCAGCGCAAAGTAGTGCGTTCGTCGATGATTTTTCTGGGACGGGGATAAAAAATCATCGAGAGGATCGCCTGTTCGAAAAGTTGCCAAAATAGCCGCGCCCCAAAAAGACTGGTTATTGGGCGTTGACAGTTGGCGAGCCGTAGGTAAAATATCGACTTGTCCTGGGGACGTAGCTCAGTTGGGAGAGCGCTGCCGTCGCATGGCAGAGGCCGAGGGTTCGACTCCCTTCGTCTCCACCCTTGGATTTGATAAGCCGCTGACATTGTGTCGGCGGCTTTTTTTAAAAGAAAGGGCTATACCATGGCCGAGCTTGAGTCCCAACCATTGTCCGACGAGGAGCGCGCTGAGTTGGAAGAGCTCCGCGCCGAGAAGGCCCGCCGCGAGGCTCGTGAAGAGGCCCGTCGCGAGCGTGAGGAGCTGGCTGTCCTGCGTGCCGAGCGTGCGAAGGCCGAGGAGATCGCCGCGAACGCCGCATCCGCATCGGCGCCCGCGCCCGCACCCAAGCCCGCTGCTGCGAAGCCTGCACCTGCCGCGCCCAAACCTCAGCCTAAAAAGGCCGCTCGTCCCAAGTCCGTCGAGCCTAAGCCGAGTCGTGACGAGATGACCTTTGCCCAGCGCATGGTTACCTCCAAGGAGCCTACGGGCGAGAACGAGATCCCTGGCATGGCGCCGGCTCAAAAAATCATCATTGTCCTTGCCCTCATCGCGTTTGTCATCTTTATGGGCTACACGATCCTGACCAGCATGGGCCTGCTCTAACCGATTTGCATCGGGCGTCATGTCCGCATGCTCTGCTCTCGTCCAACCCTCAAATTCTGCACCACACATCCGAAAGGTCGCCCCATGGCTTTGACCGACATCTCTCATCCCACCGACATCGCAATGCTCACCGATCTGTACGAGCTCACTATGGCCCAGGGCCTGTGGGAGAGCGGCAAGGCCAATGAGCAGGGTTGTTTTACCGCGTTTTACCGCGACCATCCCTTTGGCAGCGCCTATGCCGTCATGTGCGGCACCGCCGAACTGCCCGAGCTGGTCGAGAATCTACGCTTTACGCCCGAGGACATCGACTACCTCGCCTCGCTCCAGGCCCCTGCCGGCGGCGCGATGTTCAAGCCTGGATTCCTCGACTACCTGCGTGATTTTCGTGCGCATGTAAACATCGACGCCGTTCCCGAAGGCGAGCTCGTCTTTCCGCGCGAGCCCATGGTGCGCGTCACCGGCCCCGCGCTGGAGTGCCAGCTGCTCGAGACGGCGCTGCTCAACATCGTCGGGTTCCAGACGCTTGTCGCCACCAAGACGGCGCGCGTGGTGCTCGCCGCCGACGGTCGCCCTGTGGCGGAGTTTGGCCTGCGCCGAGCCCAGGGTCCCGATGGCGGCCTGGCCGTCGCGCGCGCGAGCTACGTTGCCGGCTGCTCCTCTACGTCCAATGTACTCGCCGGCCGCCGTTACGGTATTCCCGTCTTTGGCACGCATGCGCACAGCTGGGTGATGAGCTTCGATTCCGAGCTCGAGGCCTTCCGCGCCTTTGCCAAGTCGAGCCCCAAGAATTGTACGCTGCTCATCGACACCTATGACGTGCGCGAGGGCTGTGAACATGCCATTACGGTTGCCAAGGAGATGGAAGCGGTGGGCGAGCGCCTGTCGGCCATTCGCATCGACTCCGGCGACCTCGCCAAGCTCTCCAAGTATGTCCGCGGCCGTTTCGATGCCGAGGGCCTGCCCTATGTGGGGATCTCGGTTTCTAACGATCTGGATGAGTACACGATTCAGTCGCTACTCGACCAGGGCGCGCCCATCGACAGCTTTGGCGTGGGCACCAAGCTCGCGACCTGCTACGACCAGCCGGCGCTGGGCGGCGTGTACAAGCTTTCCGCCCGCCGTGCGAACGAGGCCGATCCATGGACGCCGGTGGTCAAGCTCTCCGAGCAGCCCTACAAGCGCACGATCCCGGGTGTGCAACGCGTGCGCCGTTATTTCGACGGCTTTGGCGGCCCGGTCTGCGACATGATCTACGACGAGGACCATCTGGCGGGGGAGGGCGCCGCGCGCGGCAATACCCTCGTGGCCGTGAATGATGCCGCCCTGGTGACCGACGTGTCCGAACTTGAGTATCGCGAGCTGCTGGTGCCGATCGTGCGCGATGGCAGTGCGGTGGCTCCGCGTGAGAGCATCCAGGACGCGCGCGAGCGCTGTGCTTGGGCGCTCGATCATCTGGACGCAGCTTTCAAGCGCTTCCTGTACCCGCAGACCTATGTGGTGGGCATGGAGCAGGGCCTGGCTCAGGTGCGCGACGAGCTCGTGCGCAAGAACATGGCCGCGGCTTCTGCCTTTCCTTGGACTCACTAATTCCTTGGGCGGTAGGGGCGAGTCACGCTCCCTTGGCCGCCAACTCGGCCGTTCGCTGAACAGTTGATTGGTTTGACGTATGACGACTTCTTATAAAACGATGGTGGTAAAGATCGGTTCGTCCACGGTGGTGGGTGCCGATGGCAAGGTCAACCGCGCCTTTATCGGCGGACTTGCCGATCAGGCCGCAGCGCTGCGCAAGCTCGGCTGGCGTCTGGTCGTGGTGAGCTCGGGCGCTATCGCCTGTGGCTATCCCGTGTTGGGCTTCGACCGCAAGCCGGTCGGCGACCTTCCGAGCCTGCAGGCTTGCGCCTCGGCTGGTCAGTGCATCATCTCGTCGGCCTACGACGAGGAGTTCCATGCGCGCGACCTGCTCACCTCGCTCGTGCTGCTCACGCGCCACGATACGGCCCGCCGCACGTCCTACCTGCACGCGCGCGACGCCCTGCTGCGCCTCGTGGAGCTTGGCGTGGTGCCGGTCGTCAACGAGAACGATACCGTTACCGTCGATGAGATCAAGTTCGGCGACAACGACACACTGGCGGCGCTTGTGAGCTGCCTGGTTTCTGCCGATCTGTGCGTGACGCTCTCGGACATCGATGGCCTCTATACTGCCAATCCGCATGAGGACCCCACGGCCGAGTTTGTTCCTATCGTGCATAAGATCGATGCCAAGATTATTGCCTCGGCGGGCGATTCTTCCACATCGGTGGGCACGGGCGGCATGATTACCAAGATTCGCGCGAGCCGCATCCTGATGACGGCGGGCATTCAGAGCGTGATTTGCTCGGGCGAGGAGCCCGATGCGCTCGTGCGCCTAGCCCGCGGCGAGAGCGTGGGCACGCTGTTCGATCCGCCGGCGGAGCGTCTGGACATCGCACCCCGCAAGTTGTGGATCGCGCTGGGTGACAAGGCACATGGCTCGGTAACGGTTGACGACGGTGCCGCGAAGGCGCTGGTCAGCCGTGGTTCTTCCTTGCTTGCGGTGGGTATTCGCGAGGTTGATGGCCAGTTTGCCGAGGGCGATGTGCTCGATGTGTGCGATCCGAGAGGTATGGTCGTCGCCCGCGGTATCGCCGAGGCCGATTCGGACGTGCTGGAACTTGCCGCCGGCCGCCGCCAGGACCAGATCGCCAGCAACCGCCTGCTGGCAGACCTGGCCGAGAAGCCGGCGATACACAGGGATAACTTGATCGTATTTGCATAAAGAAAGACAGCGCTGCGGATCGTTTCCCGCAGCGCTGTCTTTCTCGTGCCGGCACTTGGGGACGTTCCTTATGTGCCGGCACTTTGGGACACTCCTTTGCTAGAAGATCTGGCGCAGGTCTCCGCGGTTGAGGGCTTCGTCGAAGAGGTGCTTGAATACCACGCTGCCGTGCAGGCCGTCGTGCTCGAACTCGTTGGTCACCCAGGCATGCGAGTTGCCCACGCGGCTGAGCGTATCAAGCTGCAGGCCCGAATCCACGTACATGTCGTCGAAATACACCGCGGCCTGCAGGGGCACCTCGTTGCACGCCAGTCGCTGCGGGTCGTAGATCTTGTCCCAGCTGGTGTCTTCCATCAGCAGGTCCATGGCGGGCTTGAAGGGCTTGAGCTCGGGCATCTGCTCGAACATCCACGGGAACATGGCCTCGCCGGTAAACATGAGCGGGCGCGCGAGTGTGTCGAACTCGGCACGATGGGCCTTCTCCTCTGCTGCGGCCCAGCGAATGGGCATGGTGTCGCCGTCGGCGTAGATAAACTCCTGCAGTGTCCAGTACAGCGGGTTCGTGCGTGTGTTGGTGCGCTCGAAGGCGCGCATCAAAAAGCTGTCGGATACCGAGGAGCCGCAGCTCAGCGTACCGTCGCCAGTAACAAAAGCGTGATCGATAGTCCAATGCATGCGCTCAAAGCTCGGCTTCATGCCAAAGTCGCTGCCCATGAGCTGTAGGCGCTCGACCGTCATCGGCGAGCCGTCGGGCAGCACGGGCTTCTGAGCCTCGAGCGCATCGGCCAGGGCTGCCACGCGCTCGACGTCAGCGGGATAGCGGTCATAATACTGCTGCGTCTTGGCGGCCATGCGCGGGAAGGTGTGCGCGTAGACCTCGCTTGCGCTCGCCGGTACGTGGGGGATGCCGCCGCAGGTAAAGCTCGCCGCCACGCCCTCGGGGAAGAGCGACAGGTAGCTCAGCGTCAAAAAACCGCCGTAGCTTTGGCCGAGCGTGACCCACGGCTTGCCGCCAAAGCCCACTAGGCGCAGGTACTCAAAATCGCGCACGATGGAGCTGGCGAGGTGGCGCTTGAGGAAGTCCGCCTGCGAGCGTGCTGTATCGGCGCCGGCGGCCGTTGCGCGATCACCCAGTGCCTTGATCGTGCGTCCGTCCACACAGCTACTGCGTCCGGTGCCGCGCTGGTCGGGAAGGACCACGCGGAAGTGCTTGACGGCCTCCTCGATCCAGCCGTCGCTTGTGGGCGACAGCGGACGCGGGCTCTCGCCGCCGGGGCCGCCCTGCAAAAACAGGAGCAGCGGCAGATCGTCGTTGATGCGGTCGGGTGCGCAAACCACGCGGTAGAAGAGCTTGATGCTCTCGGGCGCGCCGGCGATTGGTGCCGGCATAGCGCCGCGGCGCATGGTGCTGCCGACGGCCAGGAGCATCGGCTCCAGGCCGCGCCAGTCAAGGGGGACGTCGATGCTGTGGTCCTCGACGTAAAGGCCGGGGACGTGGTACGAAGTGATGAGGGCCATGTGAGTCTTCCGTTCGTTGCGGTGTTTCGGGTTGACCAATTCTACCGCCGCGGGCGAGGCCATGCGCAAATCGGCTACCATGGTTGCAAACTTCTAGGAGAAAGGGCCGCCCATGTCGGTCGATATAGCCACGTATGTCCACGATCTTGCCGTTGCCGCCAAGGCAGCGTCGGCCTCGCTTGCTACGGCGAGCGATGAGCAGCGCCAGGAGGCCGTGCGCGCCATGACCGCAGCACTGCGCAACGGTGTCGACTCCATCGTCGCCGCCAACGAGCTCGATATGTCCGCTGCGCGCGATGCGGGTACCTCGGCCGGACTGCTCGATCGCCTGCTGCTGACGCCCGAGCGCGTCGAGGGCATGGCCGCCGGCCTGGAAAAGCTCGCCGAGCTGCCCGATCCCGTCGGCCGCGTGCTCGACCACCGCGTGCTTGCAAGCGGCGTGGACCTGACCCGTGTGAGTGTGCCGCTGGGCCTGGTCGCTATGGTCTACGAGGCGCGCCCCAACGTGACGGCCGACGCCGCAGGCATCTGCATCCGTACCGGCAACGCCTGCATTCTGCGCGGCGGCTCGCTGGCCTATCACTCGTGTGCCATGATCGCCGAGCTGCTGGCCGATGCGCTCGAGGCCAAGGGTTTCCCGCGCGAGGCCGTGTCGATGATCGAGTCCACCGACCGCGAGGCCACTGGCGAGCTCATGAAGCTCCGCGGCGTTGTCGACGTACTCATTCCGCGCGGCGGTGCAGGCCTGATCCAGCGCTGCGTGCGCGAGTCGCTTGTGCCGGTGATCGAGACGGGCACGGGCAACTGCCACATCTACGTGCATGAATCCGCCGACTTTGATAAGGCGCTCAACATTATCGTCAATGCCAAGACCCAGCGTGTAGGCGTGTGCAATGCCGCCGAGTCGCTGCTGGTCGACCGTGCTGTGGCCGATGCGTTTTTGCCTGCGGTCGTTGCCGTGCTGCACGACCACGGCGTGCTCATTCACGGCGACGAGGCCACGTGCGCCGCGTGCGCCGACGCCAGCTTTGTGGAAGGCGATGACTACGTCGCCGCGACTGAGGAGGACTGGGGTCGCGAGTACCTGGCGCTCGAGATGAGCGTGAAGGCCGTGGCAAACGAGGACGAGGCCATCGCACACATCAACCGCTACGGCACGATGCACTCCGAGGCCATCGTTGCCGAGGATACGGATGCTTGCGAGCGCTTCCTCGATGCTGTCGATGCCTCGGCCGTGTACTCCAACGCCAGCACTCGCTTCACTGACGGCGGCGAGTTTGGCCTGGGTGCCGAGATCGGCATCTCGACCCAAAAACTCCACGCCCGTGGCCCCTTTGCCGCCGAGGCCCTCACCACCTACAAATACAAGCTCCGCGGCACCGGCCAGGTCCGTCCCTAACGCCCGCGCAAACAAAAACCACCACAAAGGTGCCTGTCCCCTTTGTGGTGGTTTTAGGTGGCGTTGACGGTTAGGCCTGGAAGGTATCTCGGTCGGGGGCGAAGGACTGCATGGCCGCGATGGTGCGGTCAAAGAGCTCGGGGAGCTCCCAGCCCAACATCTCGGCGCCCTGCGAAATCACGTCGCGCGAGCAGCCGGCGGCAAAGCGTTTGTCCTTGAACTTCTTCTTGAGCGACTTAGTCGTAAAGTCCATAACGCTCTTGCTCGGGCGCATGATGACGGCAGCGCCGATCAGGCCGGTGAGCTCATCGCAGGCAAACAGGATCTTTTCCATCTGCAGCTCGGGCTTGGGTAGTGAGGTGTTGAAGTCCGACGTGTGCGTCTGGATGGCGCGAATGAGCTCGGGAGACGCACCTTCGCCCTCAAGAATCTCGGCAGCATAGATGGTGTGGTTCATGGGGTCGTCCTCATGCTCCTCCCAATCCAGGTCGTGCAGCAGACCGACGATGCCCCAAAACTCCTCGTTCTCGGGGTCGAACTCGCGCGCAAAGTAGCGCATAGTGCCCTCGACCGTCTCGCCATGGGTGATGTGGAACGGGTCCTTGTTGTGCTCGTTGAGCAGTTCGAACGCGCGGTCGCGGGTGATTCCGGCGGTAAGCGGCTCTGCCATAAGAGACTCCTTGTGCTCGTGGGTATCGATAAGAATGAATACTACTAGAACAAGAAAACCACCACAAAGGTGCCTGTCCCCTTTGTGGTGGTTTTTGGCGCGGATGGGTTAGTTGAGGGCGGCTTGGGCTAGGCGGGCTTCGGCGGCCTCCTCGGTGACGCCAAGGGCCACGGCGAACTCCTCGATGGAGCGGCGTTTGGCCTCCTTGAGTACGCGCATGTAGTAGGAGCTGGGTTTTTTATCAGCTTCCTCGGCCTGGCGAATGCGGTGCATCATGGTCTTTGCCACGCGGACCGTCTCGGGCGCGCCCAGCTTGAGCTGCTGCTTAAAGTGCGTCTCCTCAAGTGAACTGTTGCGCTCGGTAAAAGTGTCGCACTCCAGCTCGTCATAGTGGCTCAGCAGGTGCTCGGCATCTTGCTGCGAGATGGCGGCGTGCAAACGGTCGGCCTGCGCCACGGGGTACATGAGGATCGTCTGCGCATGTCCCTGCTTGGTCTCGAGCAGTAGCATGGGCTGCGGTGTGTCGTCCCTAAAACCGACGACGGTGCAGACTCCCTGACCCGGATGAATGACGTGTTGACCGATTGAGAACATGCTACCTCCAACTTATACGAATTTACGTATGTCTAGAATAACACGCTGACGTGCGCAAACCCTTACTTTATGCAGGAAAAGCACACAACTCCGATAGGTAAGAGTATTCGATAACAGGCGCAGCTCATTCACACCTTTATGCATTTTCAACGCCTGCATAATCTGCAGGCAGACTGGCATCTTTGAGTGACTCCATACAAGCTGTAGTCAATTTTGTGCATATGCAATATCGATTGGCTTTACCCTGCGACAGTGCCCGTCGCTTGTGATAGAGTGCTACAAACTCTGGCTTTTGCCCTACGAGTGACCAAGAGCTCGGGGGCTTTAACACAAGGAGGATCTATGCCCGAGAAGATTGAAGAGCTGGTACGCGCTGCGCTTGCTGCGGCCCAGGAGGCCGGCGACCTTTCCGCATTTGAACTTGACGATTGCGCTATCGAGCGACCGGCTGACACTTCTCATGGCGAGTGGACCTCTACCATGGCCCTGAAGTCCGCCAAGCTGGCCCATTGCGCCCCGCGCAAGATCGCCGAGGCCATCGTTGCCCATATGCCCGAGGACCCCGCGATCGAGAAGGTCGAGATCGCAGGCCCCGGCTTCATCAACTTCTACCTCTCCGTTGCCGTCAAGAATGCCATCTTTGGCGAGGCTCGCGAGAAGGGTATGGACTTCGCTAAGTCCAACGTCGGTGGCGGCCTGAAGACCCAGGTCGAGTTCGTCTCCGCCAACCCCGTCGGCCCCATGCACATCGGCCATGGCCGCTGGGCCGCTCTGGGCGACTCCCTTTGCCGCGTTATGGACCACGCCGGTTACGACATCCAGCGTGAGTTCTACATCAACGACCACGGCTCTCAGATGAACACCTTCGGCAACTCCATCAGCACGCGCTATATGCAGCTTGCCGACATCATCGCCAAGCAGGGCGTGGATATCGACGAGGCTCACAAGATCTTGATCGCCGACCGCGACGCCTTTGTCGCCGACGAGAACGACGAGCATCCCGAGACCCATCCGTATCAGGACAACTTTGCCGAGACCCTGGGCAAGGATTCCTACGGCGGCGACTACATCATCGACGAGGCTGCCGAGTTCTGGCGCACCGACGGCGACAAGTGGGTTGAGGCCGATCCTCAGGAGCGCATGGAGAGCTTCCGCGAGCGCGGCTATGTGAAGATGGTCGACAACATGCGCGACCTCTGCCACGCCGTCAATTGCGACTTCGATCGTTGGTACTCCGAGCGTTCGCTGTACGTGAAGGACACCGAGGGCGAGACCGCCGGCACCTCTGCCGTCGACCGCGCTTTTGAGAAGCTCGACAAGATGGGCTACCTCTACACCAAGGACGGTGCCCTGTGGTTCCGCTCCACCGACCTGGGCGATGACAAGGACCGCGTCCTGATCAAGTCCGACGGCGAGTACACCTACTTCGCCTCCGACGTTGCCTATCACTGGGATAAGTTCCAGCGCGTCGACCATGTCATCGACATCTGGGGCGCCGACCACCACGGCTACATCGAGCGCGTCCGCTGCGTCTGCGACGCTCTGGGTTACCCCGGCAAGTTTGAGGTTCTGCTGGGCCAGCTCGTCAACCTGCTGCGCAACGGCAAGCCCGTCCGTATGTCCAAGCGTAAGGGCACCATGGTGACCCTGCAGGAGCTCGTCGACGAGGTCGGTTCCGACGCCGCTCGCTACACGCTCATCTCCAAAAGCTCCAACCAGATGGTCGACTTCGATATCGAGGCCGTCAAGAAGCGCGACAACTCCAACCCGGTCTATTACGTGCAGTACGCTCACGCCCGCGTGTGCTCCATCCTGCGCCGTGCCGCCGACGTTACGCCCGAGCAGGCTGACGAGATGGGCATGAAGGCCGTTGCCGCCAAGGCCATCGGTGAGAACGTCGATTACTCGCTGCTGACCGACCCGACCGAGCTCGCCCTTTCGCGTAAGCTCAACGAGCTCACCGACCTGATTGCCAGCTGCGCTCGCGACCGCGCCCCGTTCCGTCTGACGCACTTTGCTGAGGAACTCGCCGGCGACTTCCACAGCTTCTACGCTGCCTGCCAGGTTCTGCCGAGCGAGGGCCGTCCCGTCGACCCCGAGCTTTCGCGCGCCCGTCTGGCCGCTTGCGACGCCGTTCGCGTGACGCTCGCCCTGGTGCTCACCCTCGTTGGCGTTTCCGCGCCCGAGCAGATGTAAGCTACGGATCATTTGACCGTGTAGGTTCGGCTTTGCTGAGCCCTATAAGCCCGATCTCCATGCGGAGGTCGGGTTTTTTGCGTTTGGTGAGACTATTTGGTTTGCTGGGAAATGCTACCAAATCGCAACTATACCGGTTTACGGGGCTGAATCGCCAACTGGCGACCATGGTGCCAATAGTGAAATTAAACCCGCAGGTAGATAGCTTATTGTTTCTTGATAATGCAGGGTATGGTTGGCTTGCAGCATCCTGGCCCCGTAATCCGGCGTAGTTTTGAAAATTGTCCCTTGGGGACGGAGGAAAACGGATCATTTTTGTCTCGAAGAGGGGTGGCGGGATACCGTCCGTCACGAATTGGGCTCATCTCCTACGTTTGGACGCATATCCCGAACCATGCCGAAAAGTACGATATTAAAACCGACGCTCCTATAAGTTGTCAAGAGGCAGTTTGCGGGAGCGCTCTCTCCAATTCGCACAGGAGCTCGTAATACCTCCTCTCCAGTTTCGTCGACCGCCGTTTCCCCCGTTCCAAGTGCCCGAGTGTGGCTGCGGA
>JAXJIC010000023.1:0-6641 GCA_036298925.1 Collinsella aerofaciens
CGGCCGAAGAGGCGTCAGCAGGTCAGTGGGTCATCGTCCCGGCATTCAGCATCAGGGTAGCGCTGCGACGCGGAAATCGCGCGCCGTTGCCGCGCCCCGCAGTGCCCGCTTCCCCCGAGAACAATTATCAGTGCAGGTAGACGAGCCGTCATTTTGCAGAAAACGCGGGTATGGATGGGGGTCCTGAGTTTGGCCCCGTAAACCGGCATAGTTTTGAAATGGCCTTAAATCGGTAGCAGCCATTTTGCTATGCCGGAACGGTCGGTCTTCGGGCAACTACCCTCGCAGGTAGGCGATAGCGATCTGCGTGCGGTTGCGCAGGCCCATCTTTGCCAGGATTGAGCTGATGTGGTTGCGCACGGTGCCTTCGCCCATGTAGGCGGTGGCGGCGATCTCTTTGTTGTCGAGGCCGCGGGCGATGAGTTCGGCGACTTCGAACTCGCGGTCGGTCAGGCTGGCGAAGGCTGCGGGCCGGCGGGGCGTGCCCGCCTCGACGTCCGTTCCGTCAAAATCGATGTCCTCGATCGCCTTGCCCTCGAGCACGCGCTTGCCAGCCATGACCTGCGCCAACGCTGGTGGAATGGCGGCGACATCGGTTTTAATCAGGTAGCCGCGGGCGCCCAGTTTAAGCGCCGACACAATGTACTCGTCATCCGAGAATGTCGTCAAAAACACCACGCGTGCCGTGGGTTCGTGCTCAAGGATCTCGCGTGCCGCCGATAGGCCGTCGCGTTCCGGCATCTGAATGTCGAGCAGCGCGATATCGGGTGCGTGTTCGGCATAGAGCGAAACCGCGTCGTTGCCGTTGGCGCCGGTACCCACTACCTCGATCTGCGGCTGGGCGCCCAGGATAATCTTGAGCGAATCGACCACTAAGCGGTCGTCGTCGACAACGATGAGCCTCATCGGTCCTCATCTCCTTGCTGTTTGGGGACGGTGGCAAACACGCGCCAGCCGGGGGCGCCGGCGCGCAGGCCGGCGGTGAAGGTTCCGCCAAGCGCCTCGACGCGCTCGCGCATGGAGGCGAGCCCCATGCCCTCCGCGGCGCTGCGGCCGCTTGCTTGGGCCCCGCCCGTGCCATCGTCGGTAACGATGAGCTGGTAAAACGACGGATGTTCCATGCATCGTACGGTGACAGCATGAGCGCAAGCGTGGCGCATGGTGTTGGAGAGTGCCTCGCGCAGGACCGCCGCAAAGCAGTTCGCGACGTTTGCGGGCGCATGTTCGGTTATAACTTCAAGCTCAATCTGCGGACCGCCGTCCGAGCGCGCGCCTTCGACAATGCGTTCGAGCTGCACGGAAAGGTCGATGGCGTTGTCGTTGAGCGCGTGGACGCTGGTGCGCACAAGCTGGAGCGCCTCGTCAACTGTGCATTTGACGTCGGCGAAATCGGCGGCGACGCCGGGCTCGTCGGCGTGGACCACGCGCAGGGCTTCGGCCTGCAGCGAGGCGCGCGTGAGCTGGTGCCCGACGTTATCGTGGATCTCGCGTGCGATGCGGGCTCGCTCGGCGAGTGTCGCGAACTCGACTTCGTAGTCCTGGCGGTCGGCAAGGTCGCGGTTGCGCGCCTCGAGCGCGAGGGCTCGTTCCTGCAGCTCGTCGCGGGTGCGGCGCATGCGCTGCTGCTCGCGCTCCAACTGGGCGGTACGTAGCGATGGCAGGGTGGCGGCAACCGAAAGGATGGCGGTCAGCAGGAGCGTTCGGGCGGTGAGCGCGTCGGTGCGAAGGTCCGCGATAAGCGCGCAGACAAACACTGCGCCAATCGCCAGCGCGGGCCAGATGCGTTCACGGCGCACGCGCCGCGCGATGTCATAGAAGGCGAGGGGCGCAAACGGCACAAACGACGGTACGAAGACGGCCGCGATGATGTAAGCGCAGCTCGCGGCCTCGCTCGCGCGCCGGGTGCGTTTCCCCTGTGTGACCTCGGCCAGCGAGGTGGCAATAATGCCAAGGCAAAACGCCACAACCAGACGAGCGTCCACGGCAAGGCCCATGGCGGCCGCAATACAGCACGCCAGCACGATCGATTTGTCGAAAAGCCTGTTCATACGGGTATTGTACGCGATGCCGCGCATGGGGGAGGCGCCACCCGGAGCAACCGTGACATTCCTCCCACGCGGCAAAGCGGGGGCACCGGCGGGCCGCGCGACCAAGCCCTACACTCGTGACAAAGCTCACTGGCGCGCGCCGGCGGCTCCTGCGATGATGCAATCGTACCGGGCTGCAATCAACGGAAGGGCCGCCTCATGACAGACATCGTCCACGTCGAAAACCTCGTCAAGCGCTACGACGACCTTATCGCGCTCGACCACTTTAACCTCAGCATCGCCCCCGGCGAGATCTTTGGCCTGCTGGGCCCCAACGGCTCGGGCAAGACCACGTCCATCAACTGCATCCTGCAGCTGCTCGCCTACGACAAGGGCACCATCGAGCTGTTCGGCGAGCCCATGACGCCCGCCCGCTACGACCTCAAGCGCCGCATCGGCGTGGTCCCGCAGCAGGTGGCGGTATTCGACGAGCTCACCGTGCGCGAGAATATCGACTATTTCTGCAGCCTTTACGTTAGCGACCGTAAGCGCCGCCGTGCGCTGGTGGACGAGGCGATCGACTTTGTCGGGCTGGGCGACTTTGCCAAGTTCCGCCCCGGCAAGCTCTCGGGCGGCCTGGCGCGTCGCCTCAACATTGCCTGCGGCATCGCGCACAAGCCCGAGCTCATCTTCTTTGACGAGCCCACGGTGGCAGTCGACCCGCAGAGTCGCAACGCCATCTTGGAGGGCATCTGCCGCTTGCGCGACGAGGGCGCCACGGTGGTGTATACCAGCCATTACATGGAGGAAGTCGAGCAGATTTGCAGCCGCATCATGATCATGGACGGCGGACGTGTGCTGGCGCAGGGCACCAATGACGAGCTCAAACGCATGATTCAAATGGGCGAGCGCGTGACTGTCGAGGTCGGCGCTGTCGAGGCCGCCACGGTCGAGCGCCTGCGTGCCCACGAGCACGTGCTCAGCGTTGAGCTTTCCGGCGGCGAACTCGTCTGCAACTGCGAGGCGAGCCCGCACAATCTGGTCGACATCCTCGACACGCTGCGCGCCGCCGACGTGGCACTCGGCCGCGTGTGGAGCGAGCCGCCGACTCTCAACGACGTGTTCCTCGAGATCACCGGCCGCGAGCTGCGCGACTAGGGGGCGGCCATGTTCAATATCATCATCACCACGGTCAAGACGCTGCTGCGCCGGCCGAGCACGTGGGTCTGGGGCGCTCTCTTTCCCATCGCGCTTTCCACGATGTTCATGTTTATGTTTGCGAATCTGAGCTCCGACGGCACGGTCGACCCGGTACCGGTTGCCGTCATAGCGGACGAGGCCTGGGACGCCTCGACCTTTAAGGACGTGGCGACGTCGCTTGCCAAGGAGAGCGGCGATCAGCTGCTCGAGATCCACGAGCTCGACGACGCAGCCGATGCGAACCGTGCGCTTAAGGCCGTCGAGGTCGCGGGCATCTATACGGTCGACGATGCGGGCACGCCCAAACTCACGTTGCTTTCGAGCTATGGCAGCTCGCGTGCGACGTCGGTGCTCACCGACCGCAGTATTCTGGAGACGGTGGCAAGCTCGTATACACAAAATGCCGAGCTCATGTCCCAGATTGCCCAGGACAACCCGGCGGCGCTCGCCGACCCGGAGGCGGTTGCGCGCGCTCTATCGCTCGAGGGCGGTACCCGCCGCGTAAGCCTGACACGCACCACGCCCGATGGCACGGTCGTCTACTATTACGCGCTTTTTGGCCTGGTCGCGATGATGTCTGCGGAGTTTGCCGCCTTGAGCGTCGTCGACCTGCAGCCCAATCTGTCGGGCCTTGGCGCGCGTCGCTGCGTGGGCGGTCTTTCCAAGACGGCATCGCTGACCGGCATCTTTGTCGGCTCGTGGCTGGTCTCCTTTGCCTCGATGACGATCGCGATCGGCTACGTGCGCCTGGTCGTGGGCGTCGACTTTGGCGGGCGCGAGGGGCTGTGTCTGGTGGGTGGCGCCGCTTCCGCGCTTGCCGCCACGGGCTTGGGCCTTTTTGTGGGCACGCTTCCCGTTAAGGGCGGCAAGGCGTCCAAGTCCGGCATCCTCACGGGCTTTGCTACCACGTGCGCCCTGTTCGCCGGCCTCTACGGCGAGCCGGCGATGGCGCTTGCCGACGACGTCGCCCGCGCCTGCCCGGTCGAGTGCTGGCTCAACCCCGCCAAGCTCATCTGCGACATGTTCAACCGCCTGTATTTCTTTGAGAACCTGGGCCCCTTTGTCGTTCGCGCCGGCGCGCTGGTCCTTATGGCGCTGCTGTTCGTTGCCGCCGCCACGCTGACCTTTGGAAGGAGCCGCTATGAGCACCTTTAAGACTGCGCTTCGCATGGCGCTGGCGCACCCGTTCTACCTGCTCATCTATACGGTGCTCATCTCGCTCATGGGCGTATTCATCGCGGCATCGGTGAGCTGGAACTCGTCGCAGCTCACCGAGTACGAGCCCTACGATGCCAACGTGATCGTGGTCGACCGCGACGACAGCGACCTTTCGCATGCGCTCACCAAGCACCTGGGGTCGCGCTTTGAGTTGGTCACGGGCGTCGGCGACGATACCTACGATCTTGCGGACGCGCTCTCCAAGAGCAACAGCGCCAAGGGTAGCGCCGACTGCGTGTTCTTTATCCCGGAGGGGTTTGAGAACGACCTGGTCGCGGCCGCCCGCGCGGGGGAGGCCCTGCCCAAGCTCGATGTGACCTACGGTGCCGGCACCATGGCGGCGGCGCTTTCGTCTGCTGAGGCCTCGCGCTGGATTTCGCTCGCGGGCGCTGCAGCGGCCCTAGAGCCCGCCGCCTCTAATGGTAGCGTCGCCAAGGCCGCCGAGCATGCCGCCGCCAAGCGCGCCGAGGTCCAGATTGAGCAGGTCAAGGTTGGTTCGACTGCCGCCGCCATGCTCAAGTCGTATTTCAACTTTGGCGCGTACGCGATTATCTCGTCGGTCATCGTATCGGTGGGGCTGGTGTTCTCGGGCATGAACGAGCCCGAGCGCGTGCGTCGTATGGATGCCGGCCCAATCTCCGAGCGCCGGCGTTCGCTCGCCGTGTTTGCGGCCGCCACTGTGATCACCGTCTGCATCTGGTTTGTGTCGAGCATGATGGGCGTCGTGGGCTTTGCCGGCGCGGTTGCCGAGGTCGGCGTGGGTCGTGTGTGCCTGGCGCTGGCGGCGACGTTTGCCCTGGCGTGCACGCCTCTGGCCGTTGGCTTTGCCCTTTCGAGCCTGGGTGCGCGTGAGGAGCTGCTCAACGGTGTGGGCAACCTGCTCGGCATGCTCATGACGTTTTTGGGCGGCGCCTGGATGCCGCTGTCGCTGATGGGCCCAGCCGTGCAGACCGCGGCGCATTTTGTGCCGACGTATTGGGTGAACGACGCGATTGGCAAGGCGCTCGCCGCGGACCTGACGTCCACCGTGCTGGGCGACATCGCTTGCGATCTGGGCGTCACAGTGCTCTTTGCCGCGGCCATCGCCGCCGTAGGCCTAGCCCTCGCCCACAACAAATCCCACGCCTACTCATTGGGGACAGACTTAAACGACCAAAAGTATTCATTGGGGACAGACTTAAATGACTAGCCATCGGGGGCAGATAAGGAGCGTCCCCAACTGCCGGGTGGCGAAAGAGCGTCCCTTGTGACTGGTCATTTAAGAACGTCCATTACAGTCGAAATTGTCAGCCCGGGACCGTCTCGGGCTACGATTGAGGCGCGCCCAGAACGGGCCGCCGACCGGGCGCCCGCGCACGGCCGAACGTCCCTGCCCCCGAGAGGGCCAGTTGGGTGCTGCCGGCGCGGGACGCGCCGCCCCCGACGGCTGATAGGAAAGTGCCGGGCAGGCGCCGCGGCTGGTAATGTGAGTGCCGAGGGGGAGGCCATCCGGTCGAACGACTACCGGAAGGATACCACCGTGAAAGCGCCATCCACCAGACCCGCGGCCGTGCTCGGCCTGGACGTCGGCAAGTCGTCGCACTGGGCCTGCCTGATCGACCGCGACGGGGAGGTGCTGGCCAGCGCCCCCGTCCGCAACAGGGAGGCCGAGCTCGACGCGCTGTTCGCCTCCGCGCCCGCCGGCACGCTCGTCGTCGTCGACCAGTTCCGCAACATAGGGTCCCTCGCCGTGAGGCGGGCCCGCGCCGCGGGGCTCGGGGTCGCCCACCTGCCCGGCCTCGCCGCCAGCCGCGCCGCGGGCCTGTTCGCCGGCGAGGCCAAGACCGACGAGCGCGACGCCGCGGTGATCGCGCGGACCGCCCTGGGCGTGCCGGACTCCCTGTCGGGGGTCCCGGGCCGCGGCGAGGCCCTCGAGGCCGCCCGCGCCCTCTCGTCGCAGCGCGACCACGTCGTCGCCTGCGCGACCAGGGACAAGAACCGCCTGCGCGCGGTGCTGCTCGAGTCCTGCCCGGCCCTCGAGGCCGCGGTCGACCTGTCGGACCGGCGGTGGCTGGAGCTGCTCGCCGGGTTCGGCGGGGCGTGGGGGATCGCCCGCTCCGGGGCCGGGGGCCCGCGGGCCGAGGCCGCCGGGGAGGCCGCGGCCGCCTCCACCGCGCCCCCGCCGGCGCTCGTCGAGGCCGAGAACAGGCAGGTCAG
>JAXJIC010000024.1:0-52678 GCA_036298925.1 Collinsella aerofaciens
ACCTCGCCGGCGCCTACGACGGGGCGACCGCGCGCCTGGCGACCGCCAAGCAGCGGCTGCTCGCCTTCCTCGCAAAGCGAGGGTTCGTCTACGGCGGCACCACGCCCGCCGGCAACCCGAGGAAGTACTGGACCTACGACTTCCTGAGGTGGCTCGACAAGGTCAGGCCGGAGGACGATGGCGGGGTTCGGACGCTCGCCGCCCTGAGGAACGAGGTCGAGGCCGCGGCGGAGGCCCGGGCGGACCTGCTCTCCGAGTACAGGGCCGCCGTGGATGCCAGCCCGATCGCCGCGGAGGCGGCCGCCCTCCAGTCGATCAAGGGCTGCGCCTTCGCGCTGGCCGCAGCCTTCTCGGCCGAGGTCGGCGACTTCACGAGGTTCCGTTCCGGAAGGCAGGTCACGGCCTATTTCGGCCTCGCCCCGAAGCAGAGGTCGAGCGCGGACTCCGTGCGGCTCGGAGGCATCAGCGGCGCGGGCAACGCGCTCGTGAGGAAGCTGGCCGTTGAGGGCTCATGGTGCTACGCCGCGGCACGGCACCAGCCGAAGCTCATGCCAAGGGACACGGGCGTGCCCCTCGAGATAAGGATGCACGGGAGGAAGGGGTCCGAGCGGCTCCTGCGGCGGCGCGAGGAGATGCTCGCCCGCGGCATGCCCGCGGCGAAGGCCAACGCGGCCACCGCGGCCGAGCTCGTGAGGTGGCTCTGGGCCCTCGGCATGATGTGCCGGGAGGGCGCGGAATAGACATAGCCCCCGTCCCGGCGAGCCGGGCGGCCTTCGGGGATACCCCCTATTTCGCTGTGCGCGCGGAGCCCTCCGCATGCGCCTCGACAGACTTGGGGAACCCCGCCGAAGGAATGGAGTGCGGGCCGACAGAACGGTATCCGCGGATAGGAGACTGAGCCGAAGGCGTCGACGACATGCCGGGGGCGGACCGGGACGGGTTCAACGGCAGGCCCCGCCGACCGATTGCAAGCGGTCGGCGGGGCCATTGTGGCTCTTGACAGCGGATTGGGTCATATGAGCGAAGCCATTAGGGCGGAGCGCGATCAAAACGAGCTCGTGCGCAACCGCAATACGTTCCTTACGCAGCTCTACCACGACGCGATCGAGGACAAGCGCGCGTACAGGCGCCAGATCGTGGGTCGACACGACAGCTTTGGCAAGATCTTTGCCGTGACGCAGGAGCTCAACGTGCTCAACCCGCGCGACATCTATCGCAAGTGCTGCGAGCTTCTGGGCGAGATCCTCGAGAACGATTCGGTGGCGATCTACCATGTTTCGGGCGGGGCATTTGCACGCCTGGTGGCAGCAAGTCCCGCGATTGCCGAAGATGCCGCACGCTCGCTCACGCTCGAGCAGCTTGCACCTCTTTTGGGCGACGGGGGTCGTTCGAACCTGTGGGTGAACCGCGAACTGACGCCGGGGCTTCCCATGTTTGGATACACGATCGAGCGCGACGGGGCACCCGCCGTGTTGATCTTTGTGCGTAGCGCGGCCGAAAACCAAATGACCCTCTATTATCAAAACCTGTTCCGCATCTTGTGCGGCCTGGTCGAAAGCGCGCTGGGCCGTGCCTTTGACTATGAGGCGGTGGCGCAGGATAAACGCTGCGTTGACGGCACTTGTGTGCTCAAGCAGGCTGCCTTTGGCCAAGAGCTCGCGGCAGAGCAGGCGCTGGCAGATAGCAAGATGGGGAGTTTTTTGCTCCTGCGCGTGGTACCGGGCATGGAGCCTGTCGGCGAGCTGGTGGGCGCAATTGGGTCGGCAATCCGCGAGAGCGACGCGGCGGGCTTGGTCGACGGCGACGTACTCTACCTGCTTATGCGTCAGGCAAAGGCGTGCGATCTGCCCATTATCCGCGAGCGCCTGAGCGCAAAGCATATTGCGGTGGAACCCGTCGACGGCGAGGACATCGTGGCGTTGTTGCAGCACATCTCTTACACCGGTGACGGTGAGGGGGGGGGTGCCGCTTGATCTCGCTTGTCGTTGCTGCCGTCTTGCTGCTGATTCATGCGTTGGTTTGCCTGATGCTGTGGACGCTCATGAAGCTGGGCCTGCTGCCGGTGCGCGGGCACATGCTGGCTGTGATAGTGCTGGTGCCGCTGTGGGGTCCGTTGCTGGTGGTTCTGCTATCGGTCTGCAGCGCGATGTTTGGCGAGGGGCTGAAAGAGTCTGCGCTGGAGTCGCTGCGCTTCAACGACGACCTGCATCGTAGCATGTCGGTACCGAGTGCTGAGGACGATGCGGGCGTAGTGCCGCTCGAGGAGGCGCTCATCGTCAATGACCCGGCATACCGGCGCCGCCTAATGCTCTCCATGCTCACCGAGGAGCCCGACGCTTACCTGGCGCAGCTGCAGGCGGCTAAGCTTAACGACGACGTTGAGGTGGCGCACTATGCCGCGACGGCGGTGGCGCAGATCTCCAAGGAGTCCGACCTTAAACTGCAGCAGCTGGAGCGTGCCTTTAAGACGGACCCGAGCGCGCAAAACCTCAACGAATACTGCGATTTTCTTGGTGAATACTTGGGCTCGGGCTTGGCCGAGGGGCGCGTGGTTCAGATTCAGCGCCAACAGTACGCGCGCCTGCTTGCGCGTCGCTGCGAGCGCGAGGATACCCTTGAGCTGCGCATTCGATACGCGACGGCTCTGGCCGATGTCGGACAGATCGACGAGGCGCAGGCCGTGACCGACCAGCTGGTGCTCGACGTGCCCGACGAGCAGGAGGTTTGGATGCTTTGCCTGCGCCTGGCCGTGATGCGCCGCGACGGTGACGAAGTCCACCGTGTGATCGATGCGATTGACAAGCAACATGTGTATTTAAGCGCCGACAACCGCGAAAAGTTGGCGTTTTGGCGCGACGGGGAGGAGGCCAGATGAGCGTGGTGCAACATATCCGCGACCGAGCAGGCCGCTTTCGTTGGATGGGACTCCTCGTGGTGTGGGCTGTTTTTATCGTCATGGCCGCCGTGCTGCTGGTGGAGCGTGCCGGCGTGCAGTACAGTGCGGGCCAGCATAAGCTGGGGATGCTTGCCGCCAACGATGCGGTGCCGGCCTCCTCGGCAATCTTTGGCCAAAAGCCCACGTGCCTGGTCATTACCGATTCCGATCAAGCTGGCGTCGAGGACGTAAAGGAACAGTTCGACCAGATCCTGCTCGAAATGAAGATCGCGCACCGCGACGTGGACCTTGCCCTGGATGGTGCGGATGCCATTCCCTCGCTGACCTCCTTCGATCGCGTGATTTTGCTCATGCCGTCGTTCGATGGGCTCGGTAAGCATCTGACCGACATTATGAGTTGGGTGAGTGCCGGCGGTTCGCTTATGCTCGCCATGCCGCCGGATAACTCGAGCTATCTGCAAGTGATTGCCTCCAAGCTTGGCATTGAATCGGCCGGATATGACTATGTAAAAGCCGAAAGCATTGTGCCGAGCGAGGACTTTATGCTGGGCGGGGGAGAGCGCTACGAGTTCTCGGATCCCTTCTATTCTTCGCTCTCGGTTTCATTGCGCGAGACGGCGCACGTGTGGGCTAAGACCGGCGATGCGGGCACGCCGCTCATTTGGTCTAACGATTGCGGCAGTGGTCACACCGTGGTGTGCAACATTGGCATCTACGACATGGTCATGCGCGGTTTTTACGCCGCGGCGATCAGCCTGCTGGGTGATGCCACGGCCTATCCGGTCATCAACAGCGCCGTGTTCTATTTGGACGACTTTCCTAGCCCCGTGCCCTCGGGCGACGGTACTTATATCAAGCGTGACTACGGCCTTTCCATTGCCGATTTTTACACCAAGGTCTGGTGGCCCGATCTGCAAAAGCTCGCGCAAAAATATGGCATTCGCTATACCGGCGTGATGATCGAAAACTACGAGGACGCGGTCAACCAGACCGAGCCCGCGCGCCAACCCGATACCACGCAGTTCCGCTATTTTGGCGGCATGCTGCTGCAGATGGGCGGCGAGCTGGGCTTTCACGGCTACAACCATCAGCCGCTCGCGCTCTGGGACACCGACTACGGCACGTTGTACGACTACAAGACGTGGAAGAACAAGGAAACGCTTGTCGCATCGCTCAACGAGCTTATCGCTTTCCAGGACGAGGTGCTGCCCAACGCGCACGGCTCGGTCTACGTGCCGCCGTCGAATATCCTTTCGGCCCGTGCGCGCAAGCTTATCGGCACCGAAGTTCCGCGCATTAAGACCATCGCCAGTACGTATTTTGAGGATGGCACCGACCTGCCGTACGTGCAGGAGTTTGGCGTGGCGAGCGATGGCATTGTGGAGCAGCCGCGCATTGTCTCGGGCGGTATGGTCGGCGATTCCTATATGCGCCTGGCTGCCGTATCCGAGCTCAACATGCACTACGTAAGCACGCACTTTATGCACCCGGACGACCTTTTGGACCCCGATCGCGGCGCTACGGAGGGCTGGGAGGTCTACAAGGGCGGCCTGACCGACTACCTGGACTGGCTTACCAAGTTTGCGCCCGGCCTGCGTCGCCAGACCGGCTCGGAATGCTCGGGCGCCATCCAGCGCTTTTCGTCGGTGACGGTGGGCATGGATACCAGCGCGGATGCCTGGACGCTCAGTCTGGGCAATTTCCACGACGAGGCGTGGCTCATGTTCCGCGCCAATAATGGCGAGCCAGGTGCGGTGACGGGTGGCGAACTAACGCACCTTACGGGCAATCTGTATCTGCTCAAGGCAAATGATAAGACCCTGACGATCGAGCGCAAGGAGGGTGGCGACAGATGAGAATCTGCTTGGTACTCGAGGGTTGCTACCCCTATGTGCACGGCGGCGTATCTACCTGGATGCATGGCTATATCCAGGCCATGCCCGAGCACGAGTTCGTGCTGTGGGTGATTGGCGCGCATGCTGCCGACCGCGGCAAATTTGTCTACGAGCTGCCCAGCAACGTGGTCGAGGTGCACGAGGTGTTCCTGGACGATGCCCTGCGGCTTTCGGGCGAGCAGCACGAAGCCAGTTTTAACGACCGTGAGCGCGAGGCGCTACGCCGTCTGGTGTCGCTCTCCAATCCGGACTGGGACGTGTTATTCGATATCTTCCACCGCCGTCGCGTGCATCCGCTCTCGTTTTTGCAGAGCCGCACGTTTATGGATATCTTTCGCGATGTGTGCCTGGCCGAGTATCCCTACACGCCCTTTGCCGATGCATTCCACACCATGCGCTCCATGTTGCTGCCCGTGCTCTACCTGTTGGGCAGCGAGGTGCCGGTGGCCGATGTGTACCATGCCATCTCGACCGGCTACGGTGGCCTGCTCGCCTGCCTGGGCTCAAGCGTTCACCATGCGCCGGTGCTGCTGACCGAGCATGGCATCTATACCCGCGAGCGCGAGGAAGAGATCATTCGCGCCGATTGGGTGGTGCCGTCGTTTAAGGACCGCTGGATTCGCTTTTTCTACCTGCTTTCTGAGGAGATTTACCGCCGCGCCTTCCGCGTGACGAGTTTGTTCCATAACGCCCGCAAGACGCAGATTGATATGGGCTGCGATGCGGACAAATGCCTGGTCATCCCCAACGGCATCCAGTTCGATCGCTTTAAGGATATTCCCTTAAAGATCGATGACGGCTGGGTGGACATTGGCGCGGTGGTGCGCCTGGCGCCCATCAAGGATGTCAAGACCATGATTTATGCCTTCTTTGAGCTGCACGAGCGCCTGGCCAAGGTGCGCCTGCACATCATGGGTGGCGTGGACGACGAGGAGTACGGCGCCGAGTGCCACGCGCTGGTCGAAACCCTGGGCGTGCGCGACCTGATCTTTACCGGCCGCGTCAACGTGGTCGAGTACATGGAAAAGCTCGACTTTACCATTTTGACGAGCATCTCCGAGGGCCAGCCGCTCAGCGTGCTGGAGTCGCTTGCAGCGCGCCGTCCCTGCGTGACGACTGAGGTGGGCTGCTGTCGCGAGCTTCTCGAAGGCGCCCCGGGCGACGACTTTGGCGTGGCGGGTTTTGTGACGCCGCCAATGTATCGCAAGGGCTTGGCCGATGCCATGGAACGCATGTGCACAAGCCGCGCTCGTCGCATTGAGATGGGGGAGCGCGGCCAGCGTCGCGTTGCCACGTACTTCTTGCACGAGCAGATGCTCGCCAACTATCGCGCGCTGTATGACGAGACGGCGCGTGCGTTTAACCTGCCCAGAGAGGGGGAGTAGCCGGTGGCCGGAATCGGTTTTGAGCTCAAGCGCCTGTTTAGGCGTAAGGGTCTGTTTGCCACGATGCGCGCTTACGGCTACGCCGGCATTGTGTGCACGGGCCCCATGCTGTTGGGCGTGCTGCTCCAGGTGGGTATCTTGGTGCTGTGCGGTCTGTGGGGCGTGGGCCGAGCCAACCAGGACTTGCTGGTGTGCATGGTGACCTATACGCTGCTGGCGTCGCTCACGCTCACGAGTTTTTTCTCTATGCCGGTCACGCGCTTTTTGGCCGACATGCTCTTTGCCGAGCGCGAGGATGAGATCCTGCCTTCGTTTTGGGGGTCTAATGCCATCATGCTCGTTGCGGGCACCGTGCTCTACGGCGTCTTTTTGCTGTTCTCGGGCGCCACGCTGCTGCAGGGACTGCTGTGCCTGTGGCTGTTTAACATTATGATCGTCAACTGGAACGGCATGAGTTACCTCACGGCCATCAAGGATTACCGCGGTATCCTATGCAGCTTTGCGGTTGCCATTGGCGTGGCGTGCCTGTGCGCCCTGGCCGCGCTGGCGCTGGGACTGCCGCCGGTCGAGGGCCTGTTGACGTCAATTGCTCTGGGCTACGGCGTCATGCTCGCCTGGGACGTGGTGCTGCTGTACCGATATTTTCCGCAGAGCGAACGCAGCCCCTGGCTCTTTTTGCAGTGGCTCGATCAGTTTATTCCGCTGGCGCTCACGGGCTTGTTTACCAACCTGGGTCTCTTTGCGCACTTGGTGATAATTTGGGCCGGTCCCATTGGCGTGCAGGTCAAGGGCTTGTTTTATGGTGCGCCCTACCACGATGTGCCGGCGCTCATCGCGTTTTTGACGATCCTGGTCACGTCCGTCAACTTTGTGGTCTCGGTCGAGGTCAATTTCTATCCGCGCTACCGCGACTACTACAGCCTGTTCAACGACGGCGGCGTGGTGGGCGACATTGCGGTGGCCGAGGAGGAAATGCTTGCCACGCTCAACCGAGAACTGCGGTTTTGTGCGCTCAAGCAGCTGTTTGTGACGGCGGCGGTCATCTCGCTCGAGACCACGGTGCTGTCGGCCCTACCGTTGGGCTTTAATAACCTGATGCACGGGTATTTTCGCACGTTGTGCGTGGGCTACGGCCTGTATGCCGTGGGCAATACGGTGTTGCTCATCTTGTTGTACTTTACCGACTACAAGGGGGCCGTGCTGGCCTCGGGGCTGTTTGCCGATGTGGCCGGGCTGGCGACTGCCGTTTCTCTGCTCTTGCCGCAGCAGTTTTACGGCTTTGGCTTTTTGTTGGGTGCAGCGGTGTTTTTTATCGTGGCGCTGCTGCGGCTCGATACCTATACCGCCAACTTGCCGTATCGTATCCTGAGCCAGCAGCCCATTGTGGCTACTGACAAGACGGGCTGGTTTACCGAACTTGGCCGGGTGCTCGACCGTGTTGAGCAACGCTACGAGGACAAGCGCGTGGGCGGTGATCCGCGCAGTGCGTTTGAACGTATGGTGGTTCGCCTGTTCCAAAAACATTGGGGAGGTTCTGATGATCGATAAGTTGATGTCTCGCCGCTGCCTGATCGAGGCGGCTGCCGGCGCGCTGTTGCTTTCGGGCTGCTCGTCTCAGGACGAATCCTCGACTAAAAAGGTCAAAAAGCAGGACAAGATTAAAAAGGCCGAGTCCTCGGACGGCACCAAGCACCTGCGCGATAAGGACGAGCTGTACGAGGTCTACGACGACTCGGGCATTGTGACCATGTACCTGACGGTCTCGCGCGGCAACAGCTCCGAGAACACCGACCACAGCTGGGCAGAGATCAACACGTACTCGGTGTATGACTATGCCGACATGGGTGTGACGCGCTATCAGGTTATGGGCCTGCTGCAGCCGGGCGACGAAGAGGGCCCAGTTGCCGGCGAGGTTGGCTATGGCGAGGAAACGCCCAATGCCACCGTGCAGGTGCGTGGCCAGACGTCGAGCGGTTATACGCAGAAGAACTACAAGGTGGAGCTCAAAAAAGGAAAAGGTACCTGGCGCCAGCAGCGTGCGATTGCGCTCAACAAGCACATGGGCGAGGGTATGCGTTTTCGCAACAAGATGGCCTATGACCTTATCCGCGGGATTCCCCAGATGATGGGCCTGCGCACGCAGTTTGTGCATCTGTGGGTGTGCGACCAGACCGAAAAGTCAAACGATACCTTTGAGGACTACGGCCTGTTTACGCAGGTGGAGCAGCTCAACAAGACGGCGCTTAAGGCACATGGCCTAGATAAGAGCGGGCACCTGTACAAGGTGAACAGCTTTGATTTCCATCGCTACGAGGACACCATTAAGCTTGCCGATGATCCCGACTACAACCAGGCAAGCTTTGAAGGCATGCTCGAGATTAAGGGCGATACGGACCACACCAAGCTCATCGAGATGCTCGATGCGCTCAACGACGAATCGCAAAAGATCGATGACGTGCTCGACACCTACTTTGATACCGAGAACCTGGTCTATTGGTTGGCGTTTCAGATCCTGACGGGCAACTGCGATACGCAGAACCGTAACTGCTATCTGTACAGCCCGCTTAACTCCAAGGTCTGGTATATCCTGGATTGGGATAACGACGGCATGCTGCGTAAGCTGGAGCTTTCTCTTACCGGGTTTTCGGACTACGCGAGCTGGGAGCGCGGCGCAAGCAACTACTGGGGTAACGTGCTGTTTAACCGCGCGTTGCGCAGCAAGTCGTTCCGCAGCGAACTCGACCGTGCCGTCAAGGACTTGCGCTCGTATTTGACCGAGACTCGCCTGACCAAGATGATCAAGCACTACCGCGAGGTGACTGAATCCCTGGTCTTCGCTTCGCCCGATATCGATAATCTGCCTGTCACCAAGGACCAATACGAGCAGATTGCCGCGGCGATTCCGGCCGAGATTGAAGAGAACTATAAGAGCTTCCGCGAGAGCTATAAAAAGCCCATGCCGTTCTACATCGGTGTGCCGCAGATCGATAACGGCAAGCTGCGCATTAACTGGGATGCGTCCTACGACTTTGAGGCGCGCGACATTCGCTACACCGTAGAACTTGCGCGCGACTATGCCATAAGCGATGTGGTCTTTAAGGCCGAGGACGTGCTGCTTCCCGAGGTGACCTGTGATGCGCCCGATACCGGCCAGTACTTTGTGCGCGTGCGTGCCACTAACTCCGACGGTTATACGCAAGATGCGTTTGAATATTACGTTACCGACGATGGCAAACAGTACGGCATGAAGTGTTTTTACGTGCAAGACGGCGGTAAGGTCGTGGAGGATACGTATGAGGAGGGCTAGCGCGCTGCTTGAGCGCTTGGCGGCCCCGCCTGTGCGTGCCACGCAGGAGCGTTACCGCCACGAGCTCAAATATCTCATTAACGAGGGCGAGCACGCTGCGCTTGCCTGTCGCATGGCGCCGGTGTTTAAGCTGGACAAGCATGCGCGGGCGGGCGGTTACACCATTCGCAGCCTGTACTTTGACGACTACTGCAACTCGGCCTACGAGGAAAAAGACACCGGCATTCTCATGCGCAAAAAGTATCGCGTTCGCATCTATAACGGCAGCGACAAGGTGATTAAGCTCGAGCGCAAAAAGAAGTACGGCAGCTGGATCTACAAGGAGGACGCGCCGCTCACGCGCGGCGAGTTTGAGCAGATTTTGGCTGGCGACTACGGCTTTTTGCTAAGGAGTCCCTATCCGCTCTGTCGCGAGTTCTACATCGAGTGCATCTGCAACATGATGCGCCCACGGACCATCGTGGACTACGAGCGCGAGCCGTGGGTGATGGATGAGGGCACCGTGCGTATTACGTTTGACATGAACGTGCGTGCCGCGGTGGGAAGCTTCGATATCTTTGACGTGACGCTGCCCGCGCTGCCGGTCCTGGAGCCCGGCAAGCTGGTGATGGAGGTCAAGTTTACGGAGTTCTGCCCGCAGCTGGTGCGCGATATGGTGCCGCCGGGCGCGGCCGAGCTTACGGCGGTCTCCAAGTACTGCCTGTGTTACGAAAAGACTGCCTACCTGCGCGGATTTAATTACTGGGATTCGGATTTTGAGAACCGAGGGGATATTTAGACCATGAGCACCAGGGACTTTTTTAAGAACTCCGTCTTGGAGGCGTTTGGCCAGGTCGACCCTGCCAAGATCGGCCTGTCGCTTCTCGTGGCGCTCGCCATGGGCATCCTGATCTATTACGTGTACAAGCGCTTTTTTACCGGCGTGGTGTATTCGCGCAGCTTTGCCGTGACGCTTGTAGGCATGTGCGTGCTCACCTGCATGGTCACGCTCGCGATCTCGACCAACGTGGTCATCTCGCTCGGTATGGTCGGTGCCCTGTCCATCGTCCGCTATCGTACGGCGGTCAAGGACCCACTCGACCTGCTCTATCTGTTTTGGGCCATTACCACGGGCATTACGGCAGGCGCCGGCATGTATGCGCTCGTGGGGCTCACGGCGGTGGTCATCGTGGTGATGATTTCCGGCTTTGCGAGCCGCCAGGACAAGGCCCGCGTGTACATGATGGTCATCCACTATTCGGGTCAGACCACCGGTGACGATATCGTGCGCGCGTTTGGGCGCACCAAGTTCACCGTCAAGTCCAAGACCATGCGCGGCGACAAGGTCGAGATGGCCATCGAGGTGTTCTCTGATGGCGTTGATATGCCCTATGCCGACGCCATCCGCGCGCTCGACGGCGTTGAGGACCTGACGCTCATCCAGTACAACGGCGAGTACCACGGTTAATTTTGTTCCGGCGTTCTAACGAACGCCGGACCGCTCGACGCTGCGCGGGCATCTGCCGGGCGATCTGCCGCTCAAACCGTCGCTCGCGTACATAAAGTACGCTTCGCCCCTCTTTCGCGGCACCTCGCCACGGCAGCTGCCCGCTCGCTAGCTATGCTCAACCTGGAAAGTTTATTTGGTTCGGTTTTAATTAAGGGATGGTGCCGTGTGGACGTGCAACGGCTAGAAGAGGTCTGGGCTGCAAGGACTGGCGCGCGTGGAGCGCGACTGGTTGCGGCCTCGCATGTGCCGGCGGCGCTTTCGCTGCTGGGCATTGTGCGTCCCGGTGACCTCCTGGTTGCGTTTGCCAATGACTTTGCCGATGCGTTTGCCTGCGGCTTTGATGCATGCGACGTTGTGCTCGTGGGGGAGCCGTCGGTTGCGGCGTTTGCTGCTGCGTCCGAGGTCTTTGATGCTTCGTTTGATGCCGAGGGGCCGCACCTGTGGTGGTTCGTCAACTCCATCGGCGGGTTTGGACTGCGCGTGCCCGATCTGCGTACGCTGGGTCGAGCGGCTCGCGAGGCCCATGCGCTGCTGGTTGTGGACAACACCGTGGCGTCGGCTTTTGGCTGCGATCCGTTGCGCTTGGGTGCCGTGCTGTCGCTCGAAGCGCTCGACCGTGTGTGCGCCGGTAACGCTTCACGCAAGTTGGTTGCCGTATCGGTCGCGCGCTCGCAGCTCAAGCGCCATCGTGTGGATGCCGCGGCTGAGTGCGTGCATGTCCTGTTTGAGGGCTGTGGCTTGGGCAAGCTTGATTTGCCTACTGACGAGGCTGGTGTGCTGGAGCGCGGGCTGGACTCGCTCGATACCCGCATACAGGCACACTTCGACCGCGCCCGTGCTCTGGCCGAGTATCTGGCCGCCAACGAGATGGTGCGCAACGTGCGCTATCCCGGGCTGAGTTCGCATCCCGACCATGCGGTTGCAACGGGAATCCTCGAGCACGGCTTTGGCCCGGCTGCTGAGTTTGATCTTATCGAGCGCAGTGCGGGCGATCTCTTTGATGCTTTGCCGGGGGAGTTCCGCACATCGCCGGCTGGCGGCGCAACGACGCGCCTTTCGGCCCCACGCGGCAAGCAGGGGAGCACCGTCCGCCTCTTCGCCGGCACCGACGACCCCCTGGTCGTAGCGTCCGCCCTAGACAACGCCCTTCGTAAATTAGCTACTTTTTAATACTTGCGATGAGGTCGTTTGCTTTGGTTGCAATGACCTTGTTTATGTCGGTCTGCAGCTCCTCGTAGACCGCTATGGCTCGCTCGCCGGCGGGGGTGAGGGTGGATCCGCGGGCGCCGTCGCGCTCGATGAGTTTGCAGCCCAGCTGACCTTCGGCTTCGTTCACAATGCGCCAGGCCTTGGAATACGCCATGCCCATGCTCTTTGCGGCACGGTTGAGCGAGCGCTCGCGGGCGATACCTTGCAGCAGTAAGACGCAGCCGTGGCCGAACACGCCCGGCAGATCTTTGTCGCACGCTTGAATGACCAACTTTGCCGTCGTCTTGTACTCCATACGCTCCACGTCTCCCCGCTAAAGTGTTTGCTGGGCTAACGCAAAGCCTGCGTCAAACCCTCGTGTGCTCTTCTTAAATCATGCATTGTAGCAGTCAAAGTGCGTTAAGATACTTCCCCAGTATTGGGCGCCCAAGGTTGGGCTGGGTCCTACGAGGCCTGCAGCCGACCGGTCGCATGGAAAAAGGAGAAACATGGCTACGTTCTTTCCCGGTGAGTCCCACACGTTTTCGGAGTATCTGCTGGTCCCTGGTTACTCGTCCTCGCAGTGCATCCCCAACAACGTCTCTCTTAAGACGCCGCTGACCCGCTTTAAGCGCGGTGAGAAGCCGGCAATCACCCTGAACATCCCCATGGTTTCCGCTATCATGCAGTCCGTCTCGGGCGTCGACATGGGTGTCGCGCTCGCTACCGAGGGTGGCCTGTCCTTCATTTACGGTTCCCAGAGCGCCGAGTCCGAGGCCGCTATGGTCAAGGCCGTCAAGGATCACAAGGCCGGCTTCGTTCAGTCCGATTCCACCCTGACCCCCGACATGACCATGGAGCAGGTCATCGAGCTCAAGGAGAAGACCGGTCACTCCACTATGCCGGTCACCGACGACGGCACTCCCAAGGGTAAGCTCCTGGGCATCGTCACCAGCCGTGACTATCGTCCCAGTCGCGATGACCACCAGACGAAGGTCTCCGAGTTCATGACCCCGCGTGAGCAGCTCATCGTGGGCGACAAGAACATCAGCCTTAAGGTTGCCAACGACGTCATCTGGGACAACAAGCTCAACGCTCTGCCCATCGTCGACGACAACGATCACCTCATGGGCATTGTCTTCCGCAAGGATTACGACAGCCACAAGACTAACCCCAACGAGCTGCTCGATAACGACAAGCGCTACATGGTCGGCGCCGGTATCAACACCCGCGACTATGCCGAGCGCGTGCCGCTGCTCATCGAGGCCGGCGCTGACGTTCTGTGCATCGACTCCTCCGAGGGCTTCAGCGAGTGGCAGAAGCGCACCATCGAGTGGATCCGCGCCAACTACGGCGAGGACGTCAAGGTCGGCGCCGGTAACGTTGTCGACGCCGAGGGCTTCCGCTTCCTGGCCGACTGCGGTGCCGACTTCATCAAGGTCGGTATCGGCGGCGGTTCCATCTGCATTACCCGCGAGACCAAGGGTATCGGCCGCGGCCAGGCCACCGCGCTGATCGATGTCTGCCGCGCTCGCGACGAGTACTACGAGGAGACCGGTGTTTACGTGCCCGTGTGCTCCGACGGCGGTATCGTCTACGACTACCACATGACGCTCGCCCTTGCTATGGGTGCCGACTTCATGATGCTGGGTCGCTACTTCGCCCGCTTCGACGAGAGCCCGACCGAGCGCGTCAACGTCAATGGCCAGTACATGAAGGAGTACTGGGGCGAGGGTTCTGCGCGTGCCCGCAACTGGCAGCGCTACGACCTGGGCGGCGCCGCGAAGCTCAGCTTCGTCGAGGGCGTCGACTCTTACGTTCCCTATGCCGGCTCCCTCAAGGACGGCGTGGGCGGCACGCTCTACAAGGTCAAGTCCACGATGTGCAACTGCGGTGCCCTCTCGATCCCCGAGCTCCAGGAAAAGGCACGCCTGACGCTGGTCAGCTCCACCTCCATCGTCGAAGGCGGCGCCCACGACGTAGTCGTCAAGGACTCCCAGCAGAGCGTTTCCTATCGATAAGGTAAGAGCTGCATATCAAAGGTTGAGCATCAACCACGTTATTTAGATAAAGCGAGATGCCTGCAAGTCGCAGGCATCTCGCTTGTCGTATTTGCTATCATCAGTCAAGTTAACCTTAGGGTCGGTCGGCTTGGCTTTGTTCGCTACAAGTTCCGCACGCAAAGAAGAGCACTTAATGTGCTCTTCGTCTTGCGCAGGACTGTCCGCAGTAGCGAACAAAGCCAAGCCGACCGACCCCAGCTAAGATTAAAGGAGCTGATATGTGCGATTGCACAGATCATAAGGACGAGATCCCTGTCTACGACGCGCAGGCCATTGAGTCCAGGTGGATGAAGGCCTGGGAGGACTCCAACCTCTTTGCCGTCGACACCGACGACAGCAAGCCCAAGAAGTACGTGCTCGAGATGTTCCCGTATCCGTCGGGCGACCTGCACATGGGCCACGCTCGCAACTATACCATCGGCGATGCCATGGCCCGTCAGGCCCGCATGCGCGGCTACGACGTGCTGCACCCCATCGGCTTTGACGCCTTTGGCCTGCCTGCCGAGAACGCCGCTATCAAGCACAACACGCAGGCTGCTGCCTGGACGTATAAGAACATGGACCAGGCGCTCACCACGATGAAGCGCATGGGCTTCTCCTACGATCTGGATCGCATGGTCAAGACCTGCAGTCCCGACTACTACCGCTGGGGTCAGTGGATCTTTGAGAAGCTGTGGGAAAAGGGCCTGGTCTACCGCAAGAAGAACCCGGTCAACTGGTGTCCCACCTGCAAGACCGTTCTGGCCAACGAGCAGGTCACTGAGGGTAAGTGCTGGCGCTGCGGTACCGAGCCCGAGAAGCGCGACCTTGAGCAATGGTACTTCAAGATCACCGAGTACTCCCAGGAGCTGCTCGACGATCTGGAGAAGCTCCCCGGCTGGCCCGAGCGCGTCAAGCAGATGCAGGCCAACTGGATCGGTCGCTCCGAGGGCGCCGAGGTCGACTTTACCCTGTGCGACCAGGATGGCGAGCCCATCGAGGGCGATGAGGGCAAGATCACCGTCTTTACCACACGTGCCGATACGCTCTTTGGCGTGTCCTTCTTTGTCTTGGCTCCCGAGTACGCTCGTCTGCACGAGCTCGTCGAGGGCACGGAGTACGAGGAGGCCGTCACCAAGATCGTCGAGGACTCCAAGCATATCTCTGCCGTCGAGCGTGCCCAGGGCACCCTCGAGAAGCACGGTGCCTTCACGGGCCGCTATGTGGTAAACCCCGTCAACGGCGAGAAGGTCCCCGTGTGGGTTGCCGATTATGTCGTTGCCGACTACGGTACAGGTGCCGTCATGGCCGTTCCCTGTGGCGACCAGCGCGACTTTGAGTTTGCCCGTAAGTACGACCTGCCGATCGTGCCGATCATCCTCGACGATGACGACCGCGCTGCCGTCGAGGCCAGCGGCGAGACCATCGATACCTTCCATGCTGAGACCGTCGACTGGGATTGCGCCCACGCTGCCGAGGGCACGCTGGTCCAGTCCGGCAAGTACACCGGCATGCGCGGCGGTAAGCACTCCGAGGGCGAGGCTGCGGTCGTGGCCGACCTTGAGGCCATGGGCTGCGGTCGTCGCAAGGTCGAGTTCCGTCTGCGCGACTGGCTCATCAGCCGCCAGCGCTATTGGGGCAACCCCATCCCGGCCATCCACTGCGAGCACTGCGGCATCGTGCCCGTGCCCGAGGATCAGCTGCCGGTGACGCTGCCCGAGAACCTGGACCTGGGCGCCGGCGAGACCCTCGCCGAGTGCAAGGAGTTCTACGAGACCACCTGCCCGGTCTGCGGCCGCCCGGCCAAGCGCGAGACCGATACCATGGACACCTTCACCTGCTCCAGCTGGTATTACCTGCGCTATACCGATCCGCACAACACCGAGCTGCCCTTCTCCCATGAGGCCGCCGACCGTTGGATGCCCGTCGATAACTACATCGGCGGCATCGAGCACGCCATTCTGCACCTGCTCTACAGCCGCTTCTTTACCAAGGCCCTACGCGACCTTGGCCTGCTGAGCGTGGACGAGCCCTTCACCAACCTGCTGTGCCAGGGCATGGTCAAGGACGAGAACGGCGACACCATGTCCAAGTCCAAGGGCAACGTCGTGCCCCCGAGCTCGGTCATCGAGCCCTACGGTGCCGACACCATGCGTCTGGCGATCCTGTTTATCGCCCCGCCCGAGAAGGACTTCGACTGGGATCCCAAGGCCGTTGAGGGCGCCAACCGCTTCATCAAGCGCGCCTGGCGTATCGTGTGGCAGCTCGTCCAGTCCGGCGACGCCAACGTGGCCTTCGACAAGTCCGCGCTCGACGAGGTTGCGATGAAGCTCTATCGCGAGCGTCACCGTACCATCGCCAAGTGCACCGAGGACTTCGACCGCGGCCAGTTCAACACTGCGATCTCGGCCGTCATGGAGCTCGTCAACGCGGCGAGCGCCTACCTCAACGCCACTGAGGGCGCTGACCGTGACAAGGCGCTGTGCTACGGTGTGGCCAAGGATATCGTGAGCGTCCTTGCCCCCATTTGCCCGTTCTGGGCCGACGAGCTGTGGCACGAGGCCCTCGGCTGCGAGGGCAACGCCTACACCGCCGCCTGGCCCGAGTTTGACCTGGCTGAGTCCATCGAGGACACGGTGCAGATCGTCGTTCAGGTGCTCGGTAAGGTCCGCGGCCGCATCGACGTCGCCCGCGATGCCTCCAACGAGGAGATGCAAGCTGCCGCCGAGGAAGCCGTTGCCAAGTGGCTCGAGGGCAAGACGGTCGTCAAGGCCATCTGCGTGCCCGGCAAGCTGGTCAACCTGGTGGTCAAGTAAGCACTGCGAGCATAGTTGACGTGTTTAAGACGAGGGACGATCCGGCTGGGTCGTCCCTCGTCTTTCGTTGTGTACCCTGCTTGGCTTATGTTCCATGTCACCCGCTATGGACTGTGTACCAGGTCCCTAAAGTAGACATTGCCCGTCTGCTCCTCAAACATCCAGATGTTGAGGTAGATGTCGTTGAGGTCGCTGTTCACGTCAAAGCCTGGATCGTCGAAGGTGCCTACAAAGGTGAGCATAGCGGTCGTTTCTTCGCCTGCGGCGACGGGCTGGCGCATGCGCACGTCGCGGACGACACCGTTGACATAGGCATAAGCATCAACATCGCCAAACATCATGTCGACATCGGTGTTGTTTGTCACCGCAAAGACCAACACGGCGTCGCCGTAGCCATCTGTGTCCTTGCCCACGCAGGTAACATGGACGTTCTCGTCTGCCTTTAGGTCGATGGGGAATTGTTCTTGAGGGTCGAAACCCAAACCCTGGGGGTCGACGATGTCTTCGTCTATTTTGTCGAAACGCTCCGAAGGCGTCGTTTTTTCGATGGCTTTGGTGCTGCTAAGATCCGGCTCGCATGGTCCGGTGTTGCCATCGATGTCGCTGCAGCCGGTCAGAGCGAACGAGCAGGCAGCGACGACGAGCGCGGTTGCGCAGAGGGTGCCTAGGCGTTTCATGGTGCCTCCTTGCCGTAGAGGATCTGGAAGGTTGTGCGGTCAATGCGTGCGTCCGGTTTATCTGTTCCAGAATGTCCCTTACGGGCAGTCTGACTGATGCGCGCCCAGGGGTGGAATGTCCATAGGGCCCGATTCGCCTGACGGGGTGGGACGCATGGCCCGTTTTGGGGCTTTTGGGTGAGCGCCGAATGGGGTATCTCGTTCAATTGTTCTATTCTTGTGGAGATGCTGTGGGCACGCTGACCTGCGGGTTTGCGTTGTGCTTGCACGTATTCGCAGGTATTGGTATAGTTTGCTTGCAAATGAAGTTGTAAATGAAAGAAGTGGGGTTTCGGCCCCGCTTCTTTTTTGTATGGATGGAGGTGCCGCAATGGTCAAGACCAAGACCGAGCAGGCGATTATCGACGCGCTCGAGGTCGTCGCCCCCCAGCACGATGTCGACATCGTCGACGTTGAGCTCGTGGGTGCCACCAAGGCCCCCTGCGTGCGCGTACGTATCGAGGGCGCCGAGGGTCAGAGCCTGTCGCTCAACGACGTCACGGCCAACACCAAGTGGGTCGGCGATGTGATTGAGGAGCTCGACCCCATTTCTTCGAGCTATACGCTCGAGGTGTCGAGCCCGGGCATGGCGCGCCCGCTGCGCCGCCCGCGCGACTTTGCCCGCTTTGTGGGCGAGAACTGCGAGCTCACCTCCACCGCCACCGAGGGCCGTCGCAAGTATACCGGCAAGATTGCCGCCGCGACCGAGACGAACGTGACCCTCGAGCTTGAGGACGGCGAGTCCGCCACCCTCGATTTCTCTGATGTTAAAAAGTGCAAGTTGAAGCCCACTTATGACTTCAAGCCCGCGAAGGAAGGAAAATAAGATGGCAGCATCCGACATGATGTCCGCCCTGATGGAGCTTTGCCAGGATAAGCACATCGACCAGCTCTACCTGATCGACCGCCTGGAGCAGTCGCTCGCCAAGAGCTATGCCGAGATTTTGCATCTTGACTGGGGCGCTAAGGTGACCATCGACCGCACCACCGGTAAGATTTACGTCTACCGCCTGGAGCCGATCGACGATTCCATGGACGAGGAGGGCAACTTCACCGAGTTCGAGGAGATCGACGTCACCCCCAAGAACACGAGCCGCATCGCCGCCCAGCACGCCAAGGCCGAGATCAACGCCATCGTTCGCAACTCCGCTCGCGAGCAGATCTACGAGGAGTTCTCCGGCCGCATCGGTGACCTTATCAGCGGTACCGTGCTGCAGTCCACGCCCGACTTCACCATCGTCAAGATCCGTGACGGCGTCGAGGCCGAGCTGCCGCACTTTGACCAGCGCCGCTACGAGAACGAGCGCAACGAGCGTCCGATGGGCGAGCGCTACCTGCACAACCAGCACATCAAGGCCGTGATCATCGACGTCCGCGACCCCAATTCCAACCTGCAGCCGGTCCGCGGTGAGCACAGCCGTCCGCCGATCGTCATCTCCCGTACCCACCCCGAGCTCATGCGTCGTCTGTTTGAGCAGGAGGTGCCCGAGATCTATGAGGGCACCGTCCAGATCAAGTCGATCGCCCGCGAGCCGGGCCAGCGCTCCAAGGTCGCCGTCCACTCGCTCGACGATCGTCTGGATCCCGTGGGCGCCTGCGTCGGCCCCAAGGGCAGCCGTGTCCGCGCCGTCGTTGGCGAGCTCCGTGGTGAGCGTGTCGACGTCATCCTGTGGGATGCCGATCCGGCCGTCTATGTCGCCAACGCCCTGTCGCCCGCCAAGGTCACTCGCGTCCTCATTGACGAGGAGAAGGCCTACGCCGGCGTCATCGTGCCCGACGACCAGCTGTCCCTCGCCATTGGCAAGGAGGGCCAGAACGCCCGCCTCGCCGCTCGCCTGACCGGCTGGCATATCGACATCAAGTCCGAGACCCTTGCCGCCGACATCCTCAAGAACGTCCCCGTTCACGAGGAGCCCGCCGCCGACCTGATCGGTGACGAGGAGGACGACGACGTCCGTCGCTGCGAGTTCGTGTCCGAGGACGGCATTCAGTGCCGCAACCAGGCCCGTCCCGGTTCCCGTTTCTGCGGTGTCCACGACACCGACGCCTTCGATGATGCGGAGGACCTGATCTAGCGCGCGGTCGCGCCGGACAGGTTCGGCGCATCTCCCACGCTCGTTCAGTCTCTAGGCACCAAGGTGCCAGAAAGGGTAGGTGAAGTCATATGGCAAAAGTCCGTGTGTCCACCCTGGCCAAAGAGTTCGGCATGACCTCCAAGGAACTGATGGGTCATCTCGCCGATATGAAGATTCCCGCTAAGTCCGCTTCCTCCGCCCTGGAGGACGCTTACGTCGCCATGGTCCGCAAGCAGCTCGCCCCGGTGATCGAGGCCCGCGCCCAGGAAGTCGAGGCCGCCAAGCAGGCCGAGGAGCAGGCCGCTGCCGCCGAGGAGGCCGCGCGTGCCGCCGAGGCCGAGCGCGAGCGCATCGCAGCCGAGAAGGCACGCGAGGAGGAGCGCCGCCAGTTCGCCGCGGCCCAGGCTGCCGAGGAGGCCGCCCGTGCCGAGGCCGAGGCCAAGAAGAAAGCCGAGCAGGAGCGCCTTGCCCGCGAAAAGGAAGAGGCTGCCCGCGAGGCCCAGCGTCGCGCCGTTCCCGCCTCTGACTCCGGGTCGCGTTTCCGCTCGCTGCTTGACCAGATCGCCGCGCAGGAGACCGTGCTCAAGGAGAAGAAGGACGCCGAGAACAAGGCCAAGGCCGAGCGTGCCGCCGAGCGCGGTAACCGTCGCGGCAATAACGATCGTCGTGGTGGTCGTCGTAATGACCGCAACGCCTCCGATAACAATTCCGAGCGCAACGCCTCCGAGAGCCGTCCGCATAGCCATCGCACCAACGCCAGCAACAATGTCGCTGCCGGCATGGACTTCCCCAACCCCGACAAGCAGGGCAAGGGCAAGAAGCGCAAGGGCGGTCACAACAACGAAGAGGACCACTACAGCCGCATGGCTCGCGAGGCCGAGGAGTACAGCCGCGAGAAGGTGCTCGAGGAGGCCCGCGCCGCCGTCGAGGAGGCCTCTCGCGAGTCCACCGGTCGTCGTAAGAAGCGCAAGGAGAAGCGCGAGCGCGAGGCTGCAAAGGCTCAGGAGGAGCGCAAGATAGAGGAGGCATTGGCCCAGGGCGTGAACCCCGAGGAGCTCGATGCCATCAAGGTCTCCCAGGGTGTTACGGTCCAGGAGCTCGCCGAGGCGCTCGACGTTCCGGCCAACGACATCATCAAGCGCCTGTTCCTGCTGGGCACGCCGCTCACCATGACGCAGTCCATGTCCGACGACCTCGTCGAGCTGGTTGCCGACGACCTGGGCCGTCAGATTAAGATCATCACCCCCGAGGAGGAGAACACCTTCTCGTTCTACGACGATCCCGCCGACCTTAAGCCGCGCGCCCCGGTCGTCACCGTCATGGGTCACGTCGACCACGGCAAGACGTCGCTGCTCGACGCCATCCGTCACACCGGCGTCGCTGCCGGCGAGGCAGGCGGCATTACGCAGGCCATCGGTGCTTCGCAGGTCATGATCAACGACCGCAAGATCACCTTCATCGATACCCCCGGCCACGCGACCTTTACGGCCATGCGTGCTCGCGGCGCCAAGGTGACCGACATCGTCATTCTGATCGTGGCTGCCGACGACGGCGTCATGCCTCAGACCATCGAGTCGATCAACCACGCCAAGGCCGCCGGCGTACCCATCGTCGTCGCCGTCAACAAGATCGATAAGCCGGGCGCCAACCCCGACCGCGTGCGCCAGGAGCTCACCGAGTACGGCATCATCCCCGAGGAGTGGGGCGGACAGAACATGTTCGTCAACATTTCGGCCAAGCAGAAGATCGGTATCGACGACCTGCTCGAGACCGTGCTGCTCCAAGCCGACGTGCTCGAGCTCAAGGCCAACCCGGACACCTTTGCCTCCGGCAACGTCCTCGAGGCCAAGCTCGACAAGGGCCGCGGCTCGGTTGCTACCGTGCTCGTGACCCGCGGTACCCTGCACGTGGGCGATACGCTGGTCGCCGGCCTTACCTATGGCCGCGTCCGTGCCATGCTCGACCCCAAGGGTCGTGCCGTCACCGAGGCCGGTCCCTCCGACGCCGTCGAGATTTTGGGCCTGCAGTCCGTGCCCAACGCCGGTGATGAGTTCTGCGTGTTCGAGGACGAGCGCGAGGCTCGTGCCCTGGCCGACGAGCGTTCGCTCAAGGCCCGTATCGAGGAGCAGAGCCGCGTCAAGCACGTCACGCTCGAGAACCTCTTCGAGACTATTGCCGACGCCGAGGTCAAGGAGCTCAACCTGATCATCAAGGCCGACGTCCAGGGCTCTATCGAGGCTCTTCAGGACTCGCTCGACAAGATGGATCAGTCCGAGGTGCGCATCAACACGATTCACTCCGCGGTCGGCGCCATCAACGAGACCGACGTCGTCCTGGCCGACGCCTCTAACGCCATCATCATCGGCTTTGGCGTCCGTCCCGACGGTAAGGCCCGCTCCGCCGCCGAGCGCGAGGGCGTCGAGATCCGTTGCTACGACGTCATCTACAAGTGCCTCGAGGAGCTCGACGCTGCCCGTATCGGCATGCTCAAGCCCACCGAGGTCGAGGTCGCCACGGGTACCGCGACTGTCCTGGACACCTTCAAGGTGCCAAAAGTCGGTATCGCCGCCGGTGTCCGCGTCGAAGAGGGCGAGATCGCCGCGACCGATTCCGTGCGCCTGGTGCGCGACGGCATCGTGGTCTTCAACGGCAAGATCGCCTCGATGCGCCACTACAAGGACGAGGCCAAGAGCCTCAAGAGCGGTTCCGAGGGCGGCATTGGCCTGGAGAACTTCCAGGACATCAAGCCCGGCGACCAGATCGAGGGTTACCGCATCGACCAGGTTGCCCGTACCGAGTAGGGGGTAGCGCTATGAAGCAAACGCAGGCAACCCGCCGTCTGGGCGAGCAGCTTCGCGAGAAGCTCGGTTATATCCTGCTCTTTGAGGTTTCCGATCCGCGTCTCGACCTGGTTACTTTGACTGCGGTCGAGGTCGCGGTGGACCGTTCGTTCGCGCGTGTGTACGTGTCGTGCGATGCGAGCCGCTATGACGAGGTCATGGAGGCGCTCGCAAGCGCCAAGGGCCGTATTCGCAGCCTGTTGGCTCGCTCGCTCGATTGGCGTGTCACGCCCGAGCTCGATTTTCGCATCGATCGCTCGACCGATGAGGCCGAGCGCATCACGCGTGCGCTGGAAAACGTTCCGGCCACGCTGGCGATCGAAAAGGACGAGGACGGCTATCCCATAGCGGATGCCGCCCAGGAGGCAGCTTTAGATGACTAATTCCGCTGATCTCGCCGCTGGCGAGTCTGCAGATATTACGCGACGCATCCTCGAGCTCATCGAGGGTGCGTCCTCCATTGCGATTTCGGGACATACGTCTCCCGATGGTGACGCCCTGGGCTCCGTGCTGGGTCTGGGCTTATCGCTTATGAAGTTTTTCCCCAACAAGGACATTGCGCTGCTGCTGGCAGACGATGATCCGGTGCCGCGCATCTACCGCTTTATGGAGGGCGCCGATCGCTTGGTGCCCGCATCTGCGTATACCGGCAATCCGGACCTGTTTATCTCGGTGGATGTGCCGGTCGTCGAGCGTCTCAACAACTCGGCCGAGGTACTTCGTCGCTCCAAGCATGTGGTGTGCTTCGATCACCATCCGGCGCGCGAGGAGTTTACCGAGCTGAGCCTGAGGCGTGTCGATGCCGCGGCCTGCGCCATGATTATCGACCGTTTCTTGGATAATTGCGGCATCGTCGCCCGTGATGGCGTTGCGACTTGCTTGCTGTGCGGCTTGGTGACCGACACCGGTCGTTTCCAGTACCAGAACGCCGATGCTGCCGCGTTCCACGCGGCTTCGCGCCTGGTAGCGCATGGTGCCGATCCGGCTCGTGTCGCGCTCGAGGTCTACCAGAGCATGCGCGTCGAGTTTTTGCACCTCAAGTCTATTGTCATGGGCCGTATTAAGACGGTCGCGCACGGACGCGTGGCGTATAGCTATGCCTACCAGAGCGACCTTGAGGCCTGCGGCGTCACCTCTGATGAATGTGACGGTCTGGTCGATGTGGTGCGTGCGGTGATGGGCGTTGAGGTATGTCTGTTCTTAAAGGGCATCGATGGCGATACCAAGGTGCGCGGCAACCTGCGCTCCAAGGGTGACCTCGATGTGTCCGAGATCGCTGCCAACTTTGGCGGTGGCGGGCATCATGCCGCTGCCGGCTTTACCAACAACGGAACGATTCGCGAGACGCTCGCCGTGGCACTTCCCATGCTGGCCGAGCTGGTGGGGGAGGATCCCGCTTCGGTGACCGTCGAGTTCTAATTTTTTGGATGGTACATGGCTCGTCGTACGCCTTCTCAATTGAATATGCTGCTCGCCGTCGATAAGCCGGTGGGCTGCACGTCCCACGACGTGGTTTCGCAATGCCGACGCGCCCTCCACGAACGGCGTGTCGGTCATGCCGGCACGCTCGACCCCATGGCATCCGGTGTCATGGTGGTGGGCGTGGGTCAGGCCACGCGTCTGCTGGGCATGCTCACCCTCGACACGAAAAGCTACGTCGCCGACATTTCGTTTGGCGTCGAGACTAATACCGACGATGCGGAGGGCGAGGCCGCTCGCACCGTTTCCGTTGCCCCCGAGCTGCACGACATGGCCTACGCCCGTGAACAGCTGGCTGCTATGCTGGGGCCGCAGATGCAGGTCCCGCCGGCGTTCTCGGCCATTTCGGTCAACGGCGTCCGTGCCTACAAGTCTGCTCGTGAGGGCAATGCCGTTGACCTGCCTCCGCGTCCCGTCGAGGTGTATGCCGCCGACTTGATCGCCATGAGCGGCGAGGGCGATACTTGTGTTTGGACTGTGGCATTTTCGGTGAGCAAGGGCACCTACATCCGCGCGCTCGCTCGTGATTTGGGTCGTGCGTGCGATAGTGCCGCACACATTTCCGCGCTACGCCGGACGGCATCCGGCGTGGTTTCCATTGGCGTCTGCCATGCGGTGGAGGAACTTTCTCCCGAGTCTGCGACTGGCTTTGCTTTGGACCCCATCGCGGCCCTGGGCTCCACGCGTGTCGACTTGCCGGGCAACCTTGCCGATGACCTGCTCTGCGGCAGGCGCATTCCCGTTGACCGCGCGCTTGGCGACTTCGATGCTTCGAAGGCGCCGTTTGCGCTGGTGCTCGATGGTGGGCTCAAGGCGCTTGCCCGCATTGAGGACGGTCGCTTTGTGATGGAGCACGTGTTTCCGCAGGCAATTGGCGGTGTTCGATGATGCTGGCCCCCCACGAGCTCGCGCGTATCTTTTTCGCGGGCGAGTCGGGCGAGGCGCGCATCGTTCCCGCCGCCGCGTTTGATGGGTGCGGGCGTTTAGGTGCTGCCTCGATTGGCATCGGCGTGTTCGATGGCGTGCATCGGGGACACCGCGAACTTATTGACGCCGTGGTGCGCGACGCCCGTGACCATAACTGCCTCGCAGTTGTGGTCACCTTCGATCCCGATCCGGACGTCGTGGTGAGTCCTTCGCCCGCTCAAAAACTGATGACGACGGCCGACCGCCTGCATGCCCTGGCTCTCACCGGGGTCGATGCGGTTGTCGCCGTTCCTTTTACGCCCGCGGTGGCGGCACTCGATCATGTCGGTTTTCTCTCACTGCTGTCGCGCGTCGTCGACATTCGCTCGATTCGCGTGGGCAGTGATTTTCGCCTCGGTCGTGGTGGCGCCTCGGGCGTTGCCGAGATGCAGGCATGGGGTGCCGAGCGCGGTGTTGACGTCTATGGCCATGAGCTGCTGTGCGTCGATGGGCAGATAATCTGCGCCACCCGTATTCGCCAGGAGCTGCGCCAGGGCCATGTTGAGCTTGCCACCGAGCTGCTCGGTCGTCCGTACATGCTGCGCGGCGTGGTTGCCGGTGGCCGTCATCAGGGCTCTGACATGGGCTTTCCCACGGCAAACATTCAGGTGCCCGAGGGCATTCAGGTGCCTGCCGATGGCGTTTACGAGGGCCTTGTGCTGGTCGACGATACCGTGTGGCCCGCTGCGGTAAACGTGGGCCTACCGCCGACGTATGCCGACGATGCCGCCTCGGCGCATCTGGAGGCTAATCTGATTGGGTATACGGGCGACTTGTACGGTGCGTCCGTCTCGCTGGCGTTTACGCGCTGGCTGCGCCCGTCGCGTGTGTTCGATTCGCTGGACGAGTTGATCGCGACCGTCGAGGGTAATATTGACGATATTCGCCACAACTTGGGTGAGCAGGGGGTGAGCATCCGTGATTAGCGATGAGGAAAAAGACCAGGTACGCGCTGCGTCCGACCTGGTTGCCATCGTGCAGGAAACGGTTGAGCTCAAGCCCCGAGGTCACGAGTTTTGGGGCTGCTGCCCCTTCCATGGCGAAAAGACGCCGTCCTTTCACATTATCCCTGCCACGCAGGTGTGGCATTGCTTTGGTTGCGGTGAGGGCGGCGACGTCTTCACCTATATTATGAAGCGCGAAAACCTGAGTTTTCCCGAGTCGATTCGCTACCTTGCCGATCGTGCCGGCATTGAGCTGCACGATACCGGTGCCCGTCGCGAGCGCGGTACCAAGCGTGCCCGCATCTACGACCTATGCGCCGAGACGGCTCAGTTCTACCACACCATGCTTATGCGCGGTAAGGACGGCCGTCCGCGTGAGTATTTTGCCAGCCGCGGTATGGGCGGCGATGTCTGTCGCCGCTACTGTCTTGGCTTTGCGCCGGGTCGCAACATGCTGGTGGCTCATCTGTCGCAGGCGGGCTTTACCCCGCAGGAGATGATCGACGCCAACGTGGCTGTCAGCCGCGGGCGAGGACAGCTTGCCGACCGCTTTTACGACCGCGTGATGTTCCCCATCTTTGATGAGCAGGGGCATAACATCGCCTTTGGCGGGCGCATCATGGGTGACGGTCAGCCTAAGTACCTCAACACCGCCGAGACGAGCGTGTTTCATAAAAAGCGAAACCTCTATGGCTTTAACTGGGCCAAGGAGTTTATCGTCGCGCAAAATACCGCCATCGTGGTTGAGGGCTATACCGACTGCATCGCCTGCTGGGAGGCGGGGATCAAAAACGTCGTCGCCACGCTGGGCACGGCGCTGACGGAACATCATGTAAAGACGCTCACCCGTTTTGCCAAGCGCATTGTATATATGTTCGATGGCGACGCCGCCGGCCAAAAGGCTGCCCGACGCGCGATTCAGTTTATCGAGCAGGATTCGATGGACCTTCGCTGCGTGGTCCTGCCCGACGGCAACGATCCCATGGAGTTCATCACGGCGCACGGCGGAGAGGAGCTGCAGAAACGCATTGACGCCGCCGAGCCGCTCATGGACTTCGTGTATCGTTCGCTGCAGGAGTCGAGCGATATTACCACGCCGGGCGGTCGCGCCAAGGCGCTGGAAGATGCTCTGACGCTTATCTATCCGCTGCGCGACAGCTACATGATCGACACGTACTTTATCCAGATTGCCGACCTGTTGGGTTTGGACCTTGAGACCGTGCGCGCGAGCTCGGGCCGCGTGTTTCGCGATGTCGCCAAGCGCGAGGATGCAGAGCGCCGCCGTGAGCAGAACTATGAGCGCCAGAGGGCGCAGGCCCAGCGCTCCGGAAACGCAGGCGGTCGGGCGTCTAGTTCGCAGGGGGCGCCTCGCGGCGCCTGGACGTCGGGCGCGACGCCGCCAGTGTCCACACCGGTCGAGGAAGACCCGTACGACTATGTGCCGCTCGAGGCCTATGAGGCCGCGCCAGTCGATGTCGTCGACGATATGCCGCCGATCGATGTGCCGGTTGGCATGGATGGTGCGGCGCCGGTTGCCGATGCAACGGGCACGCCCGCAGCTCCGGCGATGCCGATTGTGCTCACCGATCTGGAGCGGAAGTCGCTGGCGGGGGAGCGCGAGCTGCTGACGATGCTCACCAGCTACCCCGACTTGTTCCGCACGTATGCCGACCGCATCTGCTCCATCGAGTGGGTCGACCCACGCCACGAGTCGATTGCATGGGCCGTACTGGCGACGCCCCCGGGTACCGATCCTGCGGCCTGCATGGATGCGGCGCGTGCGGTGTGTCCCGAGGCGGCATCGCTTGTCAGTGCCGGACGCATCTCGGCGACGAGCAAGCACCCCACCGAGACGAACATCGTCTTTATGCTTGACACGCTCGAGCTCTACACCATCAAACGCCGCATGCGTGCCGCACAGGCCAAACTGCGCCAGGACCGCTCTCTCGATGATGAGGCCCGCCGCGCGCTGACCGTGCAGGCCGCGCAGGATTCGCAGCGTCAACGCGAGCTGCAAAAGTCGATCGGCGGCGTGGCGGACCCGTTCCGTTTGATCGGTTTGGAGACGGCGGGCGCCGACCAGGCCTAGATGTTGTGGTCAACCAGCGTATTCTCACCCATATCCAGACCTCTTTTTGGGTATAGACGTCACTGTGTGTGCTAGAGTATTGAGTCCTGTGGACTATGAAGGGAGAATCTGTGCCAAAAAAGACTGAGAGCACGGGTACTGGGCTGGAATCCTACGTTGCAAAGCTCATGGGCAACGGCTCAAACAGGACTTCGGTAACCGAGGACGAGATTCAGGTCGCCCTGAAGAATATCGATGTAACTGACGAGCAGCTCACCGCGGTGTATTCCGCGCTGCGCAACAGCGGCATCCAGATTATCTCCGCGAGCGGTAACGACGACGCCCCCATGGACGTCGACGATGACGATAACGATACCGATACCGACGACTTTGGTGACGATGACGAGCACGATTCCGGCTCGCTCGACGATCACGAGCTCAAGATGGCCCGTCAGGCCGATGCCGAGATGGGCTCCTCCAAGAGCAAGAAGAAGCGCACCGTGCGCACGTCCCGTTCGCGTTCGCGCGTGCGCGGTATCGACGCCTCCACGGTGATGCTGACCGGCGACCCTGTCCGCATGTACCTCAAGGAGATCGGCAAGGTCGACCTGCTGACCGCCTCCGAAGAGGTCGATCTGGCTATGAAGATCGAGGCGGGTCTCGAGGCCACTGAGAAGCTCGAGGCCTCCGAGGCGGGCGAGCTTGAGCTCACGCGTTCCGAGATGCGTCGTCTGACCCGTATCGAGAATGTCGGTCTTGAGGCCAAGCAGGCGCTCATCAGCGCAAACCTGCGTCTGGTCGTCTCCATCGCCAAGCGCTATGTCGGTCGCGGCATGCTGTTCCTGGACCTGATCCAGGAGGGCAACCTCGGTCTGATTCGCGCCGTCGAGAAGTTCGACTACCAGAAGGGCTTTAAGTTCTCCACGTACGCCACGTGGTGGATCCGTCAGGCCATCACGCGCGCTATCGCCGACCAGGCCCGTACCATCCGTATTCCCGTGCACATGGTCGAGACCATCAACAAGCTCGTCCGCGTGCAGCGCCAGCTTCTCCAGGACCTGGGTCGCGACCCGACCCCCGAGGAGATCGGTGCCGAGATGGACATGAGTGCCGACCGCGTCCGCGAGATCCAGAAGATCTCGCAGGAGCCCGTGTCGCTCGAGACCCCCATCGGCGAGGAAGAGGATTCTCAGCTGGGCGACTTCATCGAGGACTCCCAGGCCATCGTTCCGCCCGATGCGGCCAGCTTCTCTATGCTGCAGGAGCAGCTCACCCAGGTGCTCGACTCGCTTGCCGATCGTGAGCGCAAGGTTATCGAGCTGCGCTTTGGCCTTGTCGACGGACATCCCCGTACGCTCGAGGAAGTCGGCCGCGAGTTTGGCGTCACGCGCGAGCGCATCCGCCAGATCGAGTCCAAGACCCTGGCCAAGCTCCGCCACCCGAGCCGTTCGAGCAAGCTGAAAGACTATATTGAGTCTTAACCTCGCAAGCAAGAAGCGCCCTCAAGCACATCCGCTTGAGGGCGCTTTCATGTAGTTGTTGGGGACGTTCTTGAATGACTAGTCGTTTAAGAACGTCCCCAATGATTGGGTCGGAAAATTTCTTAAAAAAGTTCTTGCCCTGAGCTGATTCGTCCGTATAATAAACTTCGTTGCTTGAGAGCACGCACCTATTCCTCGGTAGCTCAATGGTAGAGCACGCGGCTGTTAACCGCGCTGTTGTAGGTTCGAGTCCTACCCGGGGAGCCAGAATTTTCCAGCCCTTTCTGTTGGGCTTTAAATTCCTCGGTAGCTCAATGGTAGAGCACGCGGCTGTTAACCGCGCTGTTGTAGGTTCGAGTCCTACCCGGGGAGCCAGGTTGTAAAACCCGTCGCTTATGCGGCGGGTTTTTTCATGCCGCGATCGCCGTTCTCGAACGTTACCATATCAACATTTCGTGTCGAGGATGTAATCCCGAGGCCCGCCACCTCAACATGCCGCGGTCGTTGTAGAATATTGCAATGATTGCTCCCACGACATGGTGCCGCGAGCACCAAGAAAAGGAGATTCTTGTGTCTGAGACCATTAACGGCAGCCTGAGCGTCTCGAACGACGTTATTGCCGATATTGCCGGTTATGCCGCGATGACGTGCTATGGCGTTGTCGGTATGGCTGAGCAGCTCCAGGGCGCCGAGAGCGTGCGCCTGCTTGCCGGTCAGCGCCTCCGCAAGGGCGTGCTTGTCTCCGCCGACGAGAACGGCCTTACGGTCGATCTTCACGTCGTGCTCGAGAACGGCGTCAACATGAAGTCCGTCTGCCACAATCTTTCGAGCTCCGTTGCCTTCACTCTGCAGGAGATCGCCCAGATCGATCCCGCCAGCCTTAAGATCGGCATCCATATCGACGCGCTCAAGAGCCGTCTGAACTAGCATCCGAAAACGGAGATTCAAATACCCATGATTGCAAAGACCATTCGCACCTGTTTTCCGATCGCTGCGGCTGCCGTTTCCGACAAGGCCGAGGAGATCAACAAGCTCAACGTCTTCCCCGTACCCGACGGCGACACCGGTACCAACATGTCGCTCACGCTCGCCTCGGTGACCAAGGAGCTCTCCGCCCTTCCTGCCGACGCCGACATGGAAGCCATCGCCGGCGCCATCACCCACGGCTCCCTGATGGGTGCCCGCGGTAACTCCGGCGTCATCACCTCGCAGATTCTGCGCGGCGTGGCCGAGGGCCTTGTCTCTGCCGATGAGCCCATTACGTCCGCCAACATTGCCTTCGCCTTCCGTCGCGCCGTCAAGGTCGCCTTCCAGGCTGTCCGCAAGCCCATCGAGGGCACGATCCTCACGGTCCTGCGCGATGTCTCGACCAAGGCCGATGAGTGCGAGAAGAAGAAGTTCTCGGCTGAGGATGCGCTCGATGCCATCGTCGTCGAGGCGTACCAGTCCGTCGCCCGTACACCCGATCTGTTGCCCGTTCTGAAGGAGAACGGCGTGGTCGACTCCGGCGCCTTTGGATTTGCCATTTTCCTCGAGAACTTTGTGGCTGCCGCGCTTGGTCGCAGCACCGTGGTCGAGGATTTCTCCGCTACGTTTGACTCCGCCGGCTCTGCCCGCGATGCCGCTCTTGGCCGTGTTGAGATCGAGGCTAACGACGACTGGGAGGGCTCGGAGTTCCGCTACTGCAACGAGTTCCTGTTTAAGGCCGACGCCCCGTTTGACGAGGACGAGTGCCTTAAGTTCCTAGGCTCCATGGGCGACTGTGAGCTGCTCGTGGGTGCCTATCCCGACTACAAGATCCATGTGCACTCCAACACCCCCAACCTGGTGCTCGAGCACATGCTGCAGCTCGGTCAGATCTATGAGGTCTTTATCCACAACATGGAGATGGAGGCCCACGACCGTACCGCCAAGATCCACGAGGATCAGGAAAAGGCCGCCGAGCCCGCCAAGGCGCTGGGCTTTGTCGCCGTTGCCGCCGGTTCCGGCGAGGCCGACATCCTCAAGTCCCTTGGCGTCGACGTGGTCGTCTCCGGTGGCCAGACCATGAACCCCTCGACCGCCGACCTGCTGGGCGCGGTGGACCAGGTCAACGCGACCTCAGTCATCATCCTGCCCAATAACGGTAACATCCGCATGGCTGCCGAGGCCGCAGCTTCTGCCTGCACCGACAAGAAGGTCGCCGTCGTTCCCACCAAGACCGTTCCGCAGGCGTTCTCCGCGCTGTTCGCGGTCCTGCCCGATTCCGAGCTCGAGGATGCCGTCGCCGCTATGGTCGACGCCATCAGCGAGGTCCGCGATGGCGAGGTCACCCGCGCCGTGCGCGACTCCAGCGCCTCGGACGGCTCGCCGATTCACTCCGGTGACGTCATGGGTATCATTGCCGGCTCCATCGACGTGGTCGGCTCCGACGTGAAGCAGGTCACGCTCGATTGCATCAACCGCATGCAGGAGGAAGAGGAGGGTGACGCGCTGACGATTCTGGCCGGCGAGGAGCTGTCCGATGAGGCCTTCCAGGAGATCGTCGACGCTATCGAGGAGGCTCAGCCCGATCTGGAGATCGACGCCCATCGTGGCGAGCAGCCGCTCTATCCCGTGATCTTCTCGATCGAGTAGGCATCTGCCCATGTCCGAGCTCTGCTCCGTGCCGCGCGTCTCGGATCGCTTTGCCCAGAGCAATGCGCTCGACGAGGATATCGCGCGACTCAAATATGTTTCGGGTAAACGTGAGGAGGCCCTTCGCCGTCTGGGAATTCGGACGGTGGGGGACCTCCTTCTCCATATCCCTCATCGATACCTCGACTTTACCCGTTCTTGGTCTATCGAGATGGCGCCCATCGGTACCGTGTGCACCATCATCGCCACGGTCGACCGTATCGTCCAAAAGCAGCCGCGTCCGCGCATGCAGGTGACCGAGGTCTCGCTTGTTGACGAGACGGGCGTGCTGCAGGTCGCCTTTTTCCGCCAGCCCTGGATTGCCCAGCAGCTTAAGCAGGGCGACCGCCTGGCCGTGATGGGCAAGGTCGAGTTTGCTTACGGCTTTAAGCAGATGGCCTCGCCGCACTTTGAAAAGCTCGAGGACGGGCGTGCCGCAGGCACCATCCTGCCGGTCCATTACGTGAGTGATGGCGTGAGCCAGGCGTGGATGCGCCGCATCGTAAGCGGCGCGCTCGAGGTCGTCGGCAATCCCTTTGATCCCATTCCGGCACGCTTACGCGTTAAGCGTCGCCTGATGAGCAATGCTCGTGCGCTTCGAGCGATCCACTTTCCTTCGAGCATGGCAGAGCGCGACATCGCGCGCGCACGGCTTGCCTACGAGGAGTGCCTCTACCTGCAGCTGGCGCTGCGCCTGCGCAATGACGGCGGCCTGGTCGATGTGGTGCCCTATGCCCACACCGCGGGCGAGCACCTGGCCGCGCTCAAGCAGGCCCTGCCATTTTCGCTGAGCGACGAGCAGGAGGCCGCGTTCCAGGATATCCTGCGCGATATGTGCGATGGTGGGCGCGTGATGAACCGCCTGCTGCTGGGCGATGTCGGTACCGGTAAGACCGCCGTTGCCGCCTGCGCGCTAGCTGTGGCTGCCGATAGCGGCACGCAGGCCTGCGTTATGGCGCCCACGGGCGTGCTGGCGCGCCAATATGCCGATAAGACCGGCCCTCTGCTCTCGCAGGCCGGCATGTCCTGGGCGCTTCTGACGGGTGCCACGCCGGCAGCAGAGCGCGAGCGCATCCATGCACAGCTGGAATCGGGCGAGCTCGACGTCCTCTTTGGCACCCACGCGGTGCTTTCGGATAACGTTGCGTTCAAGCATCTGTCGCTCGTGGTCATCGATGAACAGCACCGGTTTGGCGTCGGCCAACGCAACGCCCTGCGCGCGAAGGGCCCCGGTGCCGATCTGCTCGTTATGACGGCAACGCCCATCCCGCGTACGCTGGCGCTTTCGGTCTACGGCGATCTGGACACGAGCATCATCCGCCATCGGCCCGTCCCTGGCGCTGGCGTGACGACAAGCGTACTCACCGAGTCGAGCCGTGACCTCGCCTATGGCGCCATCCGCGAAGCGCATGAAAAGGGTCAGCAGGCCTACGTGATTTGTCCGCTCGTGGAGCCGAGTGACTCGGCCGATGAGTTGGAGGACGTGCCCGGTATCGCCCGCGACGAGGAGGGCCGCGTGATGGTCCCCGTGCCGCTGCATGATACGGCGACCGAGCTCGACCGCCTGCGCCTGGCGTTGCCGGGGCTTGCCATCGAGCGCCTTCACGGTCGCATGCCGGCGGGGGAGAAGGATCGGGTCATCGATGCCTTCAAGCGTGGCGAGATCGACGTGCTCGTCTCGACCACGGTGGTCGAGGTAGGCGTCGACGTGCCCAATGCCACCGTCATGGTCATCGAGAACGGCGAGCGCTTTGGTTTGGCTGCCCTGCACCAGCTGCGCGGTCGCGTGGGCCGTGGCAGCGTGTCGGGCACGTGCCTGGTCATGACGCATTCCAAGGGCAACGGCGGCGCTTCGGCAGCGCAAGATCGTCTCCAGTCGCTCGAAAAGACCTCGGACGGCTTTACGCTCGCCCAGATGGACCTGCGCCTGCGCCATGAAGGCGAGATCCTGGGTTATCGCCAGCATGGTGGTGTGACCCTGCGCTTTGTCGACCTGGATGCCGACGAGGAGCTGATCGAGTGGGCCCATTTGGACGCGGTCGAGCTCTTGCGGTATGCTTGCACCCTTGACTCCGTGGCGACGCGCCCCCTGCGCGATGCGGTCGCCATGCGATATCGACACATTTTTAAGGAGGTCAGCGGAGGATGAGAATCATCGGCGGCGAATGGCGCGGTCGTAAGATCGAGGAGCCCCGTGGTCGCGATGTCACCCGCCCCACGACTGATCGCGTGCGCGAGGCGTGCGCATCTATGGTCATGTCGGCATTCGATTTCGATTTGGACGAGGTTCGTGTGCTGGACGCCTTTGGCGGCTCCGGTGCCTTAGGGTTAGAGATGCTCTCTCGTGGGGCCCGCTCGCTCACGACGTTTGAGATCGATCGCAACGCCGCGCGGCTCATTACCAAGAATATCGAGTCGCTCTGCCGTGACCGCGCGCGTTGGCGCGTGGTCACGGGCGACATGCTGGCGAGTGCCTCGCGCGGTCGTGTGCCGGGCGGCCCCTTTGATCTGGTCCTGCTCGACCCGCCCTATGCTTTTGGTGCCGAGCCGGTCGAGGAAATGCTGCAGAACCTGGCTCAGCAGGGTCTGCTTGCACCTGGCGCTTATGCCCTGTTTGAGCATGCCGCCGCCGATGCGGGCGCGCATCCGGCAGGCTTTGAGACTGTACGTGAGAAGCGCTACGGCATTACCTCGGTCGACCTGCTTCGTTGGGTCGGCGATGACGACGGTGAGGGCGATAGTGCCGTCACCGATGCTGATAACAACGATGCCACGACGTTTCAGGAGGACGCCCATGAATGACACCATCAACCGCGTGATCGTCCCGGGCACCTTTGATCCCATCACGTTTGGCCATATCGATGTGATCCGCCGCGCCCGACGCATCTTTCCCAGCGTGATTGTCGCCGTGGCCGAATCGCAGGGTAAAAACGGTGTGGGCACCACGTTTATGCTCGATGAGCGCGTGGCGCTGGCCCGCGAGGCGCTCGGTAATATCGACGGCGTCGAAGTCCTGCCCTTTACCGGCCTCTTGGTCGACTTCGCTCGTGAGCAGGGGGCGGGGGCCGTGGTCAAGGGCCTGCGCGCCATGACCGACTTTGAGTATGAGCTGCAGCAGGCCGACCTCAATTATCGCTTGGATAGCGAGCTGGAGTCCATCTTTGTCATGAGTGCTCCGCAGTACGGTTACATCTCGAGCTCGGTGGTACGCCAGATTGCGTCGCTTGGGAGCGATGTATCGACGTTTGTCCCACCCAACGTGGTTGAAGCGCTCAGACATCGCTTTTCGTGACGTTTTTTATTGCCTGGTGGCATGTGGTAAACTAGCACGATGATATGTTACCTATGAAAGGAGACCGGATGCCGGGCGAGAATTTTCCTGGCGATAGGATCGTCAGCTTGGTCGATGAGCTCGAAGGGCTGATCGAGGAAGCCAAGCCGCCTTTCGGCAAGAACGCTCAGTTCAAGGTCATCGACGCCGACGTGTTCTTCAACATCCTCGACGAGATCCGCATGAGCTATCCCGAGGAGTGGCAGAAGTCCCGCCGTATCCTTAAGGAGCGCGAGGAGCTTATGGCTTCCGCCGCCGCTCAGGCCGATTCCATCATCGCCGACGCTCAGCAGCAGGCCCTCACCATTGCCGGTGAGCAGGAGATCGTCCGCCTTGCGCAGCAGCAGGCCGACGACATCCGCGATCGTGCCCAGCAGTACGAGCGCGAGACGCGTTATGCTGCCGAGGACTACGCGGAGCAGGTCTTTACGCACCTGGAGGAGAACCTCAAGAGCCTGACTGGCACCGTTACCCGTTGCCGTCAGCAGCTCAACGAGGGTGCCGCCCAACAGAATGGTCAGTGGTAATGGCTGAGTTTCCGAGCGTTACCGTCGATCTTTCCGAGCAGCTCGAGTTTCCTGGAGATTCGTATCCGCTGACCGGTAAGGTCGATGTCGCCACCTACACGGTGGGCGAGAAGGAGTACCAGCTACAGGACGGCATCGACTACGACGTTGTCTTTACCAATGCCGGTACCGGTGTCTTGCTCACGGGCATGGTCCGCGCGCACGCCACTGGCGAGTGCGACCGTTGCCTGGAGCCTGCCTCGTTTGATATCGCCGGAGAGATCGAGGAGTTCTACCTCTTTGAGGAGCCCGAGGATCCCGAGGCCTACGAGGACGGCTACGAGCTTCTGGGTGAGGACCGCATCGTCGATCTGGGTGAGCCCATCAATGACGCGGTCGTTATGGACACGCCGTTTGTGGTGCTCTGCAAGCCCGATTGCCGTGGTCTGTGCCCCACCTGCGGTTGCAATCTCAACGTCGAGCAATGCGATTGCGCCGCCCAGGCAGAGGCAGAATGGGCCGCTGCTACGGAAAATCCATTTGCAGCATTGAAGAATCTCAAGCTCGATGAGTAAAACTGTGGTAGTATCGCTACTTGCGCGTAATCGCCACACTGGATAGTTCATAAGGAAGGTCACTATGCCCGTACCTAAACAAAAGCAGGGTCGTATCCGCACTCACACCCGTCGTTCCGCCAACATGAAGATCTCGGCTGCGGCTCAGTCCACGTGCCCCCGTTGCGGCGCTGTCAAGCTTCCGCACCACGTGTGCCCCAGCTGCGGTTTCTACAAGGACCGCGAGGTTATCGTTACCGAGTAACGGTATACTCTGGATGCGATGCCGTTCCAAATGGAACCACAATGGCCGGCTCAATGAGTCGGCCATTTTTGTATAAGGAGCATGTATATGAGTAACGTTCGCGTTTGTGTAGACGTTGTGGGCGGAGACGAGAAACCTCAGGTTGTTCTCGATGGTATCGAGGCTGCGCTTGCCGCCGATCCCGATATCGAGGTCTTGGCAGCTGGCCCCGCCGAAATCGTCAATCCCTTTGCCGCCTCCCATGCGCGCGTCGAGGCCCTGGAGGCACCCGACGTTATCGCCATGGATGACGATCCCATTCGCGCCGTGATGACCAAACGCAAGTCTTCGATCGTGCTGTCGTGCCGCGCCATCAAGAAGGGAAATGCGGACGCGTTCTTCTCTGCCGGTTCGACCGGTGCCATGACCGCCGCTGCCACCGCCTACGTGACGCCGTTTAGGTATCAGGCCGAAGGCAAAAAGCAGCCGGTGCGCCCCTGTCTGACCAATGCGCTGCCCAATCGCGCCGGCGGTCTGACGGTGCTGTGCGATATGGGCGCCAACCCCGATGTCGAGGTCGATGACATGGTGCGTTTTGCCCAGATGGGTAGCGCCTATGCCCGCGTCGTCCTGGGAATCGAGCATCCCCGCGTGGGCCTGCTTGCCAACGGCACCGAGGACGAGAAGGGCTCCAACTTTACCAAGGCCTGCTTCCCGGCCATGAAAGCCGCCGCTCCCGGCTTTGTTGGTAACTGCGAGGGCACCGACCTCACCTCAGGTAACTTCGATGTCGTCGTTGCCGATGGCATGTCGGGTAATATCGCTCTCAAAGCTACCGAGGGCGCTGCCAAGTTTTTGCTGCAGGAGCTCAAGGGCGCCTTTATGGCCTCGCTCGGCACCAAGATTGCCGCGCTGCTCATCAAAAAGCAAATGCGCGAGATTAAGGCCAAGCTCTCTGGCGACGCCAAGGGCGGCGCGATTCTTCTGGGCCTGCGCGGCGTGGTCCTGATCGGCCATGGCGCCACCTCGGTCGAGGCTGTTAAAAACGGTACGCTCGCGGCGGCCGAAGCCGTGCGCGCCGGGCTGGTCGAGAATGTCGCCAACTCTATGGACGGTATCGTTTTATAACAGCGGCGTTATGCGTCTTGGGGCGCACGTCGTGGGGTAGAATCAGAACCGTGTCTTGGTACCGCCCGGGCGGTACCATTCTTTTGGTATTCATGCACTATGAGAGGAAGCGCTATGGACCGCTCCGAAATCTTCGACAAGATCGCCGAGGTCGCTGCTGACGTTCTGGGCGTCGATGTTGCCGAAATTTGCGATGAGACCACCTTTGACGACCTCGATGCCAACTCGCTCGAGCGTTTGCAGCTGGTTACGGCCATCGAGGACGAGTTCAACCTCGAGATCGATGACGAGACTCTGCTCTCGCTTAACTCTGTCGCCGACGTCGTCGACGCGATCGAAAACGCCAGGGAGGCTTAGGTCTTGGCTTTGTCTGAACGACTTACGCGCGCCCAGGAAATTCTGGGCCACGAGTTCAATAATAAGGTGCTGCTGCGTGCGGCCCTTACGCATCCCTCGGCAGTCGAGGGCCAGCCGGTTTCTGCCAGCTATGAGCGCCTTGAGTTCTTGGGCGATTCCATTTTGGGCGCTGTGGTCGCACGCTCCCTGTTTGAGTCCTATCCGGAGTTTGACGAGGGCAAGCTCACGCGCCTGAAGGTGTCGCTTGTCTCGGGCGCTACGCTGTCCGAGGTTTCTCACGAGCTGGGCATTGACGACATCATCATCTTTGGTGCCTCCGAGACCGGTACCGGTGCGCGCGGCCTGCATTCGGCCCTCGAGAACGTCTATGAGTCGCTCGTGGGCGCGCTGTACCTGGATGCCGGCTGGGATGCGGCGGCGGAGTTCATTCACCGTACACTTAAGCCGCATTTGGCTTCCGAGCGTGCCGAGCATCCTGCGAACCCCAAGTCGTTTTTGCAGGAGTGCGTGCAAGCCGACGGTCACGAACCTCCGGCGTACAAGCTCGTTGGCTCCGAGGGCCCGGCGCATGCGCCCACCTTTACCGCTGTGGTTTTGATCGATGGTATTCGCCAGGGTCGCGGTTCCGGTTCCTCTAAGAAGGAAGCCGAGGGAGCCGCCGCGCTTGAGGCGCTCGACCGTATGGGTTACACCACCAACGGCGTGATTCTCAATAAGAAGCACGTGTAAGCGAGGAACCGTGTATCTCAAGTCCCTCACGCTCAAAGGGTTCAAGTCGTTTGCCGACCGCGCCCATATGACGTTTGAGCCGGGCCTGACCGTCATCGTCGGTCCCAACGGCTCGGGAAAATCGAACATCTCCGACTCCATCCTGTGGGTCCTGGGCGAGCAGAGCGCCAAGCAGTTGCGCGGCCAGGCCATGGAGGATGTCATCTTCTCGGGCTCGTCAGCGCGCAAGCCGGTGGGTGTCGCCGAGGTCACGCTTGTGCTCGATAACTCGGACCATATGCTGCCCGTCGATTTTGACGAGGTCGCCATCACCCGTCGTATGTATCGCTCGGGCGAAAGCGAGTACCTCATCAACTCGAGCCCGTGCCGCCTGATGGACATTCAGGACATCTTGCACGATTCGGGCCTGGGCAAGGATACGCATTCCATCATCAGCCAGGGCAAGCTCGACGCCATTTTGCAGAGCCGCCCCGAGGAGCGCCGCGCCCTCATCGAGGAGGCCGCCGGCATCTCCAAGCACAAGCGCCGCAAGGAGCGTGCGCTCAAAAAGATTAAGTCGATGGACGAGCACCTGACGCGTGCCCGCGACATCAATAAGGAAATCGCCCGTCAGCTGCGACCGCTGGAGCGTCAGGTCGATCGTGCGCGCAAGTACAAAGAGCTGTCCTCGCGCGCGAACGAGCTTACGCAGATGCTGGCTGTCGACGAACTTCGTTCGCTGCAGTCGCAGTGGAACGACCTGGAGAGCCGCTCCAAAGAGGGTGCGGCCGAGCTTGAGCTTGCGCAGTACCGCTTGGACGAAAAGGAGCGCGAGCTCGAGAAGCTTCAGGTCATGCTCGAGGAAAAGGGCCTGTTTGTGGGCGACCTGGGCGAGCAGCGTCGTCATATGCAAGATGTGGTCGGTCGCATTAATTCCGATATGCGCCTGCTTGAGGAAAAGGGCCACAACATGGTGTCGCGCCTGTCTGACATGCGCGGGCAGATTTCGAGCTCCGAGCATCAGCGTCGTCGCGTTGTCGAGGAGCTCGAGGACGCGCGTGCGCAGCTTGAGGAAGTGACCGGTGCGCACAGGCAGGCCCAGGAGGACGTTGACGCCGCTGGTCCTGCCGCCGCTGAGCTCCACGAGCGGCGCGTGGCGCTCGACAATCAGATTTCGCAGCTTACGCGTGGACAACGCGATGTGCAACGCGTGGCCGATAATGCCGCGCTCGAGCTCGCCAAGGTGAAGGATTCCTTGAGCAATGCCGAGGTCGAGGACAACATGTATGCCTCGCGCCTGGAGCAGATTGACGAGCAGCTCGAGGAGGTCACGGCCTCGCTCGAGAGCCGTCGCGACCGCGCCGAGGAGCTTGAGGGCGCTCTTGAGGAAGCGCGCCAGGCTCAGGTCGATGCGCGTGAGGCCACCGAGACGGCACGCGCGGCCCTGAAGGACCTGCGTGCCCGCGAGAGCGAGGCGCGCAACAAGTTATCCGAGGTGCGCTCGGAGCTTGCCAGCCAAAAGAAGCTCGATTCCCGTATGGCCGACAGCTCGCCGCTCGTGAGCCGTCTGGTGGGTGCGCTGGGCGACGATGTCTTGGGTCGTCTGGGCGACGTGCTGGAGGCCCCGCGCGAGCTTGAGGGCCTGGTTGAGCAATTGCTCGCCGGCGATATCGATGCGCTGCTGTTTGATGACGCCGCCACGCTTGAGCGTGCCGGTCGTGCGGCTCTGGACCAAAAGAAGGCCTCGGGCGAGGCACTGCTGGTGGCGCGCGGCGTGAGCGGCTCTACCGCCGCTGAGGGCGCCTCCGGTACCCGTCTGGTTGATCGTCTGTCCGTGCGCGCAGGCTACGGTCCCGTCGTCGAGGCGCTGCTCGGCGGCTATTACGTCGTTGACGATCTTGCTGCCGCGCTGTCGGCGCCGGTCGTTGAAGGCGTGACTTACGTGACCCCCGATGGCGCCCGCGTCGCCTGCGGCGGCCTGGTGCGCGTGGGGCTTGATGCCGGCGAGGCTTTGGGTGCCTTGGAGCGCAAGCGCCGCATCCGTGAGCTCGAGGGCCTGGAACCCGATCTGGCTGCCATCTTTGAGCATGCTTCGGACCAAGTCGTCGAGGCCAACGTTGCCGTCGAGGAGGCCCGTGCCGCCGAGGGCGATGCCGCCGGTGAGATCGCCCGTCTTGAGGGCGAGCGCCGCTCGCTGCTCTCCGAGATCGGCCGCTTGGAGCAAAGCGCCAACAATGCCGAGGTCGAGCGCGTGCGCATCTCCAAGCGCCGCGAGCAGGCTGCCGAGGCCGTTCGTGCCGCGCGCCCGCGCGTTGACGAGCTCACCCGTTCGCGTGACGAGGCGCGTGCACAGGCAAGCGACCTGGGTCTCCAGATTGCCGAGGCCAACGATGAGCTCGATCGCGTTCGCCGTGACGATTCCGAGGCCGCCGGTAAGCTCGCCGATGCCAAGGTGCGCCTGGCCCAGACGAGCGAGCGCCTGCGTTCGCTGAAGGGCCGCGTGCCCGACCTTGAGCATCGTCTTGAGGGCATCGACCGTCGTATCCGCGGAACACGCCAGGCTTCGCGCTCGCTCGAGCTGCTGCGCCTGCGCGTCGACCCCATGCACGAACGCTATTCTGCCCTGTTGGAACGCGCGTCGGATTGGGCAGCGCGCCTGCGTGACCAGGCCTCTCTGGAGGAGGCGGACTCCGCTTCGCTCAAGAAGACCATCGAGGATGCCAAGGCAGAGGTTGCCCGCGCTAAGGAGCGAGTCGATACCGCCTCCGCCGCGCAAAACGAGTTCAAGGTCGCGCGTGGCAAGCTCGAGGTGCAGGTCGAGGCTGCCATCAAGGCCATTACCGCCGATGGCACGACGGTGCTCGAGGAAGCGCTCATGCTTCCGGTGCCCACGGACCGCGATGCCGCCGAGCGCGAACTCAACCAGCTTGTGCGCCAAATCAACAACCTTGGTCCCGTTAACCAAGTTGCCATGGAGGAGTACGAGCAGCTCAAGCGCCGCGCCGACTACATCGAGGAGCAGCTGGCCGATCTGGAGAGCGCGCGCAAGGCGCTCACCAAGATCACGGTGGCCATTGATCGCAAGATGCGGAAGGCCTTCCTGGTGACGTTTGAGAAGGTCGATGCGAACTTCCGCGAGATCTTCGCTATGCTCTTCCCGGGCGGCCAGGCTCATCTGGAGATGACCGATCCCGAGCATCCTGCCGAGACGGGTATCGAGGTCGTGGCGCAGCCGCGCGGCAAGCGCATCACCAAGATGATGCTCATGTCGGGCGGCGAGAAGAGTCTGACGGCGCTCGCCCTGCTTTTTGCCGTGTACCGCACACGTACGGTTCCGTTCTATGTGCTGGACGAGGTCGAGGCGGCGCTTGATGACGCTAACCTGTCCAAGCTCATCGGAGCCCTCGATGTGCTGCGTTCCGATACGCAGCTCTTGGTTATCTCGCATCAGCGCCGTACTATGGAGGACGCTGACGTCCTCTATGGCGTCTCGATGCAAGCCGACGGCGTCAGTCGCGTCGTCTCGCAAAAACTCGATCGCGAAACCGGAAAGGTCGTGAATGCATAATGGGATTCTTCGATGCTCTCTCGCGCGGACTTGAGCGCAGCCGCGAGGCCCTCAACGAGGTCTTCTACTTTGGCGGTGAGGTCGACGAGGATTTTTGGGAGGACCTGGAGGACACCCTCGTAATGGGTGACATGGGCGCCGAGGTCGCTATTCAGGTCTCCGATGACCTGCGCGATGCCGCGGCCAAGAAGAACCTCAAGACCGCTCCGCAGCTTCGCCGCGCCCTGGCCGAGCAGCTTGAGCAGCACTTTGTGCCCATCGAGCGAGATCCGTTCTCCGATACGCCGAGCTGCGTGCTGTTTGTGGGCATTAACGGTGCCGGCAAGACCACTACGGTCGGCAAGATCGCGAGCGCCATGGCTGCCCGCGGCAAGAACGTGGTGATCGGTTCGGCCGACACCTTCCGCGCCGCCGCCATCGAGCAGCTTGATGTGTGGGGCCAGCGCGCTGGCGTCCCCGTCATCAAGCGCGACCGCGGCTCCGACCCGGCAAGTGTTTGCTACGACGTGCTCGACGAGGCCGACAAGCGCGGCAGCGACCTGGTGCTTATCGATACCGCCGGCCGTCTACACACGAGCCCTGAGCTCATGCGCGAGCTTGCCAAGGTGGTCAATGTGACCCGTAAGCGCGCCGCCAATATGGCCGCCGGTCCCATGCCGGTTTCGGTCGTGCTTGTGATCGACGCCGCGACGGGCCAAAACGGTCTGAACCAGGCGCTCGAGTTTAACGAGGCGCTGGGCCTGGACGGTATTATCATGACTAAGCTCGACGGCACGGCTAAGGGCGGCATCGCCATGGCCGTGGCCGAGAAGCTCAAGCTCCCGATCCTGCGCATCGGCGTGGGCGAGCAGGTCGATGACCTGCAGGAGTTCAATGCCAAAGATTTCTGCCGCGCCCTGGTGGGCGAGTCCAATTAAGGAGTGACTAGTGTTTGATTCCCTGAGCGATCGCCTCAACGACACATTTGACCGCCTGCGCGGCAAGGGCAAGCTGACCGAGGCCGATATTACTTCGGCCATGCGCGATATTCGCATGGCGCTGCTCGAGGCCGACGTTAACTTTAAGGTTGTCAAGGAGTTCGTCGCCAAGACTAAGGAGCGCTGCATGACCGCAGAGGTCATGGAGTCGCTCTCTCCGGCGCAAAACGTCGTCAAGATCGTGCTCGACGAGCTTACCGAGATGCTCGGCTCCACCGAGAGCAAGCTCGTCTTTAGCAACCGTATTCCCAATGTCATCATGCTCGTGGGCCTGCAGGGCTCCGGTAAGACCACGGCTGCCGTAAAGCTGGCCTACCTGCTCAAGAAGCAGGGTCGCTCGCCGTTGCTCGCCGCGTGCGACGTCTACCGTCCCGCTGCTGCCGACCAGCTGGCCACGCTCGGTGGCGAGATCGGCGTACCGGTCTTCCGCGGCGACGGTGCGCACCCGGTCGATATCGCCAAGGGCGCCATCCAGGAGGCCGTCGACCACCTGCGCGACGTGGTCATCGTCGATACCGCCGGACGTCTTCAGATCGATGAGCAGATGATGCAGGAGGCCGTGGACATCAAGAAGGCCGTTAAGCCCGATCAGGTGCTGATGGTCGTCGATGCCATGACCGGCCAGGATATCGTCAACGTCGTCTCGACCTTTGCCGAGCGCACCGACTTTGACGGAGTGATCATCTCCAAGCTCGACGGCGATGCCCGTGGCGGCGGCGCGCTTTCCGTGCGCCAGGTGACCGGCAAGCCCATCAAGTTCGTGAGCATGGGCGAGAAGCCCGATTCGCTGGAGCCGTTCTATCCCGATCGTATGGCCAAGCGCATTCTGGGTATGGGCGACGTTGTCGGCATTATTGAGAAGGCCCAGGAGGCGGCCGACGCCGAGCAGCTCGAGGCTGCCGAGCGCATGCTGCGCGAGGGCTTCACCATGAATGACATGCTCGACCAGATGAAGGCCGTCAAGAAGATGGGCGGCATGAAGGGCATCCTGGGCATGCTCCCCGGCGGCCAGCGTGCGCTCAACCAGATGGGCGGCAACCTGGACGAGGGCATCTTCGACAAGAACGAGGCCATCATCATGTCGATGACCAAGGAGGAGCGCCTTCGCCCCTCCATCATCAACGGTCAGCGCCGTGCCCGCATTGCCAAGGGCGCCGGCGTGACCCCCACCGAGGTCAATAGCCTTATGAAGCAGTGGGGCGAGATGAACAAGATGATGGGCCGCATGCGCACGATGGCCAATCAGGCGCAGGCCGGCGGCAAGAAGGGCAAGAAGGGTAAGAAGGGCAAAAAGATGCGCATGCCCAATATTCCCGGTCTGGATGCCATGGGGCTGGGCGGCATGGGCGGCCTGGGAACGGGCGGCCCCAAGTCCGATATGGACCTGCTGCGCCAGATGGAAGCGCAGATGCGCAACAAGAAGTAACGACTAGTTGAGTCGTGTATGGCGAAGGCCGCCTGGATGGTATTCCAGGCGGCCTTCGCCGTTTGTTCGCTGGTTGTCGCACGCGTGGAAGCGCGTTCTCGACGAGGTGCTTGCCGCTAGTGGCAGCCGCAGCCTTCGTGCCCGTCATGGTCGTGGTGACCGTGGCAGCCGCAGGACTCGCCATGCTCGTGGATGTGCTCGTGATCATGTCCATGGCAGTCGCAGGTGGCCTCGCCGTTCTGTGCGAGCGTGCCGGCAATGAGGGCCTCGACGCAGGCATCGCAGCTGCCCTGGGCGCCCGCATAGACCGTGATGCCGGCTTGGGCAAGCGCGTTGATAGCGCCGCCGCCGATACCGCCGCAAATGAGCGTGTCAACGCCACCGTTGGCAAGCAGGCCCGCCAAGGCGCCGTGGCCGGTGCCGCCGGTGCCTACGACCTGCTCGTTGAGCACCTTGCCATCCTGGATGTCGTAGATCTTGAACTGCTCGCTGCGGCCAAAGTGCATAAAGATGTTGCCGTTGTCGTACGTCGTTGCCACCCTCATGGTGCCGACCTCCTTTGCTGGCCATGCGGCCGTCGTCGTGGCGATGGGGGAGTACGCGATATTGCCGCCCTCGATGACGAGCGCTCGTCCGTTGACCAGCGCGTTTGCCACCTTGCGATGCGCGCGACTGCTGATTGCCGCCACCGTGCCGCGGGCGATGCCCATGTGCAGGGCGACGGCCTCCTGATTGAGGCCCTCCAGATCGCACAGGCGCAGTACTTCGAGCTCATCGACCGTCATATCGATAGCGTCTCCGCTGGCAAGGCCATCGGGGGTAAAGCCGCGATATTCGGGGATGATCCCAACGCGGCGCAGTTTTTCGCGTCTTCCAGCCATACACTCTCCAAATCTGACATATGTCAACAATAGAATAGCGAACGTGCGGATTTGCGCAAGGAATTTCTGGCATATGTCAGAAAATGAGGGCTTATATTTGGGCTGTGGGGCCGCGTGCGCCTGGGCTACAATGAATCTCGCTTGTAGGCGACTGACAGGAGGGTCAATGAGCAAAGCTGATCAACAGTTTGTAACCATGTGCCGCGATATCTTGGACCATGGCACCACCACCGAGGGCCAAAAGGTCCGCCCGGTGTGGGAGGACGGCACCCCTGCCTATACCATTAAAAACTTTGGTGTCACGGCGCGCTATGATCTGCGCGAGGAGTTCCCCGCGCTCACCCTGCGCCGTACGGCGCTTAAGTCTGCCATGGACGAGATTCTGTGGATCTATCAAAAGAAGTCCAATAACGTGCATGATCTCAACAGCCATATCTGGGATGAGTGGGCCGATGAGACCGGTTCCATCGGTAAAGCCTACGGCTATCAGATTGGTCAGAAGAGCCATTACGCCGAGGGCGACTTCGACCAGATGGACCGTGTGCTGTACGACCTTAAGCACACGCCGTATAGTCGCCGCATTATGACCAATACGTACGTGTTTAGCGATCTGTCCGAGATGCACCTTTATCCGTGCGCCTATAGCGTGACCTATAACGTGACGCAGCGTCCTCAGGACGACAAGCCGACGCTCAACATGATTCTCAACCAGCGCAGCCAGGACATTTTGGCCGCGAACAACTGGAACGTGTGCCAGTACGCCATTTTGCTGATGATGGTCGCGCAGTCGGTCGATATGATTCCCGGTGAGCTGCTGCACGTGATCGCCGACGCCCATATCTATGATCGTCATGTCGATATCGTCCGCGAGCTTATCGAGCGTCCGCAGTTTGCGGCACCCAAGGTAACGCTCAACCCCGATGTGCATGACTTCTATGCGTTTACGACCGATGACCTGATCGTCGAGGGCTATGAGCACGGCCCGCAGGTCAAGAACATTCCCATTGCGGTGTAGGTGGTGCTCATGACGTGTAAGCTATCTGCTATCGTCGCCGTGTGTGACGATTGGGGCATTGGGTGCGAGGGCGACATGGTGGTGTCCAATCGCGCCGATATGCGCCATTTTGTGGCCTGCACCAAGGGCTGCCCGGTTATCATGGGACGCAAGACCCTGCTGAGTTTTCCCGGCGGGCGTCCGCTCAAGAACCGCCGCAATATCGTGCTCACCCGCGACGAGAGCTTTGCCCCCGAGGGCGTCGACGTGGTGCATAGTATCGACGAGGCGCTCGCCGCGGTTGCCGATGAGCCCGTTGCGTGGGTGATCGGTGGCGGCGATGTCTATCGGCATTTTTTGCCGTATTGCGTCGAGGCCGAGGTCACGCATAACCACTGCGTCCATGTCGTGGATACGTACTTTCCCGATTTGGAAGCCGATCCTGCGTGGGAGATTGCGCAGCGTAGCGGGGTCGCGACGATTGCCGCCGGTGAGGGTGACGAGGGCGTCGATTATGAGTTCGTGACGTATCGTCGCATCGAGGCGTAAATCGTCTGGCGTGAACGGTATCATCGGGTTGATTGAATGCATGGGGCGGCGCTTAGCGTCGCCTCGTTTGGTATAGATGTGCTGTAAAGAAGGGTGCGGGCTGGCTGCTATGACTGATGCCGTTGAGGTTCTGCGAATTGATTCGCTCGAGGACGAGCGGCTCGATGCCTACGTGCGACTGACCGAGCGTGAGCTTCGCTGCGTGCTGGAGCCGCAGAAGGGCATTTTTATCGCTGAGAGTGCCAAGGTCATCGAGCGTGCGGTTCGCGCCGGATATGAGCCGGTGAGCTTTCTTCTGGGCGAGCGCTGGCTCGACCAGATGATGCCGCTGTTTGACCAGCTTGTCGTGCGCGAGGGAGCGGGTCCGGTTCCCGTGTTCGTGGCCTCCATGGAGCTCATGGAGCAGTTGACGGGCTTTAACGTGACGCGCGGCGCGCTGGCGGCGTTCCGTCGCCCGCGTCAGATTCCGGTTGATGAGTTCTTGGGCGGCGTTGTCGAGGCGGCGGGGGGTCGTCCGGTGCGCGTGTGCGTGCTTGAGGGTATTGTCGATCACACCAATGTTGGCGCGATTTTCCGCTCGGCTGCCGCATTGAACGTTGACGGTATTTTGGTCAGCCCGACGTGCTGCGATCCACTGTATCGTCGCTCGGCCCGCGTGAGCATGGGCACCGTGTTTCAGGTGCCGTGGACGCGCATTGGCAGCGAGGCTCGTGTGTGGCCGCATGATGGTCTGAGCGCGTTGCACGATGCCGGTTTTTCGTGTGCCGCTATGGCGTTGACGGACGACTCTGTTTCGCTTGATGATCCTGTACTGCGGAAGATTGATCGCTTGGCGATTTTTATGGGCACCGAGGGTGCCGGCTTGGGCGCCAAGACCATTGCCGGCTGTGACCACGCGGTGCGCATTCCGATGGCGCACGGGGTCGATTCGCTCAACGTGGCCGCGGCGAGCGCCGTCGCCTTTTGGCAGCTGTGCCCGCACGTGAGCAATGAGTATCACTACCAGCCGGGTTTGTATCACTAGGCAGATATTTTGCACTGGGCTCTGATTCGGGGTGTTTCGGTCGACGCCGGTCGGTGCTAAGCTGGTATTTGCTTTGGTCTTAAATTGCCGTTTTGTTGTTTAACATACGTTGGCGGGGAGGGCGTGTGGCTAAGAAATCTACGGCTATCGATGTAACGCAGGGTGTCATTTGGCAACAGCTGCTGTCGCTGTGCGTTCCCATCTTTTTTAGTTCGTTTTTTCAGCAGGCCTACACGCTTATCGGTACGTATATCGTTGGCCAGTTTGGCGGCAAGCTCGCGTTGGGTGGCATTCAAGCCACGATGGTGCTCACCGAGCTCTGCATTGGCTTTTGCGTTGGCGTCGGCGCCGGCTGCGCGGTCATTACCGGTCAGTATTTTGGCCAGCACGATGATGAGCGACTGAGTCGTTCGGTCCATACAGCCATGACGCTCGCGCTGGTGGGCGGTATCGCTTTCTCGATTCTTGGCATAGTGTTCGTTGAGCCCATGCTGGTGCTTATGAACACGCCGCATGAACTATTGGCCGAGGGCGTGGCCTATGCTCGCTGTTATTTTGCCGCGATGGTTGCGGCACTGCTGCTTAATATGGGAACCGCACTGCTGCGTGCCGTGGGCGACACGCGCGGCCCCGCCGTGATCATTGCCTCTGGCTGCCTGGTTAACGTGGTGCTGGATATCATTTTTGTCGCTGTGTTGCATATGGAGGCGCTGGGCTGCGGCATCGCGGTGGCGCTGACCATTTGCTCCAATGCAACGATGATCGTGTTGCGCATGATGCGCGCTCCGGGTGCATGGCGTCTTTCGCTGTCTAAGCTCGGTATCGATCGCGGTATTTGCAAGAGTATGACCTCGTGTGGTCTGCCACTCGGTTTTCAATCGGCTGCCTATTCGATCTCGAACGTGCTGATCCAGGTATCGGTTAATTCGTTTGGCGCCGATGTCACGACTGCTTGGGGTTTATCTGGGCGCCTGGATGGCATTATCTGGATGGTGACCGAGGCGCTCGGCGTATCGATCACTACGTTCTCGGCGCAGAACTTTGGCGCGCGCAACTACGAGCGCATGCGCAAGGGCTACCATACGTCGCTCGTGCTGTCGTTTATGCTCATTGGTGGCCTGTCTGCCGTGCTGCTGGTGTTCTCGGGCCCGCTGTCGCGTTTGTTTGTCGACGATGCTTCGATTTCGGCGTACACCACGACTATCCTCCATTTCATTGCGCCGTTCTATGCGATTTTCTCGATTATCGAGAACGCCTCGGGTTCCATCCGCGGCGCCGGCGTGAGTTTGCAGCCTATGATGCTCACCATCTTTGGCACCGTTGTCTTGAGGGTGATCTGGGTGTTTGCGATCATGCCCTTCGATCCGTCGCTCGAGCATCTACTGCTGGTTTACCCCGTAACCTGGCTCATCACCGCAACCATGTTCACCATCTACCATCACAGCGGCAACTGGCTAGGCCGCGCCACCGCCTAATGATCCCTTGGGGCGGAAGAAAATGGATCATTGCTCTCCGTCGTGATGTCGATGATCCGTTTTCCTCCGTCCCCTTCGGATCAATTAGTATTCGATGCCTTGGCGGGCCAGGAGGCCTTCGTCGAAGTAGTGTTTGACGGGGCGCATTTCGGTGACCAGGTCGGCGAGGTCGGCCAGCGGCAGCAGCCCGCGGCCGGTTAGCACGAGCTCCGTGGTGGCGGGCTTTATCGCAATCAGTTCCTCGACATCCTCTCGCGCCCCAAAGCAGCCTTCGTCTTGCCCTTGCCGTCTCCCGTATAGATTTGAACCTTGCCGACTTACAGTGATGCCATCTCTGTCCTTTCGTGCCCGGCGTCGGTTTATCGTCGCTCGGGTTGGGTATTCTAGAAACCATTATCAACCCCAGTAGATGGAGTTCAAGCAGATGGAGATGGATGACAACAAACGTAGACGGAATATGATCCTCTACGTGCTCATCGCCTTCGTCGTCTACCTCGTGCTCTCGACCGTTCTGTTCCCCAACATCGGTCACACGCAGCAGATTACGAAGACCGATTACTCGACGTTTGTCAAAGCGCTCGATAAGAAGAGTGTCGACAAGGTCGAGTACAACACGGACGATTACTCGATTTATTACACCAAGAAGGGCGAGGACGAGAACATCGCCTATAAGACGACCGGTGTGCCGAACGATGCGGGCTTTACCGATCGCGTGCTTGAGTCTGGCGCTTCGCTGGAGTCGGTCGTTCCCGATAAAAACTCGGGTTTGATGACCTACTACCTGCTTACGCTTATCCTCCCCATGGCGATTTTCTTCCTCATCGGTTGGTGGCTCAACCGCCGCATGAAGAAGGCTATGGGCGATGACGGCCCGTCGATGAACTTTGGCGGCGGCGGTTTTGGCGGCGGCGGACTGGGTAAGTCCGGCGCGCGCGTGATCGCCTCCAAGGACGTGGGCGTGACCTTTAAGGACGTCGCCGGCCAGGAAGAGGCCAAGGAGTCTCTCAAGGAGGTCGTCGACTTTCTGGAGAAGCCGCAGCGCTACGAGGAGATTGGCGCCAAGCTGCCGCGCGGTGCTCTCCTTGTTGGCCCTCCGGGTACCGGTAAGACCCTGCTTGCCAAGGCTGTTGCCGGCGAGGCCGGTGTTCCGTTCTTTAGCATTTCGGGCTCTGAGTTCGTTGAGATGTTTGTTGGTCGCGGCGCTGCAAAGGTTCGTGACCTGTTTAAGCAGGCCAAGGAAAAGGCCCCGTGTATCGTCTTTATCGACGAGATCGATACCATTGGTAAGAAGCGCGATGGCGGCGGCTTTAGCGGCAACGACGAGCGCGAGCAGACGCTCAATCAGTTGCTGACCGAGATGGATGGCTTCGATAACCACAAGGGTATCGTTGTCCTTGCCGCAACCAACCGCCCCGACAGTCTCGATCCCGCTCTACTGCGCCCCGGTCGTTTTGACCGCCGCATCCCCGTCGAGTTGCCCGATCTGACCGGCCGTAAGAACATCCTCGAGCTCCACGCCAAGAGTGTGAAGACCGAGCCGCCGATCGATCTGACCGCGATTGCCCGTGCCACGCCCGGTGCCTCGGGCGCCGACCTGGCCAATATCATCAACGAGGGCGCCCTGCGCGCCGTTCGCGAAGGTCGCAAGCGTGCAACCCAGGACGACTTCGAGGAGTCGGTGGAGGTCGTCATTGCCGGCCAACAGCGTAAGTCCACGGTGCTTTCCGACCACGAGAAGCAGGTCGTTTCCTACCATGAGATCGGCCATGCCATTGTTGCCGCTCGCCAGAAGGGCTCTGCGCCGGTCACGAAGATCACCATCGTGCCACGCACGAGCGGTGCTCTGGGCTACACCATGCAGGTCGAGGAGGATGAGCGCTTCCTGACCACACGCCAGGAGGTCCTGGACAAGCTCGCCGTCTACTGCGGTGGCCGTGCGGCCGAGGAGCTCATCTTTGGTGAGATGACGACTGGCGCCGCCAACGATATCGAGCAGGCCACCAAGCTCGCCCGCAACATGGTGACGCGCTTTGGTATGTCCGACGAGTTTGGCATGATGGCGCTCGGTACCGTCCAGAATGCGTACCTCAACCAGGATACGTCGCTCACCTGCGCCCCCGGTACGGCCGAGCGCGTGGACGCGATTGTCGCCAAGCTGATCGAGGATGCGCACGAACGCGCCCTGCAGATCCTGAAGGAGAACAAGTTCAAGCTCCACGAGCTGGCTCGTTATCTGTACAAGAAGGAGACGATCACGGGCGAGGAGTTCATGAATCTCCTCACGCGCGAGAATCCGCTGATGCCGAAGCAGCAGTAAGGCTGGTTACACAGCATCGAACGCCCCATTTGAGCTTCTATCTCAAATGGGGCGTTTTGCTTGGGAGGGATATGCATGAAGATCGTGGTAAGTGCCTGCTTGATGGGCGAGAGCTGCAAGTATAACGGACTCGACAACTATCATCGCGAGCTGGTCGAGGCTTGCGAGCGCACGGGGGCCGAGGTCCTGTTGGTATGCCCTGAGGTTTTTGGCGGCCTGCCCACACCGCGCGATCCTTCCGAGATCGTGGACAGCGAGGTCCGTACCTGCGAGGGTACTGTTAGCGCCGGAATAATTTAGCCAAATATAGTCGGCCGAGATTGACCAATCCCGGCCGACCCATTTTAGCCAACACGCCCGCATCTATGACTTTCCTATCGCATTCCTACATCCCCTC
>JAXJIC010000025.1:0-3680 GCA_036298925.1 Collinsella aerofaciens
AGGGAAAGGGATGCGCCGCGGGTCTGACGTCCGGAGCGGTGAAACCAGCAGTTGCCCTGCGCCCCGTGGTCGGTGAGAACAGACTACATGCCCGCGAGACCGCGGGCGGCGGTGGCGCACATAAATGCCAAGACGAGAATCACGAGCGACCCGGCGATGTCTGCCAGCACGCCCATTACGCGGCGCTCAAACAGCCAACTCTCAAAGTGCGGGGCAACGTTGCGCCAAACACGCCACAGCAAGATGCCCATACCGATGACGCCCGGGATATTGAGCAGCAGGATCTCGGAGCACAAAAGACCGATCAGGTTGCCGGCGGCAAAGCCCGCATCGCCCTCGCAGTATTTGCGATAAATCATGTACAGCATGTACGCCACAAACGGCTGCAGGCACGCAGAAATAAACGTGACCACCATCGAGGGCTCCTGCGAAAAGACCTCGGTGAGCTTATCCACGCTCGTGGCATCCTTAGAGGCCAGGAACAGGCCAATGACCACCACAGGTACCACGCCCAAGATGACCTCGACCATCGTAAACAGCTTGGCGGTCAAGTCCTCACTAGCCGAATTCAAATGGGGCGCCCACTCAGGATGAGCATGCGCACCGACCTTCTTGCCCTTCTCAGCACGATTGGCCTTTTCACCCTCGGCAACCCGACGACCAGGATCCTTGCGAGTTCCCGCCGCAGCAACCCGAGCCCGAGACTTCTTACCCATAACCAACACCTCACAAGAGGAAACGAATAGCCAACGCTACCCAGTGTACCCTCTAAGCAACGTCACCGCCCCAACCGGCCCCCACAAAAACGTGCCGCCCCATAAGGGGCGGCACACAAACTTTTTTATCAGCTTTTCTGTAGCGAGCACGCGACGACCCAAAGCGGGCCGGGAGGGCCGGACTACCTTCCCTCAACGCGACCCTGCGAAGCCGTGAGCGAGGAGGGAAGGTAGTCCGGCCCTCCCGGCCCAGCTCACGCTAGCGCCAAGCGCTAGTAGTTCACCACCTGCTCCTCAAAGTACGCCTTCGGGTGGTTACACACCGGGCACACCTCAGGCGCCTCAGCACCAACGTGCAGGTGCCCGCAGTTCAGGCACTTCCACACCTTTACGCCCTCGCGCTCAAACACCTCGCCCGACTCGATGCGCTCGACGAGTTTGTTGTAGCGCTCCTCGTGGGCCTTCTCGACGGCGGCGACGCCACGGAACTTCTCAGCGATCTCGGCAAAACCCTCCTCCTCGGCGGTCTTGGCGAACTCGTCGTACATCGTGGTCCACTCGTAGTTCTCGCCCGCAGCGGCATCACGCAGATTGTCCAGGGTATCGGGGACGGCGCCGTCGTGCAGATACTTAAACCACAGCTTGGCGTGCTCGGACTCGTTGCCCGCCGTCTCGGCAAAAATATTCGAGATCTGAACGTAGCCGTCCTTTTTGGCCTTGGATGCATAGTAGCGATACTTGGTGTGTGCCTGGGACTCACCGGCAAAAGCGGTCTCGAGGTTCTTCTTGGTTTGGGAATTCTCAAAATCCATAGGTGTACTTCCCTTCAACGCATGCCGCCCGTAGGCTTCGAGCGACCTTGTCTTTAGGATGCCCTCAAGCCGCGAATTTAAACCTTACAATCCCGTTCTTCAGATTTGAGCGGGCTACACACTCAACCAACGATCGTCCTCGGCTCGGCAAAAGCCCTCGCGCTCCAGGTCAGCTAGAATGCCCGCGATCAAGTCGCACTCGACCGGCCCGCGACCGGCTGCCGCTTCCATCTCGTTAACGCCCACCACGGCATCAGCAAGCGTAATCCCCGCCGGCTGCCCATCGCGCGCTGCCAGCAACATACGCACGATATGCGCGCGCTTTTGGCGACGCGAGCCCTCAAACTTGGACTGACGGCTATAGCCCGCCGACCGCCTGGACGGATTGGGCAACGTCTTTTTTAGATATGCGCCGTAATCTAGCAACGCGTAATACCACGCGCGCGGCGTGTCGGCATCATCGAGCGGCACGGCAAAGGGAGCGATCTCGTCCGCCGACGCACCGGGGGCCGCCGGACAGGCCGCCTGAATCAGCGGCACCAGCTCGCGATCGGGAACAGCCGGTACATCGGGAAAGAAGTGATGCAGAAAGACCGTGCGCACATTGGTCTCCAGATACACGCCCGGAAGATCAAACGCAAACGACCGGATACCCTGCGCCGTTGCCGGGCCAATACCAGGCAGAGCGACCAAGTCACGCGTCTCGTGTGGAAACTCCCCGTCCCAGTCTTCCACAACGCGCTGAGCGGCCTTGTGGAGCGCCAGAGCGCGTCGGTTGTAGCCCATCCCCTGCCAAGCGTCCAAAACATCGGAAGGCGCGGCCTGGGCAAGCGCCTGCACGGTCGGAAAACGATCGAGCCACACCGGCATGCGCGCCTCCACACGCGGCACCTGCGTTTGCTGCAGCATGACCTCAGAAAGCCAAATGATGTACGGATCGCGTGTGCGGCGCCACGGAAGGTCGCGATAACGCAGGACCCCTTCCGAACGAATCATCGAACGAAAGGGGTCCTGAATCATGGCTATGCTCCTTATGCGGCGCTATTCCTCCCGGTAAGCGCACGCGCAGGTGGCGTACTCGGGAAACGCTTCGCGGTCGGCGAACTTGGGATCGACGGCCGGGAACTGGCGGTGAGCGACGATGTCGCCGAGCGAAACGGAATCGAGGTAGTCGCGCATCAACGCCTGAGCTCCGGCCCACAGGGGATGATAGCAGCACGTGCCCATGCGTGCACAGTCACCATCGGGTGCGGTGCAATCATTCATAACCATAGGGCCCTGAACGGCCTCGACGACCTGACGAATGGTGACGTCGTCCGGACTGACTTTAAGACGCATGCCGCCATGGACGCCACGCAGGCTCTCCACGATGCCAGCCTGAACCAAGCCATGCTGGATCGAACGCGCGAACGAATAGGGCACGTTGACCTCTTCGGCGGCAGTGCGAACAGAAAGCAACCGCTCCGGCTCCTCGTCAAGCATCGCAAGCATGCGAAGGGCATAGTCAGTCTTTCTCGATATGTCCATTTTTCCCCTTTCAAGGAATAGGAACAGCTCGAACGGGCTCCGGGGCCGAGCTTACGTCGAGACGCCAAACGAACGTCAGGACAGCCAAATAGCAAATCGGGTGTCCACTGGATGCCGAGCCTGAAGCTGATTACATCAATACCGGCCTACAGTGAAACTTAGTATAACCTAACCCCCTACCCCATTAAACAGGTGTTGTGCAACAAACGCCTTGTTTGAACATATATATCAGTTGGGCTTTATTCGCGAATGGGAGATGAGATTTGGAGAGATGTGGTTTTAGATATTAGGGCGTGGATCAATATCCCATTAAACGCAAAAAGCCACGTCCGAAGACGTGGCTTTAATTGCGTTGGCGGGAAGTACGGGGCTCGAACCCGCGACCTCCGACGTGACAGGCCGGCGCTCTAACCAAACTGAGCTAACTCCCCAGGCAGTCGTTCGCGTTTGTTTCCGCTCGCGTGCGCTGCGGGGATTAGTATACACAGAAGTCTGTCCGGCGCGCAACAACTTTTTTGAAAAAATTTTTTGGGTCCCTCCGGGAGGGTCTCCGGGGCTGAGGGCGGGGGTTAAGTTTGCTGCTCTACAGTCCTGCGCAAGACGGAAAGCACATTAAGTGCTTTCC
>JAXJIC010000026.1:0-1999 GCA_036298925.1 Collinsella aerofaciens
CGACTTGACCGTATCGCCGAGATTCCCGCTGATTATCTGGGCACCGCTGGTCGCATCGGCCGACTCTCCGACGTCGATGTCACCGCGATAATACCGATTCTCTCGGAGATTGCTTGATAACAATCACTGAAGGCCCTACGCTTCTCGAGCCAAGATGATGGGCCTCGAGCTACTCCCAGCAATTACCAAGGCAAACCGGGAAGACACACTTGAAGAGCTGCTTGGAGCGCTCGGAATGTCCGATCTTCTGGAAAGCGATAGGGACCCCTACGAAAAATACTTTAAGGGGAAGATCATCGTAATCGGGGCGAGTGCAGTGAAAGTTGACAAACTGCGTAGCGCGGCTCGCAAGAAAAAGTGGCTCTTCGGTGGTTTCTGTGGGAGAGATTCCGGCATAGGCCCAGCTCAGCGGGCGAAAACAACGATCTGGAACTGAAACGGCCCCGGGAGGGGCCGTTTCCGCGTCATCCGCCTATGATTGCTAAGCCAAATTCAGACAACCGAAGAGGTGTGACGCATGAAGAGTCTACTACTTCTCGCCCTCGGTCTGGCCCGCACGGTCGTCCTGGGCGCGCGCATCGAGGCCGAGCGCATCGTCGTGAGCGTCCGGCCCTACAAGCGCGAGCAGCGCCGCTGCCCCGTATGCGGCAGGGCCTGCGACTTCTACGACATGGCGAACCGCGGGGCCCCCAGGCTGTGGAGGGCGATGGACCTGGCGCGCTCGGCCTGCTACCTGGAGTACGCGCCCTGCAGGGTGCGCTGCCCGGAGCACGGCGTGCGCACCGAGGCCGTCCCCTGGGCGCGGCACGGGGCGCGCTTCACGCGCGACTTCGAGGACTGGGTGGCGTGGCTGGCGGTCCGCTGCACCGCCTCGGCGGTCTCCGAGCTCGCCCGCGTCGAGTGGCACAGCGTGGGCGGCGTGTGCAGGCGCGTCTACGCCGAGCTGGAGGCCGCGCGCGGCGCCTCGAGGTTCGACGGCGTGCGCCGCATCGGCATCGACGAGACGTCGTACAAGAAGGGCCACAAGTACGTCACGGTGGTCGTCGACCACGACCGCGGCTGCCTCATCTGGGCGCACGAGGGCACCGGCAAGGACGTGCTCAACCTGTTCCTCGACGAGCTCACGCGCGAGCAGAGGCGCGCCATAGAGGTGGTGACCGCCGACGGCGCGAGGTGGATAAGGCAGCTGGTCAAGCGCCGCTGCCCCAACGCGAGGTGGGTCATGGACCCCTTCCACGTGGTCCAGTGGATGAACGACGCGCTCGACGCCGTGCGCTGCGAGGAGTGGAACGCCGCCAGGGCCGCCGCCAGGGCCGCCAGGCCCAGGCCCGAGGGCAAGCGCGGCAGGCCTGCCAAAGGCGAGCTGCCGCCCGAGGAGGTCAGGGCGCTCGAGGAGGAGGCGGCCTCCATCAAGGGCAGCCGCTACGCGCTCGTGAAGAACCCCGAGGACCTCACCGACGGCCAGAGGGCGAGGCTCGAGGCGCTCAAGAAGAGGGCCGGCTCGCGGCTGGTCAGGGCCTGGGAGCTCAAGGAGGACCTGCGGGCCGTCTTCCGGGCAGCCGACGGCTCCGAGGCCGCCGAGCTGCTCGACGACTGGATGCACAGGGCCGCCTACTGCAAGATCGCCAAGGTCGTCGCCGTGGAGAAGAAGGTGCGCCGCCGGCGCGACGACATCATCGCCGCAGTCGAGCTCGGCATCAGCAACGGGCGCGTAGAGGCCATCAACAACAAGATCAAGGTGACGGTGAGGATGGGCTACGGCTTCCGCAACACCGACAACCTCGTGGCCCTGCTCATGCTCAGGTGCGGCGACTGCCAGCCCCAGCTCCCGGGTCGCCCGGTGAAGGCGAGGAAGAAGGGCGTGAAGGGAGCGAAGAGCGTTGCTGCCTAGGCTAGCCCCTTGTCACACAAACTACCGAAGCCTCACATTTGCCGATACCCGTTGCCAAACTGATGATTTTTCAAAGGGAATGAAGTACTATCCAAGGCTGTGTATATA
>JAXJIC010000027.1:0-112073 GCA_036298925.1 Collinsella aerofaciens
CGAACTTGTACTTCATGTTCGCGTGCTTGTCGAATACCATCAGCGAGCTCTTCCCCTTCAGGTAGCCCATCACGCTCGATACGCTGTACTTCGGCGGTATCGCCAGCAGCATGTGGACGTGGTCGGGCATCAGGTGCCCCTCGATGATCTCTATCCCCTTGTACTGGCAGAGCTTCCTGAAGATCTCCCCAAGGTCGGACCTTATTTGGTTGTAGATGACTTTGCGCCTATACTTCGGCGTGAACACGACGTGGTACTTGCACATCCACTTCGTGTGCGACAGGCTGTAGGCCTTCTGGGCCATACGCCACCACCGCCCTCTCGACTCGGATTCCTTGCGGCCTGAACAATCGCAAGTGTCCGGCGAGGGGGCGGCTTTGTAAAGCCGTTTGGCCCCACCCGCATAGCGGGTGGTTTCTGATGCGGCGCGCTGCGCGCCCCGCACAGGCTAAAGCCCGTAACCAAAAACCACCACAAAGGAGACCTTTGTGGTGGTTTTGGCGGTAGAAGCGAGCGTGTTGTTACTTGGACAGCTCGTCGGCGAGGGCTTCGATCTGAGCGCGCGAGGCGTCGTTGAGCGAACCCAGCACGGTCACCTTGTTCTGCGCCAGGGTGATGTCCTTCATGCCCTCGAGCTCCTTGGTCATAACCTTGGCAGCGGTGGGCGCCCAGGAGCCGGCCTCAACGAGCGCCACCGTACGGTTCTGATAGGCGTGCTCGGCAAGCGTGTGGATAAAGGTGCTCATGAACGGGAAGATCTCGCCCTGATAGGTGATGGATGCAAGCACCAGGCGGTCGTAACGGAACGCGTCCTCAACGGCCTCGGCCATATCGTCGCGAGCCAGGTCAAAGACGGAGACCTTCTGGCCGCGAGCCTCGAGCGCAGAAGCGAGCTCCTCGACGGCAGCCTTCAGATGGCCGTAGACGCTCGCGTAGGCAATCGTGATGCCCTCGTCCTCGGGCTGATAGCTCGACCAGGTGTTGTAAGTGTCGAGGTAGTAGCCCAGGTTCTCGGTCAGCACGGGGCCGTGGAGCGGGCAGATGATCTGAATGTCCAGATCGGCAGCCTTCTTGAGCACGGCCTGCACGAACTTGCCGAACTTGCCGACGATACCAAAGTAGTAACGGCGTGCCTCGCAGGCCCAGCCTTCCGGGTCCTCGATGTCGTTGGCGCCGAACTTGCCAAAGCCGTCAGCGCTAAAGAGCACCTTATCGGTGGCCTCGTAGGAGAACAGTACCTCGGGCCAATGCACGTTGGGGGCGCCGACAAACGTCAGGCTGTGGCTGCCCAGGTCGAGCACGTCGCCCTCTTTGACGACCATCTTGCGCTCGGGGTAATCGGTGCCAAAGTAGTTGACCATCATGCGGAAGGCGCCCATGCTGGCCACTATCTGTGCCTGGGGGTAGCGCTCCATAAAGGCGGCGATGCCAGCAGAGTGATCGGGCTCCATGTGATGGATAACCAGGTAGTCGGGCGTACGTCCATCGAGCGCGGCCTCGAGGTTGCCGAGCCACTCGTCAACAAAACCACCATCGACCGAATCGGCGACAGCGATTTTATCGCCCAAAATAACGTAGCTGTTGTATGCCATACCGTTCTCGGACACATCGTACTGGCCCTCGAACAGGTCAATGTCGTGATCGTCGACGCCAACGTAGCGGATATCCTTGGTGATCTCCATCAGGCAAAGCCTCCTAGATAGACAAAAGAACCCGTCTATCATAGCACTCGGCAGCATTCCAACTGTTATCTGCCGCCATCCTTACCGATTGTTATTGAAATGCGATAAATAGCCGTTTACCTGCGCAAACTATGAGCGTGGTATCGCCGTGCTATGTCGAATAATGAGCTGGCCGGGAATACGAATGGCAACGGTTTTGCCCGCCGTACCCGCCTCGGGAACCGCATGCTCGAATACCTCGCGTCCGCGCTGATGCAGATCGAATCGCACGGTCGTGAGCTCGTTGTGTGCCACAAAATCATCGAGCGAATCGTCGACGCCCACCACGCTCACGTCCTCGGGTACGCGCAGGCCGCTATCGCGCAGCGCGGCAATCGCGCCATTTGCCATCTGATCGTTTGCCGCGTAAATCGCCGTCATGGTGCGGTCGTGCTCAGCCAGATACCTGCCGGCTTCGTAGCCGCTGTTGGCAGACCAGTCGCCCTCGAGCGGCTCCGTCGGCTCAATATGCTTGCGCTCGAGCGCATCCTGCCAACCGGCACGACGGAACTGCTCGTCCACCGAGAAGGACGGGCCGCCGATATATCGGATCTGCTCGTGGCCCAGCTCAAACAGATGGTCCATAAGTAGCAGCGAGCAGCCGTAATGGTCAGAATCGACCGTGGTCACGCGGGGATGCGCGTACATGGTGACGATAACCGTGCCGATACCCGGCAGCGGATCAAACGTCTCAAAGTCGGGCGCCATGCGGCTCATGCCGATGATGATGCCATCGACCGGTAGTGCCGCCATGCGCCGCGTGGCCTCCGCAAGCGAAAACTCCTCGGTCTTGGACATCTCGACCAGCGTAATGGCGCAAGCATGCTCGCGTGCGGCGCTGGCAATGCCGTCGATCATCGTCAGATTCCCAAACTTGGTGACATCGTTGACGCATAAGCCGACCGAATGGTAGCGACCGTCGCGCAGGGAACGCCCGGCATAGCTCGGGCGAAAGCCGAGCTCCTGCATGGCGGCCTGCACGCGCTGGCGCGTCTGCTCGTTCACATTGGGCAAGCCGTTGGCGACGCGCGAAACCGTCTGCTGCGAAACGCCAGCAGCGCGGGCGACGTCGGCCATGGAAATCGGACGCGAGCCTGTATCGTTGGAGGGGCGCCTTGCCACAAGATCACCTTCACCCTTGCGAGATCAAAATAGCGTGCGTGCCCTCCGCGCGGGGATTTAACCCGCGCAGAGGGCCACTATCGTCGGACGCATGTTAACGTACTCTACTTTTTCTAGCTGCAGCTCTTCTGCTCCATAAGTCCATACGGCACTACCGTTCGCGGCCGAATTTCGACCGATTACCAGATTCTCAAAAAGTAATAAGCGTTGTGTTATGAGTACGTTAACATAGCCCTTAACGTGCGGCATCGTGAATGCTGAGTTCACGCCACTACAAATTGTTAACGTACTCATAACGACGCAAAACTCCCCGTGCGCGCCAAGGAAAGGACTCCCATGACCGCCCCCGACGAAAAGACACTCGCCACGCTCACCAAGCTGTTTGAGGAGGAGTTTGGCCCCATCGGCGACCGCCAGGTGCTCTACGTGCACGCGCCCGGCCGTTCCGAGATCAGCGGCAACCACACCGACCACGAGGGTGGCCACGTTATCGCCGGCTCGCTCGATGTCGCCGTCGACGGCATCGCCGTGGCAACCGATTCCAACAAGGTTCGCGTAGCCGACGAGGGCTACCCCACCTTTGAGATCACACTCGATACGCTAGATGTTCAGGAGTCCGAGAAGGGCACGTCCGCAAGCCTCGTCCGCGGTATGGCCCACGAGATTGCAGCGCTTGGTGTTGAGCCCAAGGGCTTCGACTTCGCCTTTACCTGCTCCGTCCCTTCGGGCGGCGGCCTATCCAGCTCCGCTGCCGTCGAGGCCGCGTACGGTCGTGCCATGGAAACCCTCTGGGGCGCACCCGCCATCGAGCCCGTCACGCTCGCCCAGATGAGCCAGCGCACCGAGAACAACTATTACGGCAAGCCCTGCGGTCTAATGGACCAGGCTGCCGTTTGCCTGGGCGGCCTTGCCTACATGGACTTTGAGGACCAGGCTCAGCCTAAGACCCAGAAGCTCGAGCTCAACTTTGAGGATCACGGTTATGCGCTCGTGCTCGTTAAGGTCGGTGCCGACCACGTGGCCGCCACCGACGACTACGCCGCCGTTCCGCGCGAGATGCAGGACGTCGCTGCCGAGTTTGGAAAGGCACGCCTGTGCGAGGTAAACGTGGCGGACTTTGACGCCAAGCTCCCCGAGCTGCGCGCCAAGCTGGGCGACCGCGCCTGCCTGCGCGCCGTTCACTACTGGTACGAAAACGGCCTGGTCGACAAGCGCTGGGCTGCCCTGAACGCCGGAGACATCGACCAGTTCCTGGTCCTGACGCGCGAGTCCGGCGCCAGCTCTGCCATGTACCTGCAGAATGTCGTTGCCAAACTGGGGTCCGAGCAGCCCTCTATGTATGCGCTTGCCCTGGCCGAGCATGTGCTCGACGGCCGCGGCGCCGTCCGCATCCACGGCGGTGGCTTTGGCGGCACCATCCAGGCCTTCGTGCCGCTCGATCTGGTCGACACCTTCATTACCAAGATGAACGGCTGGCTGGGCGAGGGCTCTGCCCGTCACTACGCTATCTCTGACAAGGGGGCGTACGCGGCATGGCTGTAATGACCGACGTGCGCGAGGCCGCGCAGAACCTGATCGAGTACGGCATCCACCGATCCATGATCGGGCAGGACGACCGCATTTGGGCCTACAACACCATTCTGGAGTGCATCGGCGCCACGGGCCCCGCGCTCGACATGACCTGGGCGCTGCAGACCGAGAAGATTTCACTTCTGCACCCCGACACGCTCCCCGGCTTTGATCTGGAAGGCACGCTCGCCGCGCTTTCCGAGGCCGCCGTTGCCAACGGCGCCGCCGAGGACACGGCGTCGGGCCGCGACCGCATCGCCATGCGCATCATGGGCGTGCTTATGCCGAGGCCTTCGGTTGTTAACGAGGAGTTCAATGGGCGCATGGGCGTCAACGAGCCCCGCGCCGCGACCGACTGGTTCTACGGCCTGTGCTGCGACGCCGGCTACGTGCGCCGTGCCGCCATCGCGCGCAACATCAAATGGAGCACCCCCACCAACTGGGGCGATCTTGAGATCACCATCAACCTGTCCAAGCCTGAGAAGGACCCGCGCGATATTGCCGCGGCCGGTGCCGCCAAGAACGCGGGCGAGAAGTATCCCGCCTGCCAGCTCTGCATCGAGAACGAGGGCTATCCCGGACGCTCTGCCGCAGCCGACGGCGGCGCTCACCCCGCCCGCCAGAACCTGCGCGTTATCCCCATTCAGCTCGACGGAGAGCGTTGGGGCTTCCAATACAGCCCGTATGCGTATTTTAACGAGCACTGCATTGCCATGAGCTCCGAGCATCGCCCGATGCACGTCGACCGCAAGGGGCTGACTTGCCTGCTCGATTTTGTGGACCTGTTCCCGCACTACTTCATCGGCTCTAACGCCGACCTGCCCATCGTGGGCGGCTCGATTCTGTCGCACGACCACTTCCAGGGCGGCGCGCACGAGTTCCCCATGATGCATGCCGCCGAGGTCTCGCGGTTTAGCGTGCCCGGCTTTGACCAGGTCAGCGGCACCGTGTTGCAGTGGCCGCTTTCGGTGCTGCGACTGCGCTCGCACGACCGCGCCCAGTTGCTCGACGCCGCCGAGAAGATTATTCTCGCCTGGCGCGAGTGGACCGATGAGTCGGTTGGCGTCATCGCACACACGGCCGACGGCGTGGCGCACAACACCGTGACGCCCGTCATCCGCCGCGTCGACTCTCGCGGAAATGCCGGCGGCGAGATTTACGAGGCCTACCTGGCGCTTCGCTGCAACATCACGACCGATGAGCATCCGCTGGGCGTGTTCCACCCGCATGCCGAGTACCACCACATTAAGAAGGAGAACATCGGCCTGATCGAGGTCATGGGCCTGGCCATTCTTCCGCCGCGCCTGGTTCCCGAGCTCGGTGCCGTTCGCGAGCACCTGCTGGCCGCCAAGGTCGACGTCAGCTACGACCTTACCGCCGCACTCGAGGGCGACGACCTATGCCGCAGCCACGCCGCGTGGGCTCTGGACGTCTTTGCCCGTCGTGCCGATGAGCTCACGGCGGATAACGCCATCGACATCCTGCACGAGGAGGTCGGCGTGGTGTTTGGCCACGTGCTCGACAACGCCGGCGTCTTTAAATGGGACGAGGCAGGCCGTGCCGCCCAACAGCGCTTCATCGACTCGCTGTAGCACGCGGCCTCGGACGCCCACGCTCGGCAAATAACGCCCACGACATAACCGCCCACACGACAACGGCGCCCGCCGGCAACATCGCCGACGGGCGCCGTTTTCTGATGCATGGGTAGCTAATTTGCACCAAAACAAGGAGTGTCCCAAACTGCCGGCAGAAAAGGAACGTCCCCAGGTGCCGACCTAAACCACCACATTATTCGATGGAAAAACGTGGTTGTCTCCCACATTATTCGATGGAAAAACGTGGTTCACTCCCACATTATTCGATGGAAAGATCAAAACAGTCTTATACTGACCATAATCGTTAGGAGGCAGTATGCAGCGACAGCTAATGGACGAACTCATCGCTTGGAAATCTAGGTCAAACCGCAAGCCCCTCCTGCTTAAGGGGGCCCGCCAGACGGGAAAAACCTGGCTTCTCAACGAATTCGCAGGCCAGCAGTATCAAAACGTCATCCGTTTTGACTTTATGCTCGAACCGGGCGCACGTTCGCTGTTCGACGGAAGCCTTGACCCCAAACGCATCATCTCCCAGATAGAGCTCCTGCGCGGCCAGACCATAACGCCGACAGACACGCTCATAATCTTCGACGAAATCCAAGAGGCACCGCGTGGCATCACCTCGCTCAAATACTTCAACGAGCTGGCGCCGGAATACCATATCATGGCAGCCGGCTCCTATATGGGGCTCGCGCTCCGACGCGAAAACGAGTCGTTCCCCGTCGGCAAGATCGACCAGCTTACCATGCGCCCCATGGGGTTTGTCGAGTTCGTTCGTGCCGTCGATGGCGATCCGCTCGCAGATGCCATCCTTGCCGCAGACATGGACCTGCTAGCGAACGTTTCCGAAAAGCTCGAGCGCCTGCTCAAGGAATACCTCGTTGTCGGTGGCATGCCAGAAGTTGTCTCCGCTTTCGCCGCCTCCCACGATTTCATCGAGGCCCGCAGGCTTCAGCAGCAAATCATCGAAGCTTATGAATCCGATTTTGGCAAGCATGCGCCGGCCCGCATCGTCGAGCGCATGAGGCTGGTTTGGAAATCCCTTCCCGGCCAGCTCGCAAAGGAAAACAAGAAGTTCGTCTACGGCGCGCTTCGTCCCGGGGCGCGCGCACGCGATTTTGAGGAAAGCCTCCAGTGGCTCATGGACTATGGAATCGTTCATAAGGTACCACGTGTTTCCGCCCTAAGAGCACCGCTCACAAGCTACGAGGATCTCTCGGGCTTCAAGCTGTTCTGCATCGACACCGGCATCCTCGGAGCACTCTCCGGCCTCACGCCAGCCATTGTTCTGAACGGGCCCGCTGTTTTTACGGAGTTCAAAGGCTCGCTGACCGAGCAATACGTCGCACAGGAGCTTTTGCTCCAAGGCAATACTCCCGCGTATTGGTCATCCTCCTCCGGCAATGCAGAGACTGACTTTGCCGTCGACCATGCGGGGACCGTGCTTCCGCTCGAGGTCAAGGCGGCAGAGAATCTCAAAGCAAAGAGCCTGAGGATTGCCTGCGAGAAGTTCAAGCTCGAGCGCTGCGTGAGAACATCGTTAGCGGCATATAGAGACGAAGGCACGCTCGTCAATATTCCGCTCTGGGAGATTGGGCAAATCGACAAGCTGGCATAGGCGCTGTGGAGGGGGGGTGCCCCGTAAGGAGTGTCCCAAACTGCCGGCAAAAAGGAACGTCTCTATCTGCCGCATTCCCGAAGCAAGGCAACGCCGATGTTTTGGCAACGGCAGCGAGCGGGCCGCATTTGAGACAAGGTGACGTGAAACGAAAGGGCGCTGACCTTCTGGTCGCGCCCTTGAAGTTGAACGTCAGATTGTCCAAATGCGGCCCGCGCAGCGTCGGCCGGTTACGGCGTTTGGCAAAACGCCGTAACTCTAAAGTTCGGTAACCTCAACGCTGTTGTAGATCTCGTCCCAGCGGTCCATGACCAGGTGGCCGGTCTTGGGATCCATGGCGTTGAGCTTGCCGCAGGTATTGGCAGTCTTAAGCACCGTAACATCATCGGCGCCGGCAGCGATGGCATGCGCGAAGCCGGCGATGGTCGAGTCGCCGGAACCTGTCGCGTTCACAGCGGCAATCGCGGGCGTCTTGGCGCGGAACGCGCGGCCCTCATGGAAGCCCACCGAACCGGCAGCACCCATCGAGACGACAACCCAGGGAATACCGGCAAAGCGGCCGTCGGCGGCAAGCGCCTCGCGCAGGGCATCGACATCGTCGGTCGTAAAGGACGTACCCAGCAGGCCATTGATCTCGGTGAGGTTGGGCTTCACGAGCTCGGGCTTGGCGTCGGACTCCAGCGCGGCCTCCAGCGATGCGCCCGAGGTGTCGAGCAACACCTTGGCGCCCGCCGTCTCGGCAATCTTGACCAGCTCGGCGTAGTAGCCGGCATCGACACCGCGCGGCAGCGAGCCCGAAAGCGTCACGACATCCGCCTTCGCCGCGAGTTCGGCAAACTTGGCCGTAAAGGCCTCGAGCTCGGCGGGAGCAATCTGCGGACCGCTCTCCAAAAGCTCGGTCTGATTGCCCTCGTGCAGGATGTTCAGGCAAATGCGCGTCTCGCCGGCAATGGGCACAAAGTCGTTTTTGACTCCATCGGCATCCATAAGCTCGGCCATATAGGCACCCATGTGGCCACCCAGCAGACCGGTCGCGAGCACGTCGTCGCCCAGCTGCAGAAGCACGCGGCTCACGTTGAGGCCCTTACCGCCGGCGGTCTTTTCGGGCGTTACGCGGTTAACATCGTCGATGACCAGTTTGTCGAGCTGGTAACGGGTATCAATCGACGGGTTCATGGTAACGGTCAGAATCATGTTGAACTCCTGTTCCGGGGCACGACACGCGCGGCCCCAAACATACGATAGCTCGTTAAAGGATCTCGATCTCAAAGCCGCGGGTAACGGTCTCCCCCGGCTTGGCCACCAGGCAGCCGCGCTTGTGCTCCAGAATATCGTCCTCGTCGGAGCAGGTGGACAGGCCGCCCCACGGTTCCACGGCCACAAAGTCCCCCTCGGGCTTGCTCCACACAATCAGGTACGGCATATCGGGGAACGTCAGGCGCACGCCCTTGTCCTCGGTCTTCTTGGTCAGCGTAACCACGCGGCTCTCGAGCACGTCAAAGATGGTCTCCGCGAAGTCAAAGAGTTCGTGGGTCAGCGGCAGGTCATGGCCAACCATCGGGTTCTTGCTGCGATGCTCAACATCAATCAAGCCCGTCGAGGGAACGGCAGTACAGAGCTCGGCGGCCTCGCGCTGCTCAAAACGAAGCTCATAATCGTCATAGGACTCGCCCTCGTCGAGCGGGCACTTAAAGCCAGGGTGACCGCCCACAAAGAATGGCATGTCCTCGGTGCCCTCATTGGTCACCTCGTACGAAACGGCCACCTTTGCCGCATCGATCGTGTAACGAGCAACGATCTTAAACGGATACGGGTACTGCTCGAGCAACTCGGCATGGTCGGCAGAGCTTAGGCTCAGCGCGACCATGTTGTCGCCCTGCTCCTCGAGCTTCCACTCCTGTTTGCGAGCAAAGCCGTGACGGGCAAGCTTGACCTCGCGGCCGCCCATGGTCATTGCGCGACCGTCACGAAGGCCGCCGCAGATCGGGAAACAAATGGGTGCCTGGCCCGACCAGACCGCCGGGTCACCCTGCCACAGGTACTCACGGCCGTTGGCCGCAATAGAAGTGAACGATCCGCCAGCCGTGCTCAGTGTCACGCGAACAGAACCGTTATCAAGAACAAACTCCATAGGAGCCTTCCCTTTCTTACGACAGCCCGCCAAGTCAATAGGGCTGATAGAAAACCGGCCCGCGCCCCCTCACAGAAACGCGAGCCGTCAATTGAAAAGCTGCAGAATGCCGGGTACCGCCAAGAGCGAAGCACTCAAGCCAAGCAAGCAAACGTGTTATCGGAGCAGCTCGCCGTACCAGAACACTTCGCAACAACAGGGGCGATCTCACAGGCCACTCAAACGTCAGCGAGCGGCGCTCAGGTGCCCCAGGTCGCCGCGAAAGAGGAGCGACGCGTACTTCATGTACGCGAGCGACGGTTTGAGCGGCGAGATGGGGTGCCTGGGCGCCGCGCAGCGTCGACCCGTTACGCGGTTTGGCAAAACCGCGTAACCTCCTTAGTCGTGGTATTCGCCGCGGTCCCACTTCTCCAAGAACTCGTCAAAGAAGTGCGGGTCAGCCTGAGCCTCGGCGTCGGCCTTGTTGCAGGCATCGATCTTGGCGATCAGGGCATCGTGCTCGGGGGTCTTCTCGTAGGGCTCCTCCAGGAAGGCAAGCATGATGTCGGCCATCAGGAACTCGCCGGTAATCTTGCCGCCAAAGCCCACGATGTTGGCATTGAGCTCGCGACGGGCATACAGGGCAGAGGTCATATCGCGGACCAGGGCGCAGCGGGCGCCGGGAACCTTGTTGACGGCGTTGGTGATGCCGATGCCGGTGCCGCACAGGGCCACGCCAAAATCGGCCTTGCCGCTGGCGACAGCCTCGCCCACGGCCTTACCGTAGATGGGATAGTGCGTACGGGTGTGGCTGTAGGTGCCGCAGTCGAGCACCTTGTAGCCAGCCTGCTCCAGGCGGTCGGCCAGATAGATCTTCTCGTCCGTAACGATATGGTCGCAACCGATTGCGATGGTCTTCTTCATCAGAACGTCCTTTCGTCTGAATTCACAAGTTGAGGTAGAAGTTCGAGTTCTCGGTGGCTCTCGTTAGGCCATCTTGTTGAGCATGTCGACACGGATCTGGTGACGGCCGCCGGCGTACTGGGCACGCAGGAACTCGCGGGCGATCTTCTTGGCGACCTCGGTGCCCACAACGCCCGGGCCCATGGTGACCATGCGCGAGCCGTTGTGCTCGCGGGTCATGTAAGCGGAACGCTCGTCGGAAATGTTGGCGACGACCATGCCCTTGATCTTGACGGCGGCCATATAGGAGCCGACGCCGTACTTATCGAATGCGAAGCCCTGGGAATCCTTGTGCTCCAGCAGGTCCTTGGCAACGGCGGTCGCGGAATCGACAAAGTCCGCGGCAGGGGTCTCGGAATAGTCGACGACCTCGTGACCGTCGGCGATGAGCATCTCCTTGATGGACTCCTTCATCGACATACCGTCGGCATCGGAAGCGATTACAACCCTCATGACATCCTCCTTGAGAGATACGCAGGTGCGTAGTTTCTGTTTGGAAGTGTTGAATCGCGTTCAGGTCCGGGCATCTGAATGTGCGGTTCTTCACTGTTCATGTTTATTTGAACACATTCGAACATCAACTGCAAGAATTATTTGTTTGTCTTTGTTCTTTTTTGAACAAATACCGTTCGCGGATGATTGCTGACCGTTTGGAATCGGGGAAAGCCCACCCTGCCACGTATTCAACAAACAAAAGGGCGGCCGAGAACGTGTCTCGGCCGCCCTTCGGCGGTATTCCCCGGTATATACAGCTGTTTTAGCTACTCGGACTGCCCGCCCTTTTTGGCGTGCTTGGACGGAGCGCTCAGAAAGCGACCCGTCAAATAGTTCGCCGGGCCGGAAATATCAATCCCCGGCAGGGTGTGCCCCAGCCACAAAAACGCCGCGAGCACCAGCAATGGAATCACGCACGAGGTCACGATCATCACGATGACGCCTTCGATAAGGTCGGTCACCTGCTGCACGATCTCGTCGGTCATCTGCTTGGCACCACTGGTTACCGACGTGACCAGGCTTGAGGCACCGTCGGCAAGCTGCTCAAGCACGTTCTTGGACTCTGTGGACTCGGTCTTTTTCTTGCTTGCTTTGGAGCTATCACTATTTGCCGTACCCGCAGCGTCGGCCGCCTTTTGCTCGGCCGCTTCGATGCTCACTCGATACGTTTCGTCGACCTTTTGCGACACCCATACGCTTGCAGGCACCAACGCCATGCCGATCGTGGCGACCACCAGCACGCGAGTCGCCACGCGGCGCAGGACGGCGCTCGTGCTCCAGCGCCCGTGAATGCCGAGCGACACCGCAAGGAGCACCAGCGCAAACGGGATCAGGATGCCCAGGCCAACCGACCACAAAATGGTCAGCAGGTATTTCTCGAGGTAGAGCACGGCAAGCACGATGCCCAAGTTACCCGAAAGCTGCGCGAGCTGCTCGGCAACCGGCGTTCCCGTATCGCCCGGCAGCGCAGTGATACCCGCAGATAGGGCGACGCACGAGGTCGTGAGCGCCAAAACATTGCCCTTCTTTTGATCGATGACCTCGATGGTGGAGTCCCAAGTCTTGGTATCGGCGAAATGCGGACGAGCTACAAAGCCCGACAGCAGCGCCAGTACCACGAGCGCAACGATAAAGCCAATCTGCAGCTTTTTGTTTGCGCACACGACATCGGACAGACTGGGCTGCAGCTCGGTTACCGTCGTGTGCTCGGTTATCTGGACAGGACGCCCATGAGCCATCTCGTGCGCGTCTCTTTTTTGTATTGACCCGTTATCCGGCATTTGGATACCTCCTCAGTCCGGGGCTTAATGCGAAAGGAAGTATACCCACCGAGCAAAAAACGAACGGGAAGACGAACAGAGCGCACCAAGACTGTCCCCAATGACTATCTCCGGATGAGTTGCGGTGGAATAGGGATTGTTTTGCGCCCGTCGGCCCCTATTCAGTCCCTATTTCACCGCAACTTGGAGGAGGACAGAAAAAGCCCTGCCGCGGGTAGCGGCAGAGCTTTTGGAAGGGGACTTGGTTGTGAGGGCTCGTTAGGCGAGCTTGGCCTCGAGCTCGGCGATGCGCTTGTAGGCATCGATGGTAAAGCGGGCCTGCTTCTCCAGGATCATAGTGGTCATGAGAGTGTCCTGAGCGTGAGCCATGATGAAGGTCATCTCCATCTCGCCACCGCCGGCCTCCTGCGAAAGCAGCTTGGTCTGCGTGTCGTGGGCGCCGATAAGTGCATCGCTGGCATCCTTGTGCAGCTGTTCGGCCTTCTCAAAATCGCCCTCGCGAGCAGCATCGAGCGCTGCAAGCAGATCGGTCTGGGCGTCACCTGCGTATGCGACAATCTCGAATCCAACCATCGAGATTTCTTCTTTGGTTGCCATATTGCGTTCCTTTCACATATGAACCAATGGAGAGCATCGCGTCCGGGCATACGCGCTGCGTTCTGTATGGCAGAAACATTAACATTCAAACAAAAAAGAACAGCGCAAAACGTAATTTCAAGCTATGAACGGTCAATTTTTGCCCGTGAACGGTTTTTAAACCAATTTAAACAATATCGAACACAATTAGCGGCAACCCAAACAGACCCGCGCCCTAGCGCCAATTGCGTACCGTATCGCCCTCGACGAGCACACCGGGGATCAGCATGTGCTCCACGCCAGACGCACCCCCATCGGCGCCGGCAATCTTGTCGACCGCCCACATGCCGACGCGCTTGTTGTCAAAGCGCACCGTGGTCAGGCGACGGTCGGGCACGATATCGCCCAGGCTGTCATCAACACCCACCACACTCACGTCCTCGGGCACGCGCTTTCCGCGCGACTCGAGCCCGCGAATGCAGCCGTAGGCCATGGCGTCGTTGGAAGCATAAATGGCCGTACAGGTCGGATCATCCGCCAGGGCCTGACCTGCGGCATATCCGCTCTGTGCCGTCCAATCGCCACGGACGAGTCGCGGCGGCTCAATACCATGCGCACGCAATGTCTCACGCCAGCCCTCCTCGCGCCGCATGCCCGAAAGCGAGCGCTCGGGACACGAGATAAAGTGCACGGTCTTGTGCCCCTGCTCCAGCAAGTACTCGACCACCTGGCGCGAGCAATCGAACTGGTCGTTATCGACCGTCGAGCACAGCGGGTGCTCCAGCATGGTAACGAGCACCGTCTGCATACCGGGCAGCGGCTCAAAGGTGCCAAAGTCCGCCGGCATGCGGTTCATGATCACGACCATACCGTCTACCGGCAGCGCGCTCATGCGTGACGATGCGCTCTCGAGGGTATACGGATGCCCGTCTACTTTAGTGAGGGTGATGGCATAGCCATGTTTGTCGGCCGCGGCGGCAAAGCCCTCCATACGGTCGAGGTTGCCGGTACCGGTAATGTTGAACATGGCGACGCCGACGGTCTTAAACCTGCCACGGCGCAGCGATCGACCGGCAAAATTGGGGCGATACCCCAGCTCGCGCATGGCGGCACGCACGCGTTCCTTGGTCTCGGGGCGCACGCTGGGCGAATCGTGCACGGTGCGCGAGACCGTCTGCTCCGAGACGCCCGCGAGGCGCGCTACGTCTTTGACGGATACCGATTTTTTAACAGCGGCCATAGATTGATCTTTCTATGTCAACGATGCCATTGGTGGCACCCTGCGCATTCAAATGAAACGCCTTCAAGTATATCTAACGCCTCCCCCACCATACGCTCACCACCCAAAACCTACCGTTCACCGACATTTTTGCTTCCCCAAACGGCTTTTTGCGCCCAAATGTTAACGTTGCCATTGCGCAAACACAGAGCCACCGGGCGGCTCAAACGTTTACGCATAAGGAATCGACGGTTCGCAGGCACAGGAACCACCGGTTCGCGTCTTTTTTTTGTGTCGCAAAATGGCAACGTCAACATTTTGGCAACAGAACGCCAAAAGCTACCATCGTTGCTAACCCACCGACTCTTAGGAGCATTGCATGGAGCAACTCATCGCCACCATCGAAAAAGGCCAGCCCTTTTTCAACGCGATCGCCCGCAACAAGTACCTCAAGGCGATCCGCGACGGCTTTATCTCCGTCATCCCCATCATCATCTTCTCGTCCATCTTCTGCCTGGTAGCCTCGGTCCCCAACATCTGGGGTTTCTACTGGCCCGATGACATCAACAACGCCCTGTGGAAGTGCTACAACTACTCCATGGGCATCCTGGCCATCGCCTGCGCCGCCACCACGGCCAAGCACTTCGCCGACGCGCAGAACCGCGACCTGCCCAAGAACAACCAGATCAACTTTATCTCGTGCATGTGCGCGGCCATCATCGGCTTCTTGCTCCTTTCGAGCGACACGATCGCCACGGACGCTGCCAGCGGCTTCAACACCACCTACCTTGGTTCCAAGGGCCTGCTGACCGCCTTCATCGCTGCGTTTGTGACCGGCATCATCTACAAGTTCTTCATTAAGCGCAACATCACCGTCAAGATGCCCGAGCAGGTTCCGCCCAACATCTCGCAGACCTTTAAGGACATCATCCCCTTCTCCGTCTGCATCACCGTCTTTTGGGTCTTTGACATCGTCTTCCGCGCTGCTTTTGGCTTCTGCTTTGCCCAGGGCGTCATCCAGGTGTTCCAGCCCCTGTTCACCGCTGCCGACGGCTACATCGGCCTCGCTGTGATCTACGGCGCCATGAGCCTGTTCTGGTTCGTGGGCGTCCACGGCCCCTCGATCGTCGAGCCCGCCATCGCCGCCGCTCTCGTTGCCAACATGACCGACAACCTGGCTGCGTTCCAGGCTGGCCAGCACGCTTCCGCTGTCCTGACCCAGGGTGCCCAGTACTTCGTCGTCTGCATGGGCGGCACCGGCGCCACACTCGTCCTGGTCTTTATGTTCTGCTTCCTGGCCAAGTCTCAGGAGATGCGCGCCGTCGGTAAGGCTGCCATCGTCCCGGTCTGCTTTGCCGTCAACGAGCCGCTGCTGTTCGCCGCACCCATCGTGCTCAACCCCGTCTTCTTTGTCCCGTTTGTCTTTGCCCCGATCGCCAACATCTGGATCCTCAAGATCTTTATCGACTTCTTGGGCATGAACGGCTTTATGTACACCCTGCCTTGGACCGTCCCCGGCCCCATCGGTACCATCATGGGCCTGGGCTTCCAGCCGCTCGCCTTTGTGATGCTCGCCCTTATCCTGGTCGTCGACTTCGTTCTGTACTACCCGTTCTTCCGTGCCTATGACGCTCAGAAGTGCGCCGAGGAGGCCGAGATCTCCCAGGAGGAGCTCGCCGCCAAGAACGCCGAGAAGGCCGCCAAGCTCAACGATGCCTTCCAGGGCAAGGCCGACGCTAAGAGCGTTGCCGCCGGCGCTGCTGCCGAGGTCGTGAAGTCCGACTCCCCCGCCGCTTCTGCAGCACCCGCTGCCGAGGCAACGACCGCCAGCGACCTCAACGGCAAGCGCGTGCTCGTGCTCTGCCAGGGCGGCGGTACCTCGGGCCTGCTCGCCAACGCACTGGCCAAGGCTGCCAAGGAGCGCGGCATCAATCTTGAAACCGCTGCCGAGGCATATGGCAACCACGTGGACATGCTCCCCGACTTTGACCTGGTCGTCCTGGCCCCGCAGGCCGCCAGCTACCTGGCCGACCTGCAGAAGGACTGCGAACGCGTGGGCAACAAGTGCGTCGCCTGCCGCGGCAAGCAGTACATCGAGCTCTCCCAGAACGGCGACAAATCTCTCGCCTTCGTCTCCGAGCAACTCTCGAAGTAAGTAACGCTCAGGGCCAGCCGACCATCAGCAGCCGGCTGGCCCTTCGAATTAGACGATTGGATCATCATGTCCGTTAATCCTACTAGCGTCACCAACCCGCTTGCGCAGTTTCCCGAGGACTTTGTCTTTGGCGGCGCCACCGCTGCCTACCAGGTAGAGGGCGAGACCCGCACCCACGGTAAGGGCAAGGTTGCCTGGGACGACTTCCTGGAGGCCCAGGGGCGCTTCTCCCCCGATCCCGCTTCGGACTTCTACAACCAGTACCCTGTCGACTTGGAGCTGTGCGAGGAGTTCGGTATCAACGGCATCCGCCTCTCCATCGCCTGGAGCCGCATCTTCCCCAACGGTACCGGCGAAATCAACCCCGAGGGTGTCCAGTTCTACCACGACCTCTTCGCCGAGTGCCACAAGCACCACGTTGAGCCGTTTGTCACGCTGCATCACTTCGATACGCCGCTGCCCCTCTTTGAGAAGGGCGACTTCCTCAACCGCGAGACCATCGATGCCTTTGTGGACTTTGCCACCTTCTGCTTTAAGGAGTACGCCGACCAGGTGACCTACTGGTTCACCTTTAACGAGATCTGGGCCGACGCCTCCAACACCTACATCGAGGGCACCTTCCCCGGTGGCGTCAAGGCGCATCTTGCCGAGGCCTTCCAGTGCGAGCACAACATGATGCTCGCCCACGCCAAGGCCGTGCTGGCCTTCCACAACGGCGGTTTTAAGGGCAAGATCGGCGTCATTCAGTCGTTGGAGTTCAAGTACCCGCTCAACGAGAACGACCCCGCCGACATCAAAGCCGCCAACAACGAGCACGTGCTGCAAAACCAGTTTTTGCTCGACGCCACCTTCCGCGGCGACTACGCACCCGACACCCTCGAGTGCGCCAACCGCCTGGCCGCCGTCTCGGGCGGCACCATCGAAATCCTGGACGAGGACCTCAAGATTATGCGCGAAGCCGCGCTTTACAACGACTACCTGGGCGTTAACAACTACCAGTGCCGCTTCTTGAAGGCCTACGATGGCGAGAACGACCTGCACCACAACGGTACGGGAGAGAAGGGCACCGGCCGCTGGCGCGTCAAGGGCATTGGCGAGCATGTGAACAAGCCTGGCATCCCCACCACCGACTGGGACTGGATCATCTATCCCGAGGGCCTGTTCGATCTGCTCGTCTACATTAAGCAGCGCTACCCCAACTACAAGCAGATCTTCATCACCGAGAACGGCATGGGCTACAAGGACCCCTACAAGGACGGTTTTGTGGACGACCAGCCGCGCATCGACTACATCGAGCAGCACCTGCGCTGGCTGCTTAAGGCCATGGAGGTGGGTGTCAACGTGGGCGGTTACTTCCTGTGGAGCCTGCAGGATCAGTTCTCCTGGACCAATGGCTACAACAAGCGTTACGGCTTCTTCTACGTTGACTTTGAAACCCAGAAGCGAACGCCCAAGGCAAGCGCATACTGGTACAAGCACGTAGCGCAGACCCGTCGTCTGGACTAGCGGCTTGCGACAAGCGGTTGGCGGAATTGCACCGCCCACATAACCTGTCCCCATTTCTCAGCCGGGGGCGGCACGTCACACGGCGCGCCGCCCCCGGCCTTTTTGGGCGGTTCGGGGTCTGTTTGTCTCAATCTGTAACATCTAGCCGAGTTTTTGGGTCCTAGCTGTTGCAGATTGAGACGAACAGGATTGCTCTTTCCGAAGAATCTAAATCTGTAACACGTAGCCCGCTTTTGACCGTCTACCTGTTACAAATCGAGACAAACGGAGTAGGACCTAACCCCGTATGTCCCTAACAGTCGAGCGTTCGACCAGCGTGCTCGGCACATGAATCGCCTCGATAGACGAGCTCTCTCCAATCGCCGCCTCAAACGCAAGCTTACCGACACCGCGCAAATCAAATCGCAGCGTCGTCAGCCGATTGTGAGGAACAAGTCCCTCGAGTGCGTCGTCGATACCAACCACGCTCACGTCGTCGGGCACGGACAGGCCCGCGTTCTCGAGCGCGGCGATAACGCCCAGCGCCATCTGGTCATTTGCCGCAAGCACGGCAGTCGGCGCCTGCGACCCGCCGGCAAGCACCTCGGCCGCAATCCGCTCGCCCATGGCGTACCCACTGTCCGCACTCCAATCGCCGCGCAGCATCGGAGCGGCATCGACATGAGCACGACCCAGCGTATCGCGCCAACCGGCCTCACGAAAACGCGAGGAAATCGAGTTTTCCGGACCCGCCACAAACCGCATATTCGAGTGACCATGTTCCAGCAGATAATTGGTCAACAGCTCGCACGAACCATACTGGTCGGAGTCGATCGTCGTGCAGCGCGGATGCGCATACGTGGACAGGATGACCGTTCGCACTCCCGGCTGGGGAACAAACTCCTCAAAATCGGGAGCCATGCGGTTCATGTTGAGAATCATGCCGTCGACGGGTCGCTCGACCATGCGGCGCGAGGCATCGGCAAGTGCATAGGGCTTGTCGCCGCCCATCTCGATCATAGTGACGGCAAAATCGTGCTCGCGCGCCGCTTGCATGATACCCTCGAGCGTCGCCAGGTTACCGACACGTGTGATGTTGTACATGCACAGGCCAATAGAACGATACGACCCGCCGCGCAACGCCGCTCCAGCAAAATTGGGACGAAAGCCCAGCTCTTCCATGGCGGCCAGCACACGCTTGCGCGTCTTTTCCGTCACGTTGGGCATACCGTTGACCACGCGAGACACAGTCTGGCGGCTCACGCCAGCGAGCGCCGCAACCTCTGCCGCGCTCGCCGAACGACCATTCCTTGTCTGCTGATCCATGCCTTCCACGCTAACCTGCTTCCCAACTATTCCCCGCGCCCATGGCGCATCGTACATACATTGATAACGTGCTCATGATACCCGAGCCATATACCACAACATGAAAACTTCTGTCAATCAAAACCGCTTACCGAACAAATACAACCGTTCGCGGCTGTTTGAAGTTGTTTTGTTTCTATACATCCCAGCCGGATGTTAACGTGCTCATTGTCAAATGTTCACGTGCTCATTTTGGTTCTAATCATTTTAAGATAGTGTTTATCGGGCTTTTTCACCGCTGAACGCTAACCAGGGAGCCTCCTGAGCGCAAACGCACAATATCGAACAGCGAGACGAGAGGGTGTATGCATATGTCTTTGCTAAACCGCGTACAGCAGCTGCCGAAGGGCTTTGTTTGGGGCGCCGCAACCGCCGCGTACCAAACGGAAGGTTCCACGAAGGTGGCAGGCAAGGGTAAGACCATGTGGGACGATTACCTTGTCGCCCAGGGTCGCTTTTTGCCCGACCCGGCCAGTGATTTCTACAACCGCTACGAGGAGGATATCCGCCTTTCTGCCGAGCATGGACTCAACGCCATTCGTGTGTCCATCGCCTGGACCCGCATCTTCCCCAACGGCGACGATGCCGAACCCCTCGCCGAGGGCGTTAAGCACTACCACGAGCTGTTCGCCTGCTGCAAAAAGTATGGCGTCGAGCCCTATGTGTCCCTGCATCACTTTGACTCCCCCGCCGCCCTGTTCAACCAGGGCGACTGGCTCAACCGCAAGACCGTCGACGCCTATGTGCGCTATGCCGAGTTCTGCTTCCGCGAGTTCCGCGAGGTCAAGAATTGGTTCACCATCAACGAGCTCATCAGCCTCTCGCACTCCCAATACATCCAAGGCAACTTCCCGCCCAACCATCACTTTGATGTGACGAGCGGCATCCAGAGCCAGCACAACGAGCTCGTTGCCCACGCCCGCGCCGTCAACCTGTATAAGGATCTTGACGAGACCGAGCACCTGGGCGGACGCATTGGCATGGTCAACGTCCTGACGCCGGCATATCCTGCCACCGACTCGCCCGCCGACCAGCACGCCGCCGACCTGTACAACGCCTTCTACACCGACTTCATCATGGACGGCGCCTTCCTGGGTCACTACTCCGCGCGCACCCTCTCACTCATCAACGAGATTCTGCGTGCCAACAACGCCACACTTACGGTTGAGGACAGCGACATGGAGGAGCTCGCCAAGGCCGCGCCCCGCAACGATATGTTCGGCCTCAACTACTATCAGTCGGCGTTTATCGCCGCCTACGATGGCGAGTCAACCAACAGCTTTAACGGCACCGGAGACAAGGGCACCTCGTGCTTTAAGTTTAAGGGCGTCGGGCAGCAGGTCGATATGCCGGGTATCCCCACCACCGACTGGGATTGGCTCATCTACCCGCAAGGCCTCTACGACACGCTCAAGCACATCAGCGCCACCTATCCCAACCTCCCCGTCATCTATATCACCGAAAACGGCCTGGGCCACAAGGACCCCGAGCCCGACGCAAACGGCATCGTCGCCGATCCCGAGCGCATCGACTTTGTCGACCAGCACATGGAGAAGGTGCTCCAGGCGCGCGCCGAGGGCGTCGACGTCCAGGGCTACTTTATCTGGAGCCTGCAGGACCAGTTCTCGTGGGCCAATGGCTATAACAAGCGCTACGGCCTGTTCTACATCGACTTCGACACGCAAAAACGCTACATCAAGCAGTCGGCACTCTGGTACAAGGAGCTCGCCGACACTATGGCGGACGCGCAGTAGCGCATCGCCTCGCTTTCCCCCGAGAAGGGAGCGGCCCTATGCGATACAAACCCAGCCGCCCCCCCTCTCTCCCCCTGGGACCGGCCCCGCCTGCACCCGGGCTTTTAGCAAGCGGGAGACCATATAGGTTTTCAACGTCCATGCCATTAAGATTTCATGCAAAGAGGAGCGTGAACTATGGAATCGATCGTTAAGTTCTTGGAGAAAGGTCAGCCGTACTTCGACAAGGTCTCTAAGAACATCTACCTTCAGGCCATTAAAGACGGCTTTTTGGCAGCAATGCCCATCATCCTGTCTTCTTCTGTCTTCCTGCTTATTTCGACCCTGCCGGGCGTTGTCGCCACGGTCGGCGGCTTTACGCTGCCCGACTGGTGGAACGTCGACGTCGTGAACTTCTGCAACAAGGTTTACAACTTCACGATGGGCGTCGTGGGCATCATGGTCGCCGGCACCACCGCAAGCGCGCTGACCGGCTCCAAGAACCGCCGCATGCCTGCCGGCAAGGCCATCAACGCCACGAGCACCATGGTCGCCGCCATGTGCGCTATGCTCATCTTGGCCGTTACCCAGACGAGTGCCAAGATCGACGGCGCCGATGTCTCGGTGTTCTTTACCGACAACATGGGCACCAAGGGCCTGCTGAGCTCCTTTGTCGCCGCATTTGCCACGGTCAACATCTATGCCTTCTGCATTAAGCGAGACATCACCATCAAGCTGCCCAAAGAAGTCCCCGGCGCCATCGCCCAGAACTTCCGCGACATCTTCGCCTTCAGCTTCTCCATCCTGTTTGTCGCCGTCATCGACGTTATCTGCCGCACCTGCTTGGCCGTCCCGTTTGCCAACGTCATCTCCACGCTGGTGAGCCCGCTGTTCGCCGCTGCCGATTCCTACGCCGGCCTCGCCCTCATCTGGTTCATGATCCCTCTGTTCTGGTTCATGGGCATCCACGGCCCCTCGGTCGTTAAGCCTGCCCTCAACGCCGCGCTGTTTGGCAACATCACCACCAACCTCGCCACGCTGCAGGCCGGCGGTCACCCCGCCCTCGCCCTGACCGAAAACTTCGGTAACTACATCGGCGAACTCGGCGGCACCGGCGCCACGTTCATTGTCCCGATCATCTTCCTGCTCTTTATGCGCTCCAAGCAGCTCAAGGCCGTCGGCAAAGCCTCTGTCGTGCCCGTGATGTTCGCCGTCAACGAGCCGCTGCTGTTCGCCGCGCCCATCATCCTCAACCCGTACTTCCTGATCCCGTTCCTGTTTGCCCCCGTGGCCAACGTCCTCATTGGTAAGTTCTTCATCGACTTTTTGGGCATGAACGGCTTTATCTATGCCATGCCGTGGGCACTCCCCGGACCGATCGGCACCTTCATCGACACCAACTTCCAGCCGATCTCTCTGGTCCTGGTTGTCGTCCTGCTGGTCGTTGACTTCTTGATCTACTACCCGTTCTGCAAGGCCTACGACAACGTCCTGTGCAAGCAGGAGGCCGAGACCCTGGCCGAAGAAGAGGCCGAGGAGACCAAGGCCGTCAAGACCGCTGCCGCCCCCGCCGTTGAGGCTCCTGTTGTCGAGACCGCTTCTGCCACTGAGGCCTCCGCAGCTCCGTCCGCCCTTAAGGGCAAGGATCTGAGGGTTCTGGTTCTGTGCGCTGGCGCCGGCACCTCTGCACTGCTCGCCAACGCGCTTAAGGAAGGCGCCGACGAGCTGGGCATCGACATTACCGCCAACGCCGGTGCCTACGGCAGCCACTACGCCATCATGGACCAGTACAACGTCATCGTCCTGGCTCCGCAGGTTCGCACCTATTACAACGAGATGAAGGCCGACACCGACCGCCTGGGCATCACGCTGCTGTCGCCCAAGGGCAAACAGTACATCGACCTCACTAAGGATCCCAAGGGTGCCGTCGCCTGGATCGAGGAAAACCTCGAGGCATAAGACGCTGACACCACCTGCCGCTTGCAGACAATAAATGGCCCGTGCATCGATGTGTGATGCGCGGGCCATTTTGTTTAGACCGCACCCGTCCTCCTGTTCATCTCAATCTGTAACATCTAGCCGAGTTTTTCGGTCCTAGCTGTTACAGATCGAGACAATCAGATGGTCAAATCCTCACTTTCCAGGCAGCTACGAAGCGCTCCTCTTTCTTAATTATTATCGGCATCACGAACACACTTCGGTATCTATTAATGCCAAAATGATACCGAAAGCGTGTTCGAGAATACGGATAATTCCATGCGTTAGCCCAATCAAGCCCCAGGCTTACAAACTCCGTTATTGTTCAGAATGCCAATGCATTCGCGTTTGCGTGTCATTTCACGTCACTTTGACACGCAAAATGACACGCAAATTTTTTCGTGTCATATTTTTGACATGCAAAATGACGTGTAAAATTTTACGTGTCATTTCTCACGTCAGATTGAAGCGAAACGGAGCAACACGATGCAAGAATCCAAAGATCTTGAATTCAAGGAATGCGTCACCAATTCGTTCCTTAAAACCGTCTCCGCTTATGCAAATGGCACGGGAGGACGCGTGCTATTTGGAATTAACGACGACGGAGAAGCCGTTGGCCTCAATGACCTCAAGCAGACCTGTCTGGATATCGAAAACAAGATTAACGATTCGATCATCCCCCAGCCCGATTACTCCCTAAAAATCAACGAGTCCGATGCAACCGTAGAGCTTACGGTCTTTCCCGGCAGATCGAAGCCTTACCTATACCGCTCGAAGGCATACAAGCGCAATGACACCGCGACCATACCAGTTGACACCCTAGGGCTTTCGCGTCTTGTACTCGAGGGTCAAAACCTCTCCTTTGAACAGCTCCCGGCAAGCAAGCAAGATCTATCTTTCACCGTTTTAGAGAATCGCCTAAAAGCAAAGCTCTCACTTCAGTCATTCACAACCGATACTCTCAAAACCCTCGGCCTGCTCGATGAGACCGGAACCTACAACAACGCGGCAGAACTGCTCGCGGACGAGAACGATTTCCCAGGTATCGACATGGCGGTGTTTGGCGACACCATCAATCTCATTAAGCAGCGCAAAACTCTCGAACATGCATCGGTTTTAACGGAGATTGACGGCGCTCTTGAACTATTTGAAACTCAGTACTGTTACGAAGAGATCAAGGGAATGGAGCGGGTCCGCAAGGAGCTCATTCCGCTCGAAGCATTCCGCGAGGCCATTACCAATGCAATCGTTCACAGGACTTGGGATGTACCCGCGCACATTCGCATCTCGATGTTCGACGACCGCGTGGAAGTCGCCTCGCCCGGCGGCTTGCCAGCAAGCATGACTGTCGATGAATACCTGTCCGACATGCTATCCGTTAGACGCAATCGTATTCTTGCCGAAGTCTTTTTGCGCCTGGGTCTTATCGAAGCCTTTGGAACGGGCATCATGCGAATTCGCGACACCTATAAGGACAGCGTCAGAAAGCCCCGGTTTCAAGTTTCGGATAACGCCATTGTGGTCACACTTCCCCTGCTCATGGATAACCCGGGGCTCAAAGGCGACGAACTTATCGTATTCGAACTGTTGAGTAGCGCACATCCTCAATCGACAGGTGAGCTTGCAGCCAAAGTTAGCTTCAGCCGCTCGAAGCTCAATCGCATCCTCAAAAAACTCGTTGAGACAGGCCTGGCGACAGTTGAAGGCACCGGCAGGGGACAGAAGTATCGCCTGCTGCGCTAGCTAGCAGATGACCTGCGCGTGCTCCTCGATGGCGGCACGGTCCTCGGCGGAGATGCTCGGCTCGCACACTACGGCGTCCAGGCTGTCCAGACGGCAGAAGGTGTAGAAGTCGCGCTTGCCGATCTTGCTGGAGTCGGCGATCAGATAGCGCGAGTCTGCCTTGCTAAAGGCGAGCTGCTGGATACGGCCCTCGTCCATGTTGGACGTAGACACGTCGCCATCCAGAATGCCGTTGGCGCCGATAAACGCCGCATCGATGCCCAGCGCGCGCAGGGTATCCTCGGCCGTTGGTCCCACAAAAGCGGCGGTGCGGCGACGGTACATACCGCCCACGAGGCACAGGTCGCAGTCCTCGCGCGCCTCGAGCAGGTTAAACACCGAAAGCGAATTGGTCACAATGCGCAGGCGAAACGTCGGCAGCATCGAGGCCATCCGTTCAACTGTGGTGCCCGTACCCAAAAAGATGGTCGAGCCTTCCTCGATAAGCTCCACAGCACGGCGCGCGATCTGCAGCTTTTCCTCGGCATGCTTGGTGCGCTTTTCGCTGTGCGAATACTCATGGCGCAGCATAGCGTGCGGACGGCCCTGTGCACTGCGGGCTCCGCCGTGCACGCGCTCGATCTCGCCCAGGCTCGCAAGTTCTTCGAGGTCGCGGCGAATCGTCATGTCCGAAACGCCCAGCGCATCCGAAATCTCCTTGACCGAGACCGTGCCCTGCTCCTCGAGCAGCTGACGAACCTTATCCTGTCGCTCTGCCTTAATCACGATGAATCCTCGCCGTTCTTTGCGCGCATATCATTCAAACAGTAACGAACAAATTGTATCAGAATTGCGCGCGCCAAAAATGAGCGCCCACACAGCCCAAATCATCACTTTTTTGAGAAAAATACCCCCTGCTTTAGTGGGGTGTAGTGATAATCTTGCCTGTTCGCGCTACAGTTTGTCCGAAATACCTCGATGTTAGGAACCAAATGATCACTTCCGAGCTTTTCGGCACCGCGCCGTGCGGTACCCCCGTTCATCGTTACACCCTCAACGGGCCCGAGATCTGCGTTCGCATTATGGACTATGGCGCCACCGTGCTTGGTATCGATGTGCCCGACATTCCCGGCAACGTGCGCGATGTGGTGCTGGGCTTCGATAAGCTCGAGGATTACTTTGATAACCCCGCCTGCTTTGGCGCGACCATCGGCCCCGTGGCCAACCGCACCGCGGGCGCCACGATCACCATCGCCGGCACGGACTGGCATATGCCCACCAACGAAGGCGTCAACAACCTGCACAGCGATCTTGAGCGCGGCCTGCACAAGCGCGTGTGGGATGCTGAGCTCGACGAGGTCCACAACGCCGTGCGCATGACCACCGCGCTTGAGGATGGCGAGCTGGGTCTTCCCGGCAACCGCACCTTTACGGCCGTGTTTACCGTTACACGCACCGGACGCTTCCGTATCGAGTATGGCTGCGAGAGCGACCGCGCCACCTATGTGTCCATGACTAACCACACCTACTTTAACCTTGCCGGCCATAACGCCGGCATGGACTGCGAGCACTTCTTTGTGGCCAACGCCGCCCACTACCTGCCCATCAATGATCAGAACATTCCCACCGGCGAGATCGCTCCGGTCGAGGGCACGCCGTTTGACTTCCGCGAGCTGCGCCCCGTCGCACCCGGCATGGAGGCCGATGACCCGCAGATCAAGCAGGCCCGTGGCTACGACCATTGCCTGTGCATCGGCGGCTACCAATACGGTCGCAACCTGCGCCGCGCCCTGCACGTCGAGGAGATGTGGACCGGCCGCGAGATGGACTACTACACCACTGCCCCGGGCGTACAGCTCTACACCGGCAACTGGCTGGGCGACGAGCACGCCAAGGATGACGCCAACTATGGCTGGGGTGCCGGTTTTGCCCTCGAGGCCGAGATGTATCCCGACACGCCACACCACACGCTGTTCCCCCAGGGCATCGTGGGCCCGGGTCACCCCTACAGCAATGTGATCGAGTATCACTTTATGAGGCACTAATTCCACTACGCGACATATCGCACAGCAGCGCCCGCCGGCACCACCGCCTACGGGCGTTTTTCTACCTAGTCATTGGGGACGTTCTTGAATGACTAGTTGGATGGGGTCGGAGTCGGAGCTGGGGAGATAGCGGATTTCTAGCTCTATGCCGAGCTCTTGCAGTTCTTTGAGGGCAGCGACGTCTACGTCGCTCACGGCAACCGCGGGCGTTATGGGGCGCTTGCCCTCCCCTGCTTGCATGTGACCAATGCTGATCTTGGTGATGGGCACGCCACCCTTCACCAGCGCCAATGCATCCGCGGGCGATGCCACCATAATCAGGATCCATTGGCGCGGCGTCGCGGTGTGAATGATGTCGATGGTCCTTTGCACCGAGAAAAACCGTGTCCACACGCCTTCTGGCGCCGCGACCCTCATAGGCGCCCACTTGCGCGAATCCGCCGCAATTTCGTCGTTAACGATCAGGATGAGGTTGGAACCAACCGCCTCATTCCACAGCTCAACGTCTTGCCCGTAAATAAACCGATCATCGATGCGCGTGAGAAGAATCTTGGGTTGAATCATCACTGCCCCATTCTGCTTGAGACCCGTAAGAGCAAGACATCACGTCTCCAATATTAGTGCATTTAAAGTGAGAAAAGCCGTCAGAACACTTGCGCGGATGTGCGATGTCCCGTATCATAGACAGCCGTTGACGCCTCAGTTGCGTCACCACATGGCCGCCAGCGTAGCTCAGTTGGTAGAGCACCGCTCTCGTAAAGCGGGGGTCACCGGTTCGAGCCCGGTCGCTGGCTCCATTGCACAAGATAGCCGCCTTCGGGCGGCTTTTTTCTTGCCGATTTATCGCACAATGCCAATCCAAGCACAACGCCGCCGGCAACTCCCCTACTCAACAAAAAGCCCCGCCAGCCGCAATCCCCAAAGGAACCGCGATCAGCGGGGCCTAAGCGCGCTCCTCCAAAGGAAAACGCTCACAACACGAACAGCTCAGCCGAGCAGCGCGTTACTCCTCCCAGTAAGCATCTGCAAGTAGCTTAAAGCAGATCTTCTTGACCGGCTGTGCGCCATCGCCCGGGAACTCGAGCGTGGGCATGTGAGGCTCGCCGGCAACGAACAGCGCGAACTTGTCGTCGGCAAGATCGCCGGCAATCGAGGCGTCTGAATCGACCAGGTCGTAGTCGTCCTTCTCGTCAAACTCCTGGACCAGCGTCAGGCTGCCCGTGGCAACCTTAAAGGCCTCGCGACCCTCAATGTCGATCTGCAGGTCGTGATAGCGCTGATGCGTCTCGTAGTGAGCCTCTGCCTCGGGACGCGTCGTGGGAGCCATGACATTCGCAAAGACCTTGTTGCCCAGAATCGGATGGCTGCCGACCTCGAGCTGCGCCGGGTCGTTCTCCTCGAGCCAGTCGATCAACACGTCGAGGCCCTTGAGCATTCCGCGGTACTCCTCGATATCGCCCAATGCACCGTAAATCATCTAAATCCCCTCTCGGATCGCTTCTTTGGCGGCTACTCGGCAAACGCGTTACCGACGCTGTTGCCACCCACATACGTCTCGACCAGGGTAAGGTCGGGATTGAACACGACAACGTCGGCGTCGCGCCCCGACATAATGCTATCGCACTTGTCGTCGACATGAGCTAGCAATCGATGCCGGGGCCGACGCCCAAGCCCTTACAGCTCGGTCACGACAACGCCGTTGTAGACCTCGTCCCAACGGTCCATGACCAGATGGCCAGTCATGGGATCCATGGCATTGAGCTTGCCGCAGGTGTTGGCGGTACGCAGCACCGTCTCGTCGTCTGCGCCAGCAGCAATGGCATGCGCGAAGCCAGCGATAGTGGAGTCACCAGAGCCCGTGGCGTTAACGGCAGGGATATCGGGCGTCTTTGCGCGGAACGCACGGCCATTGTGGAAGCCAACGGAGCCGGCAGCGCCCATGGACACGACGACCCAGGGGATATCGGAGAAGCGGGCGTCAGAAGCGAGCGCGGCGCGGAGCTCGTCCACATCGTCGGTGGTAAAGCTCGTGCCCAGAAGGCCGTTGATCTCGGTCAGGTTAGGCTTGACCAGCTCGGGCTTAATTTCGGACTTAAGGGCGGCCTCGAGCGAAGCACCTGAGGTATCGAGCAGCACCTTGGCGCCGGCGTTCTCGGCAATGCCCGTGATCTTGGCATAGTAGTCTGCCTCGACACCGCGGGGCAGCGAACCCGAAATGGTGACGACGTCGGCCTTGCCCGCAAGCTCAGTAAACTTGGCGGTAAAGGCATCGAGTTCCTCGGGGGCAATTGCCGGGCCACTCTCGAGCAGCTCGGTCTGGTTGCCGGCGTGGAGGATGTTGAGGCAAATGCGAGTCTCGCCCTTGATGGGCACAAAGTCGTTGTTAATACCGTTGGCGTCCATGAGCTCAGCCATGTAGGCGCCCATGTGGCCGCCGAGCAGACCGGTTGCCACAACGTCGTCGCCCAGCTGACCCAGCACACGGGCCACGTTGAGGCCCTTGCCGCCAGCGGTCTTTTCGGGCGTCACACGGTTAACGTCGTCGATAATGAGCTCATCGAGCTGATAGCGCGTATCGACAGACGGGTTCATCGTAACGGTGAGGATCATTTTTAGCTCCTTATCTCGCAGGCTCCTTGTGCCTCGCGATACGAGTCGACAAAACGGAATTACAGAATCTCAATCGTGAACGAGCGAACGACGGTCTCCTTGGGCTTGGCGACAAGGCAGCCGCGCTTATGCTCAAGCACGTCGTCCTCATCGGAGCAGGTCGAAAGGCCGCCCCAGGGCTCAACCGCCACAAAATCGCCCTCGGGCTTGCTCCACACAATGAGATATGGGAAGCCCTCAAAGCTCAGGCGGACGCCCTTGTCCTCGCCCTTTTTGGAAAGCGTGACCTGACGGCTCTCGAGCACGTCAAAGATGGTCTCCGCAAAATCGAAGAGCTCATGTGACAGAGGCAGCGTCTTTCCCACCATGGGGTTCTTGGAGCGATTGGTCACGTCAATCAAGCCAGTCGAGGGGACGGCGGTGCAGAGCTCCGCAGCCTCGTCCTTCTCAAAGCGCAACTCGTAGTCCGTATAGGCCTCGCCCTCATCGAGCGGACACCTAAAGCCGGGATGACCGCCAATAAAGAACGGCATGTCCTCGGTGCCCTCGTTGGTGACCTCATAGGAAACGCGCACGGCAGCGTCCTCGAGCGTATAGCGGGCGACAAGCTTAAACGGATACGGATAATCGCTCAGCAGCGCGGCGTTATCCTCCGAAGCCAGGCACATCGCCAGCTCGTTCTCGCTCTGGCTCAGCAGCTTCCACTCCTGTTTGCGCGCAAACCCATGGCGAGCGAGCTTTACATGATGCCCGGCAAACGTCATGGCGTTGTTATCGCGCAAGCCTCCGCAAATCGGGAAGCAAATCGGTGCCTGGCCGGACCACACGGCGGGATCGCCCTGCCACAGATACTCGCGACCTCCGGCCTCGATCGAGGTAAACGAACCACCAGCCGTGGACACCTTAATAGAAATCGAATCGTTGGAGAGAGCGTATTCCATTGTCCATCCTTTCGAACAACTGCTTTTTGCTCGCAAGTACCCGTCTCGGCCCTGACCAAAGGACAAACCCGCACGTTCATCGATGCGTCCGGTATCCCAGCCATGTAACGGGGTACCATACAGACATTGATGCAATTACAGCTGAAAGGCCTTCTTATGCGAACCATCATCCTCTACGCCTCGCGCCATCACGGCAATACGAAAAAGCTCGTGGACGCCATCGTCGAGGCGCACCCCGAGATCGATACCCTCGACGTGAAGTCACTCGGCAAAAACGAGTACCCCAACCTGCACGAATATCATCTAATCGGCGTCGCCACGGGCATCTATTACTCCGAGATCGACAAGGATATGGCACGTGTACTGACCAACGTGCTGCAGCCGCAGGACAAGGTGTTTGGCCTTATGACCTACGGTGGCAAAAACAAGTGGTACGGCAAGGATATCGATGGCATCTGCCGCATGAGGCAGGCCATCTTTATGGGTGTCTACGGCTGCCCCGGCTTTGATACGTGGGGGCCGTTCAAACTCGCCGGCGGTGTCCAAAAGGGACACCCGACCGCTGAGGAAATTAAGGGCGCCGTCGACTTCTTCGACAAGATCGAAGATGAGTACGGCGATATCATCGTCGAAGAGTACGCCAAACGTGAGAAGCGTCTAGCATACGAGAAGGAGCATCCTGCAGGAGGCCTGGTGGCCGGCGTTAAGCGCACGGCAAAGAAGATCGCTAACAAGCTGTAACTGTGAAGGTGCTTTTGAGCGTTTAACCCATACGGCGGGTCCGAGCAGATTCGGGCCCGCCGTCTTTTTCTATCGTTACTCGGTAAAGGCGTTGCCGACGCTCTGGCCGCCAACATACGTCTCGACGAGGGTGAGCTCATGGTCGAACACGACAAAGTCGGCGTCGCGACCCGGCATGATGCTGCCGCACTTATCCTCGATGTGCGCGGAGCGTGCCGGCACCTCGGTTGCCATGCGAATGGCGATATCGGCGCTGGCGATGCCCCAGTCGACAATGTTCTTGACGCCCTGGGCAAGCGTGAGCACCGAGCCGGCAATGCTCTTGCCGTCGGCGAGCCAGCACAGGTTGTCCTTCATGATGACGTCCATGCCGCCGCTGGTGTAGCTGCCCTCGGGCATGCCGCCGCAGCCAAGGCAGTCGGTGATGAGCACCGTGTGCTGCCAGCCCTTTGCCTGCAGCAGCGCCTTGATGGCGGCAGGGTTCACGTGCTTGCCATCACAGATGATCTCGGCGTAGGTCTCGGGCGTGGACATGGCAGCACCCACGACACCGGGCTCGCGGTGATGCAGCCCGCGCTGGCCGTTATAGGTATGCGTAAAGCAGCTGGCACCGGCGTTGATGGCGGCGATGCACTCATCATAGGTGGCGTCGGAGTGACCGATGCTGGTCACCACGCCCTTGGCGTTCAGCGCAGCCGCATAAGCAGCGGCACCGTCGCGCTCGGCCGCCATGGCGCTCTTAACGATGCGACCACCCGCAGCCTCCTGCCACTGGTCGAAGACCTCCTCAGAGGGGTCAATCAGATAAGCGGGGTTCTGCGCGCCCACATGCTTCATGGTAAAGAAGGGGCCCTCCAGGTAGATGCCCTGAATGCGTGCACCGCAGAAGTCGGGGCCGCGGCCCTCGTCCGCCTGAGCGATAGCGGCGCAGGCGTCCTTGATCTGCTCGACGCCATCGGTGAACGTCGTGGGCAGCCAGCTGGTGGTACCGCGACGGGCGAGCTCGGTCGAGCTGATATCGATGCCCTCGGGATCGTTATCGGTAGTTGAGTGGTTGTAGAAGCCGTGGATGTGAGTATCGACCATACCCGGCGCAATCCACGATCCCGTGTAGTCCTTAATCTCGCAAGAGGGCTCGTCGGCCTGCCAGGCGCCAAAGACGCCATCCTCGACCATAAGATAGCCGCCCAGTTGCGGGCCAGCCGGCAAGAAGAACTTGTCAGCCTTAATTGCGTACGTGCTCATATGCACTCCTTGCTTCTAAAGCAGTTGACTGTGGTGATGCTTATACCCAGCACACGTAAAACAAAAAGCGCCCGCCCGCCGTTATGAGCGGACGGGCGCCCTTACAGGGGGACGCGATTAAGCGGTGAAGGGGTGAATCGTCACGCCCTTAACCACGCGGTTGACCGTGCCGGTGGGGCTCGGCGTATCGGGCGTGTTGCCCACGCGGACGGAGTTGAGCAGGCTGATAGCCTGGGCAAACATCACGAACGGCAGAGCAAGGTAGCCCTCGGGAAGTGCCTCGTAGCCCTTAAAGGTGAAGGACTCACCCTCATAGACGGTGGCACCTTCCTGCTGAACGGCGACGGTGTGCTGAGCGATCTTGTCACCACCGATCTCGTTGAGGATGTCGATATCGTACTGACGGGTGTAGGCGTCGTTGTTGACGAACACGAAGACGAGCGTCTTATCGTCGACGAAGGACTTGGGTCCGTGACGATAGCCCATGGAAGTGTCGTAAGAAGTGGCAACCAGGCCGTGAGCAAGCTCGAGAATCTTAAGCTGGCTCTCCTGAGCAAGGCCGCCAAAGGAGCCGGAGCCCAGGTAGGTCACGCGGTTGAAGTCGCCAGCGAGGTAATCGGCGACCTCGGACTCGCGAGCGATAACCTCCTCGCCCATCTTGGCGATGGTCTCGACCCACTCGGCCTTCTGCTCGTCAGAGGCAGTGTCGAAAATAAGGGTGGAGAGCAGGGTCATGCAGGAATAAGAACCGGTCATGGCGAAGCCCTTGTCGTTGGCGCGCGGAATGAGCAGCGTCAGCGCATTGGGATCATCGGCAGACTCGACGGCGAGCTTGCCCTCGGGAGCGCAGGTGATGTTGAGGAACTTGACGTTGTGGACGAGCTCCTTGGCAACGGCAACGGCGGCAAGGCTCTCGGGGCTGTTGCCAGAGCGGGCAAAGGAAACCACGAGCGTGGGATCCTCGGCGCGCAGGAAGTCGCGCGGAGCGCTCACGATGTCGGTCGTGGCGATGGGCTTAAAGTCGTAGAGATCAGTGTTGCCAGCGTGACGCAGGTACGGGGCGCAGGTATCGCCAACGTAGTCGGACGTACCGGCACCGGTGAAGACAACGGACAGACGACCCTCGCCCATAGCGCGAGCCTCGGCCAGGAAGGCCTCGATGGCCTCCTTGTTCTCGCGATAGATGTTGAGCGTATCACGCCAAAGCTCGGGCTGCTGAGCAATCTCGGCCGTGGTGATCTGGGCGCCGAGCTCGGTGAGCTCCTCGACACTCTTCTCGAACATTTCTAATACCTCTCTCTAGAAGTAATCCTCTGACGTGCAATTATACACTTCGGTTGGTTATCTGGTAGTAACCAGTTAAATGCAAAGAATCATCATATGGAAACGATGCGGACACTAGTTGCTACGCTGGTGGTAAACCTTGTATTTAAACTGATCGGCACGAGCAACCGAGAGTGTATACTCCACAACCTCGTTTGACTCGTTATACGTAGTCCTGACCAAATCGAGCACAGGCGAGCCCTCGACAATTCCCAAAAGGTGGGCGTCGGTGGGACGGGCTATGCTCGCATAGAACTCCTCTTCGGCCACGCGAATCTTTTGCTGAAAGTCTTGCTCAATCACATCGTAAAGCGGCTTACGCTCCAGCAGTGGTCGCTTTAGGGACAGAAATTGACGAACTGGTAGATAGCTGCGTTCGACCATCATGGGCATGTTGTCGGCAGAACGAAGGCGCTTAAGCTTAAAAATGCGATCACCGATACGCAATCCCATATGCTCGGCCAGATTTTTATCGGCCTCCATCTCGCAAAACTCGAGAATCGTGGTCTCGGGGTCGCGACCCATCGCGCGCATCTGCTCGGTAAAGCTGTAGGACTGCATGAGATTGGTTGCCTTTGCCGAACGGTCGGTCACAAAGGTACCGCGACCGTGCTGCCGAACCACCAGTCCTAAACGCTCCAGTTCCTGCAGAGCCAGGCGTACCGTAGTGCGCGAGAGACCATAGCGCTCCGAAAGTTCGCGCTCGGAAGGAATCATGTCACCGGCGCGATATTCATGGTCAATCTTTTCGGTCAGAATATCGACCAGCTGATCGTACAGCGGTTGCTTACGCGCTCCGATCGCCATCCTATCCTCCCTTTTGCTCGAATTCGGCTAACTACCTAGGGTGTTTAGCATTATCTGTCTGCCACACCCGAATCATCAAGAAAACAAAAGCCGCGCGCTCTTTCGAGCACGCGGCTTTTAACATACACATGGCTTAAGGGGTCGGGGTGTGAGCCGCGTAGGGACACACCCCTCAAGCTAGAGCCTTACCAGATGCTCGGCCAGAGACCAAGCGGGCCAGCGCCCAGGATGCCAAGGACGAAGAGCAGGAGAATGCCCTTGGTCGGGGTCCAGCTGTGCTTAGCGAACATGTAGTAAAGCAGCAGCGTAAGCATAAGCGGGACGAGCTTCGGGACGATGGTGTTGAGGGTGTCGGCAACAGAGAAGTTGACCGGATCCTCGGTAACGGTGCCGTAGGTAACGGACTCCATGCCGTTGCCCAGATCGGTGACGCCGCACTCGACAGCGTTGCCGTCGGCATCGGAAGCGGTAAGGGCGTTGCCGTCCTCATCGGTCATGGCGATGGTACCGGCCTCAGCGGTCTCGGTATCGATGCCCTCCATACCGGTGAAGTTCTCGGCCTCCTTCTCGGAGACGATCACGGTAGTGGCGGAGAGGCCACGGGTGGTGCCGTTGGGGATCTCGAGGTTGATCTGGGTGCCACCCATGGTGACGACCAGGCAACCGACGACGAAGACGCCCATGATGGAAGCGGCACGCGTGAAGGCCTGCATGTTAGCAGTCAGAGCGTCAATAGCGCTGGTGCCGAGCTTGTAGGACCAATTCATGAGCCAGAAGCGCAGAGCGAACTGGACGACGTTGAAGATCACCAGGAAGATGATCGGCGCAGCGGCGTTGCCGTTGATGGCCATGTTGGAGGTGATGCCGGCCGTGATAGGCACGAGCGTCAGCCAGAACAGGGCGTCACCGATACCACCGAGCGGGCCCATTGCGGCGACGCGGACGGCGCGGATCGTGGGGATGTCAACCTTGTTCTGCTCGAGCGAAAGCACGATACCCATAACAAAGGTGACGAGGAACGGGTGGGTGTTGAAGAACTCCAGGTTGTGGCTCATGGAAGCCGCGAGGTCGTTCTTGTTGGTGTGGATCTTCTCCAGACCGGGGATGATGGAGTAGAGCCAGCCAGCGGCCTGCATACGCTCGTAGTTGAACGAGGCCTGCAGGAAGCAGGAGCGCCAAGCCATCTTGTTGAGGGTCTTCTGGTCGAGCTGCGGAGCAGGAGTGAGATCCTCGTAGTGCTCCGGGATCACATACTCATTAGATGCCATCTTCGAAGTCACCTCCGTCAGAAACAGCTGCACCCTTCAGCTCGGTCTGCTGCTGGAAGTCCCAGAAAGCGATGCCGAAGCCGATGAGAGCGAGGATGAGCAGAGCAGGGGTTGCCAGCGAATCGTTGGCAACGGTGATGAGCGCGAGGCCAAAGCCCATGAGGAAGAAGCCCCACATATCGCGGTTCATCATAACCTTGAGCAGGACGGCGAAGCCGACGAAGCGCATCATACCGCCTGCAGCGGACAGACCGGTCTGCAGCCAAGTCGGAATAGCAGCGGCGATGGTCTGACCGATGGTGGCGCCAGCGATGAAGAACAGGGTGACGACGACAGCGAAGATCAGGCCGAGCAGAGCCATGGCGAAGTAGTTCAGGCGCTCGATGCCCTTGGTGTCCGCGTTGTGAGCCATGTTATCGGCCGTGGACATAAGCGGGGACATAAGCGTGAAGACCAGGGTAACGCCAAGCTGGCCAAGCAGAGCGAACGGAATGGCGAGGCCAACTGCCGCGTTGGGCTCGAGGCCCGTGGCGATAGCGAGAATGGCTGCCATGATGCCGCCGATGACGGCGTTAGGCGGCTGAGCGCCTCCGATCGGCATGTTGCCGATCGTCATGAGCTGATAAGTACCACCCACGAGAAGACCGGTGTTGAGGTCGCCAAGGATAAGACCGATGACGGCGCCGGTGACGATGGGCTGATAGAGAGACTCGAGGAAGTCAAACTGGTCGATTGCCGCGATGAACGTAACAACGAAGACCAGGGCGACCTGAATGATCGAGAATTCCATCTTGCTCCTCCTTTCAAAATGTATGTACGCACTTTGGATTTCACGTACAAAATGTCAGGGTTTCACTCCTGACAACGTGGATCACGAAGACTACGAGAAGAGCTTGCTCGTGTCCTCAACAGGCGTGCTCGGAACGCGCCTGATCTCCAACTCCACCCCCAATTCCTGCAGCTCTTTAAACGCAGCGACATCCTCGTCGTTAACTGCGACGGAGGTGGCGACTTGGCGCTTTCCTTCCGACATGTGCATGTTGCCGATGTTTACCTTCTTTATAGGCACACCGCCCTTGACGAGCGTAAGCACGTCTTCCGGTGTTTCGGCCACGATGAAGATCTTCTGGCGCGGACTCGCCTTGCCAATGACGTCGATGGTCTTCTGCAGGGAGAAGAAACGCGTAGCGACGCCGGCGGGAGCGGCCATCTTCATGAGGTTCTGGCGCATGGTGTTGGACGCCACGTCGTCGTTGGCGACGAGGATGAGGTTGGAGCCCAGAGTGGAGTTCCACTGGGTAGCGACCTGACCATGGACCAGTCGGTTATCGATGCGGGTAAGAAGAATGTTGGGTTCTGCCATGTTGATCAGCTTCCTTTCGTTATTTGCTGACGACAGTTACTTGATCTCCTGAATCGCGTAACGCGAAACATCTACGACGGCACCGGATCGGACTTTGATCTGGACCTTCTCGCCTTCGATGCCTTTGACGGTTCCGTAGATACCGCCGGCGAAAAGAACCTCCTGACCCGGCTTGAGCTCGGTGTGCAGCTCCTTGAAGTACTTCTGCTTCTTCTTCATGTTGATTTGCGACCAGACGGTGTAAATCAAGCCCATGATGACAAGCAGGCCTAAAAGAGCGACCGAGGAACTCAGGACGTTGGCTCCGAAATCGGCCATTAGATGCCGTCCTCGTCGCCGAAGATATCCTCTTCCTCGGAGTCGGCAACGAATGCGACCGTCTGGGCGGTGACGCCCGTCTGGCCAACGGTCACGGCCTGCTCGCCAAGCTCGGCGAGCGTGGCATTGCCGCGGAGGAACAGAAGCTCAATAACCATGGGAAGGTTGGTGCCAGTCAGAACCTCGACGTTATCGACATCCTGGGCAATCATCATCGACTGGTTGAACGGGGTGCCGCCAAGCAGGTCGGTAAAGACGAGCACGCCATCGCACTCCTCGCGCATAGCGGTAATAGCGGCACGGAGATCCTCACCGTAGGATGCAGCCTGGTCGCCCTCAAAAGGAACGACGGTAAAAGCAGGCTGGTCGCCAGCAACCATAGCGATAGCGCTTGCAAGGCCGGGTGCGAACTGTCCATGACCGGTAAGAATAAAGCCAACCATTCAAATTTCCCTTCCGAAGGTGTGTACGATCTGAGTCCGATGATTTTCGGAAGCCAGCGGGCGCTCGCCCTTAAAGCTTCTTGGAAAGCGTTCTTTGAAGACCAGTGGTTTCTAAACTGGTAGTAACCACGTGACGTGTTGTTGTCACTATATCACCCCAGAAGAGGTCGCTTTCGTTGATTCATACGGTAAAACGTTTTTGCACCGCTCACGGTGATAAATCGACCGTTTACCGCTCGTTAATACTTCTGCCTGCGGTATTGAAACCATTTCGAAATGTTTTGGAAAAAGATCGAATCTTTTCCTGTGTCTAAACAACGCAGGGCGGCTAAAAATAGCGTGTAGAAAAATTGCAGGTCATTGTGAAGATATGTGAATTGGTCTTTTTGACTTAATACCAGTTAGAACCAGTTTTGAGATTATCGGTGAACGGTAGTTTTCGACCGTTCACCGGTTACTTGTAATCGTTTGCAGTTGTTTTCCCAGATGAATTAGGGAAAGTTACCAGGTCCTCGGCGTTCATGCTGCCCCGTCCGTCGCGGTCTACGAGGCTAACGATATGGCACCATGGGGACACTCGTATGTCAATTCTGGCCTAACAGAGCCAATTAAAAACGGGACAAGTGATGTAGCCCACTTGTCCCGTTTTTATTTATTTTCGAAGAGCATCGGCCAGCCGCAGGATTGAAACCATCGAATGATAGGCGAGCTCCACCTTTTCACCCGCAAGCAGTCGTTTTGAGCTAGCATCATCTAGCCCCACAAGCCGAGAAAACAGCAAGCTGCTCATCATACCCTCGTCAATAGAGTCATTTATGATTTTAAGGACGTCCGCATCATTAAGCGATGCCGAGCTGTAAGGGGCAACACGAGCGGAACTCTCAATTAACGATGAGACAAAAGGATGGAGATGCTTCGGGCATAGCCCATCAAACATCACATCCCCATTGTCATTCGAGCCGACCAGGTGCCAAGTATAATGTTCGACCCAATCATCCCCGTCATATATGGTGTCCACAAGCGACCTCCCGACTAAACTTGCCACCTCAAAATCCCGCTACCGATATGGTCGAGCTTGACCGTTCCGCCGTCCCCCTCAAAAGTGGCAAGGGGATTTACTCCAGACTGAGAATCGGCATCAACCTCCTTAGCGCTTATGAGCAGGCTGCCCGTATAAGACTGCTGAAGTTCACCTTCAGGACAGGCAGCCTCGGCTCAAGAAGGGCTGCTCAGGCAGAACAGTCCGAGCAACATCATTGCCAATAGAAGAAAACCCTTAGATCTTTTCATCTATATTCCCAACATCTCTCAATATTTGTATATTGTGACTATTTTAGATCTATATAAACAACTCGAGCCCTTAGCAAGTCAATTGCTGAAGCAGGTTATATTTCTTTTGGCTCTGTTAGACCAGACGTTACCATCTTTGTATTTGCAACTATTTAACGTTTATCGTTAATTATATAGTAAGATACAGGTATCAACTGAAGTAATGATTGGGGAAGCCATGATTCGCAGCAATGACTTTGAACCGAATGAAACCATCAGCCGCGAACAGACAATAGTCGAACTGAGGAAGCTCGCTCGCATCTGCAAATGGGCCACGATCTGCATTACCACCGCGCTCGCTCTGGGACTCCTCGCAGTCATTGCGATTGACCTTCTACTCATATTGCCTAGCCTCTCCCAAGGGTCGTGTCTCCAATCCGTAGAACTTCAAGGCGGCGAAGGGCCGTGCCTTGCTATCGTCGGTACCGATGCGCAGACCCCACTTATGCTCGTCGCACACGATGGTCACACTGCCATAGGGAGCCTCTTGATGACATGCCTCGCGCTCACCATCGCGCTAAGCGTGCGCAGGCTTTTCTTCAACATTGAGAAGGAAGGTAGGTCCTTTGACCTTGAATGCAACCACACACTTCGTCGAGTAGGACATTTATTCCTTATCGGCGGCGCTGCCGTGAGACTTCTTGGTGCCGTAATCACGGGAATGATACTCTCAGGATTTGGCGGCAGCTTTACGGATGCGTTCGCCGGCCAGTTATTCGAGCCCTCCATGCTCTTTGCAGGCCTGATTATTTGCCTGATTGCCAGCATCTTCCGCTACGGGTATATCCTGCAAAAACAAGATGACGAGTTGCTCTAGGGGGAATCCATGATTATTCTGCGGCTTGACCGCATGCTCGCCGAACGCAAGATCTCATCCAAAGAGCTTGCGGAACGTGTGGGCATCTCCCAGGTCAATATGTCACGCATTAAGACGGGCAAGGTTTCTGCCATACGTTTTTCAACTCTTGATGCGATTTGCCGGGCACTCGACTGCCAACCAGGCGATGTACTGGAATATATATCCGACGATGAAGCCGATAGCCTTTTTGGACTTAAAGATGAATAGCCATAATTAAGCCGCCGATCATACCCTCAACGCAAAAAGCCTGCCAGTACGACTTCCGTGCTGGCAGGCTTTCTGCTGTCAATCGGCTAGATGCTCGATGAGTCGTGTGACTCTTTACGCAAACAGGCCGTAGATGCTGATGTTGGCCTTGGCGTAGAGGCCGTTAGCATACTCGGTCCACTTGGAGCTGGCGCTCGAAGCCTGCGAGGAGTACTGCTGATAAGCAGTGTAGTAGGCGGTCATGGCCTGCTTATAGGTGGCGCTATCGGCCGTAAAGGCATCATCGGCAAAGGCCTTGGCATAGGTGCTGTCGGCATCCTTCCAGGCGCCCTTCTCGCTATCCCACTCGTCGCCGGCAAGTTTGATGATGTAGTCGGCGTAGTCCTTGCTCGCGGTCTCCTCGTTGCCGTCAGCAGGCTCGGTCGGGGCGGTCGGCATGCTTGCGGAGCTATCGCCCACCTTCTTCTTGTAGAGCTTCTGCAGCGTCGCGGACTGGCGGACGATCTGCTTGGCCTGATCCTTGGACACGCCATACTGCGTGGCCATGGTCTTGTAGTCGGAGGTGCCGATGGAATCCTCGGCGTACTTCTTCATCTCCTTAGAAGAGACGGTAATGCCCTCGTCCTCGGCAGCATCGAGCAGGATCTTGTTGCGCACGTAGGACAGGATAACGTCGGCAGACGGAGCGGTGTAGTTGCCATCGCTATCCTTGACGGTGTCGAGGCTGTACTGGCTCTCGATGGCCTCACGCGCGGTGATGTCGCTCTTCTTGCCGTTGTAGCTGTAGCTTGCCACGGTCGAATCGAGCTGGTCCTCGGTCAGGGTCGCCGAGCCGACACCCTTGCCGCCAAAGCCGCCATTGCCAATAAAGAAGCCGACCACCGCAGCGATCACGACTGCAACCACGAAGGCGGCAATCATCGTCTTCTTGTGCTTGGATGCATGGTCGTCTTCGTCGGAACCCAGGATATCGTCGTCCTCGTCTCGCTCCTCGGGCATCAGATTCTCGTCGGCGGCATCCGCGGCGATCTGAGCCTCCAGACGGGCGTCCTCCTCTTCGGCCGTCGTACCGGCAGCAATGTGCTCGGCAGACGTACCGGCGACCAGATCGATCTTCTCGTCCTCGTCACCGTCGGGGCCTTCGCCGCGCTCGATGATCTGGATGCCGTCGATCTCGTCCTTCTCGTCCTTCTTTTGAATCAGACCCATATCAGTTACTCCTTGTTAGGAAACATAGTCCGCAATAGAATACGCCCGACAGAGCGCCGGGCGTATTGATTCTCAGGTTATACGCAAACACTTAAGTACTATTTAGGCGTTTGCAGCGTGCATGCCTTAGGCCAGGTGCGCGATAACGGCATCGGCAAAGGCCTGCGTGCCCACAGCACCCTCAACGGAGCCGGTCTGGGCACGACGAACGTCGCCGGTAACCTGCTCACCCTCGTCGAGCGTGGCAGAAACGGCGGCGCGAATGCGATTGGCCGCGTCGTTCTCGCCCAGGTGATCGAGCATCATAGCCGCAGACAGAATCTCGGCCGTGGGGTTAGCGATATCCTGGCCCGCGATATCGGGCGCGGAGCCGTGCGTTGCCTCAAAGATGGCGCAGTCGGCACCGATGTTGGAGCCGGGGGCCATGCCCAGACCGCCCACCAGGCCGGCACACAGGTCGCTCACGATGTCGCCGTACAGGTTGGGCAGCACCAGGACATCGAAGTCGTTGGGGTTCTGGACCAGGCCCATGCAGGTGGCGTCGACAATCTTGTCGTTGAACTCGATATCGGGATAGTTGGCGGCCACCTCGCGCGCCACGCGCAGGAACAGGCCGTCGGTCGCCTTCATGATGTTGGCCTTGTGCACGGCCGTCACCTTTTTGCGGCCGCAGCGGCGGGCATACTCAAAGGCATACTCCACAATGCGGCGGCTCTTGGCGATGGAGATGGGCTTGATCGAGATGGCGGAATCAGCGGCGAAGGTCTTCTGACCCGAACGCTCAACGAGCCGCGAGAGCTCCTCGACCTCGGCAGCGCCCTCATCGAACTCGATGCCGGCGTAGAGGTCCTCGGTGTTCTCGCGCACGATAACCAGGTCGACGTCGCGGAAACGCGAGCCGTCGCCCGGCTGCGACAGGCAGGGGCGCACGCAGGCGTACAGGTCGAAATGCTTGCGCAGGGCCACGTTGACGCTGCGGAAGCCCGTGCCGACCGGTGTGGTGATGGGGCCCTTGATGGCAACCTTGGTCTCGGCGACCGCATCGAGCACGTGCTGGGGCAGCGGCGTGCCAAACTCGTCCATGACGCCGGCGCCGGCCTCCTGGACGTTCCAGTTGATCTGGACACCAGTGGCCTCGACCACGCGGCGCATGGCCTGCGTAATCTCGGGACCGATACCGTCACCGGGAATCAGGACTACATCGTGCGCCATAATCTGTTACTCCTCGTCTTCGGCGGCCTCAGATTTTTTAACGTTAGCACGCTTCTTCTTTTTGGAGAGATCCAGGCCAAAACGTTTAACAAGCATTTCGCAAATCTCGCTCGAACGGGCCTTGAGATAGCTGCCCTTGCCGTTCTCGGCGTCGAACTTAAGGCGCAGCGCGAGCTTCTCGGCAACCTCGGCGTCGATCTCGCCCTGGCAAAACTCGTACAGGCAACCGAGCATGTCGCGATACTCAAGGTCGCCGTGGTAGCACTGGATAGCCTCGTCCAGGATGGGCCAAGCCTCGCGCGAACGCTCGACGCTCGTGGCACCCCACACGCACAGCAGGCGGAAGGCGGCATAGCGCAGCGTGGAGGAGATCTCGTCGAACAGTGCAGTCTCGGCGCCCTCAAAGGCATCGCCCAGCTGCTCGGGGCAGGTGGTAGCGAGCGCCGTCAGGGCATCGAGGGCCTCCCAGCGGGTCTGCGCCTCGGGGCGGTCGAGCGCCTCGATCAGCGCGGGCACGCAGGGCACGACGCGCTGCGGATCGCGCTCGGCAAGCAGGTGCAGCACGCGAGCGGCAAACTGGCGAATGCGGCGCGTGGGGCAGCCGAGCTCCTTGACCAGGCGGTCGACGGCGTTCTCGTTCTCCTCTGCCAGCTGAAGCTGTGCCAGTTCCTCGTCGGTGAGCTGTTCGTCTTTGTTTTCTGCCATAGTTACCTCTTCTTACTATTTCTTAGCGTGCTTGCCAGCACCCTTGCTGTCATCGGTGACCGAGATGAGCTGTCGGTCGGCCGCGCCATTGCGACGCGCACGGCGGCGTTCCTCAGCGTCGCCCGCGTCGGCGGCGGCGCGATGAGCCTTGTTGACGTTAAAGACCTCGTCGTGCTTGCGCCACGGACCGACGGACTCGCCAAAGCTCATCTTAAGACCGGCGATAAAGCCGCCGAGCCAGCCGATCGGCGCAAACTGCACCAACGGAAACAGCGAAAACACCCAGGTCAGCAGGACGACTGCCGCCGCTCCTGCAAAATTGGCGATCCAGTAGTCGCGCTTGGTGATCACGCGCTTTTCGCACGCCCACTGGCCGCACAAAAAGCCAATGTAGATCGCAAAGAGAAAGAGCACCAGCGCTAGCACCACGAACGTCCAGCTCATGGGCGCTACTCCCCGTGATGGTGGCCGCAGCAGCACTCATGGCCGTCGTCATGGCCGTGGCCGCCGCAGCACTCGTGGTCCTCGCCGTGATGGTGACCGCAACCGCACTCATGGTCGTCGCCGTGCTCGCCGCAACCGCAGCCGTCCTCGTGAGCGCCATGCTCCTCGGGACGATACTGCGACCAGTCCAGACCGGCGGCGATAGCGTCGGCCTCCTCCTTGTAGAGGACCGTGATGGCCTGGGTGCCCAGCTTGGCGCCACCGATGGCGTCGAGCATGTCGTAGAGCGTAAAGGCGACGTCGGCGCCGGGCAGCGCGAGCTCGCGGTCATCGGCGTAGGCGAGCGCCAGGCGCAGGTCCTTGATGAAGTGCTCGACCATAAAGCCGGGCTTGTAGTCGCCGTCGAGCGCCTTGGGCGCCAGGCTCTCCATGGCGCCGGACTTACCGGTGCCGCCCAGGATCATCTGGCGGGTCTTCTCCAGGTCAAGGCCGCTCAGCTCGGCAAACGCCATGGCGTCTGCCATGCCGACCATGCAGGCGCCCAGCGACACCTGGTTGGCGAGCTTGGCAGCCTGGCCCTTGCCGGCGCCATCGAAGCAGCAGATGTTTGCCGCAAAGGTGGAAAGGATATCGCGGACCGGCGCGATATCGTTCTCGGTAGCGCCCACGATAGCCGTGAGCGTACCGGCGATAGCACCCGACTCGCCGCCGGTGACGGGGCAGTCAAACGCCATGCGGCCGGAAACCTGGGCGGCCTCGGCAATGTCGCGCGCCAGCTCGGGCGAGCTCGTGGTGAGGTCGATCAGGACCGCGCCGGGCTTAGTGCACGCGAGCAGGCCGTCGCCCGCCAGGTAGAGCTCCTCGACCTCGGAGGGATAGCCCACCATGGTAAAGACGACATCGGCGTTAGCCACGGCATCGGCCGGCGTATCGGCCCAAGCGGCACCGCGCTCGATAAGCGCGGCAGCCTTGGACTTGGTGCGGTTGTTGACCGTGACGGGATAGCCGGCATCCAGGATGTGACCGGCGATGGGGGCACCCATGATTCCGGTGCCGATAAATGCGACGGAGAGCTTGTTTGCCATGAAACCTTTCCTTTTGGGTTGGGTGTTGTTACCAGGTTGAATACTCGATGCCAGCGTTTGGGCAGTGAGCTGGGATCGATTACGGCCGCGTTACTTGCCTACTGACCGCGCACGCGACGGGCGATGCGGTCGGAAAGCGACGCCTTGTCGGCGCGGTTCTTACCCCAAAACGCGCAGGCCACCATGCCGGGGCCCACGTGCGAGCCAATGGTGGGACCCACGGAGCTGCGAATGATCGTGACGTCGGCGCAGCCCTCCTCCTTGCGGATGGCGGCTTCGAGCCAGTCGCCGTCCTTTTCGGCATCGGCCGTCATGATGGCGATGGGCATGGTGCGGTCGGGCACGTAGTTCTCGCGGAACGACTTGAGGATGGACTTGAGCGCCTTCTTGCGGCCGCGGTTGACGCCGATCAGCGACAGCGAGCCGGCCAGGTCGTAGGAGAGCTCGGGCTTGACATCGAGCTTTGCCGTGAGCTGAGCCGCCGCGGGCGGAATGCGGCCGCCGGCAGCCAGTGCGTCGAAGCTCTCGAGCGTAAAGTAGCCGTGGACGTAGGTCTTTGCCTCGTTTGCCCAATCGACCAGCTGCTTGGCGGTCAGTCCCGCCGAACGCTGGCGCACGGCCTCGAGCGCCAAGAGCGCGCCGGTCGCACAGGGCAGAGCGTTGTCGACCACGTAGAGCTCAAAGTTGGGATACTCGGCGCGCACGGCGTCCGCCGCCTGGCACGCGGAGTTGTAGCTCGACGACAGCGCCGAGGTAAAGCACAGGTAGACCGTGGGCGTGCCCTCTTTGGCGCACTCGGTAAAGAACTCGATATAGCGACCGAGCGACACAGCGGAGGTAGACACGCGAGCGCCGGCGCGCATACGGTCGTAGAACTCCTTAGGGCTCATGCTCGACCAGATATCGTCCGTGCGCTCCTCGCCATCGATGATAAAGGGGAAGCCCAAGATATCGACATCGAGGTTCGCGGCGACCTCGGGGCTAAAGTCGCAGCAGGTATCGACGACGATGCGGCAGCGGTCAGAATGGCCGGTAGATGCAGCCTTGTCCATCAAAGCGACTCCTTACGTAAAAAAGGCGGCCATCCGCATGGGATGACCGCCAACCGTTAACTCATGCAAGTTAACGTATTTTACTCGTCAAGTGTTTCGATGCGGGGCTTGATGATGCCATATCCACCATTCTTACGGTGATACACCACATTGATGAGGCCGGTCGTCGCGTTCTCGAACACGTAGAAGTCGTGACCGAGCAGATCGGTCTGCACCAGCGCCTGCTCCTCAGTCATCGGGGTGACATCGATGACCTTCTCGCGGACGAGCAGGTCGTCCTCCTCCTCGGGCAGCAACAGGTCGGCCAGATCCTCGACGCGCTCGACCGGTGCGACATCCGCTGCGCTGGCACCGCCCTGGCGGTTGTCCACGACCTTGGTCTTGTACTTGCGCAGCTGGCGGGTGACCTTATCGGCGGAGAGATCGATGGCAGCGTACATATCTGCACCGTGCTCGGCAACACGAATCACGGAACCGCGGACACGAACCGTAACCTCGACGATTGCCGGGTTGGGGTTCGAGGGGTTCTTCTCATAGCGAAGTACAACGTCGACCGTCATGGGCTCGATATCGAAAACCTTGAGCGCCTCGCCGATCTTCTCATCCACATGCGCACGCAGAGCATCGGTTACCGTCGTCTTGCGTCCAGAAACCTTGATATCCATACGTGGCTCCAATCTGCCTCGGGGACTTACTGTACTGGCTATGTACCCATTGCCGTGCATTTAATCACGCGGATTCCTAAAGACCCGAATAACGATTGCTTGATACCGCATACCGAAGTCTCGCACTTTTCCATGGCAAAGTGCGCTATAGGAAGGAGCCGGCGACTTTGTATTTGGTCCCGAAAATTGGCTTTGACCTGCTTGTTTTATAGGGATGGAAAAGCCGGGCTCCCCTGTTGGGAAAGCCCGGCAGTGCGTGTTGAAACCGTGAAGAGGTTTCCTTTCCAACGTATAGGAGACACCACCCCTAGCAATAACTAGCTATTAAGTTTGTTAATGTCGTCGTCGGTGATGGTGCCTTCCTGGCTGGACGATTTGTCCTCGGAGGATGCGGTCTCATTGTTGGAATCGGAGGACTCGCTGCCGGAAGGTGCGGAGCCAGACGACTGAAGGTTGGCACCAGATACCGTCTTGGTAGTGAGGTCGTAGGGCATCGTGCCGTACCAGACGCAGTGGACTGCCTCGAGCGTACCGTCGACCGTGATGTCGTCGAGGGCATCGCTCACGGCACGGCACAGTTCGTCATTGGACGAGAGGCCCGCAACACCAAGCGTCGAGGGCGCCTCGAGCGCACCGACATAGGAGATCTCACTCATCAGGCGTGCAAGGTAGCCGCCGGCCGTTGAGTCGCAGATCACATAGTCGACCTCGCCGGACTCGAGCGCCTCAAAGCACTCGTTAATGTTGGAGTAGGTCTTTTGGTTGGCGGTGATGCTCTGCTTAGCAAGCGCCTCCTGCGAGGCCGAGGACATCTGAACACCCAGGGTGGACGTGTTAAGCGTATCGGTAGAAACGTTTAGCGACCCACCGTCATTGGTTTTGCCGAACACGGAAGCGGCATCGTACAGGCAGGTGCCGAGCGAGCTGACGTCCCCGTCCGTGGAGTTGATCTCGCCGATAAAGATATCGGCCTTTTTGTCGCCGAGCGCGGAACCTACCGAGGACGCATCGACGAAGGCGACCTTAAGTCCCATGCGGTTTGCGAGGGCGCGGGCGGCATCGACCGCATACCCCGTGAGCTCGCCGTCAGTGCCCTGCATTGCCTGCGGGGCATCGGAGGTATCGAGGGCAACCGTCAGGGTACCGGGGGTGACCAAGGCATCATCCGACACCGCCGGCGTGACGGTCTCGCACTCGATCTGGTCGATCGTGGGAGTCGTGAACGTAGACAGCGGGTTGAATGCGCATCCGCTCAGGCCCAAAACGGCGATGACCGCTGCGGTCCCAGCACCTAACCGAGCCGTGTGCATCAAGCTGCCCCTCACCATGTCCACTACCCTGCCTTCTGTGTCGTATACGATCCGTGCGTTGCGCGGAATATCGGGTTGTTCCCACCAGCTGACCTGGTATTTGACCCCACACTTGCGCACCGGGGTGTTTGCTCGGGAGGCCGCAGCCACCTTCACGACTGGCCCGCTCGCCCGCGAGGCGGTATTGCCCCAAAGAAAGTAGAACGGACGGTGCGGCTTACATCTAGGACGCGCCATGATCGCGCCGCGCGCACGCGGTCGCTTACGTGGATCCCTTTGACCGCGTCTGTCTTGGACTAGGACGGACATTTCGTCCGTCCGCAACCACAGCCTGGTAGGAACGTAGCGCATTATAGCTAAGTTCAAGCTAAAGTTTAAGGTTAGGGGCGTCATTCGCATCACGAGTACAGATTTCGCAGGTCGGAGTGGGCTATTCGTGCCCCTATGAGCCCGGAGCTCCCCTACGGGGAGCTCCGGGGCGCCCTTCTTAGGGTGCCGTGGCCAAAAAATGGCAAATATGAGTACTGTCACCAATTTAGTAACAGGCAATTTTTGCCTCTCGGACAGATTTTGCGCTCAGTATCGCTAACCTGATGCTTAGTTATTCTACATTTGTTTATTATCTTCTTACTTTACACCGCCTCAGAGTCCTAAATTCCTTGATTTTGCTGTTACTGATTTAGTGACAGTACTCATATTTGGCATTTTTTGGCCAGGGCATATATCCAACCCCCTATTTCTCGGCATTACTAGGCCGGTTTAAGCCCAAAACACGCTCGAAGCGTGTTAAGTAGGGCCTCTTGTTTCTTTCTGCGAGCGTCAACACGGTTGCGATATCGTTTTCCCATGCGTTGGAATATGCGCCATGCGAGCGCCTCCATTGCTTCCATGTCGCAGAGCATTTCGTTGTTGACCGTCGCAACCTCGATTCCCATAGTAATCAAGCTCGTGTTGCGCTTTTCGTCGTGAATACGCCCGCCTCGAGACGAATGGCCCAGATCACCGTTGTATTCCAGGTCAAACCGCGCTGCTTCCTGATAGGCATCGCAGACCGCATGTGGCATGCCCGAAATCGCCTGCGCACGGTCATCGAACTCGATCTTGTAGTCGGTCTTAAAAGGTCCGCAGGCAAACCCGCCATAGGAAAACGGAAGCGAAAACAGGGCGAGCATGATGCACTCCATGGGTGAGCGCAGGTTTTCCGAAAGATAGGGACACAGACACTGTAGCTGTTTGGCCGCGTTCCCCTTGCATACCGCGAGGTAATCTGCCAGACGGTTGGGCATCAGCACCGGCTCAACCTCAAAGTAGCCCACGTCTGCTGGCTGGTCCTTGTCCTTCGCAAGTTTATTCGTAACAGGCGAGGTGTAGGGAGGCAGATACTTCCCGCGATCACTCAGCGAAATCTTAGAGCACAGCTCTTGGGCCAGGGCAAATGCCTGGATGCAACCGACCTCGCGCGCGACGGCTACGCAAAGGGCCTCGGGAGACAGACTGTATACACCCGGCTCCACCTCTAGAATCGAGCCGGCAGGCAACCCGGAACACACGGACCAGCCCACGCCAGGCATGCGGCGGCGCTGCGCCGCAGATCCCACCAGCAAGTACAGATCTTCTTGAACCTCGCCGCTTGCGGCCCCAATCCGCACCAAATCGGGAAGGTAGATATCCTCGGTCGAGGGCGACGACGTGCGTAGTACACGGCGCTCCTCCTCGGGATCAAGGTCCCTCCAGCTTATGTAGCCCATCTGCCGGCGCTCGGCGCGCATCATGCGGAGCGCCGAGGCGCCTGTTAGGATTACGGAAGCCGCTAGCTGTTCACCTGTCGGCTCGTTGCGCCGCTCAAACTTTACTGCCACAAAACCACCCCTACCAAACGCGTGCGATAGCAAGGCCATCGACAGCTGCAGCGCCGGCGCGCTTGAGCTCTGCCGAAGCCGCCGCCATGGTCGCGCCTGTAGTAATAACGTCGTCGATAAGTAGCAGGCGGCGTCCGTACACGTCCTCAACCGTCTCGTACATGCCTTGGACACGCTCGCGGCGCTCGTCGCGGCCGAGTTCACGCTGGTCGCCATGCCCGTACTTGACCAGGGCGTCCAGCAACGGCACACCCGAAAGATCGCAAAATGGACGCGCAATGGCCTCCATATGATCAAAGCCGCGCCGCCGAAACGCTGCCGCCGTCGCAGGCACAAACACTACCGCATCCGCACCGGACAGCACGCCGCCGTAGCGATCGGGCGCTACGACCTGGGCATGCAGGGCCGTGTCATAGAGCAGCTCCGCCAAATACGGAGCCAGACGTTGCTCGCCTGCGTCCTTGTACGCTTTAATGATGCGCGGCAGCGGATGCGCATAGACGGCGCACGCCAGGCAGCGGTCGAGCGCTTCGACCATTGCCGAAGACGCGCCCTCGACCGAACACTCAGTGCACAGCAAATCCCCAAACGGGGCGCCGCATAGGGTGCAGCTATGACATGGGTCGATGAGCGTAAGCGCGGCCAGACAATCTTGGCAAATCAGCGCACCAGCGCGCTCGCAACCGGCACATCGCGTGGGCGACAACGCCTCAAGCGCCTCGTGTACCGCCAGCTCGGCAAACGGCAGCAATTCGTCCGCAAACGGTAGGTCTCCGACACCCTGCAGACGGCTCAATATGTTCAGATGGCTCTTCAAGACACAACCCTCCCTACGTTCGGTCGCAGGGAGGGTTGTTGATTCAGCGCTATGATACCCCGATGCTCTCGGGGCAAGGCGGGCTAATCCGCTCGCGGGCGTTATTCGCCGGCGGGCGGTTGCGGTGCGGACGAGCTCGGGGTCGAGCCCTCGCCACCATCCTGGCGCGGTTTACGGGAACGGCGACGGCGACGGCGCTTTTGACCCTGGTCGGCCGAGCCCTCGCCACCACGGCCCTCACGCGGCTCGCGCTCATCGCGAGCGGCGCCACGCGAAGTCTTGGCAGCCGCTCCTCCGCCATCTCCGGGGCGACGGCGCGTGACCTTGACCTCGCCATCCGAAACCTGATCAGCCACAGAAGGAACCGAAGGCTTCTGCTGCGTGCCCGAGGAATGGCGACGGCGCGGACGCGGTGCGCGCTCCTCCTCGCCACGCGGCTTGCCACCCTTGTCGGCAGGCGCATCGGAACCCGAGCCGCCCTTGGGAGCGGCGCCGGCCTCGCGAGCGGCTACAGCGCGGAAGGCGTCCTCGCGCTCCTCGCTCGACAGATGACGGCGACGACGGCGCGTGGGGTTCATACCGCCGCCACGGTTCTGCTGCTGGGGCTGCTGAGCCTCACGCTCGCGGGAAGCGTTCTTGCCCGCGGCTGCGGCCTCGCCGGCATCGCCCGAGCCCGCGCGCTTGCGGCGGCGACGGCCACCGGCGGCTTCCTCGACCTCGGGCGTCTCGGCCTTGCCGCGACCCTTGCCGCGGCCACGACCCTCGCCCTGGCCCTGACCGGCGCGGGCATCGGAATCGGCATCGCGACGACGGCGCTTGGGCATCGACGTGCCAGCCAGACGGTCGGCGCTCGACAGGCCATCGCCCACGTCGACGCCGTTCTCGCGGTCGAGCTCCATGAGCGCCAGGCGCATCTCGGGCGACTCGATGCGCTCGAGCACGTCACGCGTCACGCAGTCGGGGCGGCAGTTGCAACCCTGCTCGGCAGCCTTCTTTTTGCAGCCCTCCGTGCAGGTCATGTCGGCCAAGTTGACCTTAAAGACCTTGCCGTTCTCCAGGCGCAGCACCAGCTGCTCGCGCGGGGTGTCGTATTCCTGGATACGCGCCTTACCGAGCGGCGTATCGATGAGCGTCTTCTTTTTTGGCGCGCGGCTCTTGAAGTCCTTGTACGCCTCGAACTCATAGCGCAGGCAGCACATCAGGCGGCCGCACACGCCGCTGATCTTGGAGGAATTGAGCGGCAGGTCCTGCTCTTTTGCCATGCGAATCGAGACGGGCTCAAACTGTCCTCCAAAGCGCGTGCAGCAGAGTTCCTGTCCGCACTGGGCATAACCGCCCACCAGACGGGTCTCGTCGCGCACGCCGATCTGGCGCATGTCGACGCGAATGTGCAGCGTCGAGGACAGGTCCTTGACGAGCTGACGAAAATCGACGCGCTCCTCGGCCGCAAAGTAGAACACGGCCTTCTCGCCGCCAAACAGGTACTCGACGCCGACCGGCTTCATCTCGAGGTCGAGCTCCTTGACCAGACGGCGGAAATCGACCATTGCCTCGTCACCCTGGATGGCCAGGTCGTCGGCAAGCTGCAGGTCGATGTCGCTGGCAACGCGCAGCACGGGCTTGAGCGGCTGACCGATCTCGTCTTGCGGCACCTCGAAGGGGTCGGCCGTGACCAGGCCAATCTCGGTTCCGCGCTCGGTGGAGCAAATTGCGTAATCTGCCTCGAGGATATCCAGATCCTGCGGGTCGAACCACAGGTCGCGCGAGGCGTAGGTAAACTTAACGGGTACGACTAACGGCATTTCAGTGCCTTCCTGATATCGAACAGCATGACCTCGATGGCCAGCTGGGGAGTAACGTTTCTGGCGATGTTGCGCTCGGCGGTTGCAACCGCCTCGAGCGCCTGGGTGGCACCCGCAATACTCGTCGCGGCGGCAAGCCGACCGATCGTGTCGCGCACGTCCTCGTTCACCACGTCGGCCGCCTCGTCCTGAAGCGTCAGCAGCACGTCGCGCATGAGCGTCCGCGCGCTCGCCAGCGCTTCCATGATACCCGAACGCTCGCGCGCGTTGAGTTCGCGCTTGTTGCGGTCCTCAAGCTGCTTCAATGCTCCACGCGACAGGTAGTCGGCGTTTTGCTCGAGCACCTTTTCCTGCGTGGATTTGACCTCGGCGAGCGGCGCCTTGACGGCGACGATGAGCGATTTTGCGCGGCTGAGCACGTCGGCCTCGTCGGCGGCGATGAGCGAATCGATGGCGCGGGCCATCTGACGGCGGGCGTCCCGGCGCTCGGCGCTCTTAAGGAACTCGATGCCGCGCGTGGGGCTCCCCGCCACAGCGACGGCCATGCGGCAACGCGCGATGTCCTGGCCGGTGGCGCGGCTCACGGCTTGCGCGGCCACATTGGGCGACACGAGCCGAAACGGCACGCACTGACAGCGGCTCACGATGGTGGGCAGCATTACGTCGGCCGAGGTACCCAGCAAGATGAACATGACGTCCTCGGGCGGCTCCTCAAGCGTTTTGAGCAACGCGTTGGCGGTGTTGGCGCGCAGCTGCTCGGCGCGGTCGATGATGTAGACCTTGGCCTTGGCGCGAATAGGTGCGAGGGGCACGTCGTCGAGTAGCTCGCGGGTCTGGGCGATGAGGTAGCCTGTGGCGCTCTCGGGCGTGCAATAGTGCACGTCGGGATGCGTATGGCGGGCGACGCGCACGCAGCTGTCGCACGAACCGCAGCCGTCCTGCTCGCACAGGAAGGCCTGGGCGAGCGCCCATGCGGCGTCGAGCTTGCCGGCGCCGGGAGCGCCCAAAAACAGGTACGCATGCGATGCGCGGCCGCTGGCGACAGCGTTGGTCAAAAAGTCGCGTACGCGCTCTTGGGTGTCGAGCTTTGCCAGCAGGCTTGCCTGAGCGGGGGCCATGCTACTCGGCCTCCTGGGCAAGCGCGGCGGTGACGGCGTCCTGGGAAATGTCGAGGCCGTAGGCGCGAACCCACTCGACCGTCTGCGCGAAGACTTCCTCGATGGACGCGGTCGCGTCGATGAGCTTTACGCGGTTTGGTTCCTCGGCGGCAATGGCGCAAAATCCCTGGTAGACGCGCTCTTGGAAGGCCATGCCCTTAGCCTCCATGCGGTCGGCCGCACCACGGGCTGCCATGCGCAGCGCCGCCTGCTCGGGCGTGATGTGGTAGACGAGTGTGAGCGCCGGGTGCGTCCCCGCAACGGCCAGATTGTTGGCATCGCGCACCATCTGGCGATCGAGGCCGTCGGCAAACGCCTGATAGCAGGTCGTGGAATCGTAGAAGCGGTCGCACAGGACCACCTTGCCGGCCGCGAGGGCGGGCGCGATAACCTCATGCACTAGCTGGGCGCGCGCCGCCTCGTAGAGCAACAGCTCGCAAGTATCGCCCATCGCCGTATTGGCGGGGTCGAGCAGCAGGGCGCGGATCTTTTCGCTGATGGCAGTGCCGCCCGGCTCACGCAGGGTCACAACCTGGTAGCCGGCAAGGTCGAGCGCACGGGCAAGCAGGCGCGCCTGCGTGGACTTGCCGGCGCCATCGACGCCCTCGAGCGTAATGAAGCTATGTTGAGCGGGCTCAAAAGCCATGGGCGCAGCCCCTTCCTACAAGGCGCGTAAATGCAGATATATCAACCAAGCCATGATACCCCAGTGCTCGGTGCGTCCCCAATGACCAAAGGCGCCTTTCCGAAGTTGCGGTGAAATAGGGACTGATTGAAGCTCTGAGACCGCCAAACAGTCCCTATTTCACCGCAACTTATGAAGGGGAATTTGGGGTGCTGGGTATAATCGTCGTATTGCATTGAAATGTGGCGAAAGGAGTGGCAATGTCTCGGTATTGTGCCTCGTGCGGCAAGCTTCTTGCAGATAATGCCAAGTTCTGCACCTCGTGCGGTGCACCCGTTGAGCAAACAGCCGCGAGCGATAGCCAGCCCGCTTTCGAGCAGACCGGTTCCCTCGATACGCCGCAAGCCAAGGCGGACGACCCCCTCGCCTATCGCCCCGACCCCGCCGCAGGCCCCGCGGCCGTCGAGACCACGCAGCGCATACCCGTCGCGAGTGGCTCGCCCCAACAGCAGCCGGCTCCCGCATACGCGCCTGCTTCGCCACAGACCCCCGCTCCCAAAAAGAGCGGCACCGGGCCGCTTATCGCCGTTATCGTTGTGCTGGTGGCGATCATCATCGCCCTGGTCGTTTTCTTTGTGATCAAGCCTTTCGACAACGCCGCCACGCAGACGACTACCGAGGTAGCTAAGCTGCACCATGACGTCGACGACGATGACCTAAAGCCTCTCGGCGATCCCAACAGCCTGTACGACGATGATGACGATGACGACGAGGATGGCGGCGAAGCAACGCTCTCCGAGCAGAACCTCTACCGCCGACTGAGCGAATACTACGACCTGCTCGAAGACCTCGACAACTACGTCCGTGGCTGCGCGCAGAACTTCAACGGCAGCTATCTGGAAGAAGATCGCACCACCCGTCAAAATCTCGCCGACGTCGCCGAGCGCACGGAGGACACCATCGAGCAGTATTACGACATCGTCGAGGACCTGGACGTCCCCACGAGCTCCAAGAACTACAGCTCCTGGAAGGACATCATCGCCCTGTACGACGATCTGGATCACCGCATTGACGCGATCTGCGATGCCTGGGAGATCAGCCTGAAATACGCCAAGCCTGCGGACCACAAGAATGAGATCGTGGCGCCGCTGTCGCGCGACAACGTGGCGGGCACCAATGACAATAAGTACCGCCTAGACTTTGAGGAGCGCTATCCCGGCGCCAAACCCGTCGAAGTGAACTAGCGCTTTGTCGTTCCCGAGCCGGCAGTTAGGGACGTTCCTAAACTGCCGGCAGAAAAGAAACGTCCCTAACTGCCGGATAAAAAACGAGCGAGGATTTTGAGGTCCTCGCTCGTTTTTGTTTTAGTCAATGTTCCGACTGCGCCGCTACTTGTCGGCGGCCGCCTTCTTGGTGGTCGTCTTTTTCGCGGCAGTCTTCTTGGCGGTCGACTTCTTGGCGGTCGAAGTCTTCTTGGCCGCCGTCGTCTTCTTTGCCGTGCTCGCCTTGGTCGTAATCTTGCGGCCGCGAGCCGGCTTCTTCTCCTTGGTCGGACAGTCCATGTTCACGCAGATGCGCCACGGTCCGCGCGCCGTGTTGACCACCACGATGGGGGCGCCGCACTCGGGGCAGGTCTCACCCGTCGCCTCGAGCTTACCGCGCGCCGGTAGAGGATAGCTCACGCCGCAATCGTCATAGTTGGTGCAGCGGATAAAACGCTTGCCGCTCTTCTCGCTCTTGTGCGCGATCAGGTCGCCATGGCGTCCGGCCTCGGCACACACCTTGCACTCGCCCACCTTAAGGTCGGGCTCGTAGTTGGTGGGGCATGTGGGGTTCACGCAAATCTCGAAGGCCTTCTGGCGGAACGGCTGGCATTTAATGCGCGGCGCACCGCACTCGGGACACACGGCGGCCTCGCCCTCGAGCGGGCTCACCTTGACGCCGCTCGGCACCGGATAGGTCACGTCGCAGTCGGGCCAGCCCATGCAGCCAATGAAGCTGCCACGGGTCTTGGCGCTCGTCTTCATAACCAGGTCCTTGCCGCACTTGGGACAGGCGCCCACGCGTGCATCGGCCGTGACGGCGTCGCTGATAGCGTCGCCCAGCTCCTGCGTATGCTTGAGCAGCTCGTCGAGCACGCCGGCCAGCAGTGCGCGCGAGTGCGTCACGACATGCTCTTCGGTGTCCTCGCCGCGCTCGACGCGGGTCATGTCGCCGTCGAGCTCGCTGGTCATATCGGGGCTCGTGATGCGCGGGGCAAACTGCGTCAGCGCATCGATGATGGCGATGCCCAGCTGACTCGGCTCCACGGGATCGTTTTTGAGGTAGCGCACGGCGTACAGGCGCTCGATGATGCTCGCGCGCGTGGACTTGGTGCCCAAGCCGCGCTTTTCCATCTCCTGCACGAGCTTGCCCTGGCTGTAGCGCGCGGGCGGCTCGGTCTGCTTGGCCTCGAGCTTAATGTCGAACACGTCGACCGTATCGCCCTGCTCCAGCGGCGGCATCTGCTCGTCGCGCTTGAGTCCGTACGGGTACGCCTCGCGGAAACCCGGGGTCACGAGCACATCGCCCGAAGCCACGAACGGCTCACCGTTCACGTCGAGCTCGAGCTTAGTGTTTTCGATGGTCGCGGGACCCATAAGCGTCGCTAGGAAGCGGCGGGCGATGAGGTCGTAGAGCTTGCGCTGGCCGCCGTCGAGCGTGGACGGATCGCCCTCGCCCGTGGGATAGATAGGCGGGTGGTCGGTGGTCTCGACCTTGCCGCGCGTGGGCTTCATGGGGCCGGCGAGGACCTTTTTGCACACGGGCGCCAGCGCCGGGTTGATCTTTGCAAGGTCACTCACCACAGCGCCCAGATCAAGCGTCGCGGGGTATACGGTATTGTCGACACGCGGGTAGCTGATGAGGCCCGCCATGTAGAGGGACTCGGCGATGCGCATGGTACGCGCAGGCGAGATACCCTCGGCTGCGGCGGCAGCCTGCAGCGAGGTGGTCGCAAACGGCGTGGGCGGCTGCTGCTTGCGCGAGCGCTTGGTCACCGCGGCGACGGTTGCCGTCTTGGCACCGTCAACGTGACCGTACGCCGTCTCAGCAGCATCCTTGTCGGTAAAGCGTGCCGTCTTGTGCGCAATCTTAAAGCGGTCGTCCTCGGCAGCACCCTGCGCGGCACCCATACCGCGGATCTGCCAATAGTCCTCGGGCACAAACGCCATGCGCTCGCGCTCGCGCTCGACCACCAGGGCAAGCGTCGGCGTCTGCACGCGGCCGGCGGAGCGCACGTTGCCAAAGCCGCCGAACTTGGCGAGCGTCAGATAGCGCGTGAGCACCGCGCCCCAGATAAGGTCGATGTGCTGGCGGCTCTCGCCGGCGTCGGCCAGATTCTGGTCGAGCGAGACGAGATTATCGAAGGCCTGCGTGATCTCGGCCTTGGTAAACGAAGAATACTGGGCGCGGGCAACCGGCAAGTCCGGCGCAACCTCGCGCACCTTGTTGAGGGCGTCCGAACCGATCAGTTCGCCCTCGCGATCGAAGTCCGTAGCGATGATGACACTGTCGGACTTCTTGGCAAGGTTCTTGAGCGAGCGAATGAGCTCCTTCTCGGCCGGCAGCTTAATGACGGGCGCCCAGGTGAGATACGGCAGGCTCTCGAGCTTCCAGCCCTTGATGGAGATACCGTCGGCAAGAAACGGCTTGCGCTTGGTGTCGTAAGGCGGACGAGCCAGGCCATCGGGCATGTCGGCCGGCAGCATCTCGCCGTCCTCAGTAACCGAATACCAGCCCAGCTTTTTATCGAACAGCACGCTGTCGCAAAAATCGGGCGCAAGGATGTGACCGGCCAGGCCGATGGTCACGCACTCCTCGCCCTTCCACTCAAAACGGTAGATGGCGGTGTTGTACACCTTATCCTTTTTGGGTTTACCCGTGGACAGACGCTCGGCGATCTGACGCGCAGCGTCGTTTTTCTCGGCGATGATGAGCTTCAAAAGAGGCTCCTATCTCGTGTCTCTGCGGCTACGCCCGCCCGTATGGCGGCCGATTTACGCCCTTGCTTGCTCGATCTGCCCGATGAGCCAATCGCACCAGGCATCCATGCCCTCGCCCTTGCGCGCGCTCACGGCAAACCGCGGCGCCTGCGGATTGAGGTCATCGAGTGTCTTAGTATACCTATCCATGTCAAAATCGAAAGCCGGGGCCACGTCGACCTTATTGAGCAGCTGCGCGCCGGCGTGCTGGAAGATGCCCGGGTACTTGATGGGCTTGTCGTCGCCCTCGGGCACCGAGAGAATCATGATGGACAGGTTCTCACCCAGGTCAAAGTCGACCGGGCAGACCAAGTTGCCCACGTTTTCGATAAAGATGACGTCGATGTTCTCCAGACCGACGGCCTGGTCGAACGCGTCAACGGCCTCCATGATCATGTTGCCCTCGAGGTGGCACAGGCCACCCGTGTTGATCTGGATGGCGGGCATGCCGGCTTCCTTCATGGTGATGGCGTCGACATCCGAGGCAATATCGCCCTCGATGACGGCACAGCGCAGGCCAGCCTTGTCGCGCAGGCGCTCGTTGGTGCCCAGGATCGTGGTGGTCTTGCCCGAACCGGGGCTCGACAGCACATTGATCACATAGGTGTTTGTCTCTTTAAATCGCTGTCGCAGCTGATCTGCCAGGCGCTCGTTGCGCGACAGGATCGGCGACGCGATATCAATCGTTTTCTCAGCCATACTTGGCACTCCTTACTTTGGCCCCTTTATACCCCATCACCAGATGGCTAGCGGGCTAATCGTCGGGGGTTTCGATTTCGATACTCGCGATGTCGAGTTCGCGGCCGTGCAGCAGACGCACGTTGGCGCCGCCACACTGGGAACAGCGACAATGGAAACGGTCGTGATCAAAGACCTCGCCGCAGTCCAGGCACTCGCTTTGTGGATGGACCTCCTCCACGGCAAGCTCGCAGCCGCGCGTGAGCGGGTCCTCGTCGCGAAACGTCTCCCAGGCAAAGTCGAGCGCCTCGCGCACGACCTCGGTCATATCCCCGATACGCAGCGTTACCAAAACGGCGCGCGAGGCCCCCGCCCCACGCGCCGCGCGAATCACTGTATCGAGTATGCCGTTGACAATGCCAACCTCGTGCATACCGATTTACTCCTCGTCGTCCTCATCGTCCGAGAACAGGTCCAGACGACTCACAAACAGGCCCTCCTTGCCCTCGCGCGCGGTAATGACCACACGGGCGATGGCGAGCGAAATCTCGTAGAGCGAGAGCAGGGCGCCATACATGAGACCCAGCGTAACGGGCGAGCCGTCGGGCGTGATCACAGCCGAACCCACGAGCAGGCCAACGTATACATAACGCCAGGCACCGCGGAAAGCAGCGTAGGACACGATGTGGAAGACGGACAGATAGAAGATGATGAGCGGCAGCTCAAACGCCACGCCAAAGCCGATCATAAAGAGCAGCTCCATGTTGACGTAGTTCTCCAGATCGGGCAGTGCCGTAGCGACGGCCGAGGTCTCGCCGATGAGCCACTCAAAGCCCGCAGGAATGATGATGAAGTAGCAGAAGATGGCACCCAGGAAGAACAGCACCGTCGAGGCGAGCACCGTGGGCACGACCCACTTGCGCTCGTTGGGGCGAAGCGCCGGCAGGAAAAACGCCAGAATCTGCCAGATGATCATGGGCGTGCACATGACCACGGCCATCTTGATGGCCAGCGAGAAGCGCAAGCCAAAGCCGCCGAGCGTGGTAGTGATGTAGAACTTACCGTCCGGCACAAAGGAGCGGATGGGATCTTCCAGGATGTCGAGCACCACAGGCGTGGCGAAATACAGCACGATAGCGGCGGCGAACACCGACACGACCACGATGGTCAGGCGGCGACGGAGCTCTCCCAGGTGATCGAAGAGCGGCATACGCGCAGGTCCGATAGGCATTACTCATCGCCTCCCTTCGGGGCGTCGGCGGCAGCGGCGTCGTCCTCGGCCTCGAGCTCGCGAGCGAGCTGGTCGACGACAGCCTTGCGCTTACGGGGACGACGGGCGTAGAGGTCAGCCGTCGTGGGCTCTGCCGGCCCGGGCTCGGGCTCCGGCTCTGCAGCAGGCTCGGGCTCGGCGACGGCAGCGGCAGGCTCGGCCTTGGCGGACTCGGCGCTCTCGGCCTCATCAGCAGCGCCTTCGCCCTCGGTGGCACCCTCGCTCGCAGCCTTCTCGGCGGCAAGGCGGGCACGGCGCTCGGCAAAAGTCTCCTTCTTTGCGGGCGCAGCCGTCTCGACGGCACCCTCGTCCGCATCGGAATCGTCATCGACGGCAGCCTTCTTGGGCTTGACCGGGGCCGACGCGGCCTCGCTCACCGGATCGATAATCTCGGACTGAACAACGGCCGTCATCTTTTCCTGCGTCTCGCGGAACTGACGGATGGCACGGCCGATTGTGCGGCCCATCTGCGGGAGCTTATCCGGGCCAAACAGCAAAAAGCCGAAGACCACGATGATCGCGAGCTCACCCTCTCCAATACCAAACACACATACCTCCAAGGCTCGATGTGAGTCGAGCCCGCACCGCGCCATTCGGCCGGAACTCGTCTATTCATTCGGTCAAGTATAGCGCCCGGACGCCAAAACGTCCGAGCGCATCACAAACATATGCCAAACGGCACGCCCTTTTGGGGACAAAGATTATGCAGCGGTGATCGAAATCTCCTGGTCGACACCCAACAGCTGAACCACGCGCATCACCTGGGGCTGCACATTGGTGCAGCTAAAGCGCTTGCCGTGGTCGACCGCGTGGTGCGCGGCGCCCACGAGCACGCCAATGCCCGTCGAATCGATGTAGCTCACCTGGGCAAAATCGAGCTCAACGGCCTCAGTGGGCTGCTCGAGCGCCAGGTCGATAGCATTGCGCAGGCTATCGGCGTTAGAGATATCGATCTCGCCGGTTACCTTAATGGTGTAGATCTCCGGCGTGGGGTTGGTGGAAATACCCAAATCCATGTATACGCTCCTTTACGTATCGAAAGTGCGGATAGTACTGGGCGCGGACTTGCGGGGCCCTAGGCGTTAGGCGCGCTCGGCACGAGCAAGCTCGGCAGCGACAAGCTTAACGGCCAGCACCAGCACGTCGAGCGCGGCCTCCAGGTCCTCGACCGTGGGATAGCTCGGCGCAATACGGATGTTGGTATCGCGCGGATCCTTGCCATAGGGCCAGGTGGCACCGGCCGGCGTGAGCTTGACGCCCAGGTCGGCGCAAAGCGCGGCGACCTTCTGGGCCGAGCCCTCGGGACCATCGAAGCTTACAAAGTAGCCGCCGCGGGGGTGCGTCCAGGTGGCACAGCCCGTATCGCCCAGGCCCTCGGTGAGCTTGCGCTCAACGGCCTCAAAGCGCGGACGCAGGAACTCGGCATGCTTTTTCATGTGCTCCTTGACCGCCTCGATGGTGGGAAGGAAGCGCACGTGGCGCAGCTGGTTGAGCTTGTCGGCGCTGATGAGGCCGGCCTTCAGGCGCTTGGAGAACTCGGCGATGACCGCGGGGCTCGCACCGATGAAGCCGATGCCGGCGCCCGGGAAGGTAATCTTGGACGTCGAGGCAAAAGCCACCACGCGGTCCTCGGTGCCCGCCGCGCGAGCGAGGTCGAAGATATTGGCGAGCTCGTCGGTCTCGTCGTACAGGTCGTGCACGCAGTAGGCGTTGTCCCAGAAGATGCGGAAATCGGGCGCGGCCGTGGGCATATCGACCAGGCGACGCACGGTGTCCTCGCTAAAGGTGATGCCCGTGGGGTTGGAATACTTGGGCACGCACCAGATGCCCTTGATGGAGTCGTCGGCGGCAACCAGACGCTCGACCTCGTCCATGTCGGGGCCGTTGTCGGTCATCGCGACGGGGACATTCTCGATACCCAGGTCGGCGGTGATGCCAAAGTGACGGTCGTAGCCGGGAACAGGGCACAGGAACTTGACTTTCTTGCCGTCGTGCGCGGCCTCGTAAGCCTCCCAAGGCTCGCTGCCGCACGAACCGCAGCGCCAAAACATGCCGGCGATATCGTGCTCGATCAGAAGGCTCGACGAACCCAGTACGAGCGTCTGCTCGGCAGGGCAACCCAGGAACTCCCCCGCCAGCTTGCGTGCCGAGGGAATGCCCTCAAAGCAACCGTAGTTTGAGCAGTCGACGTTGCCGTCGTGCAGATCGGCATCGGCATTGAGGATATCGAGCATGGGTCGAGAGATGTCCACCTGGGAGGGCGACGGCTTGCCGCGGGCCATGTCGAGCGCCAGGCCCTTGGCCTTGACCTCGGCGACCTCGGCTTTGAGCGCCTCGATGGCGGCATCGAGTTCGGTGGTTTCCATCTTCTGGTAGATCGTCTGCATGGGTGCGACCTTTCGCGAAGCGGGACGTTGCAGTTCGTCTAAGTATAGACCGCCACCGCCGCAACGGCATGAAGCCGTGATAGATTAAGTTCATCGCAATGAATTATGAATCGCCGCGCATGCCGGCGTGGGGCGCCCAAGGAGGCACTATGGAATACGGATCGTTCCAGGCCGAGGAATTCGGCGACCTGCAGCGCCTGGTCGACGGGCTGTTTTACGACCGCCGCGCCATCGACCGCCTGGATCTCATCGTACAGGCCGAGATCTTGGACCTGGCGCCCGATCTCATGGAAATCGTGAACCTTTTGCCGCCCGGTTACTACGACCGCCAGTCACTTTGCGACCAGCTCAACTCCGCCTTGGCCGCCCACGGCTGGGGCGCCGTCTACGGCACCGTGGAATAAACCTAGTCATTTAAGAACGCCCCCATTGACTAAAACGCCGCTTGTGATGGTGTCCACAGGCGGCGTTTTCAAACTTGTATATGCTTTTACTTGTCTTTGGGCGCGGGGTGTTTGCAGACCACACTCATGTAGATCATACCGAGCACGGCAGCGGTGACCGAACCGGCAAGGATGGCGGCCTTGGCGGCCAGGACCTCAAACTGGGCCGTCGGGAAGGCAAGGCCGCTGATGAGGATCGACATGGTGAAGCCGATGCCGCCCAGAATGCCCACACCGGCAATCATGTGCCAGTTAACGTTATGCGGCAGCTCGCAGACCCTAAACTTAACCAGGGCAAACGTCATGCCAAAGATACCAATCGGCTTGCCCAGCAGCATGCCAAAGTACACGCCGAGCGTCACCGGATCGGTGAGCAGCGTGCTCATGTCCACGCCCACTAGGCGAACCTGTGCGTTCACGAACGCAAAGATCGGCAGAATCACAAAGTTGACCGGCGTGGAGATCAGACGCTCCATGCGGATGAGCGGCGGGGTCACGCGGTGCATGACGCGCTCGACCCTGGTGGTCGAGACGGTAAAGTCATGCTGGCCCAGGATGTGTGCCTCGTCGTCGTAGCGGTCATCAAGCAGCGGCAGGCACTCGCCCAACCAATCGGTGAGGCTATCGAGCTTGACGCCGCACTTGGCCGGGATGGTAAAGGCCAAGATGACGCCGGCGAGCGTGGCATGTACGCCGCTCTTGAACATGCAGAACCACAACAGCAGACCCAGTACCGAATACGGGGCAAGGCGGTAATGCTGCGTCTTGTTGAGCCACACGAGCGCGCAGGTCACAAGCGCAGCGGCGCCCAACCAAAACGGATTGGGGCTCTGACCGTAGAAGATGGCGATGGCGGCGATGGAGATAAGGTCGTCGGCGATGGCGAGCGTCGAGAAGAACACGCGCACGCCGTTGGGCACGCGGTTGCCCAAAAGCGACAGCACGCCCAGCGCAAAGGCAATATCGGTTGCCATGGGGATGGCCCAACCGTTGCGGGCGCCGGCATGGTTAAAGATCAGGTAGATGCAGGCGGGAACGACGACGCCGCCCACGGCCGCCAGCATGGGAAGCATGGCCTGACGCGGATTCTTGAGCTCGCCGACCGTCATCTCGTACTTAAGCTCAATGCCCACCAACAAAAAGAAAATCGCCATGAGGAAGTCGTTGACGAAAAGTTCAACGGTAAGACCGGCCGTAAGGTTGCCCAGACCCACATACAGCGGGGTCTCCAAAAAGTGATGGATGGCCTCGTAGGCATCGGTATTGGCGCAAATGACGGCGGCGATGGCGGCGATGACCATAACCGCGGCGGAAATCGTGCCGTTCTCGGCGATGCGCTCCCAAATGTCGTGGCGTTCAAAGCGCTTGCGCTCACGGACGTTGAACAGCTGCTCGGTTGCTGCCATGGGCGGCTCCTTTCACGGGATGGCTCCCGTCTTAAAAAAGCACGGCCCGCCCAAGTGGCGGCGCCGCGCTCTAACGTATTACGCTTGCATCTAGCCTACCCTGCACGACAAGCACGCAGGCGTGGCCGAAAAGCGGAACCACAGGTTGAACATTATTTGCTCAACGGCACGGGCACGCCTGTCCAAGAGACGACGCGGCGCATGCACAAAAAACGACCGGAGCGCGGGGCGTCCGCGATCCGGTCGTGGCGTTTGGTCAACTAAACCTAGCAGGCGGCCATGATGGGGGCAGCGACCTGCTTCTTACGGGAGAGGACGCCCGGCATCCAGACGCCGTCGTGCTCGTCGGCAATGCCCAGGCCCTTCTGAGCAGCCTCGGTCTCGCCCTCGAGCAGGACCTGCGAGCCCTCCTCCATGATGTCGGTGATGCACAGGACAATGCCGTCGGCACCCTTCTCGGCGGCGTAGGCGCGCATGGCCTCGCGGATCTCGTCAATCATGCCGAGTGCGCGGGTCTTGTCGACAGTCTCGTACTGGCCGATGAGCAGCTTCTTGCCGGCGGGCTCGAACATCTTGATGTCGTTGCCGACCATCTCGGCAGCGGTGAAGGAGCCGGACGGGCGGGTAAGGAAGACCTCCATGCCAAACTTGACCGGGTCGACGCCCACCTGCTCGCCGAGCTTGGCGGCGACGGCGCGGTCGACATCGGTGGTGGTGGGGCTCTTGAGCATGAGCGTGTCGGTCATCATGGCCGAAAGCAGCAGCTTGGCCTGGACGTCGGAAAGCTCAACGCCGAGCACGCCGGCGAGCTTGGTGACGATGGTGCAGCTGGAGCCCCAGGGCAGGCAGATGTAGTGCAGCGGGCCGGCGGTCTCGAAGTCGCCGATGCGGTGATGGTCGACAACACCAAAGACCGTGGCGTCCTTAAGGCCGGCGACGGACTGGGCGGACTCGTTGTGGTCGGTGAGGACGACGAGCTGACCGGCCTCGACGGACTCGATCACGCGGGGCTCGGCAATGCCGGCATCGGCGAGCAGCTTGGCGGACTCGGCCGGAAGCTGGCCCAGAGCGCAAGCCTCGTAGGTGTTGCCGGCATACTCAACCTGGTTAAGCAGCTGGGACAGGACGACGGCGCTCATGATGGCGTCGTTATCGGGGTTCTGGTGACCAAAGACAAGAACGTTTGCCATGGATATCCTCCACTTGATATGTGTACTTGGACGTAGCTATGGTAGCACGCCGATGCCGAGCCTTCGCAGACGGAAGGGCCACGGCATATTTTGTGGCAGGTATGGGGGCCAAGGCTGTCCCTTTTGCACCATGTTGGTGCAAAGTAACCTGACCCCCTTGCACCAGCTATTTACCGGCGGCGCGCAGGGCTACGTAGGCGGCACCGATGATGCCGGCGTCGTTTCCGAGCGAAGCGACCTTAATGGGCGTCTCGCGCGAGGCGGAAAGCGCGTAGCGCTGGAAGTGCTCGCGAACCTTATCGAGGTAGACATCGGCCGAAGCGGACGCGCCGCCACCGATCAGGAACATCTCGGGGTCGACCACGTTGGCGATAAGTGCCAGAGCACGACCGAGATAGTCAGCCATGGTATCGGCAGCTGCCAGCGCGAGCTTGTCGCCCTCGCGGCAGGCCTGGAACACGTCCTTGGAATCGGAGGGGCCGGTGAGCTCGATGGGCTCGACGCCCGCCTTCTTGCACTCGGCCAGGTAATTGCTCACCACGCCGGTGGCGCTGGAATACTGCTCCAGGTGGCCATGGCCGCCACAGCCGCAGGTGCGCTCCTCGGCCGGGTTCAGGCACATGTGGCCAATCTCGCCGCCGGCACCCACAACGCCCGATACCACGTCGCCGTTAACGATAACGCCGCCGCCCACGCCGGTACCGATGGTGACCATCACCACGTTCTGCACGCCCTTGGCAGAACCGAGCCAGGCCTCGCCCATGGCGGCGGCGTTGGCATCGTTCTCGTATTTAACGACCGCGTCGGGGCAGTGCTTCTGAATGGCGATCCTCAGCTCGGGCAGGTTAATGGCAATGTTGGCCTTGACCTTGGCATCGCCCGATGCCGGGATGGGGCACGGAACGGCCAGGCCAATGCCTGCCACAAAGGCGCGCGGAATCTGCGCCTTGGCGACCACCTGGTCGATAGCCTCGGTCACCGCGGCAAAGCCCGCAGCGTCAACGATGGGAGGCGTGGGCACGCTGGCCTTGGCAAGCAGGTTGCCGTCCTCGTCGAACAGGCCCTCCTTAACCGAGGTGCCGCCGACGTCGATGCCGATGTAATACTGCTTAGGTTCCATGGGAGCCCACCTTTCTCGTTTAAACATTGCCTGTATGGTACCGCTCCCAAGGCAAAAACCTACCAAAAAGGGACAGGTTTGTTTTGGCAGGCTTTATCTGGGGAAACGCGAATGGTCGCTTAATAGGTCGCGCAAGACCTTCCCCAAATATAAAGGCGCCGGGAGGCGGAGACTCCCGGCGCCCGTCAAAGGGACTGTGTTGTCTGTTGGACCGCACGGCCCATCGCGGCGACAACGCCGACTAGGCCTGAAGTACCTGCAGCTGCTTGTGAATCTCGATGAGCTCCGTCGCCATGACGCGCATGGTCTCGGTACCGGCCATCTGGTCCTCGGCATGCAGCAGAATCAACGGGGCCTCGCCGTTACGCTCGCCGTTGGCCTCCTTCTTCAGAAGCCCCATGTGAACATCGTGGCCACCGTTATAGGCCTCGTCGCCCTGCTTGATAAGCTCCTCGGCGGCGTCAAAATCGCCCTCCTTGGCCTTTTGCACGGCATTGATGTACATGCTCTTGGCGGTACCGACGTAGCTGATGATCTCGAAGCAGGTCATCTGCAGTTCGTTCATATCCTCCATGCGGAGCACCTAGCCCATCACGCTGACGCAGTGGTCGATGATGCCGGCAGCGTTCATGCGGCCGTAGTCGACCATGTTGATGACCTCGACCGGAAAACGACCGGCGGCCTCCTTCTCAAAATCGCCCTTGGTGTAGCCGATCTGCGGACCAAGCAGCAACATGTCGCACTCGTCCAGGTGATCGTGGGCCTCGTTCATGGGACGAGCCTCGACCTCAATATCCAGACCACGGTTTGCAACCTCGGCCTGCATCTTCTGGACCAGCAGGCTCGTGGACATGCCGGCATTGCAGCAGAGCATGATCTTCTTCATGGTTTCCTCCTTATAACTGCGCGGCGCGCAGACGACAACTGGTTGTATTCCTTGCGGCTATTGTGCCCGCTCCCCTGTATCTTTACGCAAGGGAGAGAGCCGCGGGCACCGGCACCGCGTACCGGCGCCCGCAAAGGTGAAAGGGACGAACGTTAGGCGTTCTACTCGGCGAGAGCCTCCTGCTTGGCGATTGCCTTCTCGGAAATCTTCATAAAGGGCAGGTAGACGGCCATGCCAATGACAATCTCGAGAGCCTGCCACACGCCGGCGCGCCAGTCAAAGCCCGTAGCGAGCAGGGCATTGATGACGGGAGGCATGGTCCAGGGCACCTGGGCGATGCAGGGGCTGATGATGCCTGCGCAGGTAAGGCCATAGGTGATGCCGATGAACAGATCGGGAAGAAGGACGAACGGGATCATGAGCGGCAGGTTGTACACGATGGGGTAACCGTAGATAACCGGCTCGTTGATGTTGAACAGACCAGGCAGGATAGCCATCTTGGAAACGGTCTCGGAAGCCTTGTTCTTGGAGAACAGGAGCGTGTCGAGCAGAAGCATGAGGGTGCAGCCCGAGCCGCCGATGAGGGCGAAGCTGTTAACGATCTGCATGTTCATGTAGTGATCGGGCTGGATGGTGCCACCGGCGGCAAAGGTAGCCATGTTGTCGACGATGAGCATGGTCAGGATCGGCTCGACGGTAGCGCCAGAGATGGTGGACTGGTGAATACCGACGCAGAACAGCAGGTTAGCAAGGGTGTAGATGAGGATAACAGCCCACGGACCGGCGTTCATGATGCTCTTGAGCGGGTTGGAGATGCACGTGGAGATGATGGTGCACAGATCGGTGCCGGCGCACACGGCGAGCAGGGCTGCGGCAAGAGCGAAGATCGCGAGGTTGAGCAGCATCGGGATCATGACGTTGAAGGAGTTGGAGACCGCGGGAGGCACGCCCTCGCCCAGCTTAACCTTGAGCTTCTCGACGCCAGAAATCTTGATGAAGAGCGAGACGGAAAGCAGGGCGATGATAATAGCCGAGAACAGACCGTTGGTGCCGGTGTTGGCAGTCGAAAGGGCGCCCGTGACCTCGGCGGAGGTGATCTTGTCGGTGAGCAGCGGGCTCGTGGCGGCAAGCGAGGCGGTGATCTGCTGCGGCATCATGATGACGAAAGCAGAGATAGCGACGACCACGCAAGCGAGCGGGTTATCGAAACGCTTGTTCTTAGCGAGGCTGTAGCCAATCAATCCGGCCAAGATAATGGCAGAGACGTTGAGGGTGCCCAGCGTAATTGCCGAACCCCACGTCTGAAGGTTGGCAAGGCCCGCCGCATCGAGCGGGAACAGAGGGAACACGACGTTGTTAATAAGAACCGCGATACCCGCAAGGATATAGAGCGGCGTGATGGTCGCGAAGGCGTCACGCAGGGAACGCAGGTGAACCTGGTTTCCCACCTTCGCAGAGACCTCGGCAAACTTGTCGAGGAAGCTCTTTCCGTTGTCACTGGCCATGATTGCTCCTAACTTTCAAATCCGGCCTTTTCCTATGCGCACGGTGGTCTGTCGCCCTCTGCCACCAGATGTGCCATGTGTTGCGCGCAGCGGCGCGCGGTCTGGGCGTTCGCCCGTTCGCTAATCAACCACGTGAGTCGTGGCGACCTGCTTGAGCCAAGCTGCCGACTTCTTAAGGCGGCGCTTGTAGCCGTCCATAAGGTCGACCTCGACAAAACCGTAACGGTTCTTAAAGGCATTCGCCCAAGACCAGTTATCGATGACGGCCCAATAATGGTATCCACGGCACTTGGCGCCCTCGGCAATTGCCTTGGCAACCCACTCCAGGTGCTGGCGTACAAAGTCGACGCGGTAGTCATCCTGGATGGTTCCTTCGGCGTCTCGGTTCTTGTATTCGTCCATGATGCCGATGCCGTTCTCGGAAACGAACCACTCAAGATCGGGGTAGTTCTTAGCGCAGTCCATGCCAAAGTCGTAGAGGCCCTGCGGGTAGATCTCCCAGCCGCGGCTCTCGTTCATAACGGCGTCGGGCCACACGTACTCGTCGGCAAAGTGCGGCAGACCGTACTGGTCGATCTTGCTCGCCGGCGCCTGAACGCGCGTGGGGTGGTAGTAGTTGCAACCGAGCCAGTCGACAACACCCTGCTTAAGAATCTCTTGGTCGCCGGCACGGAACGGAAGCTTAACGCCGCCCTCGGCCAGGCTGTCGAGCACGTCGGCGGGAAGCTCGCCCTTGGTAATGAGGTCGAGCCACCAGCGGTTGTTGATGCCGCTGGTCATACGCACGGCCTCGAGGTCCGCCTCGCTGGGGTTCTCCTTGGTGTAGACCGGGGTAAAGCAGTTGATCATGCCGATCTTGGCATCGCTGCGAACGGCGCCCTCGTCATAGGCGCGACGGTAGTTGGCCACGGCCAGCGCATGTGCCAGCGAGATGTGATACTGCACGGTGCGAGCGCGGCTAAAGTCGTGGAGCTGCGGGAACCACACGCCCTCCTGATAGCGCTGCTCGGGCTCGACGATGGGCTCGTTAAAGGTGAACCAGTACTTGATCTCCTGGCCAAACTCGTGGAAGGCGACGTCGGCGTAATGTGCGTAAGCCTCGACAACCTCACGGCTCTCCCAGCCGCCACGGTTAAAAAGGTAGGTGGGCATGTCAAAGTGGTACAAGTTGACAAACGGCTCCAGGCCGGCTTCGCGAGAGGCGCGGAACAACTCGTGATACCACGCGGCGCCTTCCTCGTTGAGGTTGCCGTCGGCATCGAGCAGACGGCTCCACTGGATGGAAGTGCGATAGGTATCCAGGCCCAAGTCCTTCAAAATGCGAAGGTCTTCCTGGTACTTGGCCATAAAGTCATTGCCGGCGTAAGAGCCAACGCAGTTGTAGAACGAGCCCAGATCCTGGATGGACCAGGTGTCCCACAGGTTCTCGAGCTTGCCGCCCTGGTTCCACTGACCCTCAGTCTGCGGGCCGGACATAGCAGCGCCAAAGAAGAAGTCGTTGGGCAGCTGATACTGTGCCATCAAAGTCCTCGCTTTCGTGTTCTAGAGCTTCCGGTTGGAGACGGGTTTGCTTTGGCAGGTTATCCGGCGCGGGCGCGCACCGGTCATACCGATATCCAACCCGCCAAAACAAAACCGTCCCCAAACGGTCGATCCTGTTCTGCGGAAAGATTCCGTTCGTTGCTTAAACTATAGCGCTCTAATTCTAAAAGTAAAGCGTCTTTTTCTTTTTTCTTTCTCGAGCTTCTTAGATAAAGGTTATATGGGTGCCTTGTTAAGGGTTATACTTACTTGCGTATTGATATATGTCGGAAAGGAGGTTCAATGATTCCCAAATACGAGGCGATAGCTGCAGATATTCGTCGAAGCATCGAGGATGGCACTCTTAAACCGGGCGACAAGCTTCCCACCGTCGTTGAGTTCTGCGAGCTCTATAGCGTTTCCAAAATCACCGTCAAACGAGCTATCGAGCAAATCACCGAGGAAGGTCTTATTACCAGCCGACGCGGATCGGGTACCTACGTTAAGGACACGGCGGGACTTCCCGGTCAGGCGTTTTTCCAGGGCAAAAACGACCGTGCCCAGGGCTTTTCGTATGAGCACCGCGGGGAGAAGGTGACCTCGGTGGTCTACGATTTCTCGATTGTTAATCCACCAGCGGACATCGCAGCCCAGCTGGGAATTGCCGAGGATGACTTTGCCTATCACATCGTGCGCGTGCGTCAGGCCGATGAGAAGCCCATCGTTATCGAGTACACCTACATGCCCCTCGAGCTGATTCCAGGCCTTAAAAAGAAGGACCTGTACGGATCGGTCTACCACTTCATCCGCGAGCAATGTGGGCTGAAGATTTCGAGCTTCCACCGTACCATTCGCGCCGTGGCAGCAACCGAGGAAGAAGCCGAGCGCTTGGACACCAAGCCTGGCTCTCCCCTGCTCGAGCTCACCCAGATTGGCTTTTTGGACAGCGGCGCCGCCTTTGAGTATTCGGTCTCGCGCAACGTTGGCGACCGCTTTGAGTTGCACAACGTAACGTTGGCATAGGTTTTTGTAGTCATCCGGGCGCTCGCTTTGAGCTGTTTTGTGCAGCGCCCGCGCAACACAATGGGGGTATGAACATGTCCGATTTGATTAAGCTGACGCCGATCTTCCACGAGAAGATCTGGGGCGGTCGCCAGCTCGAAACCGTATTTGGCTACGACATTCCCGATGGCCCCATCGGTGAGTGCTGGGCCATCTCGGCCCACCCCAACGGCGACTGCCAGATTGCGGAGGGCCCGTATGCCGGCCACACACTGTCGTGGCTGTGGGCCGAGCATCGCGAGCTCTTTGGCAACTGCGAGGGCAAGGAGTTCCCGCTGCTCATTAAGATTCTGGACGCCAAGGACGACCTTTCGATCCAGATTCATCCCAACGACGAGTACGCTGCCGAGCACGAGAACGGTAGCCTGGGCAAAACCGAGTGTTGGTATGTGCTGGACTGCGAGCCCGACGCCACGATCATCGTCGGCCAGCGTGCCAAGGACCGCGCCGAGGCCGCACAAATGATCGAGGAAGGACGTTGGGACGACATGCTCAACGTGTTGCCGATTCACAAGGGCGACTTTTTCCAGATTGATTCCGGTACCGTGCACGCCATCAAGACCGGCACGCTCATTTTGGAGACGCAGCAGTCGAGCGACGTGACGTATCGTCTGTACGACTACGACCGTCCCGGCACCGACGGCAACCTGCGCCCGCTGCACATTGAGCAGAGCCTCGACTGCATCGACTTTGATGCCCAGGCTCCGACCGACGGCACGGTGACCGCGCCCGAGGTGAACGGCGTGACCGAGCTCGAGTCTAACTCCTGCTACACCGTCGATCGTGTGCGCGTCGACGGCAGCAAAACCCTCGACCAGCGCTGGCCCTTCATGTGTCTGTCGGTCATCGACGGCGAAGGCACCGTCTGCGGCGACCCCGTCCACAAGGGAAGCCACCTGCTGGCCCCCAGCACCGTCAGCTCCATCGACCTCGAAGGCAAGTTGGAACTGATTATCAGCCACCTTTAGATCGCAACAACAACCCAAACGCAACAAGGGGCTCCCCCGTCCACCAACGGGGGAGCCCCTTGTTGTATCTATCCATCAGCCCACCCGGCTCTCCAGATCAAAAAGCGAACGAGCAAAGCAACGTTCGCAAGCTGCAGGCCAAAACGCCACAAGGAAGAGGGCGCGCCGGGGGCTTTGGTCGATCGCGAGTTCCGCACGAGCCGGAGAGCACTTAATGTGCTCTCCGTGCGAGCAGGACTGTCCGAGCAGGCGATGTTGCCCCATACGCCCGCCTAGCTGGATGTACGGGTTTTCCAGGTGCGGCAGATCGGCCTGAAAGAGGAGGGCATAGACCTTGAGGTCATGCCCGACGATTGAAGGCCGAGGTGCCGTGCCTGGGAAAGCCGCCTAGGTCAGTTTCACTATAGGTGCGAAGCCCTTCATAAGCTTTTTGGTCTGGCCGGTCTTTTCGAATTGAACCTCAATCATGTCTCCAGCGACCGAGATCACGGTACCCGTGCCAAAGGTTTTGTGGCTCACGGTATCGCCCGCGGCAAAGTCCTGCGATGCGCTGGCGCGATCGACCTTGCGCTCCACCGTCGGGGACACCTTGGACGAGGGCTTTTTGGCTCGCGGCGCGCCCGAGCCAAAGGTCGAGGCAACACGGCCGGCATCGGGCGAAACCCCACGATGGCGCTCGGTCCCGTAGCTGCTGCCGCCAAAGAAATCGTCAAAGCTCGATCCGCCGCGCGAACCGGAACCGCCGGTCGAGCGCGTATGCGAGCCAAACACCTTGCCGCCATACATATCCGAGCCCATGCCCGAGCCAAAGGTGCCGTGACGGTCGCCGCGCTTCTCCCAGCCCGTGCCCTCAAAACCGGCAGAACCGATGCCGCTAAACTCGATATCCTCAAACGGAATCTCGTTGAGGAAGCGCGAACGCGGGTTGGCAGAGGTCGAGCCGTAGGTGCGACGCGTTGCCGCATAGGTCAAGAACAGGCGCTTACGGGCGCGTGTGATAGCGACGTAGGCCAGGCGACGCTCCTCCTCGAGCTTGCCCGGATCATCGCTGCCGCCAAAATCGTGCACGTGCGGGAAGATACCCTCCTCCATGCCGGCCACGAACACCGCGGGGAACTCCAGGCCCTTGGCGGAGTGGATGGTCATCATGGTGATGGCATGCGTTTCGCCGGCCAGGGAATCCAAGTCGGAGCGCAGGGCCAGCCACTCCATGAGTGCCGGCAGCGCCTTGCAGGTGAGCGGACCGTAGGTGCGCTCGATCTCGTCGGCATGCACGGCGCCCGCCGGCAACTCCGTCGGCGCGGCATACGCGTTGCCCGCGATGGCGGCGGCCAGGGCATCCTGCGGAGACAGCGCCGGGGCGGCCAAGCTATCGAGCGGATTGGAACCTGCGGCATCGCGCGCGCCGACGAGTGCCTCAAACGAGGATGCCGGGGCAGACGGCCCCGGTTCGGGCGCAGGTGCGCTCACCACGACGGGCTCGGACTCGGTGCCGGCAGGCACGTCGGCAACACCAGCCGCGCGCAGCTCTTCCAAGCTCTCGAGCGTACCCTCGATATCCTCGTGCGTCTCTTCAAATTCGGCAGCAACGCCCAAGAATTCCTGAATGTTCTCGGCGCGGCTCTCGGACTCCATGGTGCCCTCGGCGCGGAATGCCTGCAGCAGGCCCGTCTTGTCGACAATCATCTCGACGACGTCCTTGAGCTCGCCGTCCATGCGGCGACCTTCGCGCACCAGCGACACAAAGCTCGACAGGCCGTTGCGGACCTTGGCGCTAAACATGCCGGTCTCGGCGCACGCGATCTCGCAGGCCTGGAAGAACGAGCAACGGTTGTCGCGCGCCAGCTGCTCAATCTTTTGGATCGAGGTGGAGCCGATACCGCGGCGCGGCGTATTGATGACGCGCTTGACGCTCATCTCGTCGGCCGGGTTCACGATCATCTTGAGGTAGGCCATGACGTCGCGGATCTCGGCACGGTCGAAGAATCGCGTGCCGCCCACGATCTTGTAGGGCACGCCCGCGCGCAGGAACATATCTTCAAGAATGCGCGACTGGGCGTTGGTGCGGTAGAACACGGCGATGTCGTCGTAGCTCGTACCCTTGGCATGCAGCTTTTCGATCTCGCCGGCAATCCAGCGGCCCTCGTCGCGCTCGTCGCTCGCCTGGAAGGCCTGGATCTTCTCACCATCGCCCTCGGCCGTAAACAGGCGCTTGTCCTTGCGCTGCGAGTTGTGACGCACCACGGCGTTGGCGGCGCTCAGGATATGGCCCGTAGAGCGATAGTTCTGCTCCAGCTTGACGGTCTTGCAGTCTTTAAAGTCCTTCTCAAAGTCCAGGATATTGGTGATGTCGGCGCCACGCCAGCTATAAATGGACTGGTCGTCGTCGCCCACGACCATGAGGTTTTGGTACTTGGCGGCCAGCAGGTTGGCGATCTCGTACTGGACGTGGTTGGTGTCCTGATACTCGTCGACGCTAATGTAGCGGAAGCGCTCTTGGTACTTGTCGAGCACCTCGGGGCGGGTGCGCAGCAGCTCGAGCGTGCGCACGAGCAGGTCGTCGAAGTCCATCGCGTTGGCGGCACGCAGGCGGCGTTCCAGCTCCAGGTAGACCTGCGCGGCCTTTTTGTCGTTGGGGCTGTCGGCGGATTTGAGCATGTCCTCGGGGCCGATCATGGCGTTTTTGGCCGAGCTGATCTTGCTGCGGATCATGTTGATGGGGAACTGCTTTTGTTCAATGCCGAGCGCCTGCATAATGTCGCGCACCATGCGCTTTGAGTCGTCATCGTCGTAGATGGTGAACTGCCCGGTGTAGCCCAGCAGGTCGGCGTCCTCGCGCAGCATGCGCACGCACATGGCGTGGAAGGTGCACACCCACATGCCGCGGGTGCCGCTGGGGATGAGCGCTGCCAGACGCTCGCGCATCTCGGCCGCGGCCTTGTTGGTAAACGTGATAGCCAGGACCTGCCAGGGCTTAACGCCCAGGTCGCCGAGCATATGTGCGATGCGGAAGGTCAAGACGCGGGTCTTGCCCGAGCCAGCACCGGCGAGCACCAGCAGCGGGCCCTCGGTGGTCAGGACCGCCTCGCGCTGAGCGGGATTAAGGCTGTCGATGTCGACGAGCGGCTTGGCGGGTTTGGGCGCCGGAGCCGGGGCGTCGTAGATGTCGAGCGGAACGAGCTCGGGTTCCGGCGCGGCGGGGACGGTGTACGCATCGAGCGGCACGGGTTCCGGCGCGGGTGGCACGGGTGCGGCAGTGTTCTTTTCCCAGGGCAGGGGCTGGGTCATGGGCGACTCCTCATCTGACGGACGGCGCGCCTGCGGGCGGCGCCATAGTTTGAGCCGTACCAGTATACCGAGCCGCGCGGACACCGACGCAAATCACACCACGACTCCGTGCGCCACCGTCAGGCCCGCCCCAGCGGATTTGGCGCAATGGGGTCAGGTTAGTCTGCACCAATCTATTGACAATCACGAAACCGCCGATGTCATGGCAGCAGCAGCGAGCGGCGACTAAGTTAGAGGCCGAGCATCGGCTCCAGAACGAAGAAGTATGCGAGCACTACGATGCCCAGGATGATGCGGTAAACACCGAAGCACTTAAAGTCGTGACGGCGGACGAAGCCCATGAGCCACTTGATGGCGATGAGCGAAACCACAAAGGCCACAACGCAGCCCACGCCCAAGATAGCGACCTCGTTGGCGCCGAACGTGCCGCCCTTGATGAAGTACTTGACCAGCTTGAGCGCACTCGCGCCAAACATGACAGGGATGGCCAGGAAGAACGTAAACTTGGACGCCACCGAACGCGTGCAGCCCAAAAGCAGGCCGCCGATGATGGTAGAACCGGAGCGAGACGTACCAGGCACCAGCGAAAGCACCTGGAAGCAGCCGATACCCAGCGCAGTCTTCCAGCTCAGGTCCTCGAGCGTGGCGATGGAGCCAAAGTCCAGATTCTCGTCATCGTCCTCATCCTCAGCGGTAGCCGCGGCGGGCGCCGCAAAGTGCGCACCGGCGGGACGTCCACCCGACACCACAGCACGCGAGCCAAACGAACCGGCAACGGCCATTTCCTCTCGCTTGCTCGCGCGCCAGTTCTCGATCACGATAAACAGCACGCCGTACACAATGAGCGCCAGCGCCACGACGGGAGCATTGTAGAAATGCTCCTCCATCCAGTCGTTGAGCGGTAGGCCGATCGCCGCCGCAGGGATGCAGCCGAGCACAATCTTGCCCCACAGCACCCAGGTGTCGCGACGGCCCTCCTTGCCCTTGCTGGGCGAGAACGGATTGAGCTCATGGAAGAACAGCACACAGACGGCCAGAATGGCGCCGAGCTGAATCACGACCAGGAACATATTCCAGAACGTCTCGCTCACGTTCATCTTGACGAACTCGTCCACCAAGATCATGTGACCGGTCGACGAAACAGGCAGCCATTCGGTGATGCCCTCGACCAGGCCCATGAAGGCAGATTTTAGAAGCTCGATAATATCCAAAGGGACCCCCTCGTTAGACACCCGCCGATATTGTTCTGCGGACGGTGCGGGCGATGTCCCATTATCAACCGTTGGCGGCGCGCCTGCGCCTACCCTTACCAAAAAACTCGCCCGTTCACAGAATTGCGAGCGGTCAAACCCAAATCCTTGGGTATAACTGCAACAAGATAAAGTGTCCGGCGGCCAACGCGCCCGCGCCCGCCCGATGCACGAGCCCCGCGCCCGTGCGATAGACCAAGGAGGAAACCATGAACGAGGGCTACACCAAGGTATTTGTTTCACTCGACGGTACTGAGCAGCAGGATTTTGTGCTCGCACGCGCCATCAAGGTCGCCGCGAACAACGGCGCCAAGCTAATCATCGGCCACGTTATCGATTCCACGGCGCTCGAGAGCGCCGGTTCCTATCCGGTCGACCTGGTCAACGGCCTAGAGGAGGCATTTAAGAACTCCATTGCCAAGCAGCTCGAAGAGGCCAAGGCCAATCCCGATATTCCCGAGGTCGAGGTCATGATTCGCGCCGGCCGTATTCGCGAGACGCTCAAGGACGAGATGCTCGACGTGGTCAAACCCGACCTGGTGCTCTGCGGCGCCCGCGGCCTGTCCTCGATCAAGTATGCGCTCCTGGGTTCGATTTCGACGTTCCTGCTGCGCAACACGGACTGCGACATCTTGGTCGTGAAGTAGCGTTGCTCCCACCGGCCGCGGGGCCTGCGGGGTTTCCACGGGCACGTCCTCGCCGCGTTGTGGCTGCGGGATGTGCCCTTAGGAAAACCCCTCCCGGCCCCGCGGCCTTCGCAGCCTTACTTCAACGAGTTGTCTGATAGAAAAATGGCGTGCCGCCCCGTTTGGGGCGGCACGTTTTGTTTGGGGCAATTCATTTAAATCCTTGCGGCTATATTCACGTTCGGGAACATAGCCGTCCGTGCCGCAAGACGGCCCGCCTACTCAAAGTATTGGAACTTGTTGGTTGAGAAGGCAAACGTGACGACAAAGCCTTTGCCGGAGTCGGATGCTGCGGTGACGTCGATGCCCATCTTGGAGCACAGGCGCGCCACCAGGTAGAGGCCGATGCCCGTTGCACGCTTGGTGGTGCGGCCGCTGTCGCCGGTAAAGCCCTTCTCGAACACGCGCGGTAGGTCTGCCGCACACACGCCGCAGCCGTTGTCCGCAACGATAAGCTCGATGCGCTCGCTTGCCAGGCCCTCGTCCAGCAACGCGCCCGAAAACACGATCTTCGCGCCGTCCTCGCACGCATATTTAATGCTGTTCTGAATGAGCTGGCCCAGAATAAACTCGAGCCACTTCTCGTCGGTAAAGACCTCAAAGTCGAGGTTCTCGCACACCGGGGCCACATGCGCCGCAATGAGCTCGCGCGCGTTGGCTTTAATCGCGCCCGTCACCAAGGTTTTGAGATCCCAGCGGCGAATCAGGTAGTCGCGCTCCACGACTTCCGAGCGCGCGTAGTACAGCGCTTGATCGATATAGCGCTCCACGCGGGCAAGTTCGCGTGCCAGGTCGTCCACGCGCGACAGGTCGTCTTCGCTGCTGTCCAGGTTTTCCAAAATCAGGTGAGCCGCCGCCAGGGGCAGCTTGGCCTCGTGGACCCAGCTCTCGATATAGTCGCGATAGTCATCGGTCTGACGCCGGCCTTCGGCAACCTCGTCGCATGCCGCCTTGCCCACCCGGCGCAAGACCTCGTACTCGAGCTCGCCCTCGGCATAGGTCGGGCATTGCACCATCTCCTGCACCCATGCGGGACTCTCGAGCTCCTCGGCCGCGCGCTCCAACTGACGCAGAAAACGGCGACGGCGAGCGTACTCGACCACGATGCCGAGCATACCGAAGATAAAGGACACGCCAACCGCCACGACCACGATAGAAACGGGTGCGCCGGCGACCGTCAGCACAAAGCAGCTCAGCAGCACACCGCACGTCCACACGGCGACGGGAAGCAGCGCATCTTTAAAGAACTTGCCAAACGACATAGCCGGCCCCTAGACCGAATAGCCTTGGCCGCGGTGCGTTGTCAAATACCCCTTGATGCCGATTTTTTCGAGCGTGGTGCGCAGGCGGTTGATGTTGACGGTAAGCGTATTGTCGTCCACAAAGGCGTCGGAGTCCCACAGGTCCTGCATGATGGCCGAGCGCGAAACGATCTTGCCCGCGCGGCTCAGAAGCAGCGAGAGGATACGCAGCTCGTTTTTGGTGAGCTCGGTACTGGTGCCGGTTAGCGTGTTGGTGACCATGGAGCGTGCAAGGTCGAGCTCCAGTCCCTTGTGTACGAGCGCGCTGCGCTCGCCCGCCGCCGCGGTGCGACGCAGCAAGGCATTGATGCGCGCCACGAGCACACGGGCGCTATAGGGCTTGGGAACAAAGTCGTCCGCACCGAGCGTCATGGCCATGACCTCGTCGATCTCGGTCGTGCGCGACGTGAGGACGATGATGGGAACCTCGGATTCGCGGCGAACCTCGTGGCAGATATGCTGGCCGTCCTTGACGGGAAGCGTGAGGTCGAGCAGCACCAGGTCGGGCGCGGCGGCGAGAATATCGCGCGAGACATGCTCAAACGATTCGCAGGCCTCAACCTCAAAACCGGCACGGGCAAGGATATCGGCAAGCTCACGACGAATGGGCTCGTCGTCCTCAACGACATAGATCAGCGCCATGGATTCCACTCCCCTCTTGGTTGTCTTGCCACCATTATGGCTGCGGAGCCGCAGGTATGCGCCTCGCGCGTCACCAAGGTGACAGAACTGTTCGCGAGCGGGGGGCGTTTGGCTCGCCTCGCACTCGCAGCGGTGACGGGGACCAAAATGATTATTAAATCCCCGTCCCAGAAAAATCATTTAGCGGCGGGCACGGAGCTTTTCGTAGCCGTCGGCGAAGAAGGCGACCGTGGCGGCGTCGGCCTCGGCGGCGTCCGTCTCGGTTGCGGGCACCACGCCGTGTTCGTCGCTCACTAGGAACAGCGCGCCCTTGAGCTGCGCGGGAATGTCTACGCGCGTGACCGGGATGCCCTTGGTCTGGGCCAGCTGTTCGATGAGCGTCGCCGTGCCGCACAGACACTCGTCCGCCGGCGCCACAAAGGCCAGCTCGCCGTCGTTGACGGCAGCGAGCAGCTCGGGCGCCACGCCGGTCTCGTCGGCTTCGGAGCGGGCCTCGGCAGAACGGGTACGCAGCGCCTTGGCCGACGTGTCGGCCAGCGGCTCGTACTCCCCCACCGTCATGGCGGCGTTGCCGTTGATGTCGATCACCAGCATGAGCACACCGTCGTGGGCGGTGTAGTCGCCCTCGGCAAGTGACCACTCAACGTGCTGCTTGGCCCAGCTGAGCATGTTATGGGTAAGTGGCTCGCCCTGCACCAGACGCTCGGACAGCGCGCGGATGTGACGGTTGAGCATGGGCACCTTTTTGTTGGACATGCGCCAACGGCAGATAAGCGCGGGCTTGTCGAGCGTAAACTTCTCGACCGCCTCCTGATTGGCGCAAAAGTCCTCGTACGCACGCTGATCCTCGGCATTGCCAAACAGCTCGGCATCATCAATCTGGGGCATGGTTGTACCTTTCGTGTTAGTCATTCCGTCCTCTTATACCAAAAAGACGGCCCTCCAAACGGAGCGACCGTCTTTTGCAGAGATTATTTTGTCCCGGGGCGAAACTTAGTGCCTAAAGTGGCGGGCACCCGTAAAGACCATCGCGATGCCATGCTCATTGCAGGCCTGGATGCTCTCGTCGTCGCGCTTGGAGCCGCCGGGCTGGATGATGCAGGTCACGCCGTGTGCAGCAAGCACGTCGACGTTGTCGCGGAACGGGAAGAACGCGTCGCTTGCACAGGCAAAGCCACCCTTCTCCACGCCCTCGCGCTCGCAGAAGTCCTCGGCACGCTCGCAGGCAAGCAGTGCGGAGTCAACGCGGTTAGGCTGACCCGGGCCCATGCCAATGCCGGCCTTGCCCTTGGAGACCAGGATGGCATTGGACTTAACGCCCTTGCAGACCTTCCAGGCAAACTCGAGCTCGGCCATCTCTGCGTCGGTGGGCTTGCGGTCGGTGGGGAACGTAAAGGTCGCGGGATCCTCGGTCACGTGGTCGACTTCCTGCACCAGCATGCCGCCGTCAATGGAGCGCAGCTCCACCTGGGCGCCGTGGTCCACGCCGCCGGTGGCCAGCACGCGCAGGTTGGGACGCTTGGCCATGCGCTCGAGCGCCTCATCGGTATAGCTCGGGGCGATGATGACCTCGACGAACTGCTTGTTCTGATCGGCAAAGTGCTCAACCAGATCAAAGGGAACCTCGCGGTTGCAGGCGATGATGCCGCCGAAGGCGCTCTTGGGATCGCAGGCAAAAGCGCGGTCGTAGGCAGCCGTGATGTCCTCGGCAACGGCGGAACCGCAGGGGTTCTGGTGCTTGAGGATTACGCAGGCCGGCTCGTCGAACTCGCGGACCAGGTTCCAAGCGGCGTCGGCATCCAGATAGTTGTTGTAGCTGAGCGGCTTGCCCTGGATCTGCTTGGAGCCCACGAGCGGGAACTGCGAGCTCGCGGTGTTCTCGCAGCCCTCGGCAAAGCGATAGACTGTGGCTTTCTGCTGCGGGTTCTCGCCATAGCGCAGGTCGTCGACCTTCTCCAGCGAAATCTCGAGCTTGGCAGAGGTGTCCGCCACGTCGCTTGCCTGGGCGGCGAGCCAGCGGGAGATGGCCGTGTCGTAGGCGGCGGTGGTCTGGTAGACCTTCACCTGCAGGCGACGACGGGTGGAAAGCGTGGTGCAGCCACCGGTCTCGTGCATCTCGGCCAGGACGGCATCATAGTCGGCCGGGTCGGAAATGACGGTAACGCTCGTGGCGTTCTTGGCGGCAGAGCGCAGCATGGAGGGGCCACCGATGTCGATGTGCTCGATGGCGTCCGCGAAGGTGACCTCGGGGTTGGCGACGGTCTTCTCGAACTCGTACAGGTTGACGACGACCAGGTCGATCAGCTTAATGCCGTGCTGAGCGGCCTCCTGCATGTGCTGCTCGGAATCGCGGCGGGCCAGCAGCGCGCCGTGAACCTTGGGGTGCAGGGTCTTAACGCGGCCGTCCATCATCTCGGGATAGCCCGTGAACTCCTCGATGGGGGTTACGGGAACGCCCGCGTCCTCGATGGCACGAGCCGTGCCGCCCGTAGAGATGATCTCGACGCCAAAGTCATCGACCAGCGTCCGTGCGAAATCGACGACACCCGTCTTATCGGTAACCGAGATCAACGCGCGTGCGATCTTCACATCAGATCCCATGCAGTCCTCCTGTCTGGTACGCCGCCGTGCTCTGTGAGTCGGTGATACGTCGATCTGCAGCGCTCGCGCAGCGGCATTGAAAATACTGATTTAATGTAGCGCATCGAGCGCATCGATGCACCCCGCAACGGGCGCATGTGCAGAAAAAGTTTGCGAGCGGAGGGGATGGGCATGGCACCGGGCACGGTGAGTTCATGGAACACAGGGGCACCATAATTAGATGCCAATGGCGTGGTAGAACTGTGCTCGATATGCATCCGCAAAAGAAAGAGGCACCATGGTCTCGCGGGTTCTCTACCGACCGTTTGATACCGAAGACTTCGACGCCATCGCGCTGATTCTGCAGCAGCTTTGGCATAACAATTCGGATAACGATGAGTACAACCGCCTTGAGGCCGCGTGCGACCTCGCCTATTGCCTTTCGTCGTCGACGTTTTCACAGGTTGCCGTAATCGACGGTCAGGCGCGTGGCATTTCGCTCGCGCGTGCGGGACAGAGCTCCGGCGCCACTATCAACGAGCATTGGATGGATACCGAACGCGCGCTGCTATCGCAGATGCGTGAGCTAGAGCCCGATGCGTGCGCCGAGTATCTCTCGTTTGTGCGCGCAACCATCCGAACTAACAACCGCCTGCTCGAGAGCAGGCCGTTGCCGCACGACAACGAGGTCACGCTGCTTGCCGTGGATCGCGATGTCCATGGCCTGGGCGTTGGCACGGTTCTGCTCGATGCCGCCGTCTCGCACCTGTCCTCGCTTGGAGCGACGAGGGCGCACCTGTACACCGACTCCAACTGCTCGTGGAAGTTCTACGAGCTGCACGGCTTTAAGCGCACGGCCACGCACCGCGCCAACCGCGAAGAGCGCCGTCACGACATGCCGCGCGAAAGCTTCCTCTACGAACTCGATCTAACAGCCTAAACCCGGCAGTTAGGGACGTTCCTTTTGTGCCGGCACCCCGGGACACTCCTTGGCAGCAACCGCACCTAGTCGTTGGGGACGTTCTTAAATGATTAGTCGCTGGGGACAGTCTTCGTAGGTAGCGCGTAAAAAGGGGATGGGCTTTCCCCGACGGCTGTCGAGAAAAGCCCATCCCATAATTTACGACCGTTAGAACGTTCCGCCGCCGCCTCCGCCGACGCCGCCGCCTCCGCCGCCAGAGAAGCCGCCGCCTCCGCCGCCGCCCGAGCTGTCGGAGCTCGACGCCAGCTCACGGATGCTCTCGTGATACACGTCATCGAACGAATCGAGCGGAGACTCGATACCGTAATGATGGTAGTACCACCAGTAGCAGGGATAATTGTCATAGAAGCCGTCGGCCTCGCGCACCTCGGGCGGCACGGCCTCGGCAAGCTGACGCAGCACTTCCTTGGAAACACCCAGCGCCACGCCCATCACCAGCAGCTTGTTCCACAGCACCAGATCGCCGGGGACGGCTTCCTTTAGACGAGTGAAGTCCTCGAGCCAATGCTTAAGTGCCTTGCAGCGAGCCGCCACCTCGGCGCCCTCCGGCGTAAAGCGGCGGAACGTAAGGCCCACGCCGATACCCACCAGCACAATCGGCACCGAGATAACCGCGGCGATAATGTTCGCCTGCGCGCCGTCGGTAAAGAAAATGGATCCAATAGGAATAAAGGCAATTAGAATGCCCAGGACCAGGCCAAACACCATTGCGACAATGCCGTCCGAGGCAACGTACTCGCTATCGGCCAGCTTGCCCTTAACGGTGTTCTGATAGTCCTCGAGCTTGTCGCCCACGGGTGTAGCATGCTGCTTGACGTAGTGCTGCAGCTCGTCGAACGTGCGCGAGCGATCGCCGTTCTCGTCAGGCTTAGCACCGGCAAAGAAGACCTTGAGCACCATGTGGTCAATGCCCTTGGCCGACTTCCAGCCCGCATCGCTCACCGTCACGCGATACGTCTGCTCTTCTTTTTCACGCCCCAGCAGACCCTTCTTGGCCTTGGTCACGGTCGCCTGCTCCAGCTTGATCACACGGTCGTCAGTGAGCTTCATGAGCGTGGCGATATATGCCTGATCGGGCACCTCGTTCCAGCTCATGAGGGCCGAAAGCACGGCGGGATGGTCGGCCGAAGGCACATCGCGGAAATATTCGTCCTGGAAAAGCGGCTTGGGCTTGCGGCGGCGCAGCTTGAGCATAACGATTGTGCCGGTAAAGGCCACCGCCGCAACAACACTTAGCACGGCAAGTGCATTGGCAATCATGCGAGCGTGAGCGCGGCGGGCGTTAGCTTCGTCGGCCCATTCCTTCTCTTCGCTCAGGATCGTTGACATGCGCTCTTCGCCCGAGGCGGCAAGCTGCGGCACCCAGTCGCTGGGGAAGGCGATGCGTGCCTCGGCGAATTCGCCCTGATGCACGCAGGGAATGGTATAGGTGACCATGGGCTCGTCCTCATCGAGCGACACGTCGCCCGTCAGCGGACCGTGGCCCCATGCGCGGAAGTTATCGCCTTTGACGGCCGCCGTCCCGGCAGCGGCATTTGCGAAGCGCACTTCCATCTCGACATCGTCGGAATCCGCAGACCAGCCGTCGCCCACGAACTTCCAGTAGAGCTCGGCGGTATCGGCGCAGTTCATGACCGCACCGGTCATGGTGTAGCTCACGTAGTAGATTGCGCTGTCGCCGCTCTCGTGAGGGCTGAACACCTTAATCCTTACGCCGTCACCGGTCTGCTCGACCGTGTAGACGCCAGAGTCGCCCTTGTTCGCGTTATCGACTTTGTTAAACGCGGTGTCCTCTTCCTCGACACTCAGCACGTCGACGCCCGCCGTGCCGCCCTGCTGGTTGGAGCCCGTATTGATCTCCCAAAACACGCCGTTGATGTCGTCGTCGAAATCAAACTGGCGTCCCTCGACAACGGTCAGCGATCCGTCGGCTTCGACCGTGGCGCTGATGTAGGTTTGGGTCATGGAATAACCGTCGGCGTGTGCGGCGGCGGGCAGTAGCAGCAATGCAAGCGCGACGAGTGCGCAGACGGAAGCAAATCGCGCAAACAGGCGGCGCTGCCGGCTGACTTTGGCGGCGAGGGTGTTCATAGGCACATCCTTTGTCTGTAAAACCAACAGCGCCATTGTCCCACGTTTGCGGGTACGCATGACGAACATCTAGGCGACCGGAGCGCCAAACGGGATGAAAGTCACGCCCGCACCCCGGCAGCTAGTCATTGGGGACGTTCTTAAATGACTAGTCATTAGGGACACCCTTGGCATAGCCCGCCCCGGCAATAGATACCACTTCACAGCTCCGTCACAGGTGTAGCGGCTTTGTGTGGGCGCGGCACGCGCTGATTGAGCCGCCAGCCGAGGGGCATAAAGCAGTTGAGCGAAAACGGTTTGCCCCTTTGCCGTTCGCTCGAGGATCATGTCCCCCTTTTCCGCGGAAACCCCGGCAGTTGCGAAGAGCTGCCGGGGTTTCTGTCGTTTGAGGGGTTGGGCTGGCGGGCGGCGATCGAGCTGTCGAGCCGGTGGTCCGGCACGCGCAACGCGCGGCCTCGGCAACTTGCAGGCCACGGCAGCGTCTCCCCCACCGCGCCCCGCGCTATACTCGTCCGCATGGATATCAACGCACGCAACATAACAACGCCCGCTGTGGCCACATCGACGGCGCCCAACAGCAAGCTCGCCCCCGCCCTCGCGCCCGTCGTGGGCCGCTTTGCCCCGTCGCCATCGGGCCGCATGCACCTGGGCAACGTGTTCAGCTGCCTGTGCGCGTGGCTTTCGGCCCGCAGCCAGGGCGGCAGCATCGTACTGCGCATTGAGGATCTGGACGATCGCTGCAAGCGCCCGGAACTTGCCGCTCAACTGATTGACGACCTGGCCTGGTTGGGACTCGAGTGGGACGAAGGCCCCTACTACCAGCACGATCGCCTGGATCTGTACAAGGACGCCTTGCGCCAACTGCAAGACGCCGGCCTCACCTATCCCTGCTTTTGCACGCGCGCCGAGCTCCACACCGCGAGCGCGCCGCACGCCAGCGACGGCACGCCCATCTACCGTGGCGCCTGCCGAGGCCTTTCTGCCGAGGAAGTTGCCCACCGCAGCATTCTGCGCGCTCCGGCCACGCGCCTGCGCGTGCCCGCCGTCGACGACCTCGCGGGCGACGTGATCGAATTCGTGGACCGCACGTACGGCGCCCAATGCGAAGCGCTCGCCACCGAATGCGGCGACTTTTTGGTGCGCCGCAGCGACGGCGTGTTTGCCTATCAGCTGGCCGTGGTGGTCGATGACGCCGCCATGGGTGTTACGGAGGTCGTGCGCGGATGCGACCTGCTTGGCTCCACGCCCCGCCAGATCTATCTGCAGCATCTGCTGGAACTTCCCACACCGCGCTACGCACATATTCCGCTGCTCATGTCGCCGGACGGCCGCCGCCTTTCCAAGCGCGACCGCGATCTGGACCTGGGCGAACTACGCACCCGCTTTGGTACGCCCGAGGCACTACTGGGCTGGCTCGCCGGGCAAACAGGCATCGCGCCGGACGCCACACCGCGCTCTGCCGAGCAGCTGGTCGAGCACTTTAGCTGGAACGTCATCCGCGCGCATCGGGAGAACATCACCGTAACGGTCGAGTAGCCAGCCACCCCGCCTCTACGCAACATCCCAGGGCTGGAGTTCGTCGCCCAAGCGAACGATGCAGTCGTAGAGCACGGTGTGACGCTCGGCCGGGTTGGTATCCCGATGAAAATGCCCGTAGTACCAACGCTTGTAGTCCAAGCGATCTTCCAGCTCATCGAAAAATGCCGTAAGTCGATCAACGCCGGGGCAATCCCAACCGGGCGCCGGATAGAGCGTGGGCGAAAGCATGCGCGTAGAGCAGGTGTGGGTGATCACGTAGTCGACCTTCCAGTCCACGCTGTCGAGCTTTGCCCGCGCCTCCTCAAAGTTGCGCTCGTCCGGCAGCTCCTGCGGCCACCAGCTGGAATACGGAATGCGGTATTCCTTATCCACGCTCGTGGCGCCGCCCATGGTAAAGATCGTTGAGCCGTCGAGCTCAAAAACCTCGCCGCGCGTCAGGCGTCGGATGGGCGAGGTGTCCGACAGGCGCTGCGTCAGCCCACCGTGCCACAGCTCCATGGGACGCTCCGCCCAGTGATCGAAACGTTCGTGGTTGCCGTCGACGAACAGCACGGTATAAGGGCGCGACTCCAGTCAGGCGATATCGGCGCACTCCTCGGCAGAAAAATCCCACGGAAAGCCAAAGTCGCCCGCGATGATGAGATAGTCGTCGCCCGTCAGGCTATCCCCAAGATCCCAGTCGCGCAGCTTTTGCATGTCGAGGCCGCTGTGAATATCGCCCGTCACATAGACCGTCATCGGATCACCACTTCCCTGCAAGTCGCTAGCCCACATCCTGCACGATTACTAAGCTAACCGTTCCAGCCCTTCCATCCCTTCGGGCTTACCCCTCGTTCTTCCATCCAAACGGGTCAAGCACCCAAAAAACCAGATCGAGCACGCCGCCGGTCATCATGGCGCCGGCAAGGGCCATGCAAACGTGCAGGGAACTGGTACTTCGGAGCACGTCGAATGGCCCCAGAACAGCCAGCAGCGCGACCGCTGCGCCGGCTACGCACAGCGCGAGGCACGGTCCCGCGTCCTTGGCGCACTTCTTTGCGAGATGCTTGGTGTTGTCACTCATCAATATCGAACTCCTTAGAGGGTCGTTGTTTGGGTACATGCCGCCGCGGCAGAGCAGGACGGCAGGGTAAGTGTCACATGTCGTGCGGACATCCATGGGGAAACCGCCTGCTCGACCAACCCTTGACGCCGTTTTGCACCGGCACCCCATCCCCCGCTATCGAGGTCTAATACTTTTCCCGAGAAGTGAACGGCTGTTTTTGGACCCCTGAAACAGCCGCATTTTTCGACGGCAAAATCGTGGGATTTCAGCATTGAAACCGCAGGAAACGGCACCTTTAAAATGTCGATGCTTCGGGGGTCCGTTTTAGCTCGTTCACTTCTCGGGAAAAGTATTAGACCTCGCTGCTAGCTATCCAGAAAGACATCTCTCCCTTCCCCACCGCCGCGCAAAAACTCATCCAACATTAATCTTGGCTCAAGAATCGCTTAATCTATAACCTGCACTATAGAGTTCGACCAAGGGCGGGGCGGCGCCGCGCAACGCAGACCGCCGAACGCAACGCTCGCGCCCGGGCAGATCGCCCGGCGTCGCGCCCATCGAACGAAAGGAACAGGTCATGGACGACCTCGAAAAAGTTGAAACCATCCGCACCAAGTGCAACGTGAGCTACACCGATGCCAAGGCCGCGCTCGACGCCGCCGACGGCAACGTTTTGGACGCCATCATTTGGCTCGAGTCGCAGGGCAAGACGCAGACCACGTCGGCGCACGCCGCCACCGAGTCCGTGCCAGTCGATGAGCCCTCAGCCGAGATGGTCGCAGCGCAGGCCGCCTACGAGAAGTCGAGCGAAAAGACCGACTTCTCCAAGAAGATGGACAGCGTGTGGGAGTACCTCAAAAAGCTCTTCCGCCTGAGCCTGGACACCAAGTTTATCGCCACGCGCCGCGACGCGATCATCCTCAACATTCCCATCCTGATCCCCATCGTCGCGCTGTTTGCCTGGGGCGCCACGATATGGCTGATGCTGATTGGCCTGTTCTTTGGCATGCGTTACCGCATCGATAGCGACGGCGACGTACCCGGTAGCATCAACAACCTTATGAATCACGCTGCCGATGCCGCGGACGACATCAAGCAAAATCTGAACGACGACAAGTAATCACAGACGGGGGCACGCATGGCACGGATCCTGATCGTAGAGGACGAGGAGAAAATCGCCCGCTTTGTGACGCTCGAGCTGGAGCACGAGGGCTACCAGGTGGAACATGCCGCCGACGGCCGCACCGCCGTGGACCTGGCACTGGAGCGCGACTACGATTTGATTCTGCTCGACGTGCTGTTGCCGCAGCTCAACGGCATGGAGGTGCTGCGGCGCATCCGCAAGCACAAGGATGTGCCGGTGATCATGGTCACCGCGCGCGACGCCGTGATGGACAAGGTGGCCGGGCTCGATGCCGGCGCCGACGATTACCTGACCAAGCCATTTGCGATTGAGGAGCTGTTCGCACGGATCCGCGTGGCGCTGAAGCGCTCGGAGGCCGTGCGGACGGCTTCCAGCGTTGGCGGCGCCGGCGCCAGGGCTGGCGTAGCGAACGGCACGGCCGCCGGTATCGCCACAATGTCCCCGGCAACCGACACGGCCCAGACCGCTGCCACACCCTCCCCCGCCACGCTCGCCGTGGGCTCGGTTGCGCTCGACCCCGACCGCCGCGAAGTCACGGTCGGCGGCTCGCCCATTGCGCTCACGGCCCGCGAGTTCGATGTCCTCGCCCTGCTTATGGCGCATGCCGAGACCGTGCTCACGCGCGAACGCATCGCGCACGAAGCGCTGGGCTACGAATACATGGGCGACACCAACAACGTCGACGTGCACATCGCGCATCTACGCGCCAAGATCGAGGACGCCGGCGGCGCCCGCATCATCCAGACCGTGCGCGGGGTGGGCTATGTCTGCCGTGCGTAACGCCGAGACCAGGCGCGTCACCTCCATCGCCCGCGCCATCAACTGGAGCTATATGTGGCGCCGCCTGATGAGCTACGTCTGGCTCGATCTGTTGCTGTTGGTTATTGCGGTGGCGATCCTCGTCTATGGATACAACCAGACGCTGTCCGACGGCGCGTTTACCGCAGGATGGATCCCCGGCGCCACCGTTCACGGCATGTCGCTGACGCCCGCGCGCGGCTGGGACCTGACAACGCTCACCTATACCGTCGAGCTTGCGCGTACCACCAAGACCTTCCCCCTCGCGCAGGACCTCGTCGCGCTGTGGCCTCTCTACCTTGTCGTTGTAGGTTGGCAGGTCATCAGCGTGCTCAACATGCTCGGCGGCGCCCGACGCGTACGCCGCACCATGGCACCGCTCAACGACCTGGCCTTACGCGTGGACGAGCTCGGCCGCATGCAGCTCGCCGGCGGCAAGATGGAAACGCTGGAGCAAGCCATCGAGCGCGCAAGCGTCGACTCGCCGAGCATCACCACCGGCGACGCCGACCTGGCGAGCATCGAGGTCGCACTCAACCGCCTGCTGCGTCAGATGCAAGAAGCCAAGCTGCAGCAAATGCGCTTTGTCAACGACGCGAGCCACGAGCTGCGCACGCCCATCGCGGTGATTCAGGGCTACGTAAACATGCTCGACCGCTGGGGCAAAGACGACCCGGACGTGCTGGCGGAGTCCATCGCGTCCCTTAAAGCCGAAAGCGAGCACATGCAAGAGCTTGTGGAGCAGCTGCTGTTTTTGGCGCGCGGCGATGCCGGACGCACGGTCCTGCGGCGCGCAAATACCAACCTTGCCGCACTGGTCGGCGAGGTATGCGAGGAATCGCAGATGATCGATACCGAGCATACGTATCGGCCGGCCTTTGACGCTGCGCTTGCCAGCGACCCGCGCTGCGATGCGCCCGTTGACGTGGCGCTCGTGAAGCAAGCTCTGCGCGTGATCGTGCAAAACGCCGCCAAGTACTCGGATGCGGGAACGACCGTCACATTTGGCATAACGCCGGATGCGGGCGCGGACACGATCGACATAAGTGTTGAGGACGAGGGCATCGGCATGAACCAGGAATCCGCAGCTCACGCGTTTGAGCGGTTCTACCGCGCTGACAACGCGCGCGATGCCGGAGCGCAGGGCTCGGGCCTGGGGCTTGCCATTGCCAAGTGGATCGTCGATAGCCATGGCGGTGTCATCGGCGTGACCTCGGTCGAAGGCGTCGGCAGCCGCTTTACGATTCGCCTACCGCGCTAGGAAGTCCCTCGGCATAAATAAAGGGATAGGGCCACGCGGCCCTATCCCTTTTTGCCAGCTATGGCAGCTTGTGCGCTACTCGCGGCACAGGTGCACGGCGAAACCGGCGAACTCGCGCTTAAAGTACACGAGCTTGGTACCACCGTCGGGCAGCAGCGCGCGCGACTCCTCGTTGACCTCGAGCCCGCGCTCGGCAAACCACTTCTCAGCTGCATCGATGTCGTTAACGGCAAAGCCGATGTGGCCCTTGGTGCCACGACCGTTCTGCTTCATGATCTCGACCAGCGAATCGTTGAAGTACGAAACCGGGGTCTCGATGACGGGCAGGCCCATCATCGTCGAGAACAGCTCCGCGATCTCCAGGGCGTCTGCCGGGTCGGTGGCGTTAATGCCCACATGGGCAACGCGCATACCAAAGAGCTCTACCGGGTTGGCGTTCTGCTCACTCATGCAGTCAGCGCCTACTGAGCCATGACGTCGAGAACGGCCTTCTCGGCGGCAACGCGGTTCATGCCGGTCATGAAGGGCACGCCACTCACGTACGGGCAGGTGAGGCCCTCGGGGGCAACGGTGGTGGCGATCAGCAGGTCAGCGCCCTCGTCGCAGTAATCCTTGGCCTCGGAGATGGCGCACTGCACGATCTCGTACTTGTCGGCATAACCGTTGGCGTCGAGCATGGTGGCGACCTTCTGGGCAACAAGCGTGGAAGTAGCAGCGCCAGCACCGCAAGCCAAAACGATCTTCTTCATAGGTAATGTCTCCCTTCATGGTTTACTTTAGGTAAGTGTACCGCAGCGAGCGATGGCACTCGGCCTCGATGAGCTTTTATGCCAGTTTGCTTGCGCGCTGCGTATAATACATCTAGTACGTGTTGTCATACCGCTCGCTTTATGAGCGACTAAGGACCCTAACATGCCCGATTCCCGCACCCTCTGGACCGCCGTCGTTATCATCTGCATCGCCGTGTCGGTGTTCTTTAGCGTCAAAAAACGCACCACGTTCAAGCGTCTGCAGCAGCTTATGGCTGCCAAGCAGTGGGACGAGTTCGATCGTTTGCTCGACGGCAAACTCACCAGCATGCTGTACCCGCGCTACAACCGCGACTACCTGCGTCTGAACTCCTATCTGCTGCGCGAGGACCACGAGCGCGCCAGCGAGATGTTCGACCTGCTGCTGGGACTCAACCTCCCCAAGATGCAGCGCGTCGACCTGGTGATCAAAGCCTTTAACTACTATGTTGGCCAGGAGGACCGCAAAAAGTCCAAGGAGCTTCTGCACGAGATCAAGGGCTTTGAGGGCGGTCAGGCCGAGGCGGTCGCGCACGAGTGCCAGCTGATGTACGACACGATGATCCTCAAGCGCCACAACGACATTCCCGAGCTGGAGCGCATGCTCAAGGATGCCGGTGACGACAAGGTCAAGAGCTGCCGCCTGGAATACCTGCTGGCCCTGCAGTACAAGAACAAAGGCGACGAAGCCAAGTTCCAAGAGTTCCTGGAGAAGTCGGGCCAACACTCGATGGCCGTCAACGCGTAACGGACGGCTTGTGCTAGACTTCTAGTCTCACGGGGGCGTGGCGGAATTGGCATACGCAGGAGACTTAAAATCTCTCGCCGCAAGGATTGTGGGTTCGAGTCCCACCGCCCCTACCATGTGATTGCTTGCGAGCCTGTGTTCCCCAGGGATGCGGGCTCGCTTCTTTTAGATGCCGGTGGGACTCGAACCCGCGAGGGGGCGAGCGTTAAGCGGACGCGCAGCGTCCGTAGCGAGCCGGCGAGGGCGCCGACAGGCGGCCGAAGCCGGTGCGTATTTGCGCAGCAAATGCGCGGACGTCCCACCGCCCCTACCATTTGGTTTTTACGAGCCCGCGTCCCCCAGGGATACGGGCACGTTTCTTTTACACGCCGGCGGGGCTCTAAGTTGCGGTGGAATAGATCCTGTTTATACCGTTTACCAGCTTATTTAGGAACTATTTCACCGCAACTCAGAGGAAGACGGTTAAAGAGCACTCAGGCTCGGGGTCCAGCCGATGGTGGGGGTCGCGCCGTCGAGGGTCTCGTTGATGGTGGCGGCCATGCCGGCGAGGAGGCTGTTCTCGCTTACGGTGAGCATGTCGTAACCGCCGGCTCGCATGAGCTCGTGAATCACCACGGCGCCGGCCAGAATCACGCCCGCGCGCTTGGGCTGTACACCCGGTAGCGCGGCGATACCCTCCACATCCAGCGTAGACATACGATCGATGGCGTCCGAGATCTGCTCCATCGAAAGCTCGCGCAGGTGCACAAAGCTCGAGTCGTACGGCTCCAGCTCGTGGACCAGCGCCACGAGCGTGGTGACGGTACCGCCCACCGCGACCAGGCGCTCTGCACGCTCAAAATTGCTCGGCAGGCCCTCAAAATAGGCGGAGAACTGCTCGCCCGCCCACGCGGCGGCAACCGCGAGCTCGTCGTCCGCGGGCGGCAACGCCGAGAAAAAGCGCTCCGTCACGCGACGGCAACCGATGTCCAGCGAACGCGTTCCCTCCAGCGCAAAGACCCCGCGCTCCGGCACGTACACGCCCGTCGCGAGCTCCGTAGAGCCGCCGCCCGAATCGGCGACGATAATGCGTTCACCGGCAAAGTCGTGCGCCACGCCAAAAAATGTCAGGCGTGCCTCGACCTCGCCCGGAATCACCTGCGGCTCGAGACCCAGCTCGCGCAGGCCGTCCAGCAGCAGCGCGGCGTTGGACGCATCGCGCGCGGCACTCGTGCACGTGGCGCAGACGCACGCGGCCCCAAAGGCACGCGCCTCGTCCACAAACATGCGGCATGCGGCGAGCACGCGCTCGACCGCCGCCTCGCAAAAGCGGCCCGTCGCATCCACGCCCTCGCCCAGATCGGTAATCTCGGTATGCTTGGACGATTCCACGATCGCCCCGCCCTCGACCTGCGCTAGCACTAGTCGCGACGACACCGTTCCCAGGTCGATCGCGGCCACCTTATATCGTTTGCAATTTGTCATTGCGGGCTCCCCTCCGGGCGCTATTTGCCGTTGGACACGACCGTCTGGCCCTCGACGCCGTTAAATCCAAACAGCATGTCGAACGCCTGGATGTACCACGGCGCGTCCTTGCCGACTTCTTCGATTTCCTTGGCAACTTCGCTGGCCTTCTTGGCGTTCGACGACTTCTGGCTCGACGAGGCATCCGAATCGTCATCCAGGCCCTGCACTTCAATCCTCTTCTCGCCGGGCATCGCCATGCCCAGTTCCCGTGCCCGATCCTTAATGCCCTCTTCCGAGAGCCACTTGTCAGTGTCTTTTTTCATCTCATCTTTGTATTGCTCGCGAATCTCGACCTGCTTGGCCAAGATGTCGTTCGAGCGTTTTGCCACGTATAGGTCGCGCACGGGGAAATACAGGCTCACGAGCGCAAGCGCCACCACGATACCGATAAACAGCGGGCGTAGAGAACCGTGCGTAAAGTCATAGATTGCCTTAACCACCGCGTTGTCGTTGGCGTAGCGCATAAAGTCCGAGCCCGAAAGACGGCTCGAAGGCCTGCTCGCTTTGTCGTGCGTCTGGGCCGAGGGACGCGACGGATGCGACGAACGTGTCGGGCGTACTGGTCCATCTGTCGAAGTATTCACTTGAGCATTGGGGCGCGAGGTGCTTGTCGGGCGCTGCGCGGAGCGGTCGGCACCGGCGTAGGCGGACCCACCGAGCTGCACCGTGTGCGCACGGCGAAGCGACGGCTCACGCGAACCGGCGGAATAGTACCTGTTGTCGTAAATCTGATCCATGTGCGCCTTGTGCGGTTGAGGTTTGTTTGCGCTAAGTATTCTAGTTATAGCACGAGCGCGCGCGCCACCTTCGACAGCCTTTGCTCGACATAAAAAAGGCGCTGAGCCGTATGACCCAGCGCCCAATGGTGCTCAACAGTGCCTGGCGGAAGCGAGACGAATCCGAGTCAGCCCCGCCCCCGCACACGCCGCTGCCTAGCGAATGTTGTAGAACGCAGACTTGCCGGCGTAGCGCGCGCTGCCCTCGAGCTCGTCCTCGATGCGGATGAGCTGGTTGTACTTTGCAATACGGTCGCTGCGGCACGGGGCGCCCGACTTGATCTGGCCGGCGTTAACACCCACGACCAGGTCAGCGATGGTGGAGTCCTCGGTCTCGCCGGAACGGTGACTCACGATGCAAGCGTAGCCGGCCTCCTTGGCAGTCTCGATAGCCTCGAGCGACTCGGTGAGCGTGCCAATCTGGTTGACCTTGACCAGAATCGCGTTGGCGGCGCCCAGCTCGATGCCCTTCTTGAGACGCTCGGTGTTGGTGACGAACAGGTCGTCGCCCACCAGCTGCACCTTGTTGCCAATGCGACGGGTAAGCTCAACCCAGCCGTCCCAGTCCTCCTCTGCCATGCCGTCCTCGATGGAGATGATGGGATAGGTGTCGACGAGCTTCTCCCAGTAATCGACCATCTGAGCGCTCGTGTACTCCACGCCCTCGCCCTTGAGCTCGTACATACCGGTCTCGGCGTTGTAGAACTCGGTCGATGCCGGGTCCATGGCGTACATGAAGTCGACGCCGGGCTTAAAGCCAGCCTTCTCGACGGCCTTGGTGATATACTCGAACGGCTCGGCATTGGTCTTGAGGTTGGGCGCGAAGCCGCCCTCGTCGCCCACGCCGCCGCCAAGGCCAGCCTCGTGCAGCACGCCCTTGAGGGTGTGATAGACCTCGGCGCACCAGCGCAGGCCCTCGGCAAAGCTCGGGGCGCCCACTGGCATGATCATGAACTCCTGGAAGTCAACGTTATTGTCGGCATGCACGCCGCCGTTGAGGATGTTCATCATGGGCGTGGGCAGCAGGTGGGCATTGACGCCGCCCAGATACTGGTACAGCGACAGGCCCGCCGACTCGGCAGCGGCGCGGGCAACGGCCAGCGACACGCCCAGGATGGCGTTGGCACCGAGCTTGGTCTTGTTGGGGGTACCGTCCGCGGCAATCAGCGCGGCATCGACGGCGCGCTGATCGAAAGCGTCGAGGCCCACGACGGCGTTAGCGCACTCGTTGTTGACGTGCTCGACGGCCTGCGAAACGCCCTTGCCCAGGTAGCGGCCCTTGTCGCCATCGCGCAGCTCGCAGGCCTCAAAGGCGCCGGTCGAAGCACCCGAAGGCACCATCGCGCGGCCAAAGCTGCCGTCCTCGAGCACGACCTCGACCTCGACGGTGGGATTGCCGCGGCTGTCGAGCACCTCGCGACCGTAGACGTCCAAAATATCGCTCATGTTGTCTCCCTCTCACTTGGAAACGTAGTGGATGCAAGCGACCGGCTGACCGTGCACCGTCGGTGCGCCTCGGTAAGTTAGCCATGTCGCACTTTTTGCATTATGCCCTAAGTTAGCCGAGGGATACACTTGATTTTCGAAAAATTTAGCGGGAACGATGAGGCGCGTCAGCCCGTCGTTCCCGCAGTCTTACTCCCCTGCCTTTGCTGCGTCCCACAGGTCGTTGAGCCCATGGGTCGAAAGCTCGGCAAGATCAACGTGGGCATCAGCCGCCATCTGTTCCATCGCAGCCCAGCGACGGCGAAACTTGGCCGTGCTCGCGCGCAGGGCGCTCTCGGCGTCGATACCCTCCTTGCGCGCGACGTTGACCAGGGCAAAGAGCAGATCGCCAAACTCCATTTCGCGCTCGGGCGAGCCAGGGGCCTCGGCCTCAAACTCGGCACGCTCCTCGGCAACCTCGTCCCACACGTCCTGGACCGTCTCCCACTCAAAGCCTACGGCGGCCGCCTTGCGTGACACCTTCTGCGCCTGCATCAACGCCGGCAGATGCGTGGGCACGCCGTCGAGCAGGCCCTCGGGCGCAGCCTCGCCTGCCGCCACGGCCTTGTCCTTGGCAGCCCTCTCGGCAAGCTTGACCTCGTCCCAAATCTTGAGTACCTCGTCGGAACTGTCGGCATCTACATCGCCAAACACGTGCGGATGACGGCGGATGAGCTTGGCATCGATATCACGCGCCACGTCGGCCAGCGTAAACTCGCCGGCGTCCGCCGCAATCTGCGCATGCAGCACGACCTGCATGAGCACGTCGCCCAGCTCCTCGCGTAGGTGAACCGCGTCGTCCGCCTCGATGCAGTCGAGTGCCTCGTAGGCCTCCTCGATCATGTTCTTGCCGATGCTGCGGTGCGTCTGCTCACGGTCCCACGGGCAGCCGTCGGGCTGACGCAAGCGCCAGACGATCTGCACCAGATGTTGTAGCTCGGCCGACGCGTCGACCAGCGTGGACAAATCGCGCGAGCCCTCGGCATTTTGCTGAGCCATGTGCTGCGCCATGGTTATTCCTCCTCCAGGACCACGTGGCGGAACGCGCCGCCCTCGTAGATGCCGTAGCTGTGCGAGCCGTCCTTGGGGATGCTCACGCTACCGGGGTTGAAGAGCCACAGGCCCGGGTGCGCGGCGCTTTCCTCGTTGACCTTGACGTGCGTGTGACCGTAGACGAGCGCGGAGCCCTCGGGCAGCGCGGGCGCGTGGTCGACGCTGTTGTGCATGCCGGCGCCAAAGACGTGGCCGTGCGTCAGGAACAGCTCACGGCCGGTTTCGTCAAACAGCGTGGCGTAGTCGGCCATGACGGGGAAGTCGAGGACCATCTGGTCGACCTCGGCGTCGCAGTTGCCGCGCACCGCGATGATGCGGTCGGCCAGGGCGTTGAGCAGCGGGATTACGCGCTTGGGGGCGTAATCGCGCGGCAGGTCGTTGCGTGGACCGTGGTAGAGCAGGTCGCCCAGCAGCACGATGCGGCCGGGCTGCTCGGAATCGATGGCGGTGACCAGGCGCTCGGTCCAGTATGCCGAGCCGTGGATGTCGGAGGCGATGAGGTATTTCATGGTGGTCCTTTCGGTGAGGTTGATGGGGTGGGTGTGGCGCGTCGCCGACCGTGTCACTCAAATTGCAGAGCCGCGGCTTGCGCCGCCTGCATCACGCGCTGGAGCGGCACATTGTGCTCACGGGCAAGGCGAGCGCAGTCCTCGTACTCGGGCGCTGCACGCTCGCTGCCATCGGGCAGGGTTGCCACCTTTACGGCCACCTCGCCCCAAGGCGTTGTCACCTGCTCGAATCGGCGCGGCAGGCAAACGCGTTCCATCACCTGGCGACGAACGGCGTTGGTCGTGGTCTCCAAAAAGATAATCGTCTGTAGGCGCTCGATATCCTCGTGCGAGCAGATCACCTGCAACTGCCATCCGGGGCGACCCTTTTTGCAGTAGAGGGGTAGCCAGTGCACCTCGCGGGCGCCGGCCTCGCGCAGGCGGTCGGCGGCATAGGCGAGTACCTCGGGCGACGCATCGTCGATGTCGCACTCCAGCTTGACGATGGTCTCGGGCGCATCGGTCTCGCGAGACAGCGGAGATTTGCTATCGCATGGCATACGGTCCGGCTCCTTTCCGCACGGGCTCGTTTTGTTCATCCAAACGCTAGCACATCGTACGTGACGCAGGCGTGACTTTCGTCCGTCGCCGCCCTCGCCCCTATCCAAACGTGTACGTCAGCCTCCAAACATGTCATTTTTTGCAGCTTTTGGAGGCTGACGTACACGTTTTGAGGCAGGGTCGATGTCGTGCGGCAGCCCTTGCGCGCCGCCTGCCCTTTCCAGTCGGTTTCGACTTGTGGCGTTCCCGGCGCGCCAGGGGTCGCGCCATTACAATGGAGCGGATTCGCCAAATGCAAAGGAGCCGCTATGCCTATGTGCCCGCTGGTCGATTGCCACACCCACACCTCGTTTTCGGACGGCCATGCCTCCTTTGAGGAAAACGTTCGCGCCGCCGCGGCGGCTGGCTGTCGGGTCATGGTCTCGACCGACCACCTCACCTTGCCCGCCAGCATGGATGCCAACTGCGAAGTGCAGGTTACTGAGGGCGACCTGCCGGTACATCGTCTGACTTTTGAGGATGCTCGCAAGCTTGCCGCGCAGATTGTGCCGGAACTCAGCTTTATCTATGGCTTTGAATGCGATTGGTACGGGGGCTGCGAGCCTTTGGTTGAGCGCTGGTCCCAGGGCGCCGTCGTACGCCTGGGCAGCGTGCATTGGATTGGCAACCCGGGAGATATTGCGGCAGGCGCCGCGGGGACGGCGGGGACGGAGGACGTCGCTCGTCCCGATACGCCCGATTCGCGCTGCGGCTGGATCGACGATGACACCGACCTGCACGTTTGGGAAAACTTAGGCGTGCGCGGCGTGTGGGAGCGCTATGTCGATGACTGGTGCCGCGCCTGCGAAAGCCCGCTTAACTTTGATGTGATGGCTCATCCCGACCTGGTCATGCGCTTTTCGAAGGAAGGCTTTGCACCCGATTTTGACCCCGCACCGCTCTGGAAGCAGATGGCAGAGTGTGCACACGACACGGGCCGCCGCGTTGAGGTCTCGACCGCCGCACCGCGCAAGGGGCTCGACGACTACTACCCCGCGACCGGCCTTTTGCGCTACTTTGCCCATGCCGAAGTGCCGATCACCTTTGGCTCGGACGCGCACCGTGCCTGCGATATTTGCTGGAACATCCGCGAGGCCCAGGCCCACGCCTACGACTGCGGCTATCGAACCTTCGACATCCCTCACGCTGCCGGAGAATGGGAGCCCACACCCCTCACCTAGCCATCCCTTCATAAGTTGCGGTGAAATAGTTCCTGTTTATAGCCCTAGGACCGTCAAACAAGAACTATTCCACCGCAACTTCTATTTGATCCGTTGGGGACGGAGGAAAACGGATCAATTGGAGCAAAGCATCCTGTCCCCCTTGCACCAAAAGCTCGACTAGTGGCGGCGGGCGTTGAGTTCGCCGGCCAGCTCGTCGAGGGTAATGCCGTAGCGCTCAAGCGTCACGAGCAGGTGGTAGACCAGGTCGCCGGCCTCGTAGCGAATGTGGTCGTGGTCGTTGTCCTTGCAGGCCATGACCACCTCGCTCGCCTCCTCGGCAAGCTTCTTGAGCAGCTCGTCCTCGACGTCGGTCAGCAGACGCGCGGTATAGCTCTCCTGCGGCGATGCATCACGACGACCGTGAATCACCTCGGCCAGACCTGTCAGCGTCTCACCGATATTTCCATCCTGAACGTTTGCGGTGCGCACACCCATAGTTCAATCCTTTCTGGTGGCCGAGCGTCTAATCGAGCGCCCGCCCTACGCGAGTTTCTTAAAGAAGCAGGTACGGTTGCCGGTGTGGCAGGCCGGACCCGGCGAGTCGACCTTGACCAGCAGCGTATCGCTATCGCAGTCGGCCCAAAGCTCCTTGACCTCCTGCATGTTGCCGCTCGTCGCACCCTTGTTCCAGAGCTCCTGGCGGCTGCGGCTCCAAAACCACGTGGTACCGGTCTTGAGCGTCAGCCCCACCGATTCCTCGTTCATCCAAGCAACCATAAGCACCTCGCCGGTGTCATACTGCTGAACCACACAAGGAATCAGCCCACGGGCGTCGTACGTAAGATCAGACGCTTCTATTACCTCAGTCATCATTTCTCCCAAGTCATAAACGAAACCCCACAGGTCGGCGAGGGTTGTCCAGGTGCCGCAGGTTGCCGCGAAAGAGGAGCGACGCGTACTTTGGTACGCGAGCGACGGTTTGAGCGGCAAGATGCGGTACCTGGACAAGCCGCAGCATTAGAAGTCCAATCTCACAGGGATGCCCTGTGAGGCCATATACTCTTTGACTTCGCGAATGCTGAAGGTTCCAAAGTGAAAGACGCTGGCCGCCAGCACGGCATCGGCTTCGCCCTCGATCACGCCCTCGGCAAAATGCTCGAGCGTACCCACGCCGCCGCTCGCGATGACGGGAATCGGCACCGCACGCGCCACGGCGCGGGTGAGCGCCAGGTCAAAGCCGGACTTGGTGCCGTCGCGATCCATACTGGTCAGCAAAATCTCGCCGGCGCCGCGACGAGCCGCTTCCTCGGCCCACGCCACCGCGTCGATACCCGTGGCGTTGCGGCCGCCCGCCGTGAAGACCTCCCACTTGTCGGCACCCGGCTCTCCGGGCAAACCGACGCGCTTGGCATCGATCGCCACGACCACGGCCTGACTGCCAAAAGCCGCGGCAGCCTGGCTAATCAGCGACGGGTCACGCACGGCGGCAGAGTTGAGCGACACCTTGTCGGCACCGGCGGCAACCATGGTGCGCATGCCCGCCAGGTCGCGAAAGCCGCCGCCCACGGTATAGGGAATGGCCAGCTCCTCGGCAGCATGCGCCGCCATCTCGATAGTCGTCGCACGGTTGTCGCTCGTGGCGGTAATGTCCAGGAAGACGACCTCGTCCGCACCCTCGCGGTCGTAGGCGCGGGCCAGCTCCACCGGGTCGCCCGCATCGCGCAGGCTCACAAAGTTGACGCCCTTGACCACGCGGCCGTCCTTAACATCCAGACAGGGAATCACGCGTTTGGTAAGCATGGGCTACTCCTCCCCTCGAGCGGCGGCCAGCGCCTGGGCCAGCGTAAAGTTGCCCTCGTAGAGCGCACGACCGGTAATGGCGCCTTCAATCGCGCCCTCACCCACCGCGGCCAGCGCGCGGATGTCGTCGAGCGTCGAGATACCGCCCGACGCCACGACGGGAAAGCCCGCGACCTGCGCCACATGGCGATACGCCGCCACATCGATGCCCGTCTGCATGCCATCACGCGCGATGTCGGTATACACCAGATGCTTAAAGCCCAGCTCGGTAAGCTGCGCCACGGCATCGTCGAGTGCCACGCCCGCGCCGTCGCGCCAGCCGTTCACCTTAACCTGGCCGTCGCGCGCGGCAATGTCGGCGACCAACAGCTCGCCAAAGCCCTGGGCTGCCACCTCAGCAAAACCCGGCTCGGTCACGAGCACGGTGCCCAGCGCAATGCGGCGAGCACCATAGCCTGCCAGCTCATCGATGCGTGCGAGTGAGCGAACGCCGCCGCCCACGTCCACGGACAGACCGTCGACGCCGCAGATGGCCTTAATCGCCGCCGAGTTGGCAGCGCATGTGTCCTCGTCCTCGCCAAAGGCAGCGGACAGGTCGACGACATGCACCCAGCTTGCGCCCTGCTCGGCAAACGAGTGGGCGACGGCCACGGGGTCATCGGAATATACCTTGCAGCGGTTGCGGTCGCCGCGCTCCAGGCGCACAACCTTGCCGCCGATCAGATCGATTGCGGGAAACAGGATCATCGGCCAACCTCCTCGACGATGTTGACGAAGTTCTTAAGGATGCGCTGACCCAGCGCGGAGGATTTCTCGGGATGGAACTGGCAGCCCCACACATTGCCGTGGCGCACGATGCACGGGAAACTCCGTGTATAGTGCGTGCGCGCCAACACATCGGTGGCATCGACGTCGCCGGCCACCGCGTAGCTGTGGGTGAAGTACATATTGGCGCCCTCGGCAAAACCGGCGAGCAGCGGATCGGCCGCGCCGGCAGGCGTCATGTGCACCTGATCCCAGCCCACGTGCGGGACCTTCAGACGGCTCGACTCCAGGTGCGTGCACGAGCCACGCATGATGCCCAGGCCATCGACCCAGGGACCGCCGGCCTGCTCGGAGGCATCGTCGTCCGCGTCCACGCCCTCGTCCGCAGGCACGCCCTCGTTGCCACGCTCAAAAAATAGCTGAAGACCCAGGCAGATGCCGAGCAGCGGAGTTCCGGCGGCAACGGCATCGAGCACGGCCACCTCCTCGCCGCTCTGGCGCATAAAGGCGATCGCGTCATAGAACGCGCCCACGCCCGGGATGACCAGGCCGTCGGCGTTGCGGATCTGCTCCGGATCATCCGATGTGCAGGCGGCGGCACCGGCGCGCGCAAGCCCGCGCACGACGCTCGACAAGTTGCCCTTGTGGTAGTCGACCACCACGATCTTCGGTTCGCCCACGCGACCCCTCCACTTCTCATCATCCAAAACCACCACAAAGGTGCCTGTCCCCTTCGTGGTGGTTTTACCCTTGTGACGGTTACAGTGAGCCCTTGGTGCTGGGGATGCCCCGCACGCGGGGATCGAGCTCGCAGGCGTGGCGCATCGTGCGGCCCACGGCCTTAAAGGCGGCCTCGATAATGTGATGCGAGTTGCCACCCGCCAGTTCGCGCACGTGCAGCGTGAGCTTGGCATCGCGTGCGAAGGCATAGAAGAACTCGACGGCCAGCTCAGTATCGAAGCTGCCCACGCGCTCGGTCGGCACGGGCAGCTCGCAGTAGGCCTGGCCGCGACCCGAAATGTCCACGGCGGCCATCACGAGCGTCTCGTCCATGGCGATCGCCGCGTCGGCAAAGCGCGTAATGCCCGCCTTGTCGCCCAGCGCCTGGCAGAACGCCTCGCCCAGCACAATGCCCGTGTCCTCGACGGTGTGGTGTGCGTCGACCTCCACATCGCCCACCGCATGCACCGTCAGATCAAACAGGCCATGGCGGCCAAAAGCATTGAGCATGTGGTCGAAAAACGGTACGCCGGTCGAGATATCGCACACGCCGCATCCGTCCAGGTCGAGCTTGACGACAATGTCGGTCTCCCCCGTCTTGCGGGTCACCTCGGCATAACGGCCCATCTACATCTCCTCCTTCACCAGCGCGGCAAACGCAGCCAGCACCTCGTCGTTTTCCTGTGGGGTACCCACGGTGATGCGCAGGCAGTCCGCGAGCCCCGGTGCATAGCTAAAGTCGCGCACCAAAATCGAATACTCGTCGCGCAGGCGCTCACGCACGCGCGTGGCATGCGGCGTGCGTACGAGCACAAAGTTCGCCGCGCTCGGCCATACCTCCACGGGCAGGCCTTCGGCAGCCATCGAGCGCAGGGCGCACAGCTCGCGCTCGCGCTCGGTTGCGACCTGCGCCACCACGGGCGCGTACGCATCGCGGGCACGCACGCAGGCAAGCGCGGCGGCCTGGCTCAGCACATTGACCGAATAGATCTGGCGAATCGCCGCGAACACGTCGATGACTTCCGGCGCCGCGATCACGTAACCCAGACGCGTACCGGCAGCGCCAAACGCCTTGGACAGCGTATGCAGAATCACCAGGTTGGGATGCTCGGCGATAAGGCCTTGCGCCGTGGTGGCCGCGCCAAACGAATCGTCGGCGAACTCAACGTAGGCCTCGTCGACCATTACCATGCCGGGGCACGCATCGCAAAGCGCCGCGACAAAGTCGAGCGGCGCCACGTCGCCCGTGGGATTGTTGGGCGAGGTCACGATTGCCAGGTTGCACTCGGGCGCCGCCGCAAGCACGGCTGTCTGATCGAGCTCAAAGGTCGCGGGGTCGCGCCACACGTCGCGCACCTCGGTCTGGCAGAGCGACGCAAAGAACGCGTACTCGCTAAAGCACGGCGGGCAGTTGAGCAGGGTCCGCCCCGCACCGCCAAACGCTAGCAGATAGTTATAGAGCAGCTCGTCGCCGCCGTTGCCCACGCAGATGTTCTCGCGCGTCACGCCATGCCAGGCAGCAAGCTCGTCGCGCAGGTCGTTAGACATGGGATCGGGATAGCGGTTGAGCGGCGTGGCAGCCAGGGCGGCGTCGACCGCCTCGCGCACGCCGGCCGGCACGGGATAGGTGTTCTCGTTGGCCGAAAGATTGATGCGCGTGGGCGTAAAGTTGGGATCGTAGGGCTCAATACCGGCCAGGTAAGGCTGGACGAGCTCCTTCATGCGGGGCGTCAGCTCAGCCATATTAGGCCTCCTTGCCAGTTGTGCCAACGCCATCCGCGCCCGCAGCCGCCAGGTCAACGCCCTCGGCAACCGTCGCCACGGCGTCGCCCGGCCAGGCGACCTTGGTCAGGTCGGCCGCGGCGAGCGACTCGACGCTCACGGCATCCTCGCCCTGCTCTAGCACACGGCGACGCAGCGCGGCGGAAAGCGCGTGTGCCCACAGGCCCTCGGCCTCGGCTAGACGCTGCGTGGCGGGAGCGTCCGAGAGCAGGCCCTCGGGTGTATAGCAGATAACACTCGAGCGCTTGACGAACTCCTCCACCGAAAGCGGGTTGGAGAACATGGCCGTGCCGCCGGTCGGCAGCGTGTGATTGGGGCCAGCAACGTAATCGCCGAGCGGCTCGGAGCTCCAAGCGCCCACAAAGATGGCGCCGGCGTTGCGAATACCGCCAAGCAGACCCATCGCATCCTTGCAGTGCAGCTCCAGGTGCTCGGGCGCCACGGTGTTCACGGCCTCGATGGCGGCAGCCATGTCGGCGGCCACCACGATGGTGCCTTCGTTATCGAGCGAGGCGCGTGTGATCTCGGCACGCGGGGACTGCGCTACCAGAATGTCGATACTAGCCTCGACCTCGCGCGCAAACTGCTCGTCGCAGGTCACCAGATAGCAGGCCGCCAGCGGATCGTGCTCGGCCTGGGCCATCAGGTCGGCCGCGACCACCATGGGCTTGGCCGTGGCGTCGGCCAGCACGCAGACCTCGGAGGGACCGGCGACCATATCGATACCCACGTCACCCGAGACAATCTGTTTGGCAGCGGCGACAAAGGCGTTGCCCGGGCCGGTGATTTTGTCGACGCGCGGAATGGTCTCGGTACCGTACGCCAGTGCGGCCACGGCCTGGGCGCCGCCCACCATATAGATCTCGTCCACGCCGCCGAGCTTTGCCGCGGCGAGCGTGTAGGGGCTGATCAGGCCGTCCTTTTGCGGCGGGGTCACCATGACCACGCGCTCAACGCCAGCGACCTTGGCGGGAATGGCGTTCATAAGCACGGTGGAAGGGTACTGCGCACGACCGCCCGGCACGTAGATGCCGGCAGCCGCGAGCGGGGTCACTTTAACGCCGAGCATTGTGCCGTCCGGGCGCGTGGTAAACCAGCTCTGCTCGACCTCGCGCTGGTGGAACTCGCGAATCTGGCGTGCAGCCTTTTCGAGCGCCGCGACAAAAGCGGGATCGAGGCCTTCGAGCGCGGCATCGATCTGCTCTTGCGGCAGACGGAAGCTCTGCAGCTCAACGCCGTCAAAGCGCTGACAATAGTCGCGCACCGCGGCATCGCCGTTGGCACGCACGTTGGCCACGATATCGCGGGCGGCGTCGACGATGTTTTGCGGCAGCACGCCCTTACGGTTGAGCTGGTTGGTAACGAGGCGCTCACCGGGAGCAAGCTTGATGGTCTTCATATCGGTATCCCCTATCGGTCGAGGTTTTTGTTCGAAAAACGAGAGTCCGGGCGACGGCGCCAGTCGGCCCGCAGCCCGGACGTTGGGGCGCCCGTGCGTGCTCGAGCTATTGTGCCGAGCCCGCAACGGGCTCAAAATGCTTGTCCTTCACGGCTGCCGCCAAGCGATCTGCCAGATTGCGCACGCGCGGATCCAGACGTGCGGCACCCGGATTGACAAAGAAGCGGGCCGTGCAGTCCATAATGCGACCAGTAATAACGAGGTCGTTATCGCGCAGCGTGGCGCCCGTGGCGGTGATGTCCACGATACGGTCGGTCATGCCGACAATGGGGCCCAGCTCGATGTTGCCGTGCAGCGAGACGATGTCGGCATTCACGCCGCGCTCGGCATACCAGGCACTCGCGATGCGCGGGTACTTGGTTGCCACGCGAAGCGACCCACGGCGGGCATAGTTGCGCTCGGCCTGGCCGGCGCGCCACGCGGGCTCCGCCTCGATAAAGGTGCACAGGCCGTAGCCCAGGTCGACCAGCTGCAGCAGGTTGAGGTCTGCCTCGATAAGCGAGTCCCAGCCGCAGATGCCGCAGTCGGCACCGCCGCAGCCCACAAAGGCGGGCGCGTCGCTGGGACGCACGATGACAAACTCGATATCGCCGACCGCACCCTCACCGGCCTGTGTGTCGCGGCCGCGCACGATGAGGTGACGACCGGGGTCACGCAGCTCAGAGACATCCAAGCCCGCGGCCTCGAGCACGTCGAGCGTGTCGGCCTTAAGCGAGCCCTTGGGCACGGCAATGCGCAGCGGACCCTCGGCGCCACGGCCCGCGGCGTGATCGCCATCGGAAGCAGCGTCCTCGGCCGAGGTGTGCGCGGCCTCTAGACGCTCGAGCGAAAAGGCGAAGCCCGCCGCCGGCACCTCGATGCCGTCGCCAAATGCACCGGTAAAGATGGAGTCGTAGCGTCCGCCCGAACCCACCGGATCGGGCAGGCCGCCGGCATAGGCCTTAAAGACCAGACCCGTGTAGTAATCAAACGAGTTCATGATGGAGAAGTCGAAGGACAGCACCTGGGCGTCCTCGGGAGCCAGGCCCTCGACCAGGGCACGCAGCTCGCGCGTGAGCGGCGCGACAATACCCACCGCCGCCAGAAGCGCGTCGACGCGGTCGAGTACCTCAGCGCCGCCGTGCAAGCGCGGCAGCTCGCTGATGGCAGCCTTGACGGCCTCGGGCTCGGCGCTTGCCGCCACACGGGCATCGAGGCCCACAAAGTCGTTGGCGTGTACGCAACGCAATGCCTCGGCAGCCAGTTCGCGATCCTCACAGGCCGCGAGCAGTTCCTTAAACGGACGAACGCTGCCCGCAATAATGCGCGCATCGGGCAGCGCCAGCTTGCGCACGGCCTCCGCCACCAGCGAGACGATCTCGACATCGCCCGCGGTGTCGCCCACACCGATAAGCTCAAAACCCAACTGCGTAAACTGACGCGAGCCGCCGGCATTGCGCTGGCATTCGCGAACCACCGGCGCCTCGTAGCGAAGGCGCAGCGGCAGATCGGCCGCGCGCATGCGGGTCGAAACCAAGCGCACGATCGGCAGCGTGTTGTCGGGACGGACCACCAGCAGGCGGCCGTCATCATCAAAGAGCTTAAACGGGGTGTCCGCAATGCGGCCACCCTCCTCGAGAGAGCCCTTGTCCTCGAGCAGCGGCGTCTCGACCGGCAGGTAATGATGCTCCCTAAAGCAGCCCTTCACCGTCAGCGCAATCTCCTCGCGCGCCTGAGCCTCCTCGGGCAATATGTCCCGGAATCCCCACGGTGTGGCCGTCATCTGGTGAGCCTCCTCATGCTGTGTTTCATATAGAACAGAAGACCGGCATAGCTCCGCCGGTCTTCTGGGTACTTTAGCATACTAGAGTGTTTGCGGGGAAAATCCATCGCGGCCGCTCACGCCGTATTCATTTGGAAACATAGGGCAGATCGACGCAACCCAAACCCGCCTAGGCGCCAATCGCACGACGATACTCTGCCATTACCTGCGCATCGGCAGCTGCGGGGTCGGCGAAATAGCGCCCGTCATAGGTCTCGGCCGAAACAACTCCGCGATAGCCGCGCGCCACCAGCCTATCCAGGTCGGCGCGCATATCGCGGTCGCCGTCACCCCAGGCAAGATGCGTCGTGCCATCTGCCGCAACATCGACAAAATGCACGTGGGCGACATCTTCGCCAAGCAGATCGAAATAATCGTCGATGGTATCCCCTGCCACCGCCATAGCGCCCAAATCCAGACACGCCTTAAGTGCCGGATGATCAACTGCCTCGATCATGCGCTTCGTGTCGGCCGCCGAGTTCACGATCATCGACTCAACCGGCTGTAGGGCCTCGAGCACCAGTCGCACGCCGCGCTCTCCCGCATGCTCGGCAATCGCACGCAGCATCGAGGCGCTGCGACCCCACGCGTCCTCGATCGGCTCGTTCAAAAATGCCCAGCCGCTCGAGACCATGACCTGCTCGGCTCCAAGTTCCGCCGCGATATCCACAACGTTCTTAAAGTACGCGAGCGTGCGGGCACGCGCTTCATTCCCACGCGCCGCGATATTCCACGGCTTGGGGTTGTTCTGTTCGGGACAAAGCCCCACAATCCGAACCCCATACCGCTGCGACAGCTCCCGCACCTGCTCGAGCGAATCGTATCCATGGCAATCGACATACAGATGCATCGCCCCGGTCCAAAGCTCGCAACACGTGTAGCCCGAGGCCGCTGCCGAAGAAAAGAATTCCTCAAGGTCAAAATAACGATGGCTGATATTCATGACGGCAAGCTGCGGATACTCCATCTTGTCCACCTTTCGGCAAAAGGGCGCCGCAGCACAGTGTGCGCGACGCCCCCTCTTACATTATTCTCATTATGACGGATGCCCTACTGAACACCAAGCACTCCAAAGAACGCGCCGGCGATACTCACGAGCAGGATCACGAGCATGATCACGAGCGGATTCATCTTCTTCTTGAGCATGAGATAGACGATTCCAAACAGCCCCATCGTGACAAAGCCCGGGAAGATTCCGTTGAGCAGCTCGGCCAGCGTCTGAGCACCATCGCCCGCACCGACCATGAGCGGAATGTCCACGGTGACCATCTCCATGGTCATAGCGCCGATCACCATGGCGCCCATGATAGAGGCCATCTTGACGATCGTGTCCATAATGCCCGATTCCTGGACCTTGCTGATCATGTCCGAGCCAAAGCGATACCCCACAAACGTCAGCAGGTAACGGATGATGTAGTGAGGGATATTGAACACGAGCAGGAACAAAATCGGGCCAAGAATAGAGCCCTGTAGCGCCAGCGACGTGCCGACACCCGTTGCCAAAATTCGCAGCGTGCCCCAGTAGAAGGCATCGCCCACACCGGACAGCGGTCCCATCAAAGCAAGCTTGACATTTGAGATCGCGCTCGTGTCAAAGCTATCGTCAGTAGCGTTGACCTCTTCCATTGCAGCGGCGATGGACATGGGGAGCGTCGAGATGTACGGCGTGACGTTATAGAGCTCCATATGGCGCTTAAGGGCGGCCTTAAAGTCCGCATCCTGCGGATACAGCTTGCGAAGGATCGGCATAAGGGCCCACATAAAGCCGATATGGCCCATACGCTCGTAGTTCCAGGAATGCTCATAGGGAATCGAGCGCCAGAACAGCTTCTTAAGGTCTGCGCGGGAAATCAGCCCGTCGTAAGAAGACTCAAACTTAAAACTCATCGAACCCACTCCCAATCGCAGGATCCTCGGTTGCCACTGCGGGCTGCTCCGCTTTTTTCTTATCACCCAAAACCGTCATCGCGACGACGATGATCGCGGCAAAGATCGCCACGCCCGTCGTGCTAATGCCAAAGTAGGCGACGAGGAAGAAGCCAGCGAAGAAGAACGGAGCCACCGTTTTGTTCATAATCATCTGCGCCAGCATCGCAAAGCCGAGTGCGGGCAAGAAGGCGGCGGCGACATCCATGCCGGTCTGAACGAAATCGGGGATGATGTTGAGCAGGCTGGCAACAGCATCGGCGCCAAAGAAGAATGCCAGGGGAATAATCAGCAGGCCGCACCAGCTCTGCGCGTAACCGGCGATGAGCATGTTGCGCGTGATGGCCTTGGTGTCTCCGTCCTCGACGTTTTTGTCGATACGGTGCACCAGCAGCAGCATCACCGGCTGGCCCAGGGCGGTATCGAGCGCCAGGACGATCGTTGCGATAGGAATGCCCAGGGTCAGGGCCGCCGAAGCGTCCGCGCCGGCCTGCATGGCAAGAGATACGCCCAGGATAGTGCCGGAAATCGTATCGGGCGGGTTATAGGCGCCGACCGAGATGGCGCCGACCATGGCAAGCTCCATCGTGGCGCCCATGATCGTGCCGGTCACCATGTCGCCCATGACAAGGCCAACCAGAGGTCCGAGCACGATCGGGCGCTGGAGGTAGCTCGTACCCGTCAGCCACTCGGAATAACCCAAAAGGGCAATAAGGAAAATCAGGATTGTCTTGATAACCATGATGGCCCCTAACCGATGACCTTCGCGGCGTCAGTCTTCGCATCTGCCGGAATCATCTGAATGAACAGCTCATAGCCCTCGCCGAGCAGCTCTTTGACGTATGCCTCGTTTTCGGGCGTGAGAAATACGCTGGTCGAGACCTGGCGGGCGTCCTCGCTAAAGGCAACATTGCCGAGGTTGATCTTCTTGATCCCCATCGCCTTGGCGACGGCACCGGCCTGCTGGATCGTCTCGCAAACCACGAAGAGCTTGTACTTGTCGGTCACACCGCTCTGGAGCGCCTTGACGGCGTCCTCGGTGTTTTTGACAACGACCTTGCAGCCCTCCGGCTTTGCAAGGGACAGGGCCTGCAGACGAAGCTTGTCATTGAGGACCGTGTCGCTCACCAGCAGGATGCAGTCGGCACCCAGAGCCGAGGTCCAGCTAACGGCAACCTGGCCGTGAAGCAGTCGATAATCTACACGAATCATCTGAATCATGATGTGCTCCCTAGTGGTTAAAACTCATCGAGTTCGGCCTGCCCCAGCAGGTCGTTGACGTACTTGACCTTGGTGTCGTCCGCCTCGACGATCTGGCGAATGGCCTCATCGATCGGGGTAGATTCGGGCACGAACAGCAGCTGAATAAGGAGCGGCAGGTTCATATTGGTCACGAGGTGCGTGTTGGGACGCGTCTGGACGATCTTGGTGAACTCGTTGTTGACACTGCCGCCAAAGAGGTCGGTGCAAACAACGACCTCATCGTCCGCGGCAAAGCCGTCCAGAATCGCTGCGGCCTCCTTGGTCAGGTCCTCGTTTCCGTCGACATACATAGAGAGCGCATGGACGTTTTCGCGCTCGCCGGAAAGCAGCCCAATGCTCTCGACGATTCCAGACGCAAAATGGGCATGGGATGCAACGATAAACTGCCTCATTCGATTCCCCTTTCTTGCGAATTTCGGCATAAAAATGCCCGGACGCATGCGCCCGGGCAGGGTGCTTCTTGATCAGTAGCTTATTTGTCACCGATTAGTAGTCGAACTGGTGATAGTAACGACGGTAGTTGAGGTTGTGCTTGGTGACCGTCTCGTAGTAAGCGGCAAGGCGATCGGTGATCAGCGAGGAGAGGATCCACGGAGACACGATGACGCGGAACTCGTCGTCAAGGCCGGGGATCGCGAACTCGGCGGTGTCGATGACGTTGATGTCGGTGTCGCCGGTCACGCCGCGGTTCAGGAACGCGCGGACGCGCTCGTCGAGCTTGCGGTTCTCGTCCTCGCCC
>JAXJIC010000028.1:0-40625 GCA_036298925.1 Collinsella aerofaciens
CGGGCACTTGGAACGGGGGAAACGGCGGTCGACGAAACTGGAGAGGAGGTATTACGAGCTCCTGTGCGAATTGGAGAGAGCGCTCCCGCAAACTGCCTCTTGACAACTTATAGGAGCGTCGGTTTTAATTTTGCGATTTTTTCCATGGTCAAGTAATACAGGTCCGGCCCCGTAATCCGCCATGCTTTTGGAACCAGCCCATTTGGACGGGCCTCTTATGACTCCTTTTGCCTGCGCGCTTGCTAGTCTGACCATGCCAAGGAGTGTCCCGAAGCGCCGGATAAAAGGAACGTCCCTAGCTGCCGGGCTTGGGATACCATGGTGGCACCCTAGCGAAAGGATGTTTCATGGCACATGTCGATGACCAGCGTGTGGCGCGCGTGCTCGATGCGCTCGAGGCTCAGCACCCCGGCGCGCAGCTGCTCGTAAACGACCCGTGGTCGATTTATTACCTGACCGGCTTTTATGCCGATATGTTCGAGCGTTTTTGTGGTGTGCTGCTCGCACGTGGTAGCGAGCCCGTAATCTTGGTCAACGCGCTGCATCAGCTGCCGGAATATGACAATGCCCGCGTCGCCTATCACACCGACACCGACGTCGTGGCCGACGCCATCGTTCGCGAGGTCAATCCATCCAAGCCCCTCGGCATCGACACCGTCATGCGCTCCGGCTTTTTGATGCCGCTCATGGATCGTCGCGCCGCGAGCGAGTTCTTCCTGGGCGACTTTGCCGTCACCGCCGCACGCACCCACAAGGATGACGCCGAGCAGGAGCTCATGCGCGCGTCCTCGGCCGCTAACGACGCCGTAATGGCCGACGCCATCAAGCTCGTCCACGAGGGCGTGACGGAGCGCGAAATTGCCGACCAGATGCTCGGCCTGTACCGCAAGCACGGCTGCGAGGGCTTTAGCTTTCCGCCCATCGTTAGCTTTGGCGCCAACGCCGGCGACCCGCACCACGAGCCCGACGACACCGTACTCAAGCGCGGCGACGTGGTGCTGTTCGACATTGGCGGGCGTCATCGCAACTACTGCTCGGACATGACACGCACGTTCTTATGGGGCGAGCCGGACGAGGAGACTGTACGCATCTACGACATCGTGCGCCGCGCCAACGAGGCTGCCGAGGCACTCATCGCACCGGGCGTGCGCATGTGCGACCTGGACCGCGCCGCGCGAGACGTAATTGAGGATGCGGGCTACGGCAAGTACTTTACGCATCGCTTGGGCCACTCAATTGGCCTGCAGGACCACGAGCCGGGCGATGTCTCGCTCGTTAACGAGCAGGTCGTAGAGCCGGGCATGACGTTCTCCATCGAGCCGGGCATCTACCTCCCCGGCCGCACCGGCGTCCGCATCGAGGACCTTGCCCTGGTCACCGAGTCCGGCGTCGAGATCCTCAACGCCTACCCCCACGATCCAGTCCGCCTAGACTAGGCACGCAACCAAAGCTCCCCTAGAAGTTGCGGTGGAATAGGGACTGTTTAAGGCTTCTGGCCCATAAAACAGTCCCTATTTCACCGCAACTGATGAGGGGATGGGTTAACGGAGCAGGGCGGGCTAGCGCAGCAGCCCCGCCACTTCGCCGGCTAGGGTGATGGTGCCGGCGGCTACGAAGGGCTCGCCCGCGGCATCGAGGGCCGCGAGGGCCTCGGACACGCTGGGGTACACGCCCGCGAGCTTATCGGCTTCCACCAGGGCAGCGAGCTCCTCGGCCGGCAGGGCGCGATCGGAATCGGTCTGGGTCACGACTACGCGCGGGAAGGCCGGAACAAGCACGTCGACGATGCCCGCCACGTCCTTGTCGGCCAGCGCGGCGCACAGCAGCGTGGGGCGATTCTCTACGCACGGATCGATCTCGTCCAGTGCACTCACAAAGTTCTCGCAGCTCTGGGGGTTATGGCAGGCATCGATCAGCTTGAGCGGATCAGTTCCCAGTACATCAAAGCGACCCGGCGTGGGGCAGCCCATAAGCGATGCATCGAGCTTGTCGTGGTCGAGCTCGCGGCCCAGATAGCCCTCGCACAGCATAATCGCGCACGCGGCATTCTGCGGCTGATACGCCGGTTTAACCATCCTCGACGTATAGATCGCGCGCGGCGTGGTGCAGCTGAACTCAACCGTGTCGCCCACATGCGCCGGCACCTTAGTCGTGACATGGTTCACCACGAGCGGCACCACACCGCATTCGCGGCAACGGACATCCATCACGCGCTGCACGCTCGCCTCATGCGTACCCTCGCCCAAAACAACCAAACGCCCGGGTTTGATAACCGCAGCCTTCTCCCCCGCAATGGCCTCGAGCGTATCGCCAAGGACCTTCGTATGGTCGAGTCCAATGCCCGTAATGGCGACGGCCACGGGATCGGTCGCACTCGTAGCATCCCAGCGTCCGCCCATGCCAACCTCAAGCACGGCCACGTCCACGCAAGCCTCGGCAAACATAGTCAAACCGGCCACGGACAAAAGATCGAAGGGCGTAATAGAACGAAGCTCCTCGCCCGCCGCCTCACGACGTGCGTTGAGACGACAACCTGCCTCATACGCCGCAGAGACACCATGGGCAAAGACCTCGTCTGAGACGACCTTTCCATCAATCTCCATACGCTCGGGATAACGCACCAGATGAGGAGACGTAAAGAGCGCCGTCTTAAGGCCCTCACCACGAAGAATGGCAGCCGAGAATCGCGTCGTCGAGGTCTTTCCATTGGTACCGGCTATCTGGACGCAATCATAGAACTCGTCAGGACGACCAAGCTCATCGAGCATCTCAACGACGGTCTCGAGCAGCGGCGTGGAATAGCGCGCAATCTTGCCCGTATCGGCCGCAAGTGCAACAGCCTCATCAAAAGAAAGTTCCGGAACCCCAAACGGCACCGAATACAACCCAGAACGCTTTGCCATTGCCAAAGTCCCCTCAACATAAAAAGAGGCCCGTAATAAACAACGAGCCCCTCCCATTCAAAATATCAGCCAAACAACGCTTTACAGCAGAATCAAGGCCACAACCCAGTGGCCCTAACACGCAGGATGCAAACAACTACGTAACCGCACTAGGAGCGGCCCGACGCTTTGCTCGATACAAGTTCCGCACGCAAAGGACAGCACTTAATGTGCTGTCCGTCTTGCGCAGGACTATCCGCAGTAGCGAGCAAAGCCCCAAACCGCGTCCCCCAGTGACCCTTACGAGAAGTCAGCAACCTGAGCAGTCAGTGCCGCCAGGATCTCCTTGAGCTCAGCTGCACGGTCCCTCTTCTTCTGGACCACTGCGGGCGCGGCCTTAGCCACAAAGCCCTCGTTGGCCAGCGTCTTCTCGCAGCCGGCGAGCTCCTTCTGGGCCGCGGCAATCTCCTTCTCCAGGCGCGCCTTCTCGGCCGAAAGGTCGACCTTGCCCTCGAGCACCACAAAGACCTCGACGCCGCTATCGACCACGGCGATGCTCGCAGCCGGCTTCTCAACGTCGGTACCCATGACCAGCGAAGCGGTGTTTGCCAGCGGCTCGATGGTCGAACGCAGGCTCTCGAGCTTCTCGATGTCCTCGGCACCGGCGCGCACGACAACGTCGAGCTCGGCCTTGGGGCTCAAGCGGTAACGCGAACGGGTGGCGCGGGCGGCAGACACGACGGTACGGCACAGCTCAAACGCGCGCTCGGCGTCCTCGTCAACATATTTGGCGTAGTCGGCGGGCTCGGGCCACTTGGCGATCATGAGCGCCTCGGCGCGGTTCACGTTGCCCTCGGCATCCAGGTCGAGCACGCTCGCCGGCATGTTGTCCCAGATCTCCTCGGTGACAAACGGCATGAGCGGGTGCATCAGGCGAATGGAGGTATCGAGCACAAAGATCAGGTTGCGCTGCGCCTGCAGACGGCCCTCGCCCTTCAGACGAGCCTTAGTGACCTCGACGTACCAGTCGCAGACCTCGTTCCAGAAGAACTGCTGCACGCCGCGAGCCATATCGCCAAAGGTGTACTTCTCGATACCCTCGGTGACCATCTTGACGGCCTTGGCCAGACGGCTGAACATCCAGGCGTCGGCCGGCGTCTCCACGACGGGCTCGCCGGGCGTGTAGCCCTCCATGTTCATAAGCAGGAAGCGGCTGGCGTTCCAGATCTTGGTCACAAACGACTTGGCCTGCTCGGTGCGCGGGCTGTCGATGAGCTTCTTGGTCTTCTTGTCGATGTTCGCGTCGAACTTGACGTCCTGGTTGTTGGTGCAGAGCGTCAGCAGGTTGAAGCGCATGGCGTCGGCGCCGTACATGCCGATGAGGTCCATGGGGTCAACGCCGTTGCCCTTGGACTTGGACATGCGGCTGCCGTCCTTGGCAAGAATCGTCGGGTAGATGACGACATCCTTAAACGGCACCTCGTCCAGGAAGTACAGCGAGCTCATGACCATGCGGGCAACCCACAGCGCGATGATGTCGCGTGCGGTGACGAGCGCCGTCGTGGGGTGATGGCCCTCGAGCAGCTCCGGCTTTTGCGGCCAGCCCTGCGTGGCAAAGGTCCACAGCTGCGAGCTGAACCAGGTGTCCAGCACGTTCTCGTCCTGATGCACGTGATGGCCGCCGCACTTGGGGCACACGTCGGTGTCCTCGGTAAGAGCGTCCTCCCAGCCACAGTCCTCGCAGTAGAACACGGGGATACGGTGGCCCCACCACAGCTGGCGGCTGATGCACCAGTCCTTAAGGTTCTCCATCCAGGTGGTGTAGGTCTGCGTCCAGCGCGCGGGGTGGAAGGTGACCTTGCCGGAGTTGACGGCGTCGAGCGCCGGCCCCTTGAGCTTGTCGACGGCCACGAACCACTGCTCGGACAGCCACGGCTCCAGGGCGGCGTCGCAACGGTAGCAGTGCATGACGGAGTGGTCGTGATCCTCGACGTGATCGAGCAGGTCATGCTCCTCAAACCACTTAATGACGGCCTCGCGGCACTCCTCGCGGGTCATGCCGGTGAACTCGCCGTAGCCCTCGACGACCACCGCGTGCTCGTCGAAGATATTGATCTGCGGCAGGTCGTGGGCCTGACCCATGGCGTAATCGTTGGGGTCGTGGGCCGGGGTGACCTTGACAAAGCCAGAGCCAAAGTTGGCGTCGACATGCCAATCCTCAAAGATGGGGATCTCGCGGTCGACGATGGGGAGTTTGACGGTCTTACCCACAAAGGCAGCCTTCTCGGGGTCCTTCGGGGAGACGGCGACGCCCGTGTCGCCGAGCATGGTCTCGGGGCGCGTGGTGGCGACGACGATGTAGTCCTGGCCGTTGACCGGCTCGGTCAGCGGGTAGCGCAGGTGCCACAGGTGGCCCTTCTCGTCCTTGTACTCGGCCTCGTCGTCCGAGATGGCGGTGGTGCAGTTGGGGCACCAGTTGACGATGCGCTTGCCGCGATAGATCAGGCCATCGTGGTACCAGTCGCAGAAGACCTTGCGCACGGCCTGGGCATAGTCCTCGTCCATGGTGAAGCGCTCGTTATCGAAGTCGACGGAGCAGCCCATGCGCTTGATCTGCTCGACGATGATGCCGCCGTACTCATGGGTCCAGTCCCAGCAGGCGTCGACAAACTTGTCGCGACCGATCTCCAGGCGGCTAATGCCCTCACTCTTGAGCTTCTTGTCGACCTTGGTCTGCGTGGCGATACCGGCGTGGTCGGTGCCGAGCACCCAGCGTGTGGACTTGCCGCGCATGCGGGCCATACGGATGATGGCGTCCTGGATGGAGTCGTCGGTGGCGTGACCCATGTGGAGCTTGCCGGTCACGTTGGGAGGCGGAATGGTGACGGTGCAGTCGCCCACGCCCTCGCGGCGCTTGTAGTAGCCGCCGTCGAGCCACTTCTGCAGGATCGCCGGCTCGTTGGTCGACGGATCGTAGTTCTTGGGCATTTCTTCCATATATCTCTCCCTGTCCCGCCGGGGAGGAATGTAGGCCCGATTTTCGCTCGGTCAGGTCCTGGGCTCGCTCGAAGACCACATTACGTGGTCTTCGGCTCGTGCGGAATCTACGAAAATCGGGCCTACATTCCTCCCCTTAGGTATCGATTACTTCAGTCTGATTTGACTTCGCTGAGGCTTAAACAAACACACAGAATAGCACAGGTAGTTGGGGTTATTGCGCATATATAAAATAGCCTCCGACCGCGAGTGGTCAGAGGCTATTTGCAAACACGTTTTAGGCTGGTTTACCCGTAGATGCGTTGGGGCTGTTCATCGCCCTTTACGGAGGCTTCGGTCACGACGACCTTGGAAACGCCCTCCTCGCTGGGCAGGTCGAACATCGTCTGCTGCAGCACGTCCTCGCAGATGGAGCGCAGGCCGCGGGCGCCGGTCTTGCGGGCGAGCGCCATACGGGCGATCTCGTGCAGGGCGGCATCCTCAAACTCAAGCTCAACGTCCTCGAGCTGGAACATCTTGCGGTACTGGCGCACCACGGCGTTCTTGGGCTCGGTCAGGATCGAGACCAGGTCGTCCTCGTCGAGCGCCTGTGTCTGGGTGACGACGGGCGTACGTCCCACAAACTCGGGGATCATGCCAAAGGCGTTGAGGTCCTGCGGAAGCACCTGACGCAGCAGGTCGTTCTCATCGACCGATGTGGGGCCGGCGATTTCGGAGTTAAAGCCCACGCCCTTGTTGCCCACGCGGTCGGCGATGATCTTATCCAGACCCACAAAGGCGCCGCCGCAGATGAAAAGGATGTTGGTCGTGTCGATCTGCAGCAGCTCCTGCTGGGGATGCTTGCGGCCGCCGGTGGGCGGAACGCTGGCCACCGTGCCCTCAAGAATCTTAAGCAGCGCCTGCTGAACGCCCTCGCCCGAAACATCGCGGGTGATGGAGAGGTTCTCGGCCTTGCGGGCGATCTTGTCGATCTCGTCCACGTAGATGATGCCCACCTGTGCGCGCTCGATGTCGCCATCGGCGGCGTTGATGAGCTTGAGCAGGATGTTCTCAACGTCCTCGCCAACGTAGCCGGCCTCGGTGAGCGCGGTGGCGTCGGCGATGGCAAAAGGCACCTCGAGGATACGCGCAAGTGTCTGGGCAAGCAGGGTCTTACCGGTACCGGTGGGGCCGAGCAACAAGATGTTGGACTTGGCGAGCTCCACCTCGTCCATGTCATCGTCAAACTGGCCGCCCATGCCCGATGCCTCGTCAAAGGCGGACACCGCGGCACCGCCCTCGATCACTCGACGGTAGTGGTTGTACACGGCCACCGACATGGCGCGCTTGGCGTCTTCCTGGCCCATGACATAGGCCGAAAGCTCGTCATAAATCTCGTGCGGCGTCGGCACATGCGTGATGACCTGACGGTCGTCCTCGAGCTCAAAGCCCTCGGCCTCGGGGTCAACGGCGGGCTGGGACGTAGCCTGGCCGTGGTCGTTGAGGAAACCCGGGAGATTGCCGTTGCGGGCGGCGTCCATAAAGTCCGAAGCCAGCGACTCCTCAAGGATCTCGGAGCAGGCGGCGACGCACTCGTCGCAGATAAAGATGTTGGTCGGGCCCTTTACGAGACGACGGACCTGGCCCTGCTCTTTTCCGCAGAAGGAGCAGCGGATGGGGTTGCCGTTCTCGTCAAAGTTGTCCTGCATGTTTCCTGCCATCCTAGGCGTCCTTAGCGGCAAGGTCGCGCGAGGTGACAATACGGTCGATCAGACCGTATTCAAGGGCCTCGGCAGCGGTCAGGTAGTTGTCGCGCTCGGTGTCGGCCTGGACCTTCTCGATGGGCTGGCCCGAGGCGTCGGACAGGATCTGGTTGAGCTCGCGACGGGTCTTCTTGATCTCCTCGGCCACGATCTCGATCTCGGTCTGCTGGCCCTGGGCACCGCCACTGGGCTGGTGAATCATGACCTTGGAGTGCGGCAGGCAGAAGCGCTTGCCCTTGGCGCCAGCCGAAAGCAGCACGGCGGCCATAGACGCGGCCATACCGACGCAGATGGTGGAGACCTGCGGCTTAATGAAGTTCATAGTGTCCAGAATCGCCAGACCGGAGTAGACCTCGCCGCCGGGCGAATTGATGTAGAGCGAGATATCCTTCTCGGCATCCTGGCTCTCAAGATGTAGCAGCTGGGCAACGACCAGGTTGGCGCTGACGGAGTTGATCTCCTCGCCCAAGAAGATGATGCGGTCGTTGAGCAGGCGCGAATAGATATCGTAGCTGCGCTCGCCGCGCGGCGTCTGCTCGATAACGTATGGCACGAGGGCGGAATCGAACTTAGCGATCATACGCATCTCCATTTCTCTTACGGACCAATAGTGGTTCTAGACAAACGTACGGTGCCCGCATGCTATGCATTGGCTGGCACCGTACGAAGCAACCGGATAACCGGTGTATAACTTTACCCCATCACGGGCGCATCCATGCGCTCGCGGAAAAGGTGGCGAGAATTACTCGGCGTCCTTGGCAGTCTCATCGACCTCGGTCACCTTGGCATTCTCGACCAGGTGATCGACGGCCTTGGAGCGACGGATGGACTCGCGGACGGCAGGCATGCGGCCATCGGCAATGAACTCGGCCTTGGAAGCCTCGACGTCCTTGACGCCGGCCTTCTCGAACTCGGCGTTGATGTCGTCCTCGGTGACCTCGATCTTGAGCTCACGGGCGAGCGCGTCGAGCGCCAGGGACTCACGGGCAACGTCGTTGGCCTGCTTGTGCAGGTCGCCGATGAACTGCTCCATGGTCAGGCCGGAAGCGGGCAGCCAGGTGTCCAGCGTCATGCCGCGGGCAGCGAGGTTGGACAGGAAGTTCTGACCAAGCTCCTCAAAGACGGACTGCTCATAGTCGGCGTCCATCTCGTCGAGCTGCAGACGCTCGGCGAGAGCGGAGACGCAACGGTTCTCCTTCTCGGCCGGCAGGCGGGAAGCCTTGTCCTGCTCAATCTCGATCTTGATGGCATCGCGCATAGCGTCGATGCTGTCGAAGCCAAAGTCGGACTTGACGAGCTCGTCGGTGAGCTCGGGGGTGTTGCGGACCTTGATGCCCTTGACGGTGACCTCGACGGTGTGGGTCTCGGCCTCCTCGCCCTCCTCGACCTCGTCGGTCCAGGTGACAGTCTTGACGTCGTCAACGTTGGCGCCGATCAGGGCCTCGTTGAACTCCTTGGGGTTGCTGTCGCTACCGGCGATGAGCATGCGGCCCTCGGCAGCAAAGTTGTCGGCGTTCTCGACGGCCTTGAGATCGACAGTCACATAGTCGTCAGCCTCGACGGCGCGACCCTCGACGTCCTCGAAGGTGGCACGGTAGTTGAGAAGCATCTCAATCTGGTTGTTGATCTCGGACTCGGTGACCTCCGCAGGGGGCATCTCGATCTCGACAGCGTCGAAGGAGGAGAGCTCAGCAGCGGGACGCAGGGAGAACTCGACGGTGTAGGTGTAGTCCTCGTGATCCTTGGCGAGGTCGAGCTCCTTGTAGTCACCGTTCTTGGTGGGGACGATGTCCAGCTCGTTGAGGACGGCGGGCTCGATGGCGGCGATCAGGTCGTTGGTGGCCTGAGCGAGGGTAGCCTCGGCGCCAAGAGCAGAGTCGATGACCGGACGGGGGGCCTTACCGGCGCGGAAGCCCGGGAAGCGGTACTTCTTGGCGGTCTCCTTGTAGGCCTTCTTGATCGCGGCGTCGACGTCGGCGGCCGGGATGGTGACCGTAGCGGTGAGCTTGGCGTCCTTGACGTCAGAAGCGGTGATGTTCAACACGTTCCTCCTCATACTGCCCAGCTTATCTGAGGTGCTGGTACCTTTATGCAACAAGCGTCGCGAGGGCATAAGCCAACGCGGGTGCGTTGGTGCGGGCGAAAGGACTCGAACCTTCACGGGAATCCCACCAGAACCTAAATCTGGCGCGTCTACCAATTCCGCCACGCCCGCATGAGCGCACAGATTAGGAATGATAGCAGATACGAGCGACAAGCGCACGCACACGTTTTACAGGCTCACGACCTCACCACGAGTGCAAAAGGCGGGGCGAGTTGCCCCGCCCCGCCAATTACGACTTGTTCGCTGACCCGCTACTCCCCCAGCAGGGCCTTCTCGGGCGTGATGGGCAGCGAGCGCACCTGGTGTCCGGTGGCGTGTGCGACGGCCGAGGCCACGGCGGCGAGCGGCGTGTTGATGACGACCTCGCCGATCGACTTGGCGCCAAACGGGCCCGTCGGCTCGTAGCTCGGCTCAAAGGCCACGCGAATGCTGCCGATATCCAGGCGCGTGGGCAGCTTGTAGCTCATAAAGTTGCCGGTGCGCAGACGACCGCGGTCATCGTGCTCGACGATCTCGTAGAGTGCGTGACCGATGCCCTGGGCAATGCCGCCCTCGGCCTGAACGCGCGCGAGCGCCTCGTTGATCACGGTGCCGCAGTCCACAGCCGCCGCATAGTCCACCACAGTCACCTTGCCGGTGGCCTTGTCGACCTCGACCTCGGCAATGCCGGCCATAAACGGCGGAGGCGAAACGGGCAGGCAGGCAGAGGCATGCGAGGTGAGCGCGTCGCCGCCCGCGATGTTCTTGACGCACAGATTGGCAAAATCGCGCAGCGTGAGGTAGCGATTCTGCTCGCGCGCGGCGCGCTCGTCGGACAGGCGCACGTACTGACCATCAAAGACCACATCGGCGGCGTCCACGTCCCACATCTGGGCGGCCTTGGCGCAGATCTTCTCGCGCAGCTCGGTCGCGGCGTTCTTGGCTGCCAGGCCTGTCACGTACGTGCCCGAGCTCGCGTACGAGCCGGCATCGAACGGCGACACGTCGGTGTCCACGCCGCGCACCACAATGAGTGAGCTCTCAACGCCCAGCTCCTCGGCGGCAATCTGCGCCAGGATCGTGTCGACGCCCATGCCGTTATCGGTGGCGCCGGTGCCGATAGTAATGAAGCCGTCCTCTTCCAGGCGCATGTCGATGCCGGCGATATCCACGTTGGAAATGCCCGAGCCCTGCATAGTGAGCGCGCAGCCCAGGGCGCGCACGCGGTCGCCCAGGTCCACGGCCAGCGGCTTGTCGCGCCAGCCGATCATGTCCATCGCGCGCAGCAGGCAGCGGTCGAGCGCGCAGGCGTTGAGCTTCTCGTTGTAGTACTGCGGCATGATCTCGCCCTCGCGCACGATGTTCTTAAGGCGCAGGTCGGCGGGGTCCATGTGCAGCATGTCGGCGAGCTCGTTGACGGCGCTCTCCACGGCAAACTGGCCCTGGGTGGCACCGTAGCCGCGATACGCGCCGCCGCGGTTAGTGTTGGTGTAGACGGCGTCCCAGCTAAAGCGGCTTGCCTTCACATGGTTGTAGATGGGCAGGCTCTTGTGACCCGAAAGGCCGATCGTCGTGGTGGCGTGCTCGCCATACGCACCGGCGTTGGACAGCGTATGCAGGTCGATGGCCGTGATGGTGCCGTCGTTCATGGCGCCCAGCTTAACGGTCATCTGCATCTGGTGGCGCGAGTTGCCCGCGGTGATGGTCTCCTCGCGGGTGTAGCAGCAGTAGCTCGGACGGCCGGTCTGCTGGGTGACAAACGCCACGAAGATCTCGCAGCAGCCCGTCTGCTTGGAGCCAAAGCCGCCGCCGATGCGCGGCTTAATGACCTGCACCTGCGATTGCGGAATGTCGAGCGACTGAGCGACCATGCGGCGCACGTGGAAGGGCACCTGCGTAGAGGTGGTCACCGAGATGCGCCCAAACGCGTCGGTCGTCGCGAAGGCGCGGAAAGTTTCCATGGGCGCGGTCTGCGTGGCCTGGCTGGTGTAGGTGCGGGTGAAGACGATGTCGCTCTGGGCAAACGCCTCGTCAAGGTTGCCAAAATCACTGGTACCGCTACATACCAAGTTGCGCGGGACGTCGCCGCCCTGCGGGAACATAAAGGTCACGTCGCCCTCGGGGTGGACCACGATGTCATTATCGAGCGCCTGGGTAAAGTCGAGCAGCGGCTCGAGCACCTCATAGTCGACCTTGATGAGCTTGAGCGCCTTGTCGGCGGCCTCCTCGGTCTCAGCGGCGACGATCGCCACCTCCTCGTTTTGGTAACGGACGAGGTTCTCGAGGATCAAGCGGTCGTAGGGACTCGGCTGCGGATAGCTCTGGCCGGCGATGGTAAAGCGGCGCTTGGGCACGTCCTCGTAGGTGTAAACGCCCACCACGCCGGGCACCTTCAGGGCGCGCGACGTATCGATGGAGCGGATCTTGGCGCGCGCATACGGGCTGCGCTTGAGCTTGACGATGAGCGCGCCGGCGGGCACCAGGTCGCCCGTGTAGACGGGACGACCCTCGAGCAGGGCCTTCGAGTCCTTCTTGGGCTGCTTGTGAGTGATCTGCTTGTAGGTGATGCCGTCGCAGCTGGTATCGTTAACCGGCAGCTCGGGCATCTCAAATCCCACCTGCACACCGGACTCGTTGAGGAAGCGAACGATGGCGCGCAGCTGGCTCTCGTAGCCGCTGCAGCGACAGAGGTTGCCGGCGAGCTGGCGTGAGAGCTCCTCGCGCGTGGCGACGAGGCTCGGGTCCTCCTTGGCAGCGCGGGCAAGCGCCAGCACATTCATGATAAGGCCGGGGGCGCAAAAACCGCACTGCTCGGCGCCTTCGGCAGCCATCGCACGGGCGAGCGCCTCGGACTCGGCCTTGAGGCCCTCGAGCGTGGTGATGGAGCGGCCCTCGACGCGGGCGGCGGGAACCGAGCAGCTCAACACCGGATCGCCGTCGAGCCACACCGTGCACAGGCCGCAGTTGGTGGTCTCGCAGGCGCAGCGCACCGACGCGCAGCCCTGCTCGCGCAACAGCGCAAAGAGCATGGTGTCGGGGGCAATCTGAACCTTGACCTTGCGGCCGTTGAGCGTAAAGGAGAGATCGATGAGTTTGGCAGCCATTAGCGCACCTCGCTAGAATCGACGCCGGGCACGCGGCGGCAGGAATACTCGTCCGTGGCAAACTTAGGTGTCTGCACGGTCTCGAGCTCGCGGGCAAGCGCGGCCGAAAGCTCGATGCCGGCGGCGCGGCGCACAGCCTGGACGGCAAGCGGGGCAGAGATGCGGCGGCGGTAGTCAGCCGAGCCCCACATGTTGGTGCCGTAGCTCAGGGCACGCACGGATGCGGCAAGGGCGCGAAGCTCATCCTCGGAAGGCTGCTCGTTGGTAAGGCCGCACGCCTCGCCCTGCAGCAAGGTCGCGCGCAGCGGGCGGGCACCCACGGTGACATGCCAGCTGTTGTCCCACCAGGCGGCGGTGACGTTCAGTGAGGGGAAGTCCGTCGCGGCCTTGCGCACGGCCTCGTAGCTCGCACGGTAATCGTGCTTGACGACCACGACATGCTCAATAACGTCGCGCACGTAGCCCATGTCGACGAACTCGGCGAGCGGCACGCGGCCGGCGCCCGTCAGCTCAACATACGAATCGAGCGCCAGGAACGCCGAGAGCACGTCAGAGAAGCCAAAGCGACCATAGATGCTGCCGCCCACCGTGGCGGTGTTACGCAGCTGCACGCCCACGATATCGTGGACGGCGAACTCAAAGACATGGTTGACAAGTGCGTTGAGCTCGGCATGGCGCTCGAGCTGGCGCAGGGTACACATGGCACCGATGCGAAACTCGGTCTCGGTCTCCTCGATTTGATCGAGCCCGCAGGCCGAAAGGTCAATCGCCGTCGCCACTCGACGCGAACCCAGGCGCATCCAGATGCCGCCGCCCACAATCTTGTTGTTGCGGTTCTTCTGTAAGAGCTCATAGGCTTCGGCCGCGTTTCCAACACGGACGTAGGTACCGAACTTGAGCACGTTCTCCCCCATCTCTCCACTTGTCCAGTACCTTTAAGTGTACCAAACGTGAGCGCACAGCTCGTGTCGGGACAAAATGATCCGTTTTCCTCCGTCGCATGCGGATCAAAAAAGGCTCCCAGCCAAGATGACTGGGAGCCTCATCACATGCTATGTCAAGCAAAGATTTAGCAGACGCCCTGGGCGAGCATGGCGTCGGCGACCTTCAGGAAGCCGGCGATGTTGGCGCCCATGACAAAGTTGCCCTCCTGGCCATACTCCTTGGCGGTGTCGTCCACGTTGTGGAACATGCCGCGCATGAGCTGCTCGAGCTTGCCGTCGACCTCCTCGAAGGTCCAGGACAGGTGCTCGGCATTCTGGCTCATCTCCAGACCGGACACGAGCACGCCGCCGGCGTTGGCAGCCTTACCGGGCATAAAGGCGACGCCGTTCTCCTGGAAGTAGGTCGTGGCCTCAATGGTCGTGGGCATGTTCGCGCCCTCGCCGACCACCTTGCAGCCGTTGGCGACGAGCGCCTGGGCGTCCTCGAGCAGCAGCGTGTTCTCGCGAGCGCAGGGCAGCGCGATGTCGCAAGGAAGCTGCCACACGCCGCGGCCGTCGCCCTCGTGCCACACGGCGTTGGGCTTCTCGTCAACGTACATAGCGAGCGTGACGCCCTTGTCGTGGCCAGAGCGCTTCTTGTTGTAGACGTGCTCGAGCACGGTGTAGTCGATGCCGTCGGGATCCTCGACCCAGCCGTGGGTATCGGAACAGGCCAGCACCTTGCCACCGAGCTGGGCGACCTTCTGGACCGCGTAGATGGCGACGTTACCGGAGCCGTGAACGACGACGTTCTTGCCCTCGAAGGAGTCGCCGCGGCTCTTGAGGTACTCGTCCACAAAGTAGACCAGACCGTAACCGGTGGCCTCGGTACGGGCGAGCGAGCCGCCAAAGGAGAGGCCCTTGCCGGTGAGAACGCCGGTCCACTCGTTGGTCAGGCGCTTGTACTGACCGAACAGGTAGGCAACCTCGCGGCCGCCAACGCCCAGGTCGCCGGCGGGAACGTCGGTGTTGGGGCCAATGTGGCGATAGAGCTCGGTCATGAAGGACTGGCAGAAGTGCATGATCTCGTTGTTGGACTTGCCCTTGGGGTCAAAGTCGGAGCCGCCCTTGCCGCCGCCCATGGGAAGGGTGGTCAGGCTGTTCTTGAGAATCTGCTCCAGACCCAGGAACTTGAGCATACCCAAGGTGACCGTCGGGTTAAAGCGCAGACCGCCCTTGTAGGGTCCAATGGCAGAGTTGAACTCGACGCGATAACCGCGGTTGACCTGAACCTTGCCCTGGTCGTCGATCCAGGGAACACGGAACATGACGATGCGCTCGGGCTCGACGAGGCGCTCCAGCAGGGCGGCCTCCTCGTACTCGGGGTGGGCGTCGAGCGCCGGCTGGATCGTGCCGAGGATCTCGGTCGCGGCCTGGATGAACTCAGGCTGCTCGGGATAGCGGGCCTTGAGCTCTTCGAGAACTTTCTGCGTGTAGCTCATGCTTCCTCCAATGATGGGAAACGAAAAATGTCGGTCGCGGCACCCTATGCGCCGCGAACTTTATCGAGTATGGATAATATCGCACTGTTGCAGCAAAGTTTCGCATAAGCCGACGAGCAGATGTTTCGTTTTGATTACGATGCAGGTAGAAGCGTTTTTGAGCACTCAACGTACAAATCGCGTGTTTCGAAGCTGTTTCGTCCGCATGTTCCAAACCACCACAAAGGGGACAGGCACCTTTGTGGTGGTTTTGGTGGTTAGAGGACGAGCTGATGGTAGTCGGCGGGGGTTATGCGGCCCTCAGTGGCGGCGCGGAAGGCGGCGAGAGCGTCGCCCGAGAACGGCATGGCCCAGCACAGCCCGCAGCCGGCGGTAATGGAGCCGGGCAGCGGCATAATGCGCCCGGGCACGCCGGCATCCAGGCACAGCTGCTCGCATTCCATCACATCGAAGGTGCTATCGAACGACACGATAATCTTGCGCTCGTGGTCGAGGGCATCACCGGATGGGCCTTCGCGGTGTGCCTCACGATACGCCGCGGCGGCCGCTTCCTCTTCCGCAGTATGTCCACAGCCACCGCAACCACAGGTACAGGGCTCGGAACCATCGCAAGTGCAAGGCTCTCCCGTGTCGGGGCAAATATCGTGAGACATGGCAACTCCAATCGTCTAGGCGAGTAACTCGGCCGCCGCAAACTCCTCGGGCGTATTGACGTTTTCGAAGCAGAGCGTCGAGCCCGCGGCCTTAACGATCTGCGGCTCATCCATATAACCAGCCTGAACGCGATTGATCAGGCAGCGAATGCGCTGGCGGTCGCAGGCGAGCAGCTCTTGGGCAACCGGCGCACACGCGTCACGGCGCCAGACGGCGCAAAGCGGCTCAATCCCCCGCTCCTCGCGCGGCACGCACACGTCGAGCGCCTCGGCCTCAACATGATCAGCAAGCGTGCCGATGAGTTCCGGCGAGACAAACGGCATATCGCAGGCAACGATCGCCACGAGAGGCAGCCGAGCCGCAGCCAACGAGCTCGCGATGCCGCGCATGGCGCCCGCCGAGCCTTCAAGGTCCGCCACCACGCGCGGCACCAGGCCGCCAAAAGCGCGCTCCTCAAGATAGGCAAGCTCGCTGGTACGCGACGTCGTCACGACCAACTCGCCGGCAACTGGCGCCAGCCGACCCAGCACGCGCTCGATGAGCAGCTCGCCGCGAAACGCCATGCGCGCCTTATCGCAGCCCATGCGCGACGACAACCCGCCCGCCTGGACGACACAAGAAAGATCGGCACGTCTTACGGTAGTCATACGGCAAAACACCTCCATCGGCATGCTCGAAACCCGGTGCACGAAGCCAAATACCGTCGCCGATAAAGCGGGCGGCACGGCAAACCCGTACAAAAACAAAACAGCGCCTTTGCGGCACGCAGCAAGACCGCGAGCACAAAAGCGCTGGTAGCGTATGGCGGGAACGTATGTGAATCGAACACATCCAAGACGTTTTGCACGCCTCGCAACGGTTTTGAGGACCGCGGAGCCCACCGGAGCCCATCCGTTCCCAAGTGCGCCGGTATTTTACCAAACCGAGCAGCCAATCTAGCGTAGGGAGCGCAGGCCGCCGGCATCCTTGTCGAGTACCGTGAAGCGCACGGCATCCAGGTGCTCCAAGATGCTGATAGCACGCTTGCGCGACACACCCAGGGCCTCGCGCAATACACTCGTGGTTGCAGCGCCGCCAGCATCGGCGATGGCGGCGGCAACAAGCTCGCGCGCATGGGCCTCGGCGGTGGCGGACAGGGCAACGTCGCGCTCGACCTTAACGATCGAGCGGTTGAGCGAAAGCTCGCGCAGGGCACGCGTCATGGTGTCGCGGCCGAGCTGCAGTTGCTCGCCTACCTCTGGCAGCGTCGGCGCATCGAGGCCGGCCCCATCAAGCAGCGCCACGATACGTACACACGCCTCATGCACCACGCGTGCGGCAGCGGCGGCTGAGTGCGGATCAAATACCTCGGCGCACTCGGAGGCGCACACGCCGCGCGAGCAACCCTCGGCAATCAACGCCGCGGCAACGCCTTCATCAGCGGCAGGCCACGCAGCATGGGCAACGGCGCCAGGCGTAAAGCCCGTCTCCTTGGGAGCCGCCGCGTGCATAGCGGCCAGGGTCGCCGCCAGCACGTCCATGGCGGCATCGAGCACGGCGGCATTCACATACAGCGCATCGCCCGAGCCGGCAAGCTCGCAAACAGCACCTCGCGCCACCAACTCTTTCAGCGCGGCATCGGCCTCACCGGAAACAAGATCTAGCGCCGCGGCAACGTCGGCGACCACGACTGGCAACGTCTGCAGCGCCAGCCACGCGTCCACACCAGCAACGGCATCGCCGGCCTCAAGCGCTGCGAGCAGCGTGCACTCCCCCGCCGAAAGCTCGCGCGAGCGACGGCAGCGCGAAAGCAGCACGCGCCCGCCGCCAATAAGCATAACGGGCGAATACGACAGCACCACGGCATGGTCTCCAGCACGCAGCGGCAGCGGCTCCTCCAGGCGCACCTGCACGGTACGGGTCTCGCCCACCGCCATGGGGGCCTCGCCCTCCATGAACATGATGCGACCGACAACCTCGGCCGTACCCGCCATCACGTGCACACGTGCACCCGACTCGAGCACGCGCGGCTTGGCTCCCTCGCGACCCAAATACGTAAACGTCATCATAAAGCGCATCGTCTGGCCAAAGTGGCCCGCCACGCCCAGCATCTCGCCGCGATCGAGCGCGGCGACACCATCGCCCACCAAGTTGAGCGCCACACGCTGACCGGGCAGCGCCTGCTGCGTGTCGCCATGCACTTGGATCCCGCGCACGCGACAGACCGTACGCGACGGCAGCGCGACGAGCTCATCCCCCACCGCGACGGGCGCATCGTGCAACGTTCCCGTCACCACGGTACCGGCGCCCTTGACCGTAAAGCAGCGGTCGATGGGCAGACGCGGTGCGGCATCGGTGCGCTCGGCACGGTCGCGGCAGGAATCCCAGCAAGCGGCAACCTGCTCGTCGAGCGCAGCCAGCAGGTCATCGATCCCCGCGCCGGTCTTGGACGACACGGGTACGATCGGCGCGTCCGCAAACACGGTACCCGACAAAAAATCATCGACGTCGAGCTCGGCAAGCTCGGTCATCTCGGCGTCGGCCAGGTCGCACATCGTCAGCGCCACCACCATATGCGTGACGCCCAACAGCTCCAGCACGTGCACGTGCTCGCGGGTCTGCGGCATCACGCCTTCGACGGCCGATACCACCAACACGGCAACGTCGATGCCCGTGGCACCCTGCACCATGGCGCGCAGGTAGTGCGCATGCCCCGGCACGTCGACCAGGCCCACGATCTTGCCACTCGGCAGCGCCAGCTCGCCAAAGCCAAGCTCAACGGTCATGCCGCGACGACGCTCAACTTCCAGGCGGTCGGGGTTTTTACCCGTCAGTGCCTCGATGAGCGCCGACTTACCGTGGTCGACGTGCCCCGCCGTACCTACGATAACGGGGCATTCCACCAACGCTTCGGTCTCACTCATCGGCGCACCGCCTTGGCAACGCATGCGGCAAGCGTCGACGCCGCCGTCTCGATATCGCGGTCGCCCACGAGCGTACGGACGTCAAACAAAATGCGATCGTGCGAGGTTCGCGTGACGACCGGCGTGTCGAAGTCCTGGACAAGCGAGCGCTTGAGCGCGTCGACCGTCAGGCGCTCGTCAACAAGACGCACGGCAACGCACATCGTCGGCAGTTCAACGGTAGGCAGCGAACCGCCACCAGGCGTCGAGGACTCCTCGACAATCTCCAACTCAACGGCGCACGGGCAACCGGCCTTATCGAGCCCGGCGACCATACGATCGCGCAGCTTGCGGGCACGTCGCTCCAGATGAGCCTGCGGAAGCGTGAGCATGCTGAGCACCGGAATATCGCGATGGGCAACATCGGCGCCGTCCATGTAGATTCGCAGCGTGGCCTCGAGCGCCGACAGAGCCAGTTTGCCCGGACGCAGAGCGCGCATGAGCGGATGTGCGCCGCAGGCCTGGACCAGATCGCGACGGCCCATGATGATGCCCGCCTGTGCGGCACCGAGCAATTTATCGCCCGAGCACGACACCAGATCGAGCCCTGCCGAAACCGAAGCCGGCGTGGTTTCCTCGCCGCCGCGAACCAGGATGTCGTCAGGCAACAGCGCCCCTGAGCCCTGGTCTTCATAGAACAGCAGGCCATGCTTATGGGCCAGTGCGGCGAGCTCCCTTGAGCTCACTTCCTCGTGAAAACCCTCGATGCGATAGTTGGAAGGATGGACCTTCAAGATCATGGCCGTTTCGGGCGTGATGGCGCGCTCGTAGTCGCCCAGATGTGTGCGGTTGGTGGCGCCGACCTCGACGAGCTTGGCGCCCGAAGCCGCCATGACGTCGGGGATGCGGAAGCTGCCACCAATCTCGACAAGCTCGCCGCGGCTGACGATAACCTCTTTGCCTGCGGCATGGGTCGCCAGCACCAGCAGCACCGCGGCCGCGTTATTGTTGACGACCAACGCGTCTTCGGCACCGGTTAGCGAGCGGATCAGTTGCGCAGCGTGCTCCTTGCGCGACCCGCGCGAACAGGTATCGACGTTGTACTCGAGCGTGCTATACCCGCGCGCAACCTCGGCCACGGCCTTGGCGGCCGACTCCGCGAGCGGGGCGCGACCCAAGTTGGTATGGATGACCACGCCCGTGGCGTTGACGGCAGGACGCAGGCTCGGCAGTGCGGATCGATGCGCACGCCACTCGATGGCCGAGGCCAGGTCGCGCTTAGAGCGCGGGGCGGCACCGGCGCGAATGGCGGCTCGCTCCTCGTCAAGCTCGGCCGTGACGGCGGCATGCGCCACCGCGTCGCAGGTCTCCCCCGCCGCCTTCACAACCGGCCACTCGGCAAGCAGCTCGTTGACGGAAGGAATGGCGCGCAGGCGGGCGCGTACCTCATCGGACATGTTCTGGCTATCGCTCATGTGCGGCCTTTCAAAAGAAACGTGGATCAGTCGAATACATCAGCTGAGTCAATTACTCGTTATTATCCTCGCGCGCCGCGATCTTTTCCACGCGAACGGCGTTTTCCTGGGTGAGCGCGGCGCCCGTCAACGGGTCCCAGCGCAACGGCGTGTGGTCGAGCGGGCCCACGCCCAAGGCTTGAGCGCCACCGGCATCGGCGCCAAACGAACGCCCACCGGGGGCGGCCGACGTAAAGATGCACGCCGAATGCAGATACGGCGTCGTCTCCACGCGCACGCGGTCGCGGCCCATATCGCTCACGAGTTCGACGACCTCGCCGTCGGCGATGCCCATGCGCGCAGCAGCATCGGCATTCATCTGCACGGCATCCAGGTCCGATCCAGCCTCGGCGGCACCTTGGGCCGCGAGCCTACGCGAGGTATGCGACTCAAAGGGGCGGTTGCCGCTAATGAGGCGAAACATCCCCGGGCCGGGCTCCACCATGGGAGCGATCCAGTTGGGTACACGACCCAGACCGGCTCGCTCCCACACGTCGCTTGCCAGCGCAATCCTGCCGCCATCCAGGGGAATCGCCGGCTCGCCCGTACGCGACGGCAACGCAACACCCGTGTCGGCCCAGCCGCGTTCCTTGAGCTCGTCCAGATCGATCCCAAACGGTGCCACCTGGGCAGCCGCCAGATCGTCAGACGTAAACTGGAAGTACTCGCCCACACCACACGCCTGTGCCAGACCGGTAAAAATCTCTCGACCGGGACGTGTGTCGTCATGCTGCACGGGCAGCACGGCGTTGCGGTAGAACACGCGCGCATCGTTGGTGCCTATCACCGTACCCACGCCGCGGTCGGCCTCCAGATACGTCACGTCGGGCAGTACGAAGTCAGAAGCACGCGCCGTCTCGGACCAGCGAATATCAATCGTCACGAGCAAGTCGAGCTGCTGCAAAATACTCAACCAAGCCTGTGCATTGCCATAGCCCGCACCGGGGTTACTGGCATAGACGATGAGCCCACGCAAATCGCCGGCAAGAATCGACTGACCGATGGTCGTACACAGGCCGCGCACCGGATCGACCAGTGGATAGCGCTCGGAGCCCAACTTGGGCTCACGCGGCACTGACGGCGTCGCAAAACGCACAGGGTCCAAGTCGCCCAGTACAAGCGATGTGGGCGGATTGAGTGCGCCGCCCGCGTGTCCGATGCAGCCCAGCAGCACATCGACCAAGCAGATAGCGCGCGCGGTCTGGGTGCTATTGGCATACGCAATACCGATGCCGCCATGAAAGCCAGCATCCACCACAGCGGCAGGCGCGGCGGCAGCTAGATCGCGCGCCGTGGCGACAATCTCTTCGGCCGGCACGTCGCACATCGACTCGGCCCACTCAGGCGTCCAAACAGCAGCAGCCTGCGCCAGCTCGTCAAAACCCGTGGTATAGCGGGCAACGAACTCGTGGTTGTACAGGTCCTCGGCAATCAACACGTGGACAATACCCAACAGCAGCGCCAAGTCGCAGCCCGGGCGCACGCGGAGCCAGCGATCGGCAATAGCAGCCGAACCGCTGCGCCGGGGGTCGACCACGATAATCTTCGCCCCGCGCCGGCGCGCATCGTTGAGCGCATCAACGGCTCCCATCGTCGACGAATCGACAATGGAACGCCCCAGGTACATGATGCAATCAGTAAGTGACAGGTCGGACGCGGGGCTGTAGCCCAGACTGTGCTCCCAACCGGTAAGTCGGCTTACCTCGCAGGCGCCATCGGCACCGTACACGTTGGGCGAGCTCAGCGCATGCATAAGACGATAGGCCCAGTAGCGGTCGAACGAAGGCACGCCGAGCGTCATGCCCAGCGCACGAGGCCCGCACTCGTCAACAATCCCCAAAAGGCGCTCGGCAATCTGGGCAAACGCCTCGTCCCAGGAAATCGCATCGAACCCCGAGCCATCAGTTCGGCGGCGCATGGGATGCAAAATCCGGTCGCGCTCGTCAAACGGCATAGACAGGCGATGCCGTCCGCGGGCGCACAGGGCACGTGCCGCGCACGGATGCCCCGGCACCGGCAGCTCGGCCACCACGTGACCGTCCTCAACGCGTGCCGCAAAGGCGCAATCAGCATAGCATCCCCCGCATGTGGTCACCACGGCGCGACCGTCACGCTCCACAGCAGATGCCATCTCGATTACCCCTTTCATCAACCAAACACAACAGGCCAAAAGCCCGGCAACGAGCCCCAGACCCAAAAAGCCTCCCGCACGGCAACGCCCCGCGGGAGGCCCAACGTCAAACAGACGGTACCTTACGCCTCGGACTTCTTGGCGTAGACAAACCAGTAGCCGTGCGCGACCAGAACCGCGCCGCCCACGATGTTGCCCAGCGTGGCGGCGGACAGGTTAAACGCAATGCCCGCGGCGTTGAGTGCATCGGCACCGGCGACGTCGGCACCATAGCCGCACGCGTGCATCACGGCACCCATGGGCAAAAAGTACATGTTGGCAACGCAGTGCTCAAAACCGCAGGCCACAAAGGCGGCGATGGGCAGCAGGATGCCCACGACCTTATCGACCACGGTCTTGCCGGCGGTACCGATCCACACGGCCAGGCACACAAAGATGTTGCACAGGATGCCGCGGAAGAAGATCGTCACCCAGTCGATCGTCACCTTGCCGGCGGCAACGCTCACCATGGAATTGGCGACCGCCTCGCCGTTGAGCTTGTAGATGCCGGCCATGTACACCAAAAAGACGATGAACAGAGCGCCGACAAAATTGCCGACCCACACGACGACCCAGGCCTTGAGCATCTGGACCAGAGTGATCTTTTTGCTCTTGAGCGCGCAGACCATAAGCGAGTTACCGGTGAACAACTCGGCGCCACACACCAGTACCAGCACCAGGCCCAGGCAAAAGCACAGGCCGCCCACGACGCGCTGGGCGCCCCAGCCCAGCGTGCTATCGCTCAAGAACACGGTAAAGAACAGGCCACCGAAGGCAATGAACGCGCCGGCGAACATCGCCAAAACAAAGGCCTTTGCGACCGGCAGGTTGGCCTTGGTTACGCCGGCGGCCTCGGTCTTGACCTCGATCGCGGCGGGCGCCAGGCAATCGGGAGCGGGATACTCCACCTTGGAATCTGCCATGTCAATCACTTCTTTCCTAATCAACAGGGACAAGCGCTCTATTGCTCTTGCCCCAAGCGGACAAAGTGGGAAAAGTCGTTGGCGGCCACGGCGTCGTACACGGCGTCGACGGCCTCAAAGACCTCCGGGGACATGGGGTTGTAGAACTCCGTGTCGCCCGGCTGAATCCCAACGAAGACGATATCATCACACGATTGTTCGATTTCCTCGATCAAAATCGACAAAGGAAGCGAATGCGTGGTGAACATCGACTTGCGGGCCACATCACGTTTGTCGAGCAAGCGGATGGCGCCGACGGGCAGCGCCATGTCGGCGGCATCGACCAAAACCAAACGCGGCGGACGCTCGCGCTTGACCTCGATGATGTCGTCCTCGGGCGTTTGGCCGCCGTCGATGGTGTACCAACCGGCGATGGGTGCGTCTTCCATCTTTTTGGAGAGCACGGGGCCGGCGGCATCGTCGGCACGCAGCACGCTTCCCGCCGTGAGCACGATACCCGCAAACGGGGCGCCGTTCACACGTCCATCCACAACGCGACCCATTACTGCAACCTCCCCGTCAGATACACGCCCGACACATCGCGCACGCGCTCAACCAGATCGCGGAACTTCATCAGAAACGCGACCTGCTGGGCATGCAGGCCAAAGTCGTCGTCGAACACCGAGATGCCGGCCTTGGCCGACCCGCGAAAACCACGCTCGTCGAGCAGCGTGTCGCAGGCCTCGAGCAGCGACGGTACCGCCGCCTTGTCGAGCTGGCACTCGCCAAAGGAGCGGATGGCCTCGAACTTGGTCTTGGCCTCCCCCTCCGACAGCGCGTCGACGAGCGAATAGAAGACATCCACCGGCACCGACAGGCGCGGCTCAAAGCAGTCGAGCACGCCGGTGTGGTGGCCCACGGCGAGCGTGTAGTACAGCACGTCGCAGGCCTCCTGGGGAACGTCTTCCTCGGTCTCCACAAACTTACGCGTGAGCTCGTAAATGACCACCTGGTCGGGCGCATGTCCCAGACAGGGGTCGGCGACGCCCTCGGCGGCCTCGTCGCTTGCGCGCGAGGCATCGCCAAAGGAGCCGCCGAGCATGCCGGGGCCCGCAAAGTAACCAGAGCGGTCCGTGAGCTCCATCTAGCGACCTCCGGCCAGCACCAGATCCTGTAGCGCCGAGTACACCTCGACGCGGCGCGGATCGTCCTGCTTGTCGATGAGCAGCGCCATGGCACCGCGGATATCGCCCTTGGGCGCGCCCTCGAGCGTATCCATAAACTCGTTGGCCAGGTCGCGGCCGTAACGGTAGCCGCTCATGGCGCGAGCCTCGCGCTCGATGGCAACGCGCAGCTTGTACGGCACGCCGGGGTGCAGGATATCGGCCTGCTCGCCGGCGGCCTCCACCGTGGTCTCGGCATGGAGCTTTTGGTCCAGCAGACCGAGCGCCATGGCAAAGCCGTAGATGGTCTGTGCGGGGCTGGGCGGGCAGCCGGGGATGTAGACATCGACCGGCAGAATCTTGTCCGTGCCGCCCCAGACGCAGTAGTTGTCGTAGAAGATGCCGCCGGTGCAGCCGCACGCGCCATAGGACACCACGATCTTGGGATCGGGTGCGGCCTCAAAGGCGCGCAGGGCCGGCATGCGCATGGCACGCGTCACGGCACCGGTGTACAGCAGCACATCGGCGTGACGGGGCGAGGGCACGACCTTGATGCCAAAGCGCTCGACATCAAAGACGGGCGTGATGGAACCGAAGATCTCGATCTCGCAGCCGTTGCAGCCGCCGCAGTCAACACGGTAGACGTACACCGAGCGCTTGATCTTCTTAAGAAGGGTCGCCTTGGCCTTCTCGATGCTCTCGTCGAGCTCGATCTTGGTCGGGCGGTACTGGAGCCGCTCGGGCAAAAGCGTGGGTTCGGCCATGGTTACTCCTCCTTCGTTTCAAAATCCATGATGATGCCCTCGACCGGCGCAGGACCGGCGGGAATCTCGGGCGCATCGGGGTTGAGCTCGCGGTCGATATACTCCGGGTTCACGCCATGGCCGCCCAGATACTCCATGCCGGGGCCCTGGGGCTCGCCGGACGCAAGCGTCTCGTTGGCAGCCATGCCGGCAGCGTTGCCGGTCTTGACGGCCGAGGCGGCGCGCAGGGCGTCGAGCTCGCGCTTGCACTCCTGGCACATACCGACGGTACGGGCAGCCTGCTCAGCCTCCATGCCGCCGGCCTTTTGCAGCAGGCGCTTGGCGTAGTCGATCTCCTTGTGCGGGGCAAACGGTTTGCCGCAACGCGAACAGTGCTCGAGCGTGTAGACGCTCTTGCTGGTGAGGTCGTCCTTGCTCATGACGGCCAGCTCAAACTCCTCGGTGAGCTTGATGGCCTCCATGGGGCAGGCTTCCTCGCAGCGGCCGCAAAAGATGCAGCGACCGTAGTCGATCGACCAGGTGATGGTATCGGCCGCAAGGTCGGTGTCCATGCGGATGGCATCGGCCGGGCACGCCACGCCGCAGGCACCGCAGGCGATGCAGAGCTCGGCATTATGCTCGGGCTTGCCGCGCATGTCCTTGTTGGTGGGGAACGGCGCAAACGGGTACTTGACCGTCGCGTCGCCGGCCTTGGCGTTAACCTTCCAAAGCTTCAGCATATTAGAGCGCCTCCTCATCGAGCGGAGCGGCCATGGTGCCCTCGCCCGCAAGCGGCGACTTGTCGCGCCAGACGTTCTCGAACTGCTCCTTGTCGAGCACGTGGTCGCGCTTGGCGGCGACATCGGTCACCGTCACGCGGTCGGTGCAGGAGTAGCACGGGTCGAGCGAGCCGACGATCAGCGCCGCGTCGCCCACGGTGTTGCCGCGGAACATGTAGCGCAGGACCGGCCAGTTGCTGTACGTGGCCGCCTTGGCGCGCCAACGGTAGCACTTCTGGTTGTTGCCGAGCATGGCCCAGTGCACGTCCTCGCCACGCGGAGCCTCGGTGGCGCCGATGGCGTACTTGTGCGGGGTGTACTCCCAATCCGTGGTAAGGATGGGACCCGACGGGCAGTTCTCGAGCATGGTCTCGATCATGTCAATCGAATCGTAGACCTCCTGGATGCGGACGGCGGTGCGGCCGAAGGCATCGCAGGTGTCGGCCGTGGCGGCGTGCATCTTTTGGACGTCCGGATCGGCGTAGCCGTCGAAGGGATGGTCAAAGCGCACGTCGCGGGCATAGCCCGAGCCACGCATGAGCGGGCCGACCGGCGAGAAGTCGCGTGCGATCTTGCGGTCCAGAATGCCGATGCCACTCGTACGCTCAATAAAGTTGGGCGTGGAGAGCAAGACGTCGACGAGCTCCTGAACCTCGGAGCGCAGCTGGTGGATGGTCGTCAGCGTGGAGAGCTTCTGCTCGGCCAAAATGTCGCGACGAACGCCGCCGATCACGTTGAGACCGTAGGTCTTGCGGTGACCGGAGAGCTTCTCGGCCAGGTCCATAGACTTCTCGCGGACGCGGAAGAACTGCTGGAAGCCGGAGTCGAAGCCCGTGTAGTGCGACGCCAGGCCAATGTTGAGCAGATGCGAGTGCAGGCGCTCGACCTCGAGCATGATGGCGCGGATGTACTGGGCGCGCGGCGGGACATGGATGCCCTGGGCGCGCTCGACGGCCTCGGCATAGGCCACCGAGTGGGCGCAGCCGCAGATGCCGCAGATGCGGTCGGCGAGGAACGTCACGGCATCATAGTTCAGGCGCGTCTCGGCGACCTTCTCCATACCGCGGTGCACGTAGAACAGACGGTAGTCGGCGTCGACGATCGTCTCGCCCTCAACGAACAGGCGGAAGTGGCCGGCTCGTCGGAGGTAATGTGCAACGGGCCCATGGGGACGAGTGTGGTCTCCTTGCCCTTGGTATCGGCCAAGAACTCGTAGTTTTCCATGTCGCTCGCGGGAGCGGGACGGAAGCGGTAGTCCATGGAGTCCTTGCGCAGCGGGTACAGGCCGCTGGGCCAATCGTCGGGCAGCACCAGGCGACGACGGTCGGGCAGGCCCTCGGGGATCAGGCCGAACATGTCGCGAAGCTCGCGCTCGCCCCACACGCAGGCGGGGACGAACGGCGTCACGGACGGGAACGTCATCTTGGCGGGATCGACCTCGGTGCGCACGGTCACCCAGCCGGGGTCCTCCCCCTCCATGGAGATGACGTAGTACACGGCGTAACGGCCGCACAGACTGCGCTCGTCGTTGCCGATGATCACAGGAATCCAGCCGTAGCGCTCGTAATACAGGTAGTGGACGGCCTCGGGCAGCTTGTCCTGCTTGACGGTAATCGTCAGCTGGTCCTCGCACTGCCACTCGACCTTCTCGATGCAACCCGGAACGGCGCGGCGCAGGGCCTCGACATGGCTCTCGCAGCGGCGGGCATACACCTTGTTCTCAGTTTCAATCATTCGTTACTCCACCTCGCTCTGAGCGGTCTCGGTACCGAACACAGCGCGGTACATCGGCGTCGCGTGAAGTTCCTCGGTGCTCTGCTCGAGCACGATGCCGGTCGCAGTCTCCACACCGCGCACGAGGGGCAGCGGGGTGGCGATGCCAAACCACAAGATCATGACAGCCAGGATGATTTCGGGGATAAGCATGAGCGCCGGGGCCTCATGCTTGCCCATGCCCTGGGGCGCATGGCCGAATACCGACTTGAGTGCGATACGGGTGAGCGCGGAGATGGCCACGGTAAGACCGAGGGCGACCACGACGACCAGCCACATGGGACCGGCGGTAACACCGGCGACAAAAGTCAGGAACTCGGAGATAAACATGCCAAAGGGCGGGAAGGCACCAAGACCGAGCAGCGCCAGGATGGCGAGCGCGGCGGTTGCGGGGGCAACCTCGACGACGCCCTGGATCTTGGCCAGGCTACGCGTGCCAAAGGCGTGCTGGATGTTGCCGGACACGCAGAAGGCAAGCGTCTTGGTAAAGCCGTGGAACACGCAGTGCAGCAGGGCCGCGGCGATACCCAGCGGGCCACCGATACCCAGGCACAGGGCGATAACGCCCACGTTCTCCACAGAGGAATACGCAAAGCGGCGCTTGAGGTCGTCCTGGCGGAACATCGAAAGTGCCGCCACCAAAATGGACAGCGTGCCGACGATCAGCAGCAAAAGTTGCGGATATTCGGCGCCCACGGCCTGGATAGTAAAGCCGTAGAAGCGCATGATCACAAGCATGGCGCACTTAAGCAGCACGCCCGAGAGCAGGGCCGAGACAGGGCTCGGAGCCTGGGAGTGGGCATCGGGCAGCCAAGTGTGCATGGGGAACAGGCCGGCCTTGGTGCCAAAGCCGATCACGATAAACGCAAAGGCGAGGCGCATGAGCGTCGGGTCGAACTGGTCGGCATACGGCAGCACGCACGACAGGAATGCGGCCTCGTGGGCGTTGGGAATCACGTCGGCGGCGTTGGCGTAGATCAGCAGCGTACCGAACAGGCCAAAGGCCACGCCGGCGGTGCAGACCATCGCATACTTCCAAGAAGCCTCGAGGGCCGTCTTGTTCTTGTAGATACCCACGAGGAACACAGTGGAAAGCGTGGTTGCCTCCACGGCGGCCCACGTGAGGATCATGTTGTTGGACAGGCACGCGAGCAGCATGGTGAACACAAACAGGCTAAACAGCGCAAAATACTGCTTGGCGCGCTCGGCGGGCATGGAGCCCTCCTCGATATCGGCCTTTACATAGGGCAGCGAAAACAGCCCCGTAAGAAAACCGATAAAGCCGATGAGCAGCACAAAGATGGCGCCCAGCGAATCGAGGTGGAACCACAGGCCAAGAGCGCTCGCGGTTTCGCCGCTCATAAGGACGTCACCGGCCGTCATAATCGACAGCACCAGTACAGCTGCGACGGAGACCAGGTTGAGACCGGCAAATACGTTATAGGACGTATTCTTGGGCAAAAACGCCATGACCAGCGAGAACACCAAAGGAGTCGCGAGCAGGGCGAGAATCAACGTTTCCATGGACTACCCCCTCAGCTCGGACAGGTCGCGCGCATCGAGCGAGTGGGAGTCGTCCCAGATGCGACGCACGACGATGGACATGATGATGACGGCAAAGATGGCGTCGGTGGCGATACCGATCTCGATGATCTCGGGAGCGGTGGGGGCCAAAAGCGCGAGCGTCACGTGGCTGCCGTTTTCCATAAGGCAGTATCCAAAGATCTGCTTCATGATGTTACGCTGCGAGATGATGCAGGTGAGGCCCACAAAGAAGTGAGCGAAGCTAATGGCGAGCGCAGGCGTTGCGACCTCGGCCGTGGGCAGGCTGATCTGCGTCACGACGGCAAAGCAGATCGCGACCTCGACGGCGATGATGCAGATGGCCCACGCGGGCTTAAGGCCGGCCTTGAGCGATGCGTCGCTCGGCTCGCCCATCTTCTTGTACGCACGGTTGAGGATATATGGGACCAGGACGACCTTGGTGATAAAGGCAGATCCGGCCCACATAAGCAGCTCCTGCGCACCGGTAATGGCACCGAGCGTAGCGAGCAGCCCCACGAGCACCAGCGACTGCACCGCATACCAGCTGATGGCGTGCTTGATGTTCTTTGAGACGACCACCATGGTGGACGTGACGATCAGAAGGCCGCCAAGGATGTTGACGATCGAATAACCCATGTCGTTCTACCTCCTAACCGATCCAGCTGGCCGAAAGCGGGCCGCTGACGATGACCATGATGATGAGTACGATGAACACGAATGCCATTGCCTTGGGGAGCGGTGCACCAGCAGCGACTTCCTCGCTCGGCTCACCGGGCAGGCAATAGCCCATCCACTTGAGGAACCAGGCAAAGGTGGCGACGGTCTCGGCGACCATGATGCACACGAGCACCAGGATCGCGACGTTGCCGGCACCCACGGAGAAGCCACCGGCGATGATCTGGAACTTCGAGAAGAACGTGTTCATGGGCGGCACGCCAGCAATGGCGAGTGCCGCGACACCAAAGCCCACGCCCGAGATCGGGTACTTCTTTACGATGCCGCGAAGCTTGGGCAGCATACGCGTGCCGAGCGTAAAGGAGAACGAACCGGCGATCAGGAAGAACAGCGTCTTGGCGAAAGCGTGGTTAAAGATGTGGCACACGGCGCCATCAAAGGCCAGCTGGCTGCCAAAGACCGAAAGGCCCAGACCAAAGAACACATAGGAGAGCTGAGCGATCGTGGAGAAGGCCAGCAGACGCTTCATGTCCTTTTGCGGCAGGTACATAAGGAAACCAAAGAGCATGGTGACCATGGCGTCGATAATGGCAACCCAGCCCACGATCTCGGGAATCTCGCCGGCAGAGACGAGTGCACGCGCGAACACGCACACGCCGACTTTGACCATCGAGGCACCATGCAGGTAGGCCGAAACAGGCGTCGGCGCCTCCATGGCCGAAGGCAGCCACATGTACATGGGAACCTGTGCGGACTTGGCCCAGGCCGCAAACAGCACGAGCAAAAGGACGATAGCCTTGAGCTTGGCGTCGAGGCCGGCAATCGCGGTAATGGCGAAGGTGCCGGTGTGGGCAAACACGATGGCAGCGCCCAGATACAGGCCGAGCGCACCGATATGCGTAATGATCAGGGCCTTCATGCCGGCCTTCTTGGCCGTAGGCGTCATGTAGTAGCTAATGAGACCCCAAGAGCACGCACCCGTGATCTCAAAGAACCCGAGCTGGCCCAAAAGAGTCGAGCTGTACACGAGGCCGGCCATGGCGCCGATGAAGGTCGCGAGGTACGCGTAGAAGCGACGACGCGGCGCATCGGGATGCTCACGGTTATTCTCGCTCATATAGGGAATCGAATAGATCACGACAAGCAGGCCGATACCCACAAAGGCGGGCGCGAGCAGCGTGCTCATGCGATCGAAGGTGAATCCCATAACGAGGGTCTGCCCAAACGAGATCAGGGGGACCTGCGTGTCGGGCATGCCGGCGCCAGCGAAATTCGCGGCGAGGGCGATGGTGCAGACCGTCGAGACGGCGGCACCCAAAACGCTGAACCACTTGGCGTACGGACGGGGGAACAGGGCGACGAGCACCGAGGCCACCATCGGGGCCGCGATAGCGACCAAGCCGAGAAGGGACAGACTGACTGCAAATGACATTGTTTCTCCCTTCTCCTACACGCCTACGACCACGAAGACAAACGCCAGAACGGCGATGCCCACGACGGCCCAGGTCTGATTGCCAAGCACCTTAAAACGCGAGCGCGAGCAGGAGTTCTCGATCACGCCGCACACGACAAAGTCGATAAGGCACTTCACCAGGAAGATGACGGCACCCAGAACGGCGGCGGTGCCCACGGTCGCGGGCTCGCCCCAAGGGATGAAGATTGCGCAGAACCAGGCGACGACCAGGACCTGTTTCATGGACATGGCGAGCTTGGCCATGGCGAGCGACGGGCCGGAAAGCTCGGCGAGCGGACCTTCCTGAAGCTCCTGCTCGGCCTCGGCCTGATCAAACGGCAGCTTGCCGAGTTCCATGTAGCAGGCGATCGCAAAGGCGATGCCGGCGAGGATCACGGCGACCGGCGCGTCGACGGCGCCCGTCATGATGTGCTGACCCATGGTGGCGATGTCGGTGGAGCCGCACACCAGGGCGGCGGCAAACAGCGCCAGCAGCATGGACGGCTCGATGAGCACGCTCATGAGCAGCTCGCGGACGCCGCCGATACCGGCGTAGGCGTTGGACGAATCCACACCGCAGAGGGCGAAGAAGAAGCGGGCGAGCGCCAGGCTGTACATGATGGTGATGGCGTCACCAAAGACCGGGATGGGGCTTTGTGCCGTAAAGAGCGGCAGGCCCATCGCGAGCATAAAGGCGACGGCGAAGAACAGCGGCGGCATAATGCGCAGCGCAAAGCTCGCGTCCTCGCTCTGGGACTCGGGGCGCGCAAAGAGCTTGGCCAGGTCGCGATAGTCCTGCATGATGCTGGGGCCGCGACGGTTGTGCATCTTGGCGCGGATCACGCGGCCGAGACCGGAGAAGAACGGCGCGACGGCCATAACGACCACGCCCTGCAGAACGGCAAGTACGATGTTGTTCATGCTCTCCCCTCCTTAACCCATTTGCACGGCGAGCACGAGGAACACCACGAGTGCCGCGACGATGTAGCAGATATAGATGCTGTAGTTGCCGCCTTCGAGCTTAGTCGCGAGGTCGGCGAGCTTCTCGACACCCTTATGCGGGGCATCGACGAGAACCTTGTCGGGTACGGGCTCCACAGCCTCGGCCACACCGATGAGCTTCTGGAAGAAGTGCGCGATGGACCAGCAGACGGCCGCGCAGCGGTCGCGCAGCGTGTAGAGCGGCTGCATAAACCAGGACACCTCGGAGGCAAAGGTCGTGGCCACGACGGGCATATGCTCGTTGGGAGCATAACCGCATGCCCACGGCTGGGACTTCTGCACCTTGCCGACGGTCTTGAGCTTGCGATAACCGCAGGCAAGGCCGACGAGCACCACGAGCGCAATGGCGATCGCGGGCGTGGAGGTGGCAGCGCCGGAGTACTGGTTCATGAGCTCCATGCCCTCGGCGGCAAACACGCCACCGTACGGATGCAGCACGGACGCGGCGACATCGACCAGCACGGGCGCGATCACGGGAGCGCCAATGCCCAGCACGACGCAGATGGCCGCGAGCAGGCCCTGTGCAAACACCATGGGGGCAGGAACCTCCTTGGCATTGGACGCGGCCTCGGAGCGGGGCGCGGAGGCAAAGGAGACGCCATAGGCCTTGACGAAGCACGTGACGGCCAGTGCGCCGGTAATGGCAAGCGCGACGGCAGCGAACACGGCCACGATCATGACGGCCTTGTCGCCCTGCATGGCGGCGTTAAACAGCGACTGGTAGGTAAACCACTCGGACACAAATCCGTTGAAGGGCGGGATGGCCGAGATGGCAAGCGCGCCAATAAGGAAGCAGATGGCCGTTGCCGGCATACGACGGAACAGGCCGCCCATCTTCTCCATATTGCGCGTACCCGTGGAGTACAGCAGCGCACCGGCGCCCAAGAACAGCTCGCCCTTAAACATCGCGTGGTTAAACGTGTGGTAGAGGGCGGCCATCAGAGCCAGGACGGCGATGCCGACAGAGTTGAGCGCCATGGCGGCCATGGAAGCGCCGACGCCGAGCAGAATGATGCCGATGTTCTCGACGGAGTGATAGGCCAGTAGGCGCTTGATGTCATGCTCCTGCAGGGCGAAAGCCACGCCGAGGACCGACGAGATCGCACCGAAGACCATGACCATAAGGCCCCACCAGACCTGAACGCCCGAGGCGGAGAGCAGGTCGAGACCAACCTTGAGGATGCCGAAGATACCGATCTTGATCATGCCGCCGGACATGAGGGCAGACACGTTGGACGGCGCCTCGGGATGTGCCTTGGGCAGCCAGCCGTGCAGCGGGATGATACCGGCCTTGGCGCCAAAGCCAAAGAAGGCGAGCACGAAGCACACGGATGCGACCGCGGGGCTAAACTGCGTGGCGCGGAAATCCGCAAAGGCAAACGAGCCACCGGCGAAGTTGGTCATGGTGAGGAAGCTCGCCATGATGAGCACAAAGCCCACATGCGCGATCACAAAGTAGAGCCAACCGCCGTGGATGGAGTTCTCGTTCTCCTCGATCACGACCAGGAAGTACGAGGTCAGCGACATGAGCTCAAAGGCGACCAGGAACCAAAACACGTTGTCGGCGGTGATGACGAGCATCATGGACGCCACGAAGGTGTTAAAGAAGAAGCCGGCGCGGCCCTTTTTGCCTGGGTACTCATCAAAATAGTTGAGACCGTAGATCGAACCGGCAAACGCGAGCACCGAGATGAGCGCCACGAACAGACCGGACAGCTGATTGAGCAGCAGCTGGAAATGGGCAAACGGGAAGAACACGATGGTGTCGACCGACGTGACATCGCCCAGCACGGCCTGGATACCGGCCACAAACGAAAGCACCGCGGCGACGGCGCCGATAAGGCAGCCGGCGGTCTTGGCGGCGTTATCGGCCTTGATCAGCAGAACCGAGGCGAGCGCACCGATGCACGAGACGGCAAGCGATGCGATAAACAGCGTCATGCTATCCATTGTTTACGCTCCCTTCTGCTTTCTCGGACAGGCCCTGGGCCACAGCGGTAACGTCGACGACCGGACCGTTTTCGATCGAGCGCAAGCGCTTGGCCTCGTCGAGCTCGCGATCGGCCGCGCCGCCCATGACGGTCAGTGCCTTGGTGGGGCACGCCGCCACACAATGCGGGCCGTCCGGATCGAAGGCGCACAGGTCGCACTTGACAGCGCAGGTGTACTGGCCGGGAGCCCACGTAAGCAGGCTGCTCAGGGACTTAGGATACGAAGGCGTCGGGTCGCACATGCCTGCGACACCGGCGATAGACGTGCCATCGGGATGGATGGCTCCGAAGGGGCACGCGATGGCACACAGCCTGCACCCGATGCACTCCTGCTCCTTGACGTGGATGCGGTCGCCATCGTGCTCGATGGCATTCACCGGGCAGACCTCGGCGCAGGGGGCACCCTCGCAATGGTGGCAGGCAAGGGCGGCCGAAATACCGCCGGTCTTCACGAGCGCCAGGCGCGGCGTATCCTGAAGACCCTGCATCCGGTGGGCGTCGGCACAGGCGGACTGGCATGTTCCGCAACCGATGCACCTCTCCGGGTTGATGTCGATGAAGCGGTTCATCCCCACTTCCTTTCAAAATAACGGGCCGGGCTCCCGAACGTACGGGACGCCCGGCCCAAAAAGCCAACGAGAACGGGACTACACGATTTGGTTCACGTGCGTCTCGTCGTCGAACTTGGCGGCGCCGGGCTCAACGTCCTGGGGAGCGGCGGCGTCCACCAGAGCCTGCTTGAGCTCGGTGTACTGACGCTCGACCTCGCCCTCGGCCCAGACCTGGTCGGCAATGGCGTCGACCTGGCAGGCGGAGAACTTGTCCTCGGGCGTGTGCGAGACCGGGTCGACCTTGTGAATGGTCAGCTCGTTGCACTTGCCGATCCACCACTGGTAGGTCATGTAGACCGTGCCCTTGTTGATGCGATCGCTCACGTCGGCGCGGCTGTATACCTGGCCACGGCGGCTGTGGATCGAGACGATGTCGCCATTCTTGATGCCGCGCGCATCGGCGTCCGCGGGATTCATGCGGACAAAGCCGGGCTCGTCGGCGAGCAGCGCCAGCGTCTTGCAGTTGCCGGTCATCGAACGGCAGCTGTAGTGGCCGACCTCGCGGACGGTGCACAGGATGAGCGGGTACTCATCGTCGGGAAGCTCGGAGGGCGCCTCCCAGTCGTGCGCCATCAGGTTGGCGCGGCCGTCCTTGGTGGTGAACTTGCCACCAGCGAACATGTCGGGCGTACCGTGGTCGTTCACATCGGTGCTCTTGACCGGCCACTGGGCGTAACCGCCCTCGGGAGCCATCTTCTCGTAGGTTGCGCCCACAAAGTTGGGGCACAGGCTAATGCACTCGTTCCAGATCTGCTCGGTGTTGTCGTAGTGCATGGGATAGCCCATGCGCGTAGACAGGTCCGCGAAGATCTCCCAGTCGTGGCGGCACTCGCCCTTGGGCGGAACGGCCGCGTCAAAGTGCTGGAAGCTACGGTCGGATGCGGTAAAGACACCCTCGTGCTCGCCCCAAGAGGTAGCGGGCAGGATGACGTCGGCGAGCATGGTCGTCTGCGTCATAAAGATGTCCTGACAAATGAACAGATCCAGCTCGGAGAGCGTCTTGCGCATACCGGCCGAATCGGGCTCGGTCTGCACCGGGTCCTCGCCGTAGTTATAGAAGCAGTGCACCTTGCCCTCGTCGACCAGGTGGCCCAGGTCGGTGAGCTTGTAGCCCTCCTCGAGCGGGAGCTTTTCCTCGGGCACGCCCCAAGCCTTGGCAAACTTGGCACGCACTGCCGGGTCGGTGACCTTCTGGTAGCCAGGGTACAGGTTGGGCAGCATGCCCATATCGCAGGAGCCCTGGACGTTGTTCTGGCCACGCACGGGCGCGAGGCCGGAATTGGGTTTGCCGATCTGGCCGGCAACGCAGGCGATGGAGGCGATGGTGTGCACCGTCTTCAGGTTCTGCTTCTGCTGGCATACGCCCATACCCCAGCCAATGATGGCAGAGGGCTTCGCCGTGGCGTACATCTCGGCAGCTTGGTGGATCAACGCGGGCTCGACACCCGTGATGTCCTGTACGGATTCGGGAGTGTAGTTCTTGATGGTCTCCCACCACTCGTCAAAGCCGTTCGTGTGCTCGGCGACGAATTCCTTGTCGTAGAGGCCATCGTTGACCAAGCAGTTGGCAAAGGCGTTGAGGAACGCAACGTTGCAACCGTTCTTGATCGGAAGGTAGAGATCGGCGATACGCGCGGTTTCGATATGGCGCGGGTCGGCGACGATGATCTTGCAACCCTTTTCTTTGGCTCGCACGATACGCCTTGCGACGATGGGGTGCGAATCGGCAGGGTTATAGCCGAAGAGGAAAATGCAGCCCGCATCCTCCATACCGGGGATGGAGCATGACATGCAACCTGAACCAACCGTGTCCATCAGACCGAGGACAGTAGGGCCGTGTCAAGTACGGGCGCAGTTGTCCACGCTGTGGGTGCCGATGCACGCACGCGTAAACTTCTGCATGACGTAGTTCGCCTCATTGCCGCCGCCTCGCGAAGAGCCGGTGGTCATGACAGCGTTAGGACCATATTCGTCAATTATGGCCTGCATCTTAGATGCGGTGAAATCCAGTGCCTCGTCCCAGCTTACGCGCTCAAGATCCGCGCCCTTGGTGCGGCGGATCATCGGGTGCAGTACGCGAGGAGTCAAGATCTTGGTGTCGTTGATGAAGTCGTAGCCGCTCATGCCCTTAAGGCACAGCTCGCTCTGGTTGGTGATGCCGTTGAGCGGTTCGGTACCCACGACCTGGCCGTTTTGGACCAAGAGGTTAAACTGGCAACCGGCGCCGCAGTACGGGCAAATCACTTTATGCTTCTCCATGACACCCTCCTTCCTTTCTCTGCTACCGAATACTCGGTACTTATTTGACAATCATTGGGCCTGTCGCCCGACGCTTACGCCTCGTTTTCGATGGTGGCGCGGGCACGCTCGGCAGTCAGTTCTGCCAGACGCTCCTCGTCTACCAGGGTGAGGCCCTTGGTCGGACACGCCTCGGCACATGCCGGACCGCCGGGACGGTCCACGCACAGGTCGCACTTGAGCACGAAGCTCTTAGTCTGCGAACCCACTCGCACGTCACCCATCAAGACGGGGACCTGCGTGGTCGCCACGCTCACGGCGCCAAAGGGGCATGCCATGACGCAGCTCTTGCAGCCGATGCAGTTGTCCTCGTTGACGCCGATGCGATGGTTCTTTGGATCAAAGAACAAGGCGCCCGTAGGACAGGCCTTCGCGCACGGGGCATCCTCGCAATGATGGCAAGCCACCGGTGCGGAGATCTCGTACGTACGCGTCACGCGCAGGCGCGGCGCGGCGATGTTGCCGGGAATATCGTGTGCCTCGATGCACGCCGCCATACAGGTTTGACACCCAATGCAGCGTGAAGAATCAGCCACGACTCGTTTATTGCCCATGTTGTTCACTCCCTCCTGAATCCCATGCCGGAGAGACCCTGTCGACGTTGCCCCAAGCCGCCCGTGGCCTGGCATCGGCGTATCGAGCGCATGCGGCGAAACAGGCACTCGGTAGAGTTTCTCCAACGATATACAGGTTAAATATACGCAGTTGCAGGGGGCAAACTTGAGCATAGGCCCTGCAATACGGGTGTATTGCAGGGGTTTTGGCAGGTTGGAATTATTCTCTAGAAGCTATAAAGGTGAGTGTATTACATGCGTACATCCAAGGGAGATTTCACGCTCGTTTCTGAAAGATGTAGTACGTTTGTAATATCGTTTACACTCAATTACTCTAGTGCAATAAAGTAGTGGTTGTAAGATTGGCTATTATTAGCCGATGTTGTATTTGACTATTCAAATTGCACGCTCATTAAGGGAGGCCAGTGATGTCATCGACTCAAAAACGAGCCATCCTGCAGGTGCGCATTCGCGAGGAAGACAAGCAGCATGCCGAGCGTCTCTACGACGCCATGGGCACATCGCTCGACGAGGCTGTCCGTCTATTTGTCGCGCAGAGTATTTTGATGCGCAAGCTCCCCTTTCAGCCGGTCGCCGTGCGCTCCAAGGACGGCACGTCCGCCTATGGACTGCTCAAAGCATATGGGGACCCCAATCGCCGCTCCGAGGATCGCAATGCCTGGATTGAATACCTAGCCACAGAAAGCGACGAGTCGGTTTTGGGTCCCGAGGAAGTAGATATCCATGAGTAGCACCATCATCGACGAGACCGTCATCCTTCGCTACCTGCTTGACGACGACGAGGTCCTGTCACCGCGCGCTGCCAAGGTCATCGCCACGCGCACCGCACGTGTCTACCCCGAAATCATCACGCGCGTCGTGGTCACGCTGCGCGACGTCTATAAGGTTCCCCGCGTTGAAATTGCTGCGGCCATGAAAAGGCTGCTCGATGACGTCATGGTCGACGAGCCCACCGTTGTCGCCCTTGCCGTCAAACTCTTCGGCAAGACCCATATGGACTTTACCGACTGCCTCCTCGCAGCCCGAACCGCCATCTACAACGATGATGTCGTGAGCTTTGGCAAGCCCATCATCCAAGGCATGATCGATTACCGCCGCAAGCGCCAAACCGCTGCCGAAGTCCGCGACCGCGCCGCCGAAGCCCGCAGCCGAAGCACCGACTCCACCATCGACAAGCTCCGCCACCGCCCCCGCAGCTAACCCCATCCCCTCCTAAGTTGCGGTGAAATACGGACTGTTTCATGCCTTTAAAGGCCTCAACAGTCCGTATTTCACCGCAACTTATTGAAGGTGGACCGCGAATGATTTCGCTATCGGCGGCCGGCGTAGGGTTTTGTTGTCGGAATGCCGTAACCGCGCATCATGGCACCGAACGATTCTACGTCGTAGGTGTCCGAGAGTTTGAAATGAATGACGTTGTGGCCCATGGCGCGAAGGTTCGCGTCGCGCATGAGGGCCGCTCGATACGTTTTTGCCGCCGCCCGCTCTGGATCATTTTGAGCCTCGTCTTCAAACTTGCCTAGCCCATGCAGCTCTGCCAGCGTCCATGAGCCGTCTGGCATCTGCCAGCCATAATCTGCTAGATAATAGCCAGCGTTTCCCGGTCGCGCTATCTCAACTTGAAGCTCAGGCGCGGCAACCCCAGCGAGAATCATCGCTGCTCTCGCCTCGGACTCGCCGCCGTTGTCTGACCTGCCATCCATATAATCAAAAACGTCAAAAGCACGCGCGATGCCATGCGGCCCTCGACAATTTGCCTGCGCATATGCTCGCAGCTCTTCGCGTTCGACATCGTACTCACGGGCCAAGCCATCGACATAACCCAGCGCATAGCGAAAGGCGCTCGATCGCGCGATATCAACAACCGTTCGACACGGATCCGTCAGTGTAAACAGACCAAGCCGCCACACTTCGCCCGGGCGCCAGCGCTTGTATTCAACGAACTCATACGTATCACGCCTTGTAGACCGTGGCAGCAGCACTTGCACTTTATCCAGAAGCGTATACGCCGAGCCGATGCCGTAGAGCAGCGCTGCTGTCGATCCGCAAAACACAGCATCCGGTTCAACGACCGCAATAGCGGATGCCAGCTGAAAGATGCGATCTTCAACCCCAAGATTATTCCAATAGACCGGATCCGCATACACGTGATTGTAAAGACGAAGCATGAGCTCTTCCTGCATAAGCTCACGCGCACGGCGTTCATCCCAAGGATCAATTGTTATAAGCAGCTGTCCATCTTGATGAATTCCAACGGCCGAGAATAGCATCCTTGCATATGACTGCGGAAAATGTTTGCCTTTATCGAGCATGGCCAACCCCATAACCATCACGGCGGAGAGAATACCATTACGCTATCGCATGCTTCCGTCCGCAGGCCTTGCCAAAAGCTGACCAAAAGCTTGACGTCGCAGGTCAGAGCTTCAAAAAATATTTCCACTCTCGGTAGACGGTCGCTACGACCCTCCCAACGGCATCAAAATCCACCCTTACAATTAGTTGCGGTGAAATACGGACTACAGGGGGTGCGGACGATTTCTTGGACCGCGCCTAGGCGTATCCAAGCTTCCTGCGGTACTCCATCGGGCTCAGCCACCCGAGGGACTTCTTGATCCGCTCCTCACGATAGTACACGAGGTAGGCCTCGAGCCTTCCCATGAAC
>JAXJIC010000029.1:0-25983 GCA_036298925.1 Collinsella aerofaciens
ACGGCGGTCGACGAAACTGGAGAGGAGGTATTACGAGCTCCTGTGCGAATTGGAGAGAGCGCTCCCGCAAACTGCCTCTTGACAACTTATAGGAGCGTCGGTTTTATTGAGGCAAATATGTTGGGTGCTCGGCATTTCCAAAAAAGTCTACTCACTTAGCCAGCGGGCACCCAAATGATTATTTAATCCCCGTCCCAGAGAAATCAATTAGCGGGCAGAAGGGCAAAAGTAGCCAAAAAAGCCCCGTCCCAAATTAGCTACCACTTGCACCGATTATTCGCCCGGGTTGATGTTCGCGTAGAACTCCGCCCCATCATCGAGCCGCAGGATGCCCACGCGACCGAACTCGGAGCCGGTGGCGGCGGCGCAGTCGATATCGATACGATCGGGCACACCGGCAGTGTCCTCGCCGCCCAAGCGCACGATCTGCCCGCGTCCCGATTCCTCATCGAGCCCCGCCAGACCACCGACCTCGCAATAGCGCCCAAGCGATACCGTGGGCGTGTGGCCGCTCACCACGACCGGGCCCTTGCCCTCGGCAGAAAGCAGCCCGGTCGGCACATCCCAATAGCCGTGACGAATCCATAGCAGGTCATCGGACGACTGCACCGCGAGCATCTGCTGCAGCAGCTCGCGATCGGCACCCACCGCTCCGACGCCGTCGCCGCAATCGACACCATGCTCAAGCAAAAACGCACGCGCCGCCTCGGTCTGAATGCCGGCGTGCACCAGCAGGTACGGCCGCTCGGCAGTCTCGACCACCGCGTAGAGCGGCAGCGCGGCCATCCATCGCACGAGCTCCTCGTATGCCTCAAATTCCATGTCGTTGAGCTGCTCGCGCGTCGTCCAGCCACCGTTGATATCCCAGGTCTCGGCATCGAGCGGATCCTGGCCAATGATGGCATCGAGCATGATCTGCTCGTGATTGCCCTTGAGCACGCGGGCGTTGGGCAGCGAGCGCACGAGCTTAATAACGCCGACCGGATCGGGCCCGCGATCGATCATGTCGCCCAGCACGTACAGCGTGTCGTCGGACGTCAACGAGATCTTAGACAGGGCCTCGTCAAGCGCACGCACGTGCCCGTGAGCATCAGATGTCACATAGATCGCCATGGTACGCCTCTCCTTGCATTGCGGCCGAAGCCCGGTGCCGCAACTAAAACTTCAAGTTGAACTTAAACGTTACCCATTGTACTCCGTTGCAATAAAGCTGGAAAGGGTTTCCGAGCAGAGGCAAAGACGGCAGCCGTCTATGACGATATCGCGCACGCCCGCAATCCAACCCCATAAACCCACCATCTTTGGGTACAAATAACCACAGACAACTGACCGTGCCACGCCAACCACCCAGGAGCGGACACTATCCATGAACCAGATCCTTCTCTTTATCGGCCTCGTCATCATTTTGTGCCTGACCATCAAACCCGTCGGCAAAAAACTCCCCTTCCCCACCCTGCTCATCTTTATCGCGCTGGGCATGCTGTTGGGCGTCAACGGCCCGGCGCACATCGACTTTAGCGACTACGCGCTCACCGAAACCGTCTGCAGCACGGCGCTGCTGTTCATCATGTTCTACGGCGGCTTTAACACCAACATCGACCGCGCCAAGCCCGTCGCCGTGCCCGCGGTGTTGCTGAGCACGCTCGGCGTCGTCATCACCGCAGGCATCACCGGCGTGTTCGCCCACTTTGTGCTGGGCTTCGACTGGATCGGCGGCCTGCTGCTGGGATCAGTCGTGGCATCCACCGACGCGGCCAGCGTCTTTAGCGTTCTGCGCGAGCACAGCCTGTCGCTGAGGGGCGGCACCGACTCGCTGCTCGAGGTCGAATCGGGCTCCAACGACCCCGTCGCCTACATGCTCACCGCCGTGCTCGCCACACTCGCGGCCGGCGGCGACATCAACATTCCCGCACTGCTGACCAAGCAGATTATCCTGGGCGTGGGCCTGGGCCTCGTCATCGGCTGGGCGGCGGGCCGTCTGATTGAGCGCGCGCATGCAACAGCCGAGGGAGCGCAGACCATCTTCTTGTTCGCCGTGGCCATCGTCGCCTACGCGCTGCCGAGTTACCTGGGCGGCAACGGCTTTTTAGCCGTGTACCTGGCAGGCATTGTGCTGGGTGCGAGCGACATCACCGGCAAGGTCGAGATGGCGCACTTCTTTGACACCCTCACCGAGATGGCAGAGATGACCATCTTCTTCTTGCTCGGCCTGCTCGTAACGCCCGCGCGCCTGCCGCAGATGCTGCTGCCGGGCCTGGCGCTCATGGCGTTTATGCTCTTTGCGAGCCGCCCCATCGCTGTCGGTCTGCTGTTGGCGCCCTTTAAGACAAACCCCCGCCAGGTCGCGCTCGTAACCTGGGCGGGCCTGCGCGGAGCAGCTTCGGTCGTCTTTAGTCTCTTTGCCGTGGTGGCCGGCGTTCCCGGCGGACACGACCTATTTGACCTGGTGTTTGTGATTGCCGTGTCGAGCATTGTGGTGCAGGGCTCGCTGCTGCCGGCGGTGGCGAAGAAGCTCGATATGATCGATGCGACCGGTGACGTGCGCCGCACCTTTAACGACTACCGCGACGAGGACGGCATGTCGTTTGTAAAGCTCAAGGTGGGCGCTGGACATCCGTTTGCCGGACGCTCGCTCGCGGACATTGGCAGCGCCACAGACATGCTCGTGGTCCTGGTGCTGCGCGACGGGGCGCACCCGGTGCTGCCCAACGGCGATACCGTCATCGAGGAAGGTGACCTGCTGGTGATGGCCGCGCCGACGTTTGAAGAGCGTGCCGAGGTTACGCTGCGCGAGGTCACCGTAACCCCCCACGGTCGCCTGGCCGGCCAGCGCCTGCGCGATGTGCCGCAGGGCAAGCATCCGTTTATTGTGGTGATGCTCAAGCGCGACGGCCAGACGATCATCCCCGACGGAAACACCCTCATATACGCCGGCGACGAAGCCGTCATCGCCACGCTGGCGTCGTAGTGACTAGGAGGTAGCTACTTTAGGACGAAGAGATCAAGCGCCTAGAGAACCTCATGTCTTCGCTCGCAGATTTGGATTTGCCTGAGGAGTAAGGTCACCCCTCCCCCATGTAACCATCCTGTAAATCATAGCGGCGCAGTCGAGTTTTACCGTGATGCGGTCGCGCCTACCGCTCCACTGTGCTAAAGTATCCCGAACGTTCAAACGACTACGAGGGGAACCAGAAGATGGCACGTGTGCACAACTTCTCAGCTGGCCCGGCCGCACTGCCTACAAGCGTGCTCGCCGAGATCGCCGACGAGATGATGGACTACCGCGGTTGCGGCATGTCCGTGCTCGAGATGAGCCATCGATCTAGCATGTACCAGCAGATCATCGACGACGCCGAGGCAACCCTGCGTCGCCTGCTGAGCATCCCCAACAACTACCGTGTCCTGTTTTTGCAGGGCGGCGCCACGCTGCAGTTTGCGGGCATCCCCATGAACCTCATGCACCGCGGCCGCGCCGGCTACATCGTGACCGGCAACTTTGCCAACAAGGCATACAAGGAGGCCGCCAAGTACGGCGAGGCCGTGCTGCTCGCGAGCTCCGAGGACACCAATTTCGACCGCATTCCCAACATGGCCGACATCAACGCGCGCATTGCCGCCGAGGCCGCAGGCGACGGGCTCGACTACGTCTACATCTGCCAGAACAACACCCTCTTTGGCACCATGTACCACGAGCTGCCCAACTGTGGCGACGTACCGCTGGTCGCCGATGTCTCGAGCTGCTTTTTGTCGCAGCCGCTCGACGTCGAACGCTACGGACTCATCTACGCCGGCGCGCAGAAAAACGCCGGCGCCGCGGGCGTGACCGTGGTCATCGTGCGCGACGACCTCATCACAGATGGCCCCGCCTTTGCGCAGACGCCGCAGTACATGGACCTTAAGACCCAGGCCGCCAAGGGCTCCATGCTCAACACGCCCAACACCTTTGGCATCTACGTATGCGGCAAGGTGTTCCGTTGGGTTGAGCAGACCGGCGGACTTGCCGCCATGGCCGAACGCAACTGGGCCAAGGCCAACCTGCTCTATGACCTGCTCGAGCACAGCGAGCTGTTCCATGGCACCACGCAGGCCGACAGCCACTCCATCGCCAACGTTACCTTCCGCTCCGGCGACACCGAACTCGACGCGGCCTTTGTCGCAGGCGCGGCCGAGCACCAGATTCAAAACGTCAAGGGCCATCGCCTGGTGGGCGGCATGCGCGCAAGCGTCTACAACGCCGTGACCATGGAAGACGTGCAGGCACTGGCCTCGTACATGAAGGACTTCGAAGCGCAGCATAGTTTGAGCCCGCGATCTAACTAGCCCGCAACCCGCGGGCCGACCAGCCACTTCAAACCACCTGTTTAAACCAAACCTGCTAAGGAGTTTTTCATGCGCAAGATCAAAACCATCGACGACATCACCAAGGACGGCAAAGTCGAGTTTGGCGAGGGCTACGAGTTTGTAAGCACCACCGAGGAGGCCGACGCCATTCTGATGCGCTCCACCGACCTGCACGGCTACAAGCTGCCCGAGGGCATCCGCGCTATCGCCCGCTGCGGCGCCGGCGTCAACAACATTCCCGTCGAGGAGTACGCCAAGAAGGGCGTCGTCGTCTTTAACTCCCCCGGCGCCAACAGCAACGCCGTCAAGGAGCTCGTCCTGGGCATGCTGGTGCTTTCGAGCCGCGGCGTGGTGCAGTCGATGAACTGGGTGCGCGACAACGCCGATGATCCCGAGATTCAGGTCGATGCCGAAAAGGCCAAGAAGGCCTTTGTGGGCCGCGAGCTCAAGGGCAAGCGCATCGGCGTCATCGGTCTGGGCAACGTAGGCTCCAAGGTCGCCAACGCCTGCGTCGACCTGGGCATGGACGTCGACGGCTACGATCCGTTCATTTCCGTCGAGCACGCGTGGGTGCTGAGCCGCGAGGTGCAGCGCGTGGGCACGCTCGAGGATCTCTGCCGCGGCTGCGATTACCTCACGGTGCACGTGCCCAGCAAGGCCGACACCATCGGCATGATCAGCACCGAGCAGATTAACCTGCTGGCACCCGACGCCGTGCTCATCAACTACGCACGCGAAACCATCATTGACGAGGACGCCGTCGACGCCGCCCTGCGCGAGGGCAAGCTCAGCTGGTTTAGCTGCGACTTCGCCACGCCCAAGACGGTCAAGATGCCCAATACGTTTATCACCACGCACTCGGGCGCCGGCACCGGCGAAGCCGAGGCCAACTGCGCCGACATGGCCATCAGCGAGCTCAAGGATTACCTGGAGAACGGCAATATCGCGCACAGCGTCAACTATCCTGCCTGCAGCATGGGCAAGGCGCGCGCCGCAAGCCGCATCGCCTGCCTGCACGCCAACGTGCCCAACATGATCGGCCAGATCACGGCAATCCTGGCCAAAGACAACGCCAACGTGCAGCGTATGACCAACGAGTCCGCCGGCGAGAACGCCTACACCATGTTCGACACCGATGAGCACCTGGACAGCAGCACCATCGAGGCGCTCAAGCAGATTCCGTCGATGTATCGCGTGCGCGTGATCAAGTAGCGCCGACTGACCTGACGGGCAGCTCCCCATGTGGCCTGCCCGTCACTGACATTGAATGCCCGCGGGGGTGCCTTTCGCACGAGAGGCGCCCCCGTTTTTGTGAGCACTCCATTAAATGCACCGAGCCGCTTCTTGGCATACAATCTGTATGTTTACCTAACTATCTGTGAGGTGCCTATGGTTGATACAGATTTTGCTTGGCGGCTTACGCAAGGACTCGTGCGGATCGACAGCTCAGACCCGGGTGCGTATGAGGACGAGATTGAGCGCTATATCAAAGCGTTGGTTGAGGCTCAACTGGGGCGGTTGAGCCATCCGGTGCTCCATGCCGTGCAGGTTGAGGAACTCGAGGTGCTGACCGGACGCCGCAATCTCATGGTCACCGTGCCCGGTTTGAGCGACGAGGCGCGGCTGGTCTATATCTGCCACATGGATACCGTTACCTTGGGCGATGGCTGGGACGCAAACACGCCGCCACTCGGAGCGGTTGTGCGTAACGACAAGCTCTACGGCCGCGGTGCCTGCGACATGAAGAGTGGCCTGGCCTGCGCCATTGCCGCACTGGTCCATACGCTCGAGCGCGTGGCGGCGGATGGCGCGCTGCCCCGCCGCGGCTTTTCGCTCATCTGCTCGGTCGACGAGGAAGATTTTATGCGCGGCTCAGAGGCAGCCATCGATGCTGGCTGGGTCGGCTCGCGTGAATGGGTGCTGGACACCGAGCCCACCGACGGACAGATCCAGGTGGCGCACAAGGGTCGCACGTGGTTCGAGATCGAGATGACCGGCGTCACGGCGCATGCGAGCCAGCCTTGGAAGGGCGCGGATGCCGTCGCCGCCATGGCCGAGGTCGTGTGTTCGCTCCGTCGCGCGTTTGTGGCGCTGCCCGCGCACGATGAGCTGGGGCCTTCGACCATCACGTTTGGCCAAATCGAGGGCGGATATCGCCCCTATGTCGTGCCCGACCGCGCCAAAGTCTGGGTCGACATGCGTCTGACGCCTCCGACCGATACGGCCGCCGCGAAGCGCATGGTAGAGCAGGCCATCGCCGGCGCCGAAGCCGCCGTTCCCGGTTGCCATGGCAGCTACACCGTGACGGGCGACCGCCCCGCCATCGAGCGCGACCCGAACTCTCCCCTTCTAGCAGCGCTCAAGCGTGCCGCCGATGACGTGACGGACGCGGACACGACCGTCGGCTTCTTTACCGGCTACACCGACACCGCCGTCATTGCCGGCAAGACAGGTAACCGCAATTGCATGAGCTACGGTCCCGGGTCGCTCGCGCTCGCGCACAAGCCCAACGAATATGTGCCCCACGCCGATATCGTTCGTTGTCAGCAGGTGCTAATCGCGCTCGCCGATAACGTGCTCTGGGACGCGAGCGGCCAAGTTGGGGCATAATAAGCCGCGAACAAACCGACTCGTGCGTTAGGACCGCCCATGAAAGCACTTCCGTTTCCCTGCATCCGCCCGGCTCAGGACCGCGTGCTCGAGGCGCTGCCTGCAATGGGCAGCATCCTGAGCGGCAACGATGCTCTGCGCGGAGCCCTTGCCGATGGTCTGATGCTCAAGGACCCGGGTGCGGCGTATTACGTGTACGAATGCTCGGGCGAGCCGGGACGTGTGACGGGTGTCGTGGCGATCTGCCCGGTTGGTGCGCTGGCGGGCGGCGACGCGGTTGCCGCCGATACGACCGCCGCTGCGCGCGCAATCGCCGACCTCAAGGTACAGCCCCGTCCCGTAACGCTTGTCTACGAAGCCTCTCCCGTCATGGATATCATCCTCGGCGCCGCAAAAGAGGGCGCTTCACTCTATGCCGTCACCGACCCCGCCGGCATTACGCACCGCGTGTGGGAGGTCAAGCGCGAGGACGCCGTCGGGGCCATCCGCGCCATGCTCGACCAGGCGCCGGAGCCGGCACTGGCCGACGACCCTGCCTACGCTGTCGCACTAGTCGAGGCATCACAGCTCCTGGCCGACGATGCACGTGCCGCCGGCACCTACACGGGCAAAGAGCCGTTCAACTTTGCCGTAGCTGCGCTCTTCCCCGCCGCGCAGGTCAGCGGCGGCGCGGCGCAGGTTCCGACGGGTCTGCTCACGCACCAGGTCGCGCGGTTCTAGCAAGACCAGACCGTCCAGCACAAAAATCGGCAGCCCAACAAACAGGGGGCGGAGATGCAGCAGGTACATGCATCTCCGCCCCTTTTGCGTCGAGAAGTTATGCCGACGACCCGTGCCGCCGCGCTCGCGTTATCCGCGCTGCGGACCCGCAGTAGCCACGAGCGGTTCAAGCCCCAGCTCGCGCGCGTAGTCTTCCTGCGTAAAGACTTCGACCAGTTCAAACGTATCGGCCGCATCGTCAAACGCAAAATGCAGCACTGAGCAGTTGCCCGGCACGCGTTCGCGCTCGTCGGCCGCCGCGCCCCGCACGTGGTCCAAAAACTCCTTGATAGCCGAACCGTGGCTCACCGCGAGCACGCACTCGTGGTCCGGACGTCGCATAAGATCGGTTATCGTCGCCGCCATGCGCTCGCGCACCTGCATCTGGCCCTCGCCGCCAAACTGACGATAGAAATCTCGCCACGGGCGCTCGGGCATAAGCATCACGCGCTCGGCCTCAAAGTCGCCAAAGAACCACTCACGCAGACCGTCCAGGCGCTCGTACGCCAAGCCCGGCCACAGGTTGGCGATAGTCTGCTCGGTGCGATGAAGTGTGGAGGTGTAGGCATGATCGGGTTCAATGCCGCGCGCACGTAAGAACATGCCGGCACGCGCCGCCTGGTCGCATCCCAGCTGCGTGAGCGGCGAGTCACTCCAACCCTGAATAATGCGCTTAAGGTTGAATATTGTCTGCCCATGACGAACCAGATACAGGTCTTTATTCATAGGGGTCCTTTCGTTCGTTACCAATCAAGGAGCGAAAACGCACCGTCGCAATAGCCAAAATGAAGCACGGCACCGTTGTCGGGTAGCTCTCCCCTGCCAGTCACATACTCAAGAAACTCCTGGCAGGAAGAGCCGTGGGAGACTGCCAGCACACAGTCGTGCTGCGGCCTGGCCATGATGTGGGACAGCGCCGCGACCATGCGCGACTGGAGCTCGCCTTCAGACTCGCCACCAAAGGCCACCGGATAATCACCCCAGGGCTGCGGCGGCATCTCGCGATTTGATGTACCCTCCAGCGAGCCCAAATGCCACTCGCGCAGGTCATCGACCAGCTCTATCGAGCGGCCCTCACCAGCAATTAGCTCAGCCGTATGCCGCGCCCGGCCCAACGGCGAGGAATACACACGGTCAAAGGTCACGCCACGCGCCTCAAACGCCGCGCGCGTCGCCAGCGTCTGCTCGCGCCCGCGCGCCGTAAGCGGCGAATCGTGCCCACCCTGCAAAATGTTCTGCACATTGAGCTCAGTCTGCCCATGCCGCACCAAATACAAATCTGCCACACGTCCTCCCCTCGCACCACCGCAAAGGGGACAGGTACCTTTGTGGTGGTTTACCGCCGGATCACACCGCGGTGACGCTCAGCTACACCAGTACGTCGGCAAGCGGGCGCTTGGGTACGTGGTGCACCTGCGCCTCGTCGCGCCAGTAATTAATTGAGCCGTCGGGGTTGGAATCGATCGCATCGATCACCTGCGTCTCGGCCAGAACGCCAAACGCCATGATCAGCTTGAGCTCATACTTGTCGCTATCGAGCCCCATGGCATCGATCGCGTGGGGCGTAAAGGCCTTGAACATGCAGGCAGCCACCTCGGGCGTGGCGCTGCGGGCGGCGAGCATCATCGTCTGCGCGGCAATGCCCGTGTCGACCTCGGTAATAGGAGCGGCGGGCTTGCCCGGAACGGCGCGCTCGGCAAGAATCGCGATGTAGCCGGTCGGGCGCTCGCCCTCGGCAGGACCCGACCAGTCCTTAAGCGCGCCGGCCCATGCAAGCTCGTCAAACACGCGAGCGCAGTCCTCGGAACCGCTTACCACATGAAAACGCAGACGCTGAGCATTGGCGCCGCAGGGAGCCAGGTGCGCCAGTTCCGCCAGCTCGAGCAAAAACTCGCGCGGCACGCGCATGGACTCGTCAAAGCGACGGCACGTACGGGCGCGGCGGACCAGCGCGTCAAACGTGTCCAGGCCGAGCTTTTCGCAACCTTGCTTTGCCATCGACTCCGCGCTAGACGGCGCCGCGGGAACTGTTTCGTTCATAGGGACCCCCAATTTCGGGCAATTGTTCTTAGGAAAATCTAACCTAAAACGTAGGCAATAACGAACAGGGCTGCAATGTTCTACACCTGTTGAATAGAAAATCGCGACGTGGGGAACAACGGAAACAATTCGGGGCCTTTGGGTTACGTTTCACCCTCCCCGACCCATACGTCAGCGCCTTTAGGCGATACTGGTCGTAACGATCAAGGCTTACGCCGCACGGAAAGGAGACATTATGGGCATCTTTAAGAATGATGACCAAAAATCGAGCCAGTTTGGATTTGACGAGAAAAGCATGGCAGGCAAGGCCGTCAAGGCCGTGCGCTGGATTTACGCCATCACGGGCGTCTTGGCGCTCGTCGCCGGCATCGCACTGCTGTTTGCGCCCGCCAAGTCCCTCGTCTTCTTAACGACCGTCTTGGGCTTCTACTTTGTGATCACGGCCGCGATCAGGCTGTTTACCGCTGTTTTCGAGCCACTGCTGCCCACCGGCTGGCGCGTGACGAGCATCATCTCCAACCTACTCATTATCTTGGGCGGCGTCATAATCCTGCGCAACCAGGCCTTCTCGACCGCGACGCTCACCACGATGGTGGTTATCGTGGCCGGCTTTGGCTGGATCGTCGAAGGTGTCATGTCCATTCTGGAGTCCGAGCTTTCGTCCAACCGTGCCCTCGCCATCCTGAGCGGCGCGCTCTCCATCATCGCCGGCATGTTCGTGTTTATCTATCCGCTGTGGTCGGCCAAGATGCTCGTCATCTTTAGCGGCGCCGCACTGCTGGTGTTTGGCGTAACGCTGATTGTTCGCGCTATTCAATTTGGCAAACTGGTGCACTAGATGCCGCGAACGCTCTTTATTGATGCAGACGCCTGCCCGGTCACGCGCGAGTCGATTGACTGCGCGCGGCGGGCGGGCGTCGCCGTCGTTATCGCCGGCAACAGCACACAGAACCTGGAACGCCACATTCGCCGCGACGATCCGCGCGACGTCGAGCATGCGCGACGCGGATTTTGGGTCACGACGCTCGATGTGAGCGTGGGCGCCGACAGCGCCGACTTTGCCATTGTCGAACGCCTGCAGGCGGGCGACGTAGTCGTGACGCAGGACATTGGCTTGGCGAGCATGGTGCTCGGGCGCGATGCCGCCGCCATCGGCGTGCGCGGGCGCGTCTACGATAAGGCGACCATCGACATGCAACTGTTTATTCGCCACGAGGAAAAGAAGGTGCGCCGCGCCGGCGGTCGCACTCGCGGTCCGGCGGCATTTACCAGCGAAGACCGGGCCCGCTTTAAGCGCAACCTCACCGAGCTGCTGCGCTAACCAAGGTAGATTTTCGGGACATGCCCGGAAATCTACCTTTTTGTTTTGAGCGGTGTGAGCGCTCGGAATCCATGGCTCAACAAAAAACGGGCTTCAAAATGCCATGCGTCGCCGCATTGCGCAGGCGCCGAGCATGGCTATTTGAAGCCCATTTTTTAGGCCTACTTAGAGGCCGAAGGCGGATAGGATAAGGCCCCAGCCGGCGCCGATGACGTACATCATGACCAGGAACACGGCGTTTTCACGAGCGCTGCGGTTGGTGCGGAACAGGACAAGATAGCCCACGCCGGCGGAAATGAGCGTGCCGGCGAGCATCGGCGCCAGCTGTAGCGCGCCCTCCAGGTACAGCTGCGTAATGACCACGCTGGCCGAGCAGTTGGGGATCAGGCCGACGAGTGCCGAGCCCAAGACGGCGAGCGTCTCGTTGCCACGCAGGAACTGCTCGATCGCGGACTCTCCGAAGGTCTCGAGCACGGCAACTAGAATCAGCGTCACCAGGAAAATAAAAACCGAAACCTGCACGGTGTGCGAGATCGCGCTGCGGATAATCGACAGGACGGGCGCACCTTCGTGGGAGTGACCGTGGTCGTGCCCATGGCCGTGGTGGTGCTCATGCTCGCCTGCGTGACCGTGGTCATGGCTGTGTCCGTGGTCGCGCTCGTGTTCATCTTCATCATCATCGCAACCGCAATGGTCGCGCTCGCACAACTCGTGGATGTGGTCGGCGCTCACGCCCGCCTCGGCCACTTCATCAATGATGTCGCCCCCGGTATGGTCGTCGTGCGCGCAGTTCACATGAGCCGGATTGGCAGCGGTCCCCAGCACGGTACGGCGAATCGCCGCATGCGCGCGGGAATTACGACGAAGGCCGCGGATAGCCGCGTCCACGATAAAGCCCGTGACCAGCGCGATCAGTGCCTTCGAAGCCAAAAGCATCGCCATGGTCTGCACGGGCACCTGCTCGGCGAGCAACAGCGGCAGCATCTCATCGGAGGTCGAGAGGAACACGGCGACCAGCGTGCCCAGCGTCACGACACGGCCGGCGTACAGCGTTGCTGCCATGGCCGAAAATCCGCACTGCGGCACAATGCCCAGCAGCGAGCCAGCCACGGGACCCGCAGCGCCGGCGCGCTTGATAGCGCCGTTGACGCGGTCGCCCGCAACGTGCTCAAGTGTCTCGAGAGCAAGATACGTCACCAACAAAAACGGCGCCAGCGAGAGCGTGTCCTTGCCGGCGTCGAGCAGAATATCAATCAGCAAATCCATGACGGATGGAACCTTTCATGTCTTTCGGCAGCATTGTAAAAGTCCTAGCGGTCAACTAGGGTATTGTAGTTGTCCTAGGCGCGATGCCAATAGTTGCCCATGGTAAACTATCATCTCGCCATAACTCAATGCCACCGAGCCGCGCGACACGGCCCGTCCAAGGAGCAGTTATATGAACGTTTCACAAGCACTCGAATACGAGCGCCAGCCGTTTATTCCCATGTTTATCTATGGCGATCACGGCGCCATGGAGTCCGAGCGCCAGAAGGGCGAGGAGGCCCTTAAGGTGCTCGAAACCGAGTACTTTACCGCCGAGGGCGACCCCAGCTTCGACTTTGCCACCGTGCGCGACCTGGCTGACCGCAACCGCGACCTGTGCGACCAGATTGGCGAGGCGCGCCTGCGCAACGTGACGCCCGCGACGCTTTCGCGCGGCCTGTCCGATGCCGACACCTGCGCCGCCATCGGCAAGATGCAAAAGCGCACCGCCGCGTCGGTCATGCGCGAGATCCGCGGCGACCGCGACGCGCTCGGCGTGGCCTACGCCCGCAAGCCCATCCAGGGCACCGTGCTCGGTATCGACATCGAGACCACCGGCCGTGCACCCGAGCGCGGTTATATCATCAATGTGGGTTGGGAAATCATGGAGCTCACCAGCGACGCCGTCCCGCACGACGCCGAGGCGCACTACTGCGGTTTGCCCGACATCTACCGCGGCGAGGATGTGCCGTTGTCGAATATCCACCACATCACCTGGGACGACATCGACGGCAAAAAGCCATTCCGCGAGAACAAGGAACTGCAGAAGCAGCTGCTCAAGCTTATGAAGAAGTACCCGTACATGGCGCACAACGCCGCCTTTGAGGACAGTTGGTTCAAGATCCACCTGGACGGTTACGCCGAGGCACGCCGCGCCGGCAAGATCATCGTCATCGACTCGCGCCAGATCTGCCGCAGCCTGGATGCCGACGTCCGCTCGCTCCCCCGCGAATCCGCGCCCGCCGCACTCGAGAACTGGGCGCGCCGCCGTGGAACCCTCGCCGCCGACGCCAACGAGCAGCACCTGGGCCTCGACGACACCGACCTCATGCTCCGCACGGTTCAGGCCGAGTTCAACCTCAAGAACCTATTCGCGAAATAACCGATCCATCTGCGGGAGCGCCTGCCAGGCACAGCGCAATCCGTCTGGGCACACCGACACGCAGTAAACTAGGGCGCAGCCTTATGGCTGCACCCTAGTTTTCATCAAAACGAGCAAATACGCGTGCTTCACATAGTCGGCAGGTTGGCCCACCTACATTTTTCGAGTTGTTCGGCCAGCTGAACCACTAGTCAAGGCCCCTTGAACCGCAATCGAAGCTAAAATCGCCTTAATTTCGCAACCAAGCCCCATAAATCTACCTGAATCAATTCGAATAGGACGTTGCGATCGCACCATTTGTATAGGATAAGGCCGAATAACTCAAATTATGTTGGTGAGGCATCTGAGCGGTCGGCAAAAACGCTTAGAAGCTACGAATCCGCAACTAAAGTTCATCAAAAAGGGGCAGCCGGCAGAAACCTCCCCAGCCAAAGCTGCTCCCTCAATACGACAGCTCAAAAACCCACCGTTCGCAGAAGATAAGCCGCGCCCCAATACCGTTGCCCGAAGTTTCGGGCGTATGCGGCGTCCGCTATGCCATCATGCGCGTATGGGAATCATTCTGTCACATACCACGGCACGCGCTGTATACCAAACAGCCAACTCGCTCGCAAGCTACGCGACCGGTCCCATACCTATGGAAAAGATCAGGGTGTCTGCGCCGACCACGTCCGACCTGGAAGCGGCACGAGCATGGCTCAACAGAAAGAATGTCGATTCTGAACGTATCCATGTGCTGACGTTTTCCAATAATGCCAAAAGGCACCGCAAGGGCTGCATCTGCCACTGCACGCGCTATACGTTTGATGCAGAAAGCTACCTAGAACTCGAGCCGAACGTCTACATCGTCGATATCAAGCTGTGCGCGTTAGAAGCAACAGCCGACCTCAACCTTTCGGAGCTCGTTGAGTATTACTTTGAAATCTGCGGCTCCTACGCGCTTGGAACGTCCGACGAAACTCAATATCGCGAGCGCCCAGCCCTAACCAGCGTTGAAGAGCTCAGAGCCTTCTTTTCAGAGGCACCGGGGTATCGTGGATCTAATAAAGCACTTAAGGCACTTTCTTATGTACACGAAGGCTGTCGCTCCCCACTCGAAACGGCGTTTGTCATGATGCTGACAATGCCCAAGTCAATGGGTGGCTTAGCCATACGCGCTATCAAAACGGATTATCCGATCCCAGTCCCCAAAAGATACGCCGCCCTAACGCGACGGACGGTTTTCTACCTCGACGCGCTGCTCGAAAATTCGATGACCGATATCGAATACAACGGCTTTTACCACGACGAACCCGAGCAGCAATCAATTGACGAGGAGCGCCGAAACACGCTGCGAAACATGGGATATGCCGTTATCACGGTTAATCGTCATTCGTTTTTCAAGCAGTCCGCTTTTAAACGGGTCATGGAAGCGATTCGCATTCGCGAGAAGATATGGCCCGGTCGACTCCCGGATAACTTCGCCATCCTGCAAGAAACTCTTCGTCAATTTGTCTTGCGGCGCTACTTCGAATACGGTCGCCGCGTCCTGGAGACACTCAAAGAAGAAGAGGCCGCCAAGCGCGAAATTGCAAGCCAATATCCGCAAGCTGATGACCCGAGCATCAACGATGTGCCCGAACCCGACGACATGCAACACGTCGGGGCCCTTGCTGAGGAAATCAATGGGGCTTGGGAATGCGACATGTTCGCAAAAATCGATGAAAACCGCACGGAAGACGACACGATTATTGATCTAATTGAGAATTCGCTCTTCTAAAGGCGATCTCTGCGGATGTCCACCTACATTTTTCGACTTATTCGGCCACCGATGTGCCAGATTGGCTGCAGCAATGCTCAATATAACTTTAGATAAAACTGATTCTGCAGGAACTCCCGTAGAGGAAGAACTGATTCTCGCGGTATTTGACACGATAAAGTACAAATATGAACAGTTCTAATGCTTCTCAAGGTGGCTTTCTTAGCATGCTAGCCGAACATCTCGAAATATGTTGGCGAGCATTGCGTCGATGTCTCCCAACCCACAGAAAATCGCAGAGGCGGCAAGCAGTCATCGAAATTAACGCAAATTGTATTGACATATGAACATACACTCATATAATCGAAAGCAAGTTATATGAGCGCATGTTCATATGAAAGGATATTGCAATGAGCATCCGCGTTGATGAAACGAAACCCGACATCGAGGCCACCGAACCCGCGATCCCCACCACCTGCTCGCCCGAGGACCTTCCCGACGAGGAGCTTCTCTACGACCTCGCCGACCTGTTCAAGGTCTTCAGCGACACCACGCGCATCAAGATCCTTTACGCCCTCATGGGCCGCGAGCTCTGCGTGGCAGACATCGCCGAAGCGACCGAAACCTCGCAGTCCGCGGTGTCGCACCAGCTGCGCACACTCAAGCAGTCGCACCTGGTTAAATTCCGGCGCGACGGGCGCAATATCCTCTACTCGCTCGCCGACGACCACGTCTACACCATGCTCAACCAGGGCATGAGCCATATCTGCGAATAGCAACCAACCACGGTACCAGCGCGGCCTGCACCCAAGCCGCAAAAACGGGAAAGGAACCCACCATGAAAAAGCAGTACAAGCTCGATGAGATCGATTGCGCCAACTGTGCGCGCGAGCTTCAGGACGAGCTGGCCAAGCTCGAGGGCGTCAAATCCGTGTCCGTCAACTTTATGACCCAGAAGCTGACGCTCGAGGCCGATGATGCTGAGTTCGACGAGGTGCTCAACCGCGTTGTTGAGTTTACGGCCGACGCCGAGCCGGACTGCGAGATCATTCTCTAGCCCAGGTTTACGCCAACCTGCAAGGCCGCGCTTGCCGCGGCCTTTGCTCGCGAAATTATATGAGCGAGTGTTCATTCATTCAAATGGGAGGATACGAGTCATGGCCACCGCCGACCCCAAAAAGAAAAAGAAGAAGCGCAAGAAAAAAGAATCACTCGAGCATAAGCGCAACCGCATCCTGGTAGCGCTGGGCATTTTTGCCGTGGTGTACGCCCTCGATGAGCTCGGCACCCTCACTGCCGCATTCGGCACCCCGGGCGACATCTACGCCAGCTTTGTGCTGTTCCTCGTGCCGTTTTTGATTGCCGGCTACGACGTACTGCAAAAGGCATTCAATAACATCCGCCGCGGCAAGGCCTTCGACGAGAGCTTCCTCATGGCCGTCGCGACCATCGGCGCGTTTGCCATGGTGCTCTTCCCCGATACCGACCCGCACATGGCCGAAGGCGCCGCCGTCATGCTGTTCTACCAGGTCGGCGAGCTGTTTCAGGCGTACGCCGTGGGCAAGAGCCGCAAGTCGATCAGTGCCATGATGGACATCGCGCCCGACTACGCTAACGTCGAGCAGCCCGACGGCACACTCGAGCAGGTCTTCCCCGATGACATCGCCGTCGGCACCGTGATCGTGGTCAAGCCCGGTGAGCGCGTGCCTATCGACGGCGTCATCGTCGAGGGCGAAACCCAGCTCGACACCGCCGCTCTCACGGGCGAGTCAATCCCCCGCCCCGCCAAGTCCGGCGACGACATCATCAGCGGCTGCATCAACATGACGGGCCTCATCCACGTGCGCACCACCAAGCCCTTTGGCGAGTCCACCGTCGCACGCGTCCTGGAGCTCGTGGAAAATGCCAGCGAAAAGAAGGCGCGCACCGAGAACTTTATCACGCGCTTCGCCCGCGTCTACACGCCCGCCGTCACCGGCGCTGCCGCGGTACTCGCGCTCGGCGGCGGCTTGGTCACCGGCGCCTGGTCCGACTGGATCCTGCGCGGCCTGACCTTCCTGGTCGTCAGCTGCCCGTGCGCGCTCGTGATTAGCGTCCCGCTCAGCTTCTTTGGCGGCATTGGCGGCGCATCCAAGCTGGGCATCCTCATCAAGGGTTCTAACTACCTCGAGACGCTCGCCGATGTGGACACCGTCGTCTTTGACAAGACCGGCACGCTCACCAACGGCACGTTCTCGGTGGTCGCGGTGCACCCCGAGGCTGGCTATACCGAGCAGTCGTTGCTCGAGGTCGCAGCCCTTGCGGAGTCGTTCTCCGATCACCCCATCGCGCAGTCCGTGCGTGTCGCCTACCAGGGCGAGCTTGACCCCACGCGCGTAACGGATTCCACTAATGACGCGGGCCACGGCGTGACGGCGACCATCGACGGCAAGCATGTCGTCGTCGGCAACGCCAAGATGCTCGCCGCGGCCGGCGTTGAAGCACCGGACTGTGATGTTGTCGGCACGATCCTCCATGTGCTCGTTGACGGCGTGTACGCCGGCCACATCGTGATTGCAGACACCGTTAAGGCCGATGCCGAGCAGACGGTCCGTGACCTGCACGCCGCCGGCATCAAGCGCACCGTTATGCTCACGGGCGACCGCGAGGACGTTGCAGCGTCTGTGGCCAAGCAGCTCGGCCTCGACGAGTTCCACGCGCAGCTGCTGCCGGGCGATAAGGTCGAGCGTGTTGAGGCGTTGCTCGCGGGCGAAAGCGACAAGGGCAAGCTCGCTTTTGTCGGCGACGGTATCAACGACGCACCCGTGCTTACCCGCGCAGACGTTGGCATCGCCATGGGCGCTATGGGCTCGGACGCCGCAATTGAGGCGGCGGACGTCGTGCTCATGGATGACAAGCCGTCCAACATCTCCCGCGCGATCCGCGTGGCGCGCAAGACCATGTCGATTGTTTGGCAGAACATCATCTTTGCGCTGGGCATTAAGTTGCTGATTCTGGTGCTTGCGGCACTGGGCATCGCCAACATGTGGCTTGCTGTGTTCGGCGACGTGGGCGTGGCGATTATCGCCATCCTGAATGCCATGCGCGCGATGGGTGTCAAGAACCTGTAGCGTTCGTGGGCTGTCCGGCCGGGACCGGGCTTGGTTTTGAAAACGTCCTCGCGCATGAGGCCCGTCTTTCCTGCTCCTGCGGAGCAACGGAAAGGCGGGCCTCGCGCTGTGGAGTGTTTTCAAAACCAAGCCCGGTCCCGGCCTGCGGTGACGTAGGTGGCAGTTCTTGGGCATCGCTTGCTGGCGGGGTTCCTTTGCTGAAATGGACTTGGCCGAAAGGACCGCTGGTCCCGGTCGCTGGTTCGCGCTTTGCGCGAACTCCGCGCTACTGGGGGTTCGTTAGGATTCCGCCGCTTGGCCCGTCGCCTCGCCCCGGTTCAGCATCGCCCTCAGTTTCTCGAAGCTTTCCTCGCTCAGGCAGTGCTCCATGTGGCAGCCCTCTTGCGACGCGACCTCAGCCGAAACACCCGCATCCTCCAGCAGCCCCACGAAAAAGCAGTGACGCTCCCACATTTGGCGAGCGACCTCCAGACCACGCTCCGTCAGATGAACGTCGCGCTTGCCCATTTCGACATAGCCGTTGCTTTCCAGCGTCGCCATGGCCTTGGAAACGCTCGCCTTGGTTACGCCGAGGTACTCCGCAACGTCGATCGAGCGCACGATGCCCTGGCGTTCCGACAGAACGTAGATCGATTCGAGATAGTCTTCTCCGGATTCACGTAGGGCCATGGGCCGCCTTTCGCGATGATTGCTAGTTAGCCTTTGGATACTTTCCACGGCTTACTTTACCGCAAAAGTTGCCCATGTCTTACTACTTTGCCTAAAAGTTAGCCGTGTTTCACAAAACGAGCGGGACGAAAACAAAATGGGAACACGCCCCGCAAGGAGTGTCCCCAAGTGCCGAGCCGCAGCTATAGCAGTCCAAAGTACTTCGCGGCGTTGTAGATCCCATCGTCGTCCACGGCGGTCGTCACGTAGGTCGCCGCAGCTTTCACCGTGTCCTGCGCGTTGCCCATGGCCACACTTGTGCCCACGGCCGAGAACATCGACAGGTCGTTCTCGCCGTCGCCAAAGGCAATCGCTTCACTCGCGTCGATGCCCAGGCGCTCCAGCGTCGCCGCCACACCCAGGTCCTTGCCGCCGTTGGCCGGAATAATGTCGCAGAACAGGTCGCACCAGCGCGTGGTGAGCGAATGCGACACGGCATCGGTCACGATATGCTCGTCAACTGGGTCAACAAAGGCACAGAACTGATAGACCGGCGCGTCAGAGGCATGCTCAAACGGCTCCTCGTGGTAGACGATTCCCGCGTTGCTGCCAGCCGTCACCACGCGCTCGGACAGGCGGTTCACAAACGAGTTCTCGCCCTGCATGCACAGTGAGTCGTAGCGCCCCTGCGCCACCTGGTCCACAATCACCGCAACGTCGTCCGGATCGATCGGGCAGCTGCGGTAGACGCCCTTGGCATCAAAACAGTGCTGGCCCGAAAGCGTAATGTACGCATCCCAGCCCAGGTCGAACAGCCAGTCCGGCATCTGGTAGGTCGGGCGACCCGTGGCGATCACGCATGCGATCCCCTGCTCGTGAAAGCTGTCGAGCACCTGCTGCGCCGACGCCGGAATCCGGTGGGTCTTAAAGCTCAGCAGCGTGCCGTCGATATCGAAAAACGCGGCTTTGATCATCCTCGTCTACTCCTCGCCCTCGAGCTTTTCGCTCGCCTCGAGCCACGCCATCTCCAGCTCGTCCATGGCGGCGTGAGCCTCGTCGATCTTTGCCTGCTGCTCGCCGAGCGCCGTGTAGTTGGTGGGATCGACTTGGGCCATTGCTGCCTCGGCCTCCTCAACGCGGGCGCGCTGCGTCTCCATCTTGCGCTCGAGCGAACTCACCTCGCGGCGGAGCTTCTGGCGCTCGGCGTTGGACAGGCCGTTGGGCTGACCGCTCGACTTGGGCTTTTCGGCCGCAGCTGCCGCGGCACCGGTGTCGAACGTGCCGGTCTTGGCGCTCGGCGCGCCCACGGGCTCGCCCTCGGCGGTAGCGTTGCACAGGCGCAGGTACTGGTCCACGCCACCGGGCATATGCGTCAGGTGGCCGTCGAGCAGCGCCCACTGCTGGTCGGTCACGCGCTCCATCAAAAAGCGGTCGTGCGTCACCAGGATCAGCGTGCCGGGCCAGCCGTCCAGCAGGTCCTCGACAATCGCGAGCATGTCGGTATCCAGGTCGTTGCCCGGCTCGTCCAGGATGAGCACGTTGGGCTCGTCCAGAATCGTCAGCAACAGCGACAGGCGACGGCGCTGGCCGCCCGAAAGATCGCCGATGCGGCTCCAGAGCTGCTGCGTCGTAAAGCCCAGACGTTCGCAGAGCTTCTCGGGCGAAGTCTCCTTGCCGTCGATGACGTAGTACTTCTTATAGTTGCCGAGCACCTCGCGGATCGTGTCGCCCATGTAGGGCTTGAGCTCCTCGAGCCGCTGCGACAGCACGCCAAAGCGCACTGTCTGGCCAATCTTCACGCGGCCGCGCGTGGGTTCAATCTTGCCCTGGATCACGTCGAGCAGCGTCGACTTACCGGCGCCGTTCTCGCCCAAAAGGCCATAGCGGTCGCCCGCACCAATGAGCCAGGTCACATCGGTGAGCACCTGCTTGGGCGCGCCGTCGGTATCGGCATAGCCGGCATCCACGTCGACCACATCGATAACCTGCTTGCCCAAGCGGCTCACGGCCAGGCGCTTGAGCTCCAGCTCGTCACGCACGGGCGGCACGTCGGCGATCAGCTCACGAGCGGCATCCACGCGAAACTTGGGCTTGGTGGAACGAGCCTGGGCACCGCGGCTCAGCCACGCGAGCTCCTTGCGCGCCATGTTGCGACGGCGCTCCTCGGTAACGGCGGCCATGCGGTCGCGCTCCACGCGCTGCAGGATGTATGCCGAATAGCCGCCCTCGAAGGGATCGACCTGGCCGTCGTGGACCTCCCACATGCTGGTGCAGACCTCGTCCAAGAACCAGCGGTCGTGCGTGACCACGAGCATGGCACCCTGGCCGCGCTGCCAGCGGGCCTTTAAGTGACGCGCGAGCCAGTTGATGGTGCGCATATCCAGGTGGTTGGTGGGCTCGTCGAGCATGAGCACGTCGTAATCGCCGATCAGCAAGCGCGCGAGGTCCACGCGACGGCGCTGACCGCCCGAAAGCTCGCCCACCGTGCCCTCCCAGGGCACATCGCTGATGAGGCCGGCGAGGATCTGGCGCGTGCGAGGGCTCGACGCCCACTCGTACTCGGGGGCGTCGCCCACAACGGCATGATGCACGGTATCAGTATCGACCAGGTTGTCCTTTTGGCCGAGCAGACCGATCGTCGTGCCGCGGCGGTGCGTCACGCGTCCGTCATCGGGCTCCAGCGTGCCGGCGAGCACGCTCAGCAGCGTCGACTTGCCGTCGCCGTTTTTACCGACAATACCAATACGGTCGCCCTCGCCCACGCCGAGCGTCACGCTATCGAAAATATGCTTGGTGGGAAACTCTAGGCTGACGGAATCGCATCCCAAAAGAATCGCCATATGCCCTGCTCCTTCGTAGAAATTCAACGTTGTCCATAATAGCAGCGAAAAGGCGGGCCGCACACGACACAAAAAGGCGGGCCATCTCCCAAAAGAGATGACCCGCCTCTCCAATCAGTCCCGTGGCAACCGTGGCCGCCGCGGGCCTCAAGCATGTCCCGGACTAGGAGAACATGCCGGTGAGGTAATCATTCAGCCGCTTATCCATGGGCCGTTGGAAAATCTCGTCAGTCTCGTCGTACTCGACCATATCGCCCATGTAGAAGAACGCCGTGCGGTTGGACACACGCGACGCCTGCTCCATGTTGTGCGTCACGATGACGATGGCGCGGTCGGCAACGATCGATGACATCAGGTCCTCGATCGCCAGCGTCGAGATGGGGTCGAGCGCCGAGCAGGGCTCGTCGAACAAGATCACGTCGGGGTTGAGCGCCAGCGTGCGCGCGATGCACAGGCGCTGCTGCTGACCGCCCGAAAGCGCATAGGCGCTCTTGTCGAGCTTGTCCTTGACCTCGTCCCACAGCGCCGCGCCGCGCAGGCTCTCCTCGACCATGCGGTCGAGTTCGTCGCGGTCGGTGATGCCGTGGCGCCTAGGCGCAAACGTGATGTTGTCGCGAATGGACTTGCGAAACGGGTTGGGCTGCTGGAACACCATGCCAATGGAGCGACGCAACTCGTAGGTGTTCTCGGTCTTGGTGTTTACATTGCGCCCGCGATAGTTGATCTCGCCCTCCACGCGGCAGCCGCGAATCTCGCGATTCATCAGGTTGAGGCTGCGTAAGAAGGTCGACTTACCGCAGCCCGAAGGCCCGATGAGCGCCGTGATCTCGCCCTTGTGGAAGTCGAGCGACGTATTGTGCAGTGCATGGTGGTCGCCATAGTACACGTTGACGTCCTTGGTGGAGAGCACAACCTCGTCGCTCACGGTCTTGCCGCTCACGCGCACGCGCTTCTCGCTCTCCCCCACGCTCGACAAAAAGTCCTGGGTCTCGGACGATGCCGCCTCAGTTGCGGGCGTTGCATTTATCTCGCTCATTCGGCCGTCATCTTCCTTGCCAGTTGCTTGCCCACAATGCGGGCGATTACGTTAAACAGCAGCACGCAAATCATCAGCAGTGCAGCGGTGCCCCAGACGATCTGCTGGGCCTCGGGGCTGCCCTCGCCATAGATCTTGTAGATGTGCACGGCGAGCGACTCGCCGGGACGGAACACGTTCCAAGCGCAGGTGGGGCTCGACAGGTTAAAGCTCAAGAAGTTCAGGCGAACCGGCGAGCTCATACCCGAGGTAAAAAGCAGTGCTGCGGCCTCGCCAAACACGCGACCGGCCGAAAGCACGATGCCCGTCACGATGGCAGGCATGGCCTCGGGGATCAGGATGTGCAGCGTGGCCTCCCAGCGAGTGAGGCCCATGGCCAGGCACGCATCGCGCTGGGCCTGCGGCACGTCCTCGAGCGCCTGCTGGATCACGCGCACCAGGATGGGGATGTTGAACATGGTGAGCGCGACGGCGCCGGAGATGATGGAGTACTTCCAGCCCAGCTGCACCGAGAACACCAGAAAACCGAACATGCCGACGACGATGGAAGGCAGCGAGGACAACGTCTCGATGGCGGTGGAGGCGATGTCGCGGATGGGTCCGTCCGGCGCGTACTCAACCAAAAAGACCGCGCCACCCAGGCTGATGGGCACCGAGATGATCAGGGTGATCAGCAGCAGGTAGAACGAGTCGAACAGCTGGTAGAGCACGCCGCCCTGCGTTCCGTTGGCGCGCGACGGCTCCGTGAGAAAGCCCGGCTGGAACAGCGTCGAGATGCCCTCGAACAGGATATAGGCCACCATGGAGACGACGATGAGCATGACGATGGCGACGATCGCCGTCAACACGCCCGTGGCGAAGCGGTCCTGCTTTTGGACACGCCCGAGCCTCGCCTCGTCGATGTGGATACGCGTGCTAGCCACGAGCCTTCGCCCCCTTGCGGCCGATAAGGTGGATGATCAGGATGAAGATGAGACTCATGCCCATCAGCAGCAGGCCGAGTGCCCACAGAACATCATCCTGGGCCGAGCCCTCGGCATAGACCGCCATGGACGTGGTGAGCGTGGTGGTGATGGTCGAGGCCGGCGACAGCAGCGACGTCGGCATGGCCTCGATACCGCCGATGACCATGCGCACGGCGAGCGTCTCGCCAAAGGCGCGGGTCATGCCAAGGATGACCGCGGTCATGAGCGACGGCATGGCGCTCTTGAGCACCACGTGCCAGATGGTCTGCCAGCGGGTATAGCCCAGCGCGAGCGAGCCCTGTCGGTAGCTGTCGGGCACGGCGCGCAGGCCATCGACCGAAAGCGTGGTCATGGTCGGCAGGATCATGACGGCCAGCACGATGGCGCCGGGCAAGATGCCCAGGCCCGTGCTCACGTGGAAAACGCTCTTCATAAGACCGACGACCACGTGAAAACCGATCAGGCCAAAGACGACCGAGGGGATGCCGGTCAAAAGCTCAATGAGCGGATGAAAGATCTTAGAGCCAAACTTAGGGCTAATCTCGACCGCAAAGATGGCAGAGCCGATGGCGATGGGCAGCGCGATGAGCGTGGAGAGCACCATGACCGCAAACGAGGTGACAATCAGGGGCAGGGCGCCGGTGTAGGGCAGGCCGCTTTCGGCTGTGTTGGCCAGGTCCCACTTGGTGCCGGTGAAGAACTCGACGACCGAAACGCCGTCCTTGAGAAAAGCCGAGAGGCCCTTTTGGGCGACCATAAAGATGAGCGCGGCAACGACAAGCGTCACGAGCGCAACGCACGCGCCCGTGACGCCCAGGCCCACGTTCTCAAGGTCGCGCTTTGGCAGCTGTTTTGCCATTGCAAACCTTTCCGGGGCGATTACTTATTTAGCGGAGACCTTGCCGCTGGCGTCCTTGACGACCTTCATGGCAGAGACGGGGATAAAGCCCTGCTCCTCGACGAGCTTGCCCTGGACGTCATCGGAAAGCATGAACTCCAGGAAGGCCTTGGTGGCCTCGTCGGCATCCTTAGCGCAGTACATGTGCTCGGTAGCCCAGATCTTGAAGGAGTCGTCGGTGACATTCTTGCTCTTGGGCTCGACGCCCTCGACCTTGATGGCGTTGAACTTGGAGTCATCAAAGTGCGAGAAGTCGAGGTAGGAGATGGCGTTGTCGGTACTGCCCATCTGAGTCTGGACATCGCCGGACTTGTCGAGTTCGGCGTCGCCCTTAAAGTCGACGGCCTCGTCGCCAAAAACGGCGGCCTCGAAGGTGGCACGGGTGCCAGAGCCAGCCTTGCGGTTGAGAACGACGATCTTGGCGTCGTCGCCGCCGACCTCCTTCCAGTTGGTGATCTGGCCGGAGAAGATGCCCTTGAGCTGCTCGAGGGACAGGTCGTCGACCGTCACGTTCTTGGAAACGACGGGGCCCATGCCCACGACGGCAACCTCGTGGTCGACGAGGTTCTTGACCTGGTCGGCCTCGAGCTTGGTCTCGGCGAAGACGTCGGAGTTGCCGATGGTGACGGTGCCGGCGGCAACAGCGGTCAGGCCCTTGCCCGAACCGTTACCCGAGCCGGAGACGGAGACATCGGGGTTGGCGTCCATGAACTTCTCGGCAGCGGCCTCGACGAGAGCCTGGAACGAAGAGGCACCGTCGTAAGTCACCTCGCCGGAGACGGACTCGGCAGCAGCGGCGCTACCCTTGTCGGCGGCATCGGATGCGCCGGAGCCGCCGCAACCAACGAGACCGAGACCGACGATGCTGGCAAAACCACCAGCGAGGCCGAGGAACTGACGACGAGAATAAGCCTGATCGAGCATGATCTTCCTTTCATACATGCGACTCGCGGGCACCCCACCCGCTTTGCTGTTTGGAAAGATACGGCCCCGACCGGGCAGCGTCCGCGCCAACTACGGTTTCTTACGGGCATTTGATAGACCCTTACCGCAAGCGCAGCACGGCCTTTACAAACGAATAACAAACCCGCCACCAAGCATGACCCGCCTTTTACACCAATAAAAACAAAGTTGCGGTGAAATAGTTCCTGCTTGGGGGTGCGGACGATTTCTTGGACCGCGCCTAGGCGTATCCAAGCTTCCTGCGGTACTCCATCGGGCTCAGCCACCCGAGGGACTTCTTGATCCGCTCCTCACGATAGTACACGAG
>JAXJIC010000030.1:0-95159 GCA_036298925.1 Collinsella aerofaciens
CCCTTTCCCTCTCGCTCACGGCTTCGCAGAGTCACGCGAGGCAAAGGCATGCGCCGCGGGTCTGACGACGCGGGCTTGCCAACGAGTTTTGGCTAATAGATTGGTTTGTGTGCCGCCCCTTTGGGGCGGCACTTTTTGTGTGGGGTCCCGGTCTCCACAATTTTCGTCAAGCTATTGGTTAGATTTTGGTCAGTTGGCGTAAGGGTGGAAGGCCAAAAGATTGTTGGCGAAAAAAGCTCAGAGAAAGTGCTGGTAGGGGAGTTGTTGAGCTTTTCGACAGCTTTTGAGCAGAAGAAACTTTGTGGCTATTGCCGGCGATTGCGTTGTCGCGGTCATGGCGGTGCGGGATGCTGGTCGTAAGCGTCGAATGCTCCGATTTTGGAGGCCAGCATGGATCTGTTTCTTGAGACTCCGCAGCAACAAGCCGAGCGCATGTTGCGCCAACAGCAACGGCTTATAGAGATGCAAATGCAAGGGGCGGCAGCCCAGCCCTTTGCGCAAAATGTCGTGCCCGCTGCTGTACCTGCAGCTGTGCCCGGGTGTAAATCGGCGCCAGAGGCCTATTCCGTACAGCAAGATTCATATGCGCAGGAGCTCGCGTTCGACAAGCGTCGTGCGCGTCGTCGCCGTGTGGGCCAGCGCTTGCGCATATTGGCGATGATCGTGCTCATCCCGTTAGGGCTTGCGGCCATCTTTCTGGCGTCGTATGCCCTCACGTGCATCCTCAACGGCGCATCGCCCAACGAGGTGCTCCAACATCTGTCAGCCCTCGGCCAGCGCCTAGGCGATGTCATAACAACCATCCGCGCCGGCTGGGAGAGTTAGCGTTTGTCACATTAGGACTTCTAGGGTGTAGGGATTATCGCCATGAGTAGAATCCTCGCATCCTGTGGGTCCTGTCATGCGACTTAATAGTATTATTGAAGATGAATAATAATAGGATTTGTTATGTATAAGCAGGATTTAGAACAGACTCTTTTGGGCATTGACGAAGAGGCGGAGCTGGAAATAGGTCCAAGAGACGACAGGCCGAACGTTGTATTGGTGGGAGGAAGCGCCTTCATGCTAAACGATGTGACGAATCGTTCGGTTACACATGACATTGATGTGTTTGAGGCAGATAGGTGCCTCCGCGAGATCATAGCTCGATACCCCGAGGTGAATGGTATGGCGGTGGCATATTGTAATCAGATGCCGTTCAATTACGAAGATCGTTTGATTCCCTTGGATATTGGGGCGCGTTTTATCAGGTACTTTACGCCATCCTTGGAGGACCTGGCGGTAATGAAGCTCTATGCCTGTCGTCCGAACGACATCATCGATCTTCATAGTCAGGCATTCGTCGACCGACTTGATTGGGGGTTGCTCGAACGGCTTATATTCGACGAGGGAGAGGCGCTGGCGTCGTCGCCTTCGGAGCGGAGTTATCAAGAGATGGTCTGTGCATACAGGCAATACAAAAAGGAGGTGCTCGGTTGAATCTGACCTTTGAGGGATTCTTAAAAGGCTATTGCCGAGAGCTATCCGGACAGCGGTCGCTGAGTTTTAGAAAATTGGTTGAGCAGGCGACGACGGATGCGCCGCGCGTGGCGGAGCCTCTGTTTTTGCTCGCTTTGGCGCAAGGAAAAGCCGAATACGTTCTGGGTTTATCCGAGGGCTCGTGGATGGAACGGGATTACCGAGACGTTTTATCCTTGTACGGTCAAGCGGGTAGCATGGCGTCTCTATGCGCCAAAAGTGAGCTCCCAAATCGTTATGCCAACGTTTGGCGTGCGTATAGAGCGGTGAAGGAAAAGCCGGCGGCCGATAGAAGGGTGAACGCCCTGATGAGAAAGAAAACGCTGGAAGCATTGGAGGAATCGGGTGTAACGCGCTATGGCCTCTGCCGTGCTCTGCGCCTGAATAAAGGAAACGTATACGCATACTTGGCCGGCGATGACTCAAAGGTGAGCAGGAAAACGGCGCGCCGCATTATGGAATATGCGGAGGAGAGGGGCACCCAAGAAGGGGCCGGGCGCCCGGTGTGTGTGGCGGGGTAAGATTGATCGCGGTTTTGATTGGTGCTCGATTGGGTTTGTTGGGCGGAGATTATGTCTGCTATTGATATTGTGCTTGTTGCGATCGCCTTGGTGGCGGTGGGGGTTGCTGCGGCTTGCGCCCTTCAGCTCAAGAGCCTGCGTGCCGAGTTGCGGGAGCGTGGCGACGGTGGCGCGGAAACGCTGGCAGCACTCGAGCAGGCCAACAACGCGCTCGATGCCCTGAACGTCGCGCTGGCCGAAACCCGCCGCACGGCCAATGCCATCGCGCAGCAGCAGACGACCGATGCGGCCGTGGAGCAGCAACGTTACCTGACCATCGCACGCGAGTTCTCGCAAGCTGGTGACCGGATGGATGACCTGCGCCGCGAGACGGCCCAACAGCTCGGCGCCAATCGCGAGGGCATCGAGCATCGCCTGGACAAGGTGCGCGAGACGGTCGATGCTCAGCTGGGCGCCATCCGCAAAGACAACAACGTGCAGCTCGATCAGATGCGCGCGACGGTGGACGAGAAGCTCTCCCGCACGCTCAACGACCGACTGTCGGCATCGTTTAAGCAGGTGAGCGACCAGCTCGAGGCCGTGTATAAGGGCCTGGGCGATATGCAATCTATCGCCACCGGCGTAGGCGACCTCAAGCGTGTGCTGGGCAATGTAAAAGCGCGCGGCATTTTGGGCGAGGTGCAGCTGGGTGCAATTCTGGCGGACATCCTTACACCCGACCAGTATCTGGAAAACGTCGCCACCAAGCCCGGTGCCTCGGAGCGCGTTGAGTTTGCCGTCAAGCTGCCGGTAGACGAGGGCGATCCCGTGCTGCTGCCGATCGATTCCAAATTCCCGGGCGACGCGTACGAGCATCTGATCGACGCCCAGGAGTCGGGCGATGCGGAGGCCGTTGCCGCAGCGCGCAAGACGCTCGATATGATGGTGAAACGCGAGGCAAAGGACATCTGCGAAAAGTACCTGAGTGTGCCGGCAACGACCAACTTTGGCATCATGTTCGTGCCGTTTGAAGGACTGTACGCCGAGGTCGTCAGCCGCCCCGGGCTTATCGAGACCCTGGGCCGCGACTATCACGTCAACGTAGCCGGTCCCAGCACCATGGCGGCCATCCTCAACAGTCTGCAGATGAGCTATCAGACGTTTAAGTTGCAAAAACGTACCGACGACGTGCTGCGCGTGCTCTCCGCCGTCAAGGCCGAGCTGCCGCGCTATCAAAAGGCGCTGCGCCGCGCCCAGCAGCAGATCGAGACCGCGGGCAAAACGGTCGAGGGCATCATCACCACGCGCACCAACGTCATGGAGCGCAAGCTCAAGGACATTGACGTGCTGGAAGATGCCGAGGAGGCCGACGAGATTTTGGGGCTTACGTCCGTGGAGCTGCTCGCAGACCAAAAAGACGAGGACTAATTGCAACAAGACGGTGGGGCGCCGGCGTAAACGCGGGTGCCCCGCTGCTTTTCGCATCGCGCTTGCCTGAAGTGCGCTTTAGTGTGCAACAATGGCGTTTCGCCCTATCAGACGCGAAAGGAAGCCCATGTCCCAGAGAAGCGCCAGCCCGCTCAGCCGCTCCACCGTGCGTCGCACGCTGCAGCGTTTTTGGGACGTCACGCGCACGCAGCCGCTGATTGTCTTTCTCTCGGTGCTCTCGTCGGCGGGCTACATCTTTTTGCTGACGTTTGCCAATACCTATGTGATGGCCCTTATTGTCGACCGCGTTCAAGCCGCTCCCGTGGTGGGCGACCAGGTGTTTGAGGTCTTCGGCCCCTATATCCTGGCGCTCATACTCGTTAACCTGGTGGGTCAGATCCTCTCCAAACTGCAAGACTACACCGTCTACAAGCTTGAGATTGCGGGCAACTATCACCTGGCGCGTCTATGCTTCGACACGCTCTCCAACCAATCCATGACATTCCATACTAGCCGCTTTGGCGGATCGCTTGTGAGCCAGACGAGCCGTTTTATGAGCGGCTACACGGGTCTGGTCGACGTGACGGTGTATTCGCTCATCCCCACCATCACCTCGGTCATCTGCACCGTGGCCGCACTCGCCCCGGTGGTGCCGACGTTTACCGTGATCCTAGTGTGCATCATGGTCGTCTACATCGCGTTTGTCTGGCTTATGTACAAGCGCATCATGCCGCTTTCAGCCGCGACGTCCGCCGCGCAGAACAAGCTGTCGGGCGTGCTGTCCGACGCGGTCACGAACATCTTGGCCGTCAAGACTTGCGGGCGCGAGGACTTTGAACGCGATCTGTTCGACGCCGCCGATCGTGCCGCGCGCGATGCCGAGACGGTCTCGATGCACGCCATGATGCAGCGCAACTTTACGACCTCGGGTCTTATCGTCATCACTATGGCCGTGGTGAGTGTGTTCGTGGCGGGCGGCAACGCGTGGTTTGGCATCTCGGCCGGCTCGCTCGTCATGATCTTTACCTACACCTATAACCTCACCATGCGCCTGAACTACGTAAGCTCCATGATGCAGCGCATCAACCGCGCGCTCGGCGATGCGGCCGAGACGACGCGCGTGCTGGACGAGCCGCGTCTGGTGGCAGACGACGAGAACGCTCCCGAGCTTAAAGTGACCGAGGGCGCGATTGATTTTGAGCACCTGAGCTTTGCGTACCGTGACGCTGCGGCGGGCGAGAGCGTGTTCGATGACCTGACACTTCATGTGGCGGCGGGCCAGCGCGTGGGCCTGGTGGGCAAATCGGGCTCGGGTAAGACGACGCTCACCAAGCTGCTGCTGCGCCTGGACGATGTTCAGGGCGGCCGCGTGCTCGTGGACGGTCAGGATGTCTCGCACTGCACGCAGCAGAGCCTGCGCCGCCAGGTTGCCTACGTGCCGCAGGAGGCGCTGCTGTTCCATCGCTCCATTCGCGAGAATATCGCCTACGGCCGCCCCGACGCCACCGACGAGCAGATCCGCGAGGCGGCTCGCTTGGCTAATGCGACCGAGTTTATCGACCGCTTGCCTCGTGGCTTTGACACCATGGTGGGCGAGCGCGGCGTCAAGCTCTCGGGCGGCCAGCGTCAGCGCGTGGCTATCGCCCGCGCCATCCTAACCGACGCGCCGATTCTGGTGCTCGACGAGGCGACCTCTGCCCTCGACAGCGAGTCCGAGGCGCTGGTGCAGGAGGCGCTCGAAAACCTGATGCGTGGACGTACCTCCATTGTGGTGGCGCACCGCCTGTCCACCGTGGCGGCGCTCGACCGCATTGTGGTGCTGGCCGATGGCGAGATCGTCGAGGACGGCACGCATGCGCAGCTCGTCGAGGCGGGTGGTGAGTACGCGAGCCTGTGGAGCCGTCAGACCGGCGCATTCTTGGAGGCGTAAGCGTCTCGGACGTGGGACAATTGTGCCCATTAGTTTATTGTGCCGTTGAGCCGAGGAGTCGTTATGCCACGCGAGACCAATGCCGCCAAGCGCGAGCGCGCCGTTGAGGTGTGCGAGCGTCTCAACCGTCGCTATGGCCCGGTCGAGTGCTTTTTGGACCACGAGAATCCCTTCCGCCTGCTGATCGCGGTGCTGCTTTCGGCGCAAACGACCGATGCGCAGGTCAACAAGGTGACGCCGCGGCTGTTTGCCCAGTGGCCTACGCCCGAGGCCATGGCCGGGGCGAGCGTGGCTGACGTGGCAGACACTATCAAGTCACTCGGCTTCTACAAGAGCAAAGCCAAGCATGCCGTCGAGGCCGCGCAGATGATCGTCGCCGACTATGGCGGCGAGGTGCCGGCCGACATGAAGGAACTCGTGAAGCTGCCGGGCGTGGGACGCAAGACGGCGAACATCGTGCTCAACGTGGGGTATGGCATCGTGGAGGGCATTGCGGTGGACACGCACGTCAACCGCATTGCGCACCGCCTGATGCTGAGTCCCAAGACGCATGCAAAGGAGCCGCTCAAGACCGAGCAAGATCTGCTCAAGATTTTGCCGCACGAGTATTGGGAGTCGGTCAACCATCAGTGGATCACCTTCGGTCGCGAGATCTGCGACGCCCGCAAACCCAAGTGCGACGAGTGTCCGCTGGCAGATTTGTGCCCCAGCGTGCGCGTAGCGGGGTAGGGCGGAGCGCATCTTCGTCTGGCGTTTTTTGCGGGGCTGGGTTTGCCCTTGAGCCGGAGTCCTCTCCATGCGCTACCATGACAGACAATGTATTTGACGTACGACCCGCCGAGCTTGCCCCGGCGGGCTTTTGGCGTTGCGATGCCGGAGGAACAGCATGCTCATTCACCGTATAGCCGCGCAGCTCTACACTGCCGAGGCGCTGCAGACCGTCGAGGCCGGACTCGATGCCGGCGAGGACGTGACGCTGGCCGTGTCGCAGTCGGGTCGCACGCTTATGGCGGCCGCTCAGTTTGCGCGCCGCCCGCGCCCCACGGTCTACGTTGTGAGTGGCGAGGATGCGGCCGATCGCGCCGCTCGTAGCCTTGCCGCCTACGTGGGCCTGGCGCATGTGTGCCGTTTTCCTGAGCGCAAGGATTATCCGTGGCGCGAGCAGGCGCCCGACGACGCCGTGGTAGCGCAGCGCTGCGAGGCCCTGGGACGCATCGTGCGCGGGGACAACTGCATCATGGTTGCCTCGGCCCGCGCGCTGCTGCGCTGCGTGCCGCCAGTCGAGAGCCGCTACTGGGAGTCCACGACCTTTGCGGTGGGCGAGGAGATTCCTTTTGACGAGGTGCCGCAGCGTCTGGTGGGCATGGGCTACACCAATGCCGGCGCCGCCGACGCGCCCGGCCTGTTCCGCGTGCACGGCGACACCGTCGAGGTGTTCCCCGCACAGGAAAAGGCGCCCGTGCGCATCGAGTTTTTTGGCGACGAGATCGATCGCATCCGCCGTATGGTGAGCTCAACGGGGCAGACCATCGGCAACGAGGATAGTATCGAGATCTTCCCGTGCCGCGAGCTGGCGCTCACCGACGAGGCGGTCCACAACATGCATGTGGCGCTCTATCGCGCCAGCCAGGACGATAGCAAACTGGCGGCGCTGCTCGAGATGGTGGATGCACGCATCGTCACGCCCGAGCTCGACCGCTTTTTGCCGGTGATGTACGGCCAGACCGTAAGCCCGCTGGCACACGTGAGCGGCAAGGCGCTCGTGGTCCTGTCCGAGCCGCGCTCGCTGTTCGACGACTGTCTGCGCGCCTACGAGGATATCGAGGCCCGTGCCGGCGAGGCGGGGATTGACCGACTGGATGGCCTGTATGTACGTGCTCAGCAGCTCGATTTTGGTGCTCAGCAGCGCCTGAACTATGTGAGCCTCATCCGTGCCGGCGGCGCGGTTACGGCAGAGCTCAAGATTGAGCAGCCTGCTATCGCAGGCTCGGACAACCGTTTTATGACGCGCATTCAGGAAGTCGTGGGCAAGCGCTACGCCTGCGTGTTTGCCATTCCCGACCGTGGTGCACGCGAGTCGATGGAGCTCACCTTTGGTGACGAGGGCATTACCTTTGAGGAGTCGCTGACCGCGGCACCCGAAAACGCCGGCGTCATTGGCGAGCGCGTGCGCGTGGCAGCGGCGGATTCTGCCGACCGTGCTGCCCGCCAGGATGCCCATGCTGCAATTCGCGAGCGCCGCGCCGACGCGCTTAACGCCCGCTCGCTCGAGGCGGGTGCTGCCCAGGCTGCCGCCGGTGTCGCCGTGCCCACCATCTCGCGCGGACGCGTGACCTTTGTGGACGCTGCCCTGCCGCAGGGCGTGGTGGTGCCCGATGCCAACCTGGCCGTGTTCTCGATCGCCGACCTCAACGCCCGCATGGACGCCAACCGGGCCCGCAGCCGCCGCAAGGTTGACATTACGCAGATCACCTTCCCGTTTAAGCCGGGCGACTACGTGGTGCACGCCACTCACGGCATCGCGCTCTTTAGCGAGATCGCGCGCCAAGAAGTGGGCGGCAAGGAGCGCGACTACTTTTTGCTGGAATATGCCGATGGCGACAAGCTCTACGTGCCGCTGGAGCAGGTTGACCGCATTACGCGCTACGTTGGTCCCGACGGCGATAAACCGCGCTTGACCAGGCTCAACACCGCCGACTGGACGCGGGCCACCAACAAGGCGCGCAAGAATGCCAAAAAGCTGGCGTTTGACCTGGTCGACCTCTATACGCGTCGCTCGTCGATTACCGGTATCGCCTGTCCGCCCGATACGCCCGAGCAGATCGAGATGGAGGAGAGCTTCCCCTACGACGAGACGCGCGACCAGCTGGAGGCCATCGCCGACATTAAGGCTGATATGGAGGCGCCCAAGCCCATGGACCGCCTGCTGTGCGGCGACGTGGGCTTTGGCAAGACCGAGGTCGCTCTGCGCGCGGCGTTTAAGTGCGTGGACTCCGGCCGCCAGGTCATGGTGCTCTGCCCCACGACCATTCTTGCCCAGCAGCACTACGAGACGTTCTTTGAGCGCTTTGCCCCGTTTGGCCTTGAGGTCGAGGTGCTCAGCCGCTTTCGCACGCCGGCGCAGCAGAAGCGCGCGCTCAAGGCGTTTGCCGAGGGCACGATAGACGTGCTCATCGGCACGCATCGTCTGCTTTCGGCCGATGTGAACCCCAAGAACCTGGGCCTGGTGATCATCGACGAAGAGCAGCGCTTTGGTGTGCAGCACAAGGAGCAGCTCAAAAACCTGCGCGAGCAAATCGACGTGCTCACACTCTCGGCAACGCCTATTCCGCGAACCATGCAGATGGCCACGAGTGGCGTGCGCGACATGAGCCTGATCACCACGCCGCCGACCGGGCGTCGTCCCGTGATCGTGCACGTGGGGGAGTACGACCCCGACGTGGTGAGTGCGGCGATTCGCCTGGAGGTGGGCCGCGGCGGTCAGGTGTATTACGTGTCCAACCGCGTCAAGACCATCGACGATGCCGTGGCACGTGTGCACGAGGCTGCGCCCGAGGCGCGCGTGGGTGTGGCACACGGCAAGATGAGCCCGCGCGAGGTCGAGGACGTGATGATTGAGTTCGCGACCAAAAAGATTGACGTGCTCATCGCTACGACCATCGTGGAGAGCGGTATCGACAACGCGACCGCCAACACGCTCATCATCGAGGACTCGCAGCGCCTGGGTTTGGCGCAGCTCTACCAGCTCAAGGGTCGTGTTGGTCGCTCGGCCACGCAGGCCTACGCGTACTTTATGTTCCCCGGCGAGCTGCCGCTCACCGAGGAGGCCACGGCGCGCCTGACCGCACTTTCCGAGTTCCAGGACCTGGGCAGCGGCATGCGCATCGCCATGCGCGACCTGGAGATCCGCGGCGCCGGTTCGCTTATGGGCGCCGAGCAGCACGGCAACCTGTCGAGCGTGGGCTTTGACCTGTTTACGCAGATGCTGGGCCAGGCCGTGGCCGAGGCGCGCGGCGACGACGATGCCGGCGTGGAGGCGGCGAGCGTGGGCATCAATCTGCCGGCCGACTACTTCTTGTCCGAGGAGTACATGCCGGCGGTGGACCAGCGCGTGCTCGTGTACCGCAAGCTCGCGGCTGCTGAGGACCTGGAGAGCATCGACGAGGTGCAGGAGGAGACCGAGGCCGCGCATGGCGAGCTGCCGTTGGCGGGACTCAACCTGTTCAACCGCGCGCGCATCCGTATTCGCGGCGAGCGCCTGGGGCTCGAGAGCGTCACGCTCAGCGGTGGACGCATTACCTTCCTGGGGGTCGACGTGCCCAAGAAGGTGGCCTTTGAGCTTAAGACCCGCTATGGCGCGGTGAACTTTCCCAAGAGCCGCAAGCTGTCGGTGCCCTACAAGGCGGGCGCCGGCGCGGGCAGCGGCCTGGGTCGCGGCCTCGACGCCAACGACGGCACCGGCCCGGTGGCCGCGGCACTCATGCTGCTGCAGCAATTAGGCACGAGCGACGATGACTAACAAGTAGGGGCGTGGCGGGGCAGAGCTACCAGTTGTTCTTTGCCCCGCCACCTCGCAGGTTGATTCCAGCCCCATCGAAAGGAAAGCATGTTCGGATACATCTATAAGAAAGATGTCGCCATTATCGCGGTTGTCCTGTGCCTTTGTCTGGGCGTGGGCAGCTTCTTTGATTATCAAATCTCGAGTGCGCTGTTCAACATCGGCAGCATGTACGGTCGCTTTGTCGAGGCGGCCGGTGAGCTGCCGTTCGAGCTGACGGCGAGCATCGCGGGCGTTATGCTCGTGCGCTCGGCACGCCCCGATTCCAAGGCGAGCAAGTGGCTCGCTGCGCTGGGCGTTTTGATCAACGTGGGTCTGGTCGGCTACGAAATTATCGGATCGCTGCGCGTCGGCGGCAAGCTTATTGCGTTTCAGCTGGTACTGACGTTTGTGCTGGTCATTGCAGCCAACTTCATCGCCTACCGCCTTACGCGCGACACCGAGCCCGACGAGCTTACGCGCTGGGCGTTGATGGTGCTTGCCGTGTGGGTCGCTCAGGCCATCATCCTCAACGTCATTGTTAAGCCGTTATGGTCACGCCCGCGCATGCGCGTGATCGAGGTCACGCCGGGGCTCAATTTTCAGCCGTGGTGGGTGATCGGCAATCCCGACAAGTGGACCTATATCGCCGCCGGCGTGATCAAGGACGGGTTCAAGTCGTTTGCGAGCGGACACACGGCGCATGCGGCGATCGGCCTTATGCTCGCCGGGCTTCCCGCGGCAGCCTTTAAGGAAAAACCTTCGCGTCGCCGCGTGATCTTTTGGGCGGCGGCTGTGGTCGCGGCGCTCGTCGCCTTTGGCCGCATCGTGATCGGAGCGCATTTTTTGAGTGACGTGAGCTGCGGCTTTGCCCTGGTGCTGGCGCTTGAGTGCCTTGCCGCGCGCATTGCCTATCCCAACGGCGTACAATAGCTCCGTTTGAATCATCTGGCCGATACCCGGTAAGAGAGGATTGCCATGCTCGCGTTTAACAACGACTATTCCCACGGCGCACATCCGGCAGTGCTGCAGGCGCTCGTCGACACCAACATGGAGCCGCAGCCCGGCTACGGTACCGATGCGCACACCGAGCGTGCCAAGCAGCTTATCCGCGAGGCCTGTCAGGCCCCCGATGCCGACGTGTTTTTTCTGGTGGGCGGCACGCAGGCCAACGCGACGGTGATCGACATGCTGCTTGCGCCCTACGAGGGCGTCGTTGCCGCCGAGACCGGCCACGTCGCCGGGCACGAGGCGGGCGCTATCGAGTTTGGTGGTCACAAGGTGCTCACTATCCCCGGCTACGAGGGCAAGATGCACGTCGAGGATCTCGAAAACTATTTCCAGGTGTTCTACGAAAACGAGAGCCATGAGCACATGGTGTTCCCGGGCGCCGTGTACGTGAGTCTATCGACCGAGTACGGCACGCTGTATTCCAGGGCCGAGCTCGCGGCGATTCACGCGGTGTGCCAGAAGCGCGAGATTCCGCTATTTGTGGACGGCGCTCGCCTGGCCTATGCACTGGCGGCCGATGAGTGCGACATTACCCTGCCCGAGCTGGCGCAGCTGTGCGACGTGTTCTACATCGGCGGCACCAAGTGCGGCGCGCTCTGCGGCGAGGCTGTGGTGTTCTGCGGCATGCACGCTCCGGCACATCCCATTCCGCGCATTAAGCAGCACGGCGCGCTGTTGGCCAAGGGCCGCCTGACGGGCGTGCAGTTTGAGGCACTCTTTACCGATGGCTTGTATTTTGAGATTGGTCGACAGGCGATCGAAACCGCGCAGACGCTTCGTCGCGTGCTGCACGAGCACGGCTACCGGTTCTTCTTGGAGACGCCGACTAACCAGCAGTTCGTGATTCTGCCCAACGAGGACATGGCGCGCATTCGCGAGCATGCGGCGATCGAGTACTGGGAAAAGTACGACGAGACCCACACGGTGGTGCGCTTTTGCACCAGCTGGGCCACGACGCAGGAGGATATCGACGCGTTGGCGGCGGTTCTGTAGCCTGATGTAATGACGAGGGGCCGCCTTGCGCTTGGGTTTGGCGCAAGGCGGCCTTTGTTTTTGAGGGAGAAGGGTTGTATGACCGAGATGTCTGAGCCGACGATTCGCCTGGCGACGCCCGATGATGCGCCGGCGTTGCTTGCCATCTATGAGCCGTATGTGCGCCAGACGGCGATTACCTGCGAATACGAGGTGCCGAGCGTTGAGGAGTTCGCCGGGCGCATCGAGCGCACGCTCAAGCGCTATCCGTATCTGGTGATGGAACTGGACGGGCGTCCGGTAGGCTATGCCTATGTGAGTCCGCTCAACAGCCGCGAGGCATACGACTGGTCGGTCGAGACATCGATCTACCTGGCGCGTGATGTGCGCCACGGCGGGCTGGGCCGCAAGCTGCATGACGCGCTCAAGCAATGCCTGATCGCGATGGGTATCACCAACATGTGCGCCCTCATCGCCGTGCCGCACGACAAGGACGATGAGTACCTGACGCACAACAGCCAGGACTTCCATGCCCATATGGGGTATCGCCTGGTGGGCGCCTTTGACCGCTGCGCCCAAAAGTTCGGCCGCTGGTACGACATGTGCTGGATGGAGTTGGTCCTAGCCGAGCGCGTCCCCAACCAACCCAAACCAACCTGGTTCCCCGACCTCCCCAAACCTATCATTTAGGGACAGGTTTATTTTGGCAGGTTAGCCGATGGGCTCGGTGTATTTGGCACGGTCGGTGCGCTGGATGCGCTTGGAGACATGGAGCGGTCGGCCGTCGGTGTCGTACACGTAGTCGGTGATCAGGATCAGCGCCTGCCCGCGCCCAACGTTGAGCAAAAACGCCTCGTTTTGCGAGGCATAGCACACCTCAAAGGTCTTATGTCCCTGTGCCGGCGCGCGATGGAATTCCTGGCGCAGCGTGGCGTAGAGCGAACCGTTGATATCGCGATCGATGAGTGCTTCGAAGCTCGGTGGTAGATAGGTGGTCTCCAGGCACAGCGGCGCATCGTCCAGATAACGCAGGCGGACAAGTTTGACGAGCTTGCTGCCCACGGCGACATCGAAGAACTTGGCCGCATTGCCCGCGGCCTTGGCAAAGCCCGAGTCCACCGTGCGCGTGGTGGGCTTCATACCCTGACCCTGGACCTGTGTCGTGTAGCTCGAAAACACCAGGTTGTTCTCGTGGAGCGCCGGCGTGTCGGCCACAAAGGCGCCACGCCCGCGCTCGGTGCGCACCAGGCCCTCATCAACGAGCACCTTAAGGGCGTGGCGTACGGTGCTACGCGACAGCCCCGATTCGTCCATGAGTTCCATCTCGGACGGCAGCTTGTCTCCGCGAGCGTAGGTGCCGGAGGCGATGCGGTCGCGCAGCATGCCCGCCAAGCGCTCGTATTGGGTCAGTCTCTTTTTAGATGAAGCGTTCATGCGATCAACCTGTATCTAACCTGTATGCGTATCTAATCAAGCATGTATTCAATACAACAACAAAACCGCTGGTAGCAAGTTATCGAAAACCGTATCAGCAAATTATCTAAGACAAATATAGCATACAACTAGTCGACATAACCAAAACATGTATGTAACTTGTATGCCATCGAGAGCATCAAACGAGAAGAAAGGCTGATGTACGATGACTACTCAGGAACAGGTTAAGGACGTCGTCTCCCAGGTTTTGGCCGACAAGGCAGACAAGGGCGGCATCAAGCGCGTCGTGTGGATTGGCGCCGGCGGATCCAACGGCGGCAACTATCCTGCCCAGTACTTTATGGAGCACGAGGCCACGCAGGTCGTGAGCTCCAGCTACACCAGCAATGAGTTCGTGCACGCCACGCCCGCCTATGTCAACGAGAACACCCTGGCCGTCGTCGTATCCATGCGCGGCACCAAGGAGACCATCGTCGCCGCCCAGGTCACCAAGGACCACGGCGCCAGCACCATCGCCATCTATGTCGACGAGTCCGGCCTCACCGAGGTCTGCGACTACAAGATTCAGTATGACAGCCTGGCCGTCGACGAGTCTTGCATGGGCCGTACCAACTCCGCCGTCGTGACCATGATCGCCATGGAGCTTACGCAGCAGACCGAGGGCTATGCCGAGTATGAGACCGCTATGGCCGCCTTCGACCTGGTTGACCCCATCTATCGCAAGGCCGTCGAGTACACCCGTCCGCTCGCCGCCAAGTGGGCCGAGCAAAACGCCGACAAGCCCTGCATCAACGTGATGGCTCAGGGTCCGCTCTTTGGTGCCGCCTACGTCTTTAGCATCTGCAACGTGCAGGAGATGCTGCAGATCGACTCCTGCACCATCAACACCTGTGACTTCTTCCACGGCCCCTTCGAGATCCTGGACAAGCGCACCTCGCTGTTCCAGCTCATCAGCGTCGGCCGCAGCCGCTGCAACGACGAGCGCGGTATCCGCTTCGTCAACCAGTACGGTGGCGAGCGCGTCTATCAGCTCGACGCCAAGGAGCTCGGCCTCAACGACATCAAGGACAGCGTGAGCGAGTACTTCAACCACCTGATCTTTGCCCCGATCCTCAACAACGTGTACATGCGTGCGCTCTCTGTCGTCACCCACAAGGACTACAAGACGCGCCGCTACATGTGGAAGCTGGACTACTAGGGGATAGAGCGGCCTAACAGCTCGATGTCCTCATAAGTTGCGGTGGAATAGTTCCTGCTTGGGGGCTTGAAGCCTCTATTTAGGAACTATTTCACCGCAACCGCCCAGTAATCCGCTGGGGGCGGAGGAAAACGGATCACTTATCCGCTCGCCGATTTGTGTCTTGAAAAATGTATATAACGACTATAACGTAGTACGAAACATATTGGAAACAATACCGAGGAGGCTGCGTTGAAGAAAAGCAATCTGGGCTATGTGCTGGTGCTGATCGCCGCGCTTATGTGGGGCAGCATCGGAATCTTTGTAAACGGCATCTCGGCCATGGGCGTTTCGTCCCAGAGCATGGCTGCCTTTCGCTTGTTGGTCGGAGCGCTTATCTTGGCGCCGGTCCTGATGTTTATGGGCTGCCGTCCGGGTGAGGGGTCTACCGTGGCTCAGGGTCCGCTGGCCCTGTTCAAGGCAAGCCCTAAAGAGCTTGTTCCCTGTGCGCTTGTCGGCATCGTCGGTTTGGCCGCCGCCAACACCTGTTATTACGAGTGCATGGGCGAGGTGGGCATGTCCACGGCCTCGGTGCTGCTCTACACCTCGCCGGTGTTTGGCGTCATGCTCGGCCGCGTGCTTTATCGCGAGGACGTGACCCCCAACAAGCTCGTTGCCATTGTCTTTAACATCGTAGGCTGCGTGCTTGCAGTGACCAATGGCGACCTTTCCGGTTTTCATTTTTCGGTTTGGGGCGTCACGTCGGGCGTGATTGCAGGCCTTTGTGGTGCGTCGCTCGCGGTGTTTAGCCGAATAGCAACCAAGACGGTCCACCCGCTGGCTGTCACGTTTTGGGGCTTTGTTTTTGGCGGTGCGGTTATGGCAGCTATCGCGGCTCCGTGGCCGGATGTCGCCGCGGCAATGTCGCCACAGCTGCTGCTGCTGTTCCTTGGCTTTGGACTCATCCCCACAGCCGTTGCTTACATCTTATATATGCAGGGTCTGTCCATGGGGCTCGAGACATCGAAAGTTCCCGTCGTAATGTCTTTCGAGACGGTCGTCACCGTACTGGTGGGCATTGGTGTCTACGCCGAGCCCGCCGGCGCGATTAAAGTCCTGGGCATCGTGTTGGTGCTCGCGTCCATCCTGATTATGAACACCGACTTCTCCAAGCTGCGCAACAGTGTGTTTGTCGGTCATGTCATTGAGAGCATGACCTTTAAGCCCAACGCGTGGTGGACCGAAAAATCTCAGGACATGGATCTGTTTAAGGAACGCACCGGCATTGCGCTGGAACCCACCGTACAGGAAAGCCCCTGGTACTTCGTGCGATAGGGGATTGCGCGCAGGGTCTGACCTGGGGTTATCCAGCTAGCGCCGGCCTACCCAGTCCAACGTTTCGAGTACGTTAAACCCGTCAACGGTCGATTTTCACCCGCGAACGGTCTTTATACTAATTAGCAATATAAGCAACGTATAAGACGTTATAATGACCATAACGAAAAGGAGGAGGCAAGATGAATCAGATCATTCTCGCATCTCATGGCGGCCTGGCCGCAGGCGCCAAAGACACGCTCGAGATGGTTCTCGGCGACGTGTCGAACGTCCACGTCGTGTCGCTTGCTCGTGACGACAAGGAGCCCATCACCAATAAGGTTGAGGCTATGATCGCCACGTTCAACGCGGACGACACCGTCTATGTGCTGACCGATATGCTCGGCAGCTCGGTCAACAACAACATGGTCGAGCTTTCCAAGAACGGCACGAAGTTCACGGTTGTCAGCGGTTTCAACATCCCGTTGGCGCTCACGCTTGCTATGAGCCCCGCCCCCGTCAAGGGCGCCGAGCTCGCGGCCCTCATCAATGAGGCCCGCACCGGTCTGACCAACCCCAACGCACCGGTCGAGGCCGCCGCGGCTCCCGCCAAGAAGGCCAAGGCGTCCCGTCACAGCTCCGGTCCCGCCAAGATCGTCCTCGCACGTCTTGACTACCGTCTGCTGCACGGCCAGGTCGTCTTTACTTGGACCACCAAGGTTCAGGCCGAGCGCATCATCGTCGTCGACAACGCTGCCGCCAACGATGACATCAAGAAGGGCGCTCTTAAGCTGGCCAAGCCCCAGGGCGTGCGCCTGAACGTCTTCACCGTCGAGCGTGCCCTCGCCAAGATGGATAAGCTCAACACCCTCGGCGAGCGCGTCATGTTCGTCTTTGGCAACACTGCCGAGATGCTGCAGTTCTGTCAGGGCTACAAGCTCGACGCCATCAACCTGGGCGCCACCGCCAACCACGACGGTGCCGATCAGGTCGGCGGCAAGGACAGCTCCGTCTTCCTCGACGCCACCCAGAAGGCCGACGTCAACCAGCTGCTCGACATGGGCATCAAGCTCTATGTCCAGCAGACCCCTACGTATCAGAGCGTCGACATCGACGCCAAGCTGTAATCAACCAGGCTTTTGCCTGACTGAAAGGAGAAGGGTATGAATACGTTCATCAGTGCGGTGCTCGTCGGCCTCGTCGGCGTGTTCTGCATGTGGGACTCCCGCCTGCTCGGTCGTCTTAACTTCGAGCAGCCCCTCGTTGGCGCTACGCTCGTCGGTCTGCTGCTGGGCGATGTGCCCACCGGCCTTGCCGTCGGTGCCGCCGTCGAGCTCGTGTCCATGGGCCTGGTGCAGGTCGGCGCCGCCGTTCCGCCCGATATGGTCCTGGGCGGCATCGTGGCCGCTGCCTTTGCGTGCCTGACCGATGCTTCTGCCGAGACCGCCATGACGATCGCCATCCCGGTCGCCGTCCTGGGTCAGCTCCTCGGCATCGTGTTCCGTTCCATCATCGCCGCCCTCACCCATGTGGCAGATAGCGCGATCGATAACGGAAAGTTCAAGACCGCCTACCGTATGCACATCTGCGCCGGCTCCGGTCTGTACGCCATCATGTACTTCCTGCCGATCTTCCTCGCCGTCTTTGTTGGCACCGACCTGGTTCAGGCCATCGTCAACATGGTTCCCGAGTGGCTGTCCACTGGTCTTAACGTTTCGACCAAGATCATGACCGCCTACGGCTTGGCCCTGCTGCTCACCATGATGATCAAGAAGGGTATGACTCCGTTCCTGTTCATCGGTTTCCTGCTCGCCGCTTACCTCAACCTGTCCGTCATCGCGGTCGCTCTGATCGGTGTGTGCCTGGCTGTCGTCTTCATGGGCTTCAAGTTCAACGGGTCCCATGCAGCCGCCGGTGTCGATTCCGACTACGATCCGCTCGAAGACGACGAAGACTAAGGAGGAACACACTATGGCAACCGCAACCAAGGACGTGTCCCTGAACAAGAAGGTCAGCCAGTTCTTCTGGCGCTCCTGGGCCATCCAGGCCTCTTGGAACTACGAGCGTCAGATGAACATGGGCTTCCTCTACGGCATGGTTCCCACGCTCGACCGCCTCTATCCGGACGAGTCCGACCCCAAGCAGCTCGCTGCTAAGAAAGAGGCTTACCACCGTCACATGGCGTTCTACAACTGCACCCCGCAGACGAGCGCCTTTATCCTGGGCCTCACCGCCTCCATGGAGGAGGAGTACGCCAAGGATCCCGAGAACTTCAACCCCGATTCGATTAACGCGGTCAAGACCTCCCTTATGGGCCCGCTTTCCGGCATCGGTGACTCCTTCTTCCAGGGCACCATCCGTGTTATCGCCTTTGGTCTGGGCGTTCAGCTGGCTCAGCAGGGCTCCATCATGGGCCCGATCCTGGCCATGCTCATCTCCATCGTCCCCTCTGTGCTGATCACTTGGTTCGCAGCCAAGATGGGCTATCAGGGCGGCCACGAGTACCTGAGCAAGCTTCAGGGCGGCGACCTCATGGAGAAGCTCATGTATGTCTGCGGCATCGTGGGTCTTATGTCCGTAGGCGGCATGATCGCCACGCTGATCGGCGCCACCACCCCGCTGCAGTTCGCTGAGGGCACCGTCGTTATCCAGGACATCCTGGACGGCATGATGCCCCAGATGATCTCCCTTGGCCTCACCGGCCTTATGTACTGGCTCATCAAGAAGAACGTCAACACCGGTTGGCTTCTCGTGATCGCCATCGTGGGCGGCATCGCCCTCTCCGCGGCCGGCATCCTGGCCTAGTCGCGACCAAGCGTCTAACCGCTTTCCCCCGGGGGCCTGCCTGGCATCCCATACCCCAGGCAGGCTTCCATCCCCAAAATGCGACAATGGGACAGTCCCTTTGTCGCATCCTCAACGGGCCGGCGACTCGGTCCAAATCACGGTAACCCTGCGAGCGCCCGGCAATGTGGCGCCGCAAAAATCGAAAGGAATGTGTCAGATGTACGAGATCGACCTTAACCTCCCTAAGCAGATCGTCGCTGACGTCCTGTCCAACCACGAGATCCACAGTGTCGCCTTCGTCGGCTGCGGTGCTTCCATGTCCGACCTGTACCCCGCCAAGTACTTCCTGGCCAACAACACGGACAAGCTGAACGTTCAGATCTTCACCGCTAACGAGTTCAACTATGACACGCCTTCCTGGGTCAACGAGCACACCTTCGTGATCACCTGCTCCCTCGGTGGCTCCACGCCCGAGACCGTCGAGGCCAACAAGACCGCCAAGAAGCACAACTGCCCGGTCGTCTCCCTCACCAACAAGGCTGGCTCCGCTCTGACCGTCGACGCCGACTACGTCATCGTTCACGGCTTCCACGCCAACTTCGCTGCCAAGTGCGAGAAGCCCGGCTATGCCATCGCTCTTGCTCTCGAGATCCTTCAGCAGACCGAGGGCTATGACAAGTACGACGACATGATCACCGGCCTCACCAACGTCTTCGATCTCTGCGAGAACGCTGCTCAGTCCTGCAAGAAGCTCGCCAAGAAGTTCGCTGAGGACTTCAAGGACGACAAGATGATTTACTTCATGGCCTCTGGTGCCTCCGAGAAGATGGCTTACTCTCACGCCGCCTTCCTGTTCACCGAGATGCAGTGGATCGACGCCGCCGCCTACAACACCGGCGAGTACTTCCACGGCCCGTTCGAGGTTTCCACCGAGGGTAAGCCCTACGTCTTCTTCATGTCCGATGGCGCTACCCGTCCGATGGACGCCCGCGCTCTCACCTTCCTTGAGCGCATGGGCGCCAAGGTCGCTCTGATCGACTCCAAGGACTACGGCCTGGCTGACGCCGTGCCCGCGAGCGTCGTCACCTACTTCAACCCGCTGCTGCACCTCGCCGTTATGCGCGAGTACGGCAACCAGATCGCCGAGGCCCGTCAGCACCCGCTGACCATGCGTCGCTACATGTGGAAGCTTTCCTACTAATCACAAGTAAGTAGACCTTACGGGTTGATTGAGAGGGGATGGGGTTTGCGCCCCGTCCCCTTTTTTGCTCTTGGGAGGGCACGCCTGTCGCGTCGCAAAACCCAGGATAAAACCTACCAAAATAAACCTGTCTCTATTTGGCAGGTGGGAGGAGATGCGTATGATCAAAGCAGTGCTGTTTGACATGGACGGCGTGCTGGTCGATACCGAGTGGTTCTACAACCGTCGTCGCGTGGCGTTTATGGAGGAGAAGGGGTTCCACTTTGACGAGATCCCCGATCTTTCGGGGTCTAACGAGCCGGCCATTTGGGAGGCGCTGGTGCCCGACGATGTTGAGCTGCGCGAGCGCCTTAGCGTGGAGTACAAGCAGGTCTACAGCCCGGACCACCCCGTTCCGTATGCCGAGCTGCTCAACGAGCAGACGGAGCCGGTGATGCGCGCACTGCACGAGCGCGGCGTGAAGTGTGCCATCGCGAGCTCGTCTTATCGTGAGCTCATTGACGAGCTGGTAGAGATTGCCGGTATCGCCGATGTGCTGGACTACACCATCAGCGGTCACGAGTGCAGTGCGTTTAAGCCCGACCCCGAGATCTACCTGCGTGCCATGGAGGCGCTGGGGGTGGAGCCTGCCGAGTGCCTGGTTATCGAGGATTCGCCTTTGGGGATCGAGGCTGGCAAACGTTCCGGCGCCCGCGTCCTGGCACTGCGTCCGCACGAGGGCGTCAACCTCGATCAATCGCGAGCCGATGCCGTTATTGATAATCTGACCGACATTTTGGCCGCTTTGTAGTGTCAATCCGTCGCGAGAAGCACGGGTTCAAACGTTTTTTGCGGTGGACTGGCTCAATTTGGTTTCGATTTTGATCCGTTTGGCTTCGATTCGGACTAAGTGAGTAGACTTTTTGGCGCAGGCCGAGCACAATGCATATCTTCCTTTGTAAAACCGCAGGTCACAGGGGTGGCGGTTTTGGGTGTGCTCGGCAGATCGTAAAAAGTCTACTCACTTGGAATTTTGCCCTTTGGTCGTGGGGGTTGCTGGTCCCGTTTTGGTTGTCGAGGGAGGTTGAATTGAAGCGCCCCCGCACGCTCCATGCTACAATCGCGGGCATGCCCCACAACTACATCTGCCTTCGAAAGGAGCCTGCGTGGCGAACGCCATCGATCAGCTCACGGACCGAGTGCTCGTACTCGGCCGCCTCACCATCGTCCGCCGCGCTATTACTGCCGTGGCGGTCACGATTTCCGCCGTTCTCCAGACATTCCTGATCCAGGCGTTCATTCAGCCCGCCGACTTGCTTCCGAGCGGCCTCACCGGCGTTGCGGTCCTGCTCGATCGCGTTACCTCGCTGGGCGGCGTTCACATCGACATCTCGCTCGGCATGCTTGCGCTCAACATTCCCGTGGCGCTCCTATGCTGGAGCGGCATTAGCAAGCGCTTCGTCATCTTCTCGATGATGCAGGTCGTGCTCTCGTCGCTGTTCCTCAACGTCTTTCACTTCGCTCCATTTTTGGGCGACAAGATTATGCTCATCATTTTTGGCGGCGTGGTCTCGGGTCTGGGCGCTGCCATCGCGCTAAAGTCCGGCGCATCTACCGGTGGCACCGACTTTATCGCGCTGTGGGTCTCCAACCACACGGGCAAGACCATCTGGGGCGTTATCTTTGGTTTCAATTGCTTTATCCTGGCGATCTTTGGCTTTATGTTTGGCTGGGACAACGCGGCGTACTCCATCGTGTTCCAGTTTATTTCGACCAAGACCATCGACAGTTTCTATCGTCGCTACGACCGCGTGACGCTGCAGATTACGACGCGCAAGGCAGACGAGGTCATGACTGCCTACGTAAACCATTTTCAGCACGGCATTAGCTGCGCCGAGGTCGTCGGCGGATACAGCCGCGAAAAGATGTACCTGCTGAACACCGTTGTTTCGACCTACGAGAGCCAGGACATTATCAAGTTGGTGTGCGACGTTGATCCTGGCGCCGTGATCAACGTGTTTCACACGCTCAACTTTGTGGGCGGCTGGTGGGGCGGTCATGTCGACGAGCCCATGCCCACGGCCGTTCCCGATCCCGACAAGCCCGCACGCATGGCCAGCAGGCAGGCGCGCCTCAGCGAACAGGACAGCCTGCAGCAGGATGACGGCAAGTAGGGTATTGGCATTTTGCCGGTCCTGCGCAACCCATCCGAACGAGCCCCCCGAAAGCCCCGTTGCTTTCGAGGGCTCTCGTTTGCCCAGATAAAACCTACCAAAATGAAGCTGTCGCTTTTTGGTAGGGAGGGTGTATCGTTTTATCAATATGAGGTAACATGAAACTAGACGTTATATACGTATTAGAATTTTAGCTATTTTGATAAGAGTGATCAGATATGCCTGCGCCCAAAAATGCACCGCTTTACCAGCAGATTTATGACGAAATCAAGGATGCGATCGAGAAAGGTGTTTATGCACCCAAGGAGCGTATTCCGTCCGAGTTTGAACTAGCCGAGCAGTACGAGGTGAGCCGTATTACGGTGCGCCGCGCTGTCGAGGAGCTGTGCTCCGATGGTTACCTGGTTAAGCAGCAGGGCCGCGGCACCTTTGTCTCCACGCCGCACATCAACCGCCAGTTTCACGCCTCGACGCTGCAGACGTTTACCGCGCTGTGTGCCGGCAACGGCATGAAGGCCGGTGCGCACGTGATCGATCGCCAGATCGTTCCGGCGCGCCAAAACGAGATGGAGTTCTTTGGCCTGCAGAAGGATGCGCTGCTGCTGCATATCAAGCGCGTGCGTACGGCCGACGGCCAGCCCATCTTTGAGGAGAACATCTTTGTGCCGTTTGACGCCTACCGTGAGCTGTTGACGGCCGATCTTGAGGACAAGTCGATTTTTGCCGAGGTCGAGCGTGTTGGCGGAACGCCGATTGTCTCGGTTGGCTACCGTACGGTCGAGGCCGTTCGAGCTAACGCCGAGCAGGCGGCCGAGCTGGGCATTGCTCCGCACGATCCGCTGCTCAACCTGCGTGCCGGCTTTACCGGTCCCGATGACGAGCCGGTTTTGATGGGTAAGCAGTACTACGTGGGATCGCGCTACGTTATGGTCATGTAAGTTACGCGGTTTTACCAAACCGCGTAACGGCTCGACGCTGCAAACGCCCCTAAGCGGCAATCTGACGTTCAATCGTCGGTCGCGTACCCAAAGTACGCTTCCCTCCTCTTTCACGTCACCTTGCTCGCTTAGGGGCGTTTTCGCTGACTTATGCTCAACCAGCGACGTTTGCGTGCTTGTCAAGAGATTAGCCGTTGGGAAAGTGTCCAAAAATCCCACGCTCGTTCCTTTTGGATTGCGTTGCCCGTGGCCGACAGCCGTGCGGCACCGGTCCGCGTGGCGGCGTATAATCGGCGGCAGATGACTTGGACGTTAGGAAACCATGACCGATAGCATGCAGCAGATGGCGCTCGACACGCTCGGCGCCTATTTTGGCTACACCTCGTTTCGCCCGGGACAGGACCGCATGGTCGATGCGATCCTTGCCGGTCGCGATGCGCTGGGTGTTATGCCCACGGGTGCCGGCAAGTCCATTTGCTACCAGGTGCCCGCGCTCATGCTGCCCGGCATCACCTTTGTGGTGAGTCCGCTGCTGTCGCTTATGGAGGACCAGACCCGTGCGTTGCTCGCGGCGGGTGCGCGACCCAGCTATCTCAACTCCAGCCTTACTCCGGCCCAGCAAAACACCGTGCTCAAGCGGGCGCGCGAGGGCCGCTACCAGCTTATGTACGTGGCGCCCGAGCGCTTGCTCGAGCCGCGTTTTTTGGCCTTTGCGCAGGAGGCTGCGGGTTCCGCCGGCATTGGCGTGCCGCTCGTGGCCATTGACGAGGCCCACTGCGTAAGCCAATGGGGTCAGGATTTCCACCCCGCCTATCTGCAGATTCGTGAGTTCATCGATTCCCTGCCGCAGCGCCCCATCGTGGCGGCGTTTACCGCCACGGCGACCGAACGCGTGCGTGCGGATATTCAGCAGATGCTCGGCCTGCAAAACCCTGCGACGGTGGTGACGGGCTTCGATCGCAAGAATCTCTACTTTGGTTGCGAGGAGATGGGCGACAAGGCCAAGACTGCCTGGGTGCGCGACTATGTGATCGCGCATTCGAGCGAGAGCGGTATCGTGTATTGCTCGACCCGCAAGACGGTCGATGCGCTGGCGGGCGAGCTTGCCGAGGCGCTGGGCCCCAGCGGCATTCGCGTTGGCCGCTACCATGCCGGCATGGGCAACGACGCCCGTCGCCAAAGCCAGCGCGCCTTTATCGACGACGATATCCAGGTGATGGTTGCCACCAACGCCTTTGGCATGGGCATCGACAAGCCCAACGTGCGCTACGTGATCCACAACAACGTGCCCGAGAGCATCGAAGCCTACTACCAGGAGGCGGGCCGCGCCGGCCGCGATGGCGACCCGGCCAGCTGCTACTTGCTGTGGAACGGCAACGATTTTCGCATGCGCCGCTTTCTGATCGACCGCGGCGATGCTGCCGATGAGGCGCTCGACGACGAGCAGCGCGCGTGGGCGCTCCAGAATCGATATCGTCTGCTCAGCCAGATGGAGGGCTACTGCAATACCACCGGCTGCCTGCGCGAATACATGCTGCGCTACTTTGGCGACGAGGCCGCGGCCGAGCATGCCGCGGCCAGTACGGGCGGCACCGCCACGGACGACGTCGAGAGCTGCGGCAACTGCAGCAACTGCCTCACGCAGTTCGAGGTCGAGGACGTCACCGATATGGCCCGCGCCGCCGTGCGCTACGTGGCCACGCGTCCCATGCGCTTTGGCAAGTCGCTCATCGCCGATGTGCTCCACGGCGGCAACACCGAGCGCATTCGCCAGATGCATCTGGACGAGGACCGCGGCTACGGTGAGCTGTCGAGCGAATCGGTCGGGCGCATCAAGGACATCATCGGCCAGCTGTGCGGCCGCGGTTATCTGGCCACCTCGCAGGGGCAGTACCCGGTCGTGGGGCTGGGTCCGCGTGCCGTCGAGGTCGAGGATGAGGCGTTCCCCTTTACCGTTAAGCGTCGTGCGTCCAAGCGCAAGGCCTCGGCCCGCGCCCGCCGCGCCGTCGATCTGCTGCGCGAGGAGGCCGAGCTGGATCAGCGCCCGCGTGTTGGCGACGATGCCGAGCTGTTCGAGCGCCTGCGTGCCCTCCGCAAGGAAATCTCGACGGAGCTGGAGATGGCGCCGTACATGGTCTTTTCCGACAAGGCCCTGCGCGGCCTGTGCCGCCTACGCCCACAGACGCGCGACGAGCTTATCCAGGTCAACGGCATCGGCGAGAAAAAGGCCGACGCCTTTGGCGAGCAGTTTATGGCGGCGATTGAAGAGTTTGAGTCCGAGCATGCACGGAATGGAGCATAACGATGGCATCCGATGATAAAACCGAGCGCACTGAGGTGTCCGCTGTGCCGCTGTACCAGCAGGTTATGGACGACCTAAAGGGCGAGATCGCGCGTGGCGTGTACGCATCCGGCTCGCGCATTCCTTCCGAGATGGAGCTCGCGAAGTACTACGGCGTGGGACGCATCACCGTGCGCCGCGCCATCGAGGAGCTGTCGCGCGCGGGGTATCTCAACCGCCAGCAGGGGAGGGGCACGTTCGTGTGCGCGCCCAAGCTCAAGCGCAAGATTGTCCAGAAGGGTGACGTTCAGAGCTTTTCCGAGGGTTGCGCTGCCAACGACATGGTGCCGGGTGCGCGCCTGGTATCGCGCACGGTGGTTGCGGCGACGCGCGAGGATGCGGCGTTCTTTGGCGTAGAGCCCGGCTGCGAGCTTATCGTGGTCGAGCGCGTGCGCACGGCCGACGGCATCCCCGTCATGCTCGAGAACAACGCCTTTGTGCTCGCCGACCATCCCTACCTGCAGACGCTGGCCGACGAGGACCTCACCGATAACTCAATCTTTGCGCTCGTTGCCGAGCATTCGGGTCGCGCGCCGCTCAAGTCCGACCCCTGTACTGTGGAGATTGCGCTTGCCGATGCTCAGGCGGCCTCGCTGCTGGAGGTGCCGGTCGGCGAGCCGCTCTTCTATATGGAGGCGTACTTTACCGATGAGGACGAGCGGCCCTTGCTGCTCGGACGCCAAAAGATCGTGGGTTCGCGCTACGTGTTCGACATCTAACGTCCACAGATAGAACGATATAGAACAAATTTGGTGAGATGGCTTCACGGGCGTCGTCATGCGTGCTATAAATAGGACAACATAGAACGACCGCAGGTACGAGCTGACGTCGTTCAAAACCGCCACACAAGGAGGAGCATCACCATGAACGCACACGATCTGATTCAGGAAATTATCGAGCGCAAGGGCAAGATTGAGAATGTCTTTTGGATCGCCTGCGGCGGTTCGATGATCGACCTGATGCCGGCCAACGAGCTGCTCAAGCGCGAGGCAACCACGTTTACCTCGACGGTCTACACGGCACGCGAGTTTTGCCTGATGGCCCCCAAGAGCCTTGGCGAGAAGTCGCTCGTCATCGCCTGCAGCCATAGCGGCAATACGCAGGAGGTCGTCGACGGCTGCGAGATGGCGCTGGCCGCCGGCGCCGAGGTCGTGGCCATGACCGACTGCGAGGGCTCCAAGATCGATAACGGCAAGTGGACCACCTGGGTCTATCCGTGGGGCGAAGGCGTGCCGCAGGCCGAGGTACCGCAGGGCATCGGCGCTCTGATCGCCGCCGAACTGCTTGACCAGCAGGAGGGTTACGAGGCGCTTGCCGACATGTACGCCGGCCTCAAGCAGATGGATGCGCTGCTGCCCGCTGCCCGCGAGAAGGTCAACGCCGAGCTGGGCGATCGCTTTGCCGAGCTCTGCCAGCAGCACGAGTTCTTCTATATCCTGGGTTCCGGCCCCAACTTTAGCCAGACCTACGCTATGGCCATCTGCTCGCTCATGGAGATGCAGTGGCAGCACTGCTGCTATATCCACTCCGGCGAGTACTTCCACGGCCCGTTCGAAGCCACCGAGCCCGGCGTGTTCTACTTTGTACAGCTCGGATCGGGCGAGTGCCGTCCCATGGAGGAGCGTGCACTTGCGTTCCTCAACACGCACACCGATACGGTTATGGTGCTCGATGCGCTCGAGTACGGCGTGGGCGAGGTGCCCGCCAGCGTGCGTTCGTTCCTGGAGCCGATCTTCTTCTATGCGATGAGCTGCGAGCTGCGCGCCGCCCGCGGCAAGGTGTTCGACCACAGCCCCGAGGTCCGTCGCTACATGGGCATCGAGCAGTACTAGGCACCGGGAAAAGTATTCACCTTCGATTCGCAAGTGAACAGCGTGCGTAAAAAGCGGGCCGCGCCGGGGATTTCCGGCGCGGCCCGCTTAGTATCGCGCTTAGATTCGCAAGGTTGCGGCAGACGGCGGCCTACTTTGCGTCGTAGGCCTCGGCGTCCCACCAGTCGAGCTGGGCGATGTTATCGCGGATGTGCTGACAGCTCTTGTGGAAGCCCTCGAGCTCATACTCGGAAAGGTCGAGCGTGTAGACCTCCTCTACGCCCTCGGCACCGATCACGCACGGCAGGGAGGTGAAGATGCCCTCCTCGCCATACTGGCCGGTCATAAGCGTGGAGGCGGAAAGCACGGCGTGCTCGTTGTGAAGCACGGCGGCGCAGACGCGCGCGGCGGAGTTGGCGACGGCGTACTCGGTGCACTGCTTGCCCTGGTAGGTCACATAGCCGCCTTTGCGTGCGAGTTCCTCGACTTCCATGTGGTCGAAGGCGTACTTGTCGGGGTTCTCGGCCTGAAGCTCGGTGAGGCTCTTGCCGGCGATGGTCGCGGCCTTAAAGGCGGCCAGCTGGCTAAAGCCGTGCTCGCCGATCATGTAGGCGTCGATGGACTTGGGGCTCACGCCGACCTTCTTGGAGATCTCGGTGCGCAGGCGGGCGGAGTCCAGACCGCAGCCCGAGCCGATGATCTTCTTGGGATCGTAGCCGGTCAGGTGCCACAGCTCGGTGCACACGACGTCGCAGGGGTTGGAGATGCTCACGAAGATGCCGTCAAAGCCGGCGTCGACGATGCGCTTGGCAAAGGTGCGGGCGGCGTCGGTGGTAAAGAACAACTCGCCGTCGCGGTTGCCAGCGGCCAGTGCGACCTTGCCGGCGGCATTGACGATGACGTCGCAGCAGGCCAGCTCCTCGTAGTGGTCGTAGCAGTTGACGATCTTGGTGTTGTACGGGACAAACGAAAGGGAGTCGCGCAGGTCCTGGACCTCGGACGTCACCTTGGCCTCGTTGATATCGCACAGGTACAGCTCGTCGGCAATGCCCTGCATGAGCAGGCTGTTGGCGACATGTGCTCCTACGTGGCCCTGGCCGACCACACCGATCTTACGCGTCTGGTACATACGAGTATCCTTCCGGCCGAGTTTTTTGCGTCGAACCATTGTAGCGTCCTGCCGTCACTTTGCTAGACTAAAGCGCCGTAGATTTTTGGGACATGCCTTAATCTCTACTTTTGGAGTGATTTGGGCCGCTGACGGCATCGCTGGGCGATGTGCTCGCGCGGATAGGGCTGCTCGTTGTACCATAGCTGCAACTGACTCGTAAGGAGCATCCATGCCCATTCGCATTCCCGACGCCCTCCCTGCCGCCGCGCAGCTCGAGAGCGAGAACATCTTTGTCATGACCGAGTACCGCGCGCTGCACCAGGACATCCGCCCGCTGCGCGTGCTCATCCTCAACCTCATGCCCACCAAGATCGCCACCGAGACGCAAATCATGCGCAAGCTCTCCAACACGCCGCTGCAGGTGGAGGTGGACCTGCTGCGCACCAAAACGCACGAGGCCACGCATGTGAGTGCCGGCCACCTGGAGACGTTCTACCGCACGTTCGACGACATCCGCGACATCCACTACGACGGCCTGATCATCACAGGCGCGCCGGTGGAGCAGATGCCGTTCGAGGAGGTCGACTACTGGCCCGAACTCTGCCAGATCATGGATTGGTCCACCACACACGTGCACTCTACGCTGCACATTTGTTGGGGCGCACAGGCCGGCCTGTACCATCATTACGGTATCCAGAAGCACGACCTGCCGGCAAAGGCGAGCGGCGTGTTCGAGCATTATCTGGTGAAGCCGCAAAGCCCGCTGGTGCGCGGCTTTGACGACCGTTTCTATGCCGTGCATTCGCGCAACACCGATGTGCGCCGTGAGGACGTGGAGGCCGAGCCGCAGCTTGAGGTTGTGGCCGTGTCCGACGAGGTGGGCCTGTACATCGTCAAGTCGACCGACAGCCGTCGCTTCTTTGTATTTGGCCATCCCGAGTACGATACCGACACGCTGCGTCTGGAGTACGAGCGCGACGTGAAGCGCGGCCTCAACCCTCAAGTGCCGGCGCATTACTTCCCAGGTGACGACCCCACCGCCGAGCCGCGCAACGTCTGGCGCAGCCAGGCTCAGCTGCTCTACACCAACTGGCTCAACTACTACGTCTACCAGACCACACCCTACGACCTGGCCCGCGCCGGCGAGGAGCACTAGGCTGCCGGGAGGTACGCTGGCATTTAGGCGCTGACGATGTTGGGCAGTGGCAGATCGTGGGCGTCGGTGGGAACGTGGTCGACGCGCTGTTCGTCAAAGGCGATGCCGATGATTTGGCATGCGGGCGAGAGCATGGGCAGGTAGCGGTCGTAGCAACCGCCGCCGTAGCCCAGGCGCGCGCCGGTTTGGTCGAAGGCCACGAGCGGCACGACGATCATGTCGAGAGCTTCGGCAGGCACGATAGGGAAGTGGTTGCTGTCGATGTCCGTGGCCGCAAAGGCCCGCGTAGGGTGGGCGATAAACGGAGCCGCGGACGCATCGTCGGCGGCAACTGCCCGCATACACATGCGCTGGTCACAAGCCACGGTGTCTGTTGCCGAGAGCATGCACGGATAGGCCACGCGCCAGCCGCGCGCGGCGGCCGCAGCGGCAAACGCGGCAGGGTCTGCCTCGGAACCCACCGCGGCATAGACGGCAACGATGCGCGGCGCCGCGGCATCCAAGCGGCCCAGCAGCTCAACCAGCCGCGCACAGATATCAGCAGACTTTGCCGCCCGTATATCCAAATCGAGATCGTCGCGCCGAGCAATCATTGCCCGCCGCAACTCAGCCTTGTCCATCCCAGCCTCCTCTAGCAAACCTGCCAAAAAGGGACAGGTTTATTTTGGCAGGTTTTATCTGGGTAAACAGTAAAAACAACCACGAAGGGGACACATGCACCTTCGTGGTGGTCTGTGCTGTGATGGGCGTCTGCGGCGGTTTGTCTCGATCTGTAACAGTAACTCGGCAAAATTGGACCTAGTTGTTACAGATTGAGACAAAAGGTCGGCGTCGTCTGGAAACGTCTCGATCTGTAACATCTGGAGCCGATATTGCCGTCTAGATGTTACAGATTGAGACAAACCGCCGCGGTGGGCTGCGCCGCCCCGCTCATGCCGCAGAAAAAAAGGTAGATTTTCGGGCATGTCCCAAAAATCTACCTTTAGTGCCTTAGCCCAGCAGGTCGACTACGTTGAAGCCGGCGTTGCTCTTGGCGATGACTTCGCGGCTGCCAAAGACGCAGGTGGGCGACTCGGCTGCGATGCGCGTCACATCGGCGCCGAGCGAGCGCAGCTCACCGGGCGTAGCGGCGAGCATCTGGGCGCGGCGCTCCTCGCGTGCGTGCGGATCGAGCCCGGCCAGGTAGGTCGTGTTGCGGCGCTTGGTGAGCGTGTACGGCTTCACGGGCGCGTCCATGCCGCTCACGCAGCTCACGATAAAGCCCTCAAAGGCGGCCTCGTCGGGCTCAAAGCTGCCGAGCCATTCGCCTGCGCGCTCCACGCGCTCAATCGAAGGATCGATTGCCGGGTCGCGGTAGGTGTAGAACGCCGCCTGGCGCTCGCCGGCTGCGCGGAATCCGCAGCCGTACGCACCGCCCTTCACGCGAATCTCGTTCCACAGGTAATCGTAGGAGAGCGCGTTGGCAGCCACGGCCCAGGCGCCCGTCACGTCAATGCCCAGGCGACGCGGATCGCACGCACGCGCGGCAAAGCAGATGTCGCTGGGGATGACAAAAGCCTCGTGGCGGTCGCACGGCGTCGGCACCACGAGCGCGTCGCGGCCGGCATCGGCGCCGTCGCCAGCTCCCAGTCCCAAGTCGCCCGCGGCGGCCCAGTACGCGTTAAAGTCCTCATCGCTGCCGGTAAAGCTCGCCAGGCAGCCGTCGGCCACAAAGATGCGGCCTGCCAGCTCGGCAAGCTTGGCACGCAGGCCGTCCAGGCGCTCGTCAAAGTGGTCGAGCAAATCGCGCAGGAACAGGTAGAAGTCTACGCCCGAGAGCTGCTCGCGCACCACGGCCGAAGGCGAGCTGTAGCTCATCGCGCGACCGAGCGCCGCCGAGTGGCCGTTGTTGATAAAGCCCTGCTCAAGCCCAATGCGAATCTGCGTGAGCACGTCGCGCACGCGGTCGGCGTCGGCGTCTGCCAAAAGCGTGCTCGACCATACCTCGCGCGGCAGACTCGCCAGCGCGTCGATCTTCTCGGACAGGGCGCCGGCGCTCACCAGCAGGTAGGGGCGCACGCCGTCCACTTCGGGCTGCGTCATGACTTCGGTCGTAAAGCTCAAAAAGCCGAGCTTGCCAGCGAGCAAGTTGTCGAGTTCCTCGGCCGAGTGCTCGCGCGTGGGCAGCTGCTTAAACAGGCGGCAGAGTAGCGTCACATAGGGCAGGTCCTCAAACGCGACGCAGCTCAGGTCGAAATACTGCATGGCGTAGGCCAGACGGTTGGTGGGGATGCCGTGGCGCAGGCAGGGGATGGGCGCGGTCGTGTCCACGATCAGCGGCGGCTCGGGGCGCGCCTCGCCAATGTCGGACACGCGCAGGCGCGGCAGCGTGGCCTTGGCCTCGGGTGTGTCTTCCGCCTCCTGCGCGGTGCGCAGCGCAGCCGTGCGCTCGACCACGTCGGCCAGCTCGGCATCGGTCATGGCGTCGCGCTCGGCAGCCAGCTCGGCAGCTTCGGCGCCCTCCGAACCCTCGGCGGCGTCCACCGGCACCAGCTCGACCAGCGCCATGTGATCGTTCTGCAGCACCAGCTCGCGCAGCAGGTCCTCAAAATAGCTGCCGTCCAGCTCGCTACACAGCTCCTCGTACACCGGGCCGTACTTGAGCGCCAGCGTCGCGGCGTCGTCATCGTAGAGCCACGTGCTCAGCGCGTCGCACGCAATGGCCACGCCGTCGGCGATACCGTAGTCGCGCTGGCGCAGGTCGTATTCGTTGCTGCTGATGATGGCTTCCAGGCGCTCGCGCGGAACGCCATGTTCGCATAAGTCGCGGCAGGCGTCCTGGAACACGCGGCGCAGCTCGCGCGCCACGCCGGGCTGCGCGTTTTGCAGCATGATGAGCTCGTAGGGCTGCAGGCTCTCGGCCGCCGTGTAGCTCACCACGTTGCCGCCCAGGTCGGCGGACAGAATGGCCTTCTTAACCGGCGCTTCGTTGGAGCCCAGCAGTGCTTCAAACAGGATATCCGCCGCGATCGTGCGTTTGCGGTCGAGCGCGTTGCCCAGCACCAGGCCCAGGCCCACCAGGGCGTTCTCGGGTGTAGTGGCCATCTCGACGCGCTTGTACTCGCAGGTCACGGGTGCCTGCACGCCCAGCGGATTGGGCGCCATCGTGGACGGGTCCTCGCCGGCGGCGACGGCAGCGTCCATGCGGCGGCTCGCGGCACTCGGCTGCGACAGATAACGCTCGTCCAAAAAGGCCAGTGCGCGGTCCACGTCCAGGTCGCCGTAGAGCGTGATGTAAGAGTTGGAGGGATTGTAGTGGCGCGCGTGCGTGTCCAGGAACTGCTCGTAGGTGAGTGTGGGAATAGCGCGCGGGTCGCCGCCGCTTTCGTGCGCATAGGCGGTGTCGGGGTAGAGCGCGGTGTTGACGGCGTCGTCCAGCACGCTCATGGGGTCGGACAGCGCGCCCTTCATCTCGTTGAACACCACGCCGTTATAGCGCAGCGCGCCCTCACGCAGGCTCGCGGAGCTGCTGTCGCCCTCGCCCTCGGCGCTCTCTGGCAGATCCAGCTCGTAGTGCCAGCCCTCCTGCTCAAAAATGGTGGGCTTGGTATAGATGGCCGGGTTGAACACCGCGTCCAGGTACACGTCCATCAGGTTATACAGATCCTGCTCGTTGGTGGTGGCAACGGGGTAGATGGTCTTGTCGGGGTAGGTCATGGCGTTGAGGAACGTCTGCATGGAGCTCTTGATCAGGTCGACAAACGGCTCCTTGACGGGAAACTTGGCCGATCCGCACAGCACCGAGTGCTCAAGAATATGGAACACGCCGGTGGAATCGGCCGGCGGCGTCTCAAAGCCAATGGCAAAGGCCTTGTTTTCGTCGTCGCACGCCAGGTACAGCAGACGAGCGCCCGAGGCAGTGTGTCGCAGCACGTAAGCGTCCGAGTCGAGCTCGGGCACGGTCTCGCGGCGCTCGACGGCAAAGCCGTGGCAGGTAGTGCCGGGCACCAGCAGTGCAGCGGCTGCGGCGCGCGGGTCGGTTGAGGTGGTGGGCATATGCAGTCTCCTTTGACGCCCCAGCGGGGGCGAATCGAGTCGAATCCTCGAGAGTATACCCATATGGGGCCGCGACCCTGCGGCGAACTGGAGACGATGCAGCCGGATTGGGCATAGGTCCCGCGTGCCCGCCGCACGAGCGTGGAAAATTGGACACTCTCGATATCCGACCGTCCGAAAATCCTCGCTCGTCCATCACTCGCGCATCTCTCGTCTCTCATTCGATTCTAATATGAGAGATGACAGGAAGATGAGAGAAAAATATGAGAGATAACTGAGCAGCAAAGAGACAGGCAATCATGGTATTGTCTCAATACCGATTGTTCTACCAGCAAAAATATGTATAAATGAAGCAAATGGTAGACATTCCATCTCTATCTATCTCTTATCTCTAAGCCGAGAGATAGAGAGATAAATGAGAGATAATTACGAGAGATAACTGAGAGACGAGGGAAATCTATCCGCGGCATTCTCCGCAGGACCGAGCGAAAGGACGCGCAGATGAACGAAAACGAGCTGACCGGTCTGCTTGAGTCTTTAAGGCGTATGGGCTCGGATGATCTTAACGTCGAAGTGAAGGAGAGCGCCACGACGCTTTCCCGCGACGTGTGGGAAACGGTGAGCGCATTCGCGAACACTGCCGGCGGAATCATCGTGCTCGGAGTGAGTGAGCGCGCAGGTTTTGTCCCGGTTGAGAACTTCGAGACCGAGAAAGTACTCAACCAATTTGTGTCAGGCATGGGTGATGCGGGCGGTCGAGGAAAGCTGGCCAATCCGCCTAAATACACGATCGAGCGAGTGGAGCTTCAGGACGTCATCGTTCTCGTCATTACGATTGAGGAGCTCGATCCGTCGAGCAAGCCCTGCTATGTCATAGAGCGGGGCGCCCAGGGCGGCAGCTACAAGCGCATCGATGACAAAGATGTGCCGCTTTCATCGACCGAGGTGCTCGCATTGGCGTCATACGGTCGAGCGACTCCGAGCGATCGGGACGCGGTGGCGGGTGCGGGCGCGGACAATCTCGACGAGACGCTGGTCGACCGTACGATAGATCGGGCTTTCTCGTTGACGCCCCGGGCAATGCGCGGCGCGCCGGACAAACAAACGAAGCTGGAGCGCCTAAATATCCTTGATTCCCAGGGCAATGTCACCAAGGCTGGACTCCTAGTTGTGGGCACCTACCCTCAGCAGTTCTATCCCAAGCTCTTCATTGACGTGGCTGTCCATGCGGGAACTCAGAAGGGCATGGCGGGGTCGCTGAGGTTCATGGACCGCACAATCTGTGAGGGAACGTTGGGCGAGATGATCTCGGATGCCGTCGCAGCCGTCGCCAAGAATTTGCGGCGAACCTCGACCGTCCAAGGCGTCTCGCGTGTCGACTCGCTTGAGATTCCCGAGGAGGTTCTGCGCGAGGCAATCGCCAACGCCGTAATCCATCGAGAATACGGGGATCGGTTCTGTGGACAATCGATTGCCGTCGACGTCTTTGATGATCGTGTCGAGGTGACAAATCCTGGCGGCCTTTACGGGGGAAAGACTCGCGAGAACTTGTTTGACGGCAGCTCCCGATGCCGTAACGCGACGCTTGTGAAGCTCATGTCGATTGTCCCGCTGCCGGATGGCGCAGGTTCGCCGGCTGAGGGCAATGGCTCGGGCATCCCGATGATGATCGATGCCATGCGCGCGCATGGTCTGGCCGGGCCCCTGTTCTGCCCGGGATTCGATCGGTTCAAGGTCGTACTTTACCGTTCAAAGATCGAGCCGGTCGATCATGGCGGGGGCTTAATTGTGACGGCACTCAAACACTACGGCGAGCTGGGGACGCGCGAGCTGGCAGAGCACACAGGGCTCACAATTTCCCAGGTTAGGTCGCGCGTCAACGCGCTCATTGCTCAAGGCGAGCTTGAGCCCACGGCGCCGGCGACGAGCCGCAACCGCAAGTATCGACTGTCAGAGCGCGTGGAATAAATGCGTTAGTGGACGAGGCGACCCAATAATCGACCCTCAATTGGCGCCCACTAAGGTAAAGCGGTTGTTGCCCAGTCGACGGTGATGCTGAAGACTCGGCTTACGCCGGCATGGCCCCGAACCCGTCCATCAAGAACAGCCTAAGAACCAGCTTGATGACATTTCCCGGTTTGACTTCAGCCGTGCCAAAGACGTGGCGCTCGGCGAGCTCGCTGCAGTATGCATAGATGTCGCGGATAAGGTCCGCGCCCGAAAGCGTAAACATGTAGCCTGCGTCCGAAAGCGCATTGGGCGCGGCGGGCAACTTGGCCATGTGGCAGAACGTTTGCAGGTCGGGCGCCATAACATTCTGGTAGTCGAGGTGGCCGCTGGCATCCTGTGCGGCAAGCTCCAATTGGCGCACAAAATCTAGCGCCGCCGCTAACACAAAGCTCGGCGTAGGCGCATTGACGTCCTGAGTGGTCGCCACAAGCCTGCCCGCCGCCTGCGTGACAAGCCAAGCGACCTCGCGCTGGCAACGCACGGCCTTGCGCGTAACCGGCTTGATGGACGAAGAAGAAACGCTCCCCTTAGGCGGATTCGAAGCAGCCACAAGACCCTCCCATGAACAATCCGGCCCAACAAGCTCGGATGAAACACGTGTTACATCAGTATACGGGGAAGTGGGGTGGAAAAACGGAGTCGACAGCGTGAACTGCCGGCTCCGGATTGCTTGCCTTAGAGGCCGTACACTTCGACCATAGCTTCGCCAATGCGATGGGGCACGCCGGTGACGAGTGCGTTGCCCATGCAGAAGGCCCGATGGCCGTCGGTCATGCCCGTATCGGTCCAACCTTTCGGGAATCCCTGAAGCTGATCGAGCTCGTCGGGAACAAGACGGCGGAAACGGCCATCGGGACATTCGATGACGTGCTTGAAGCGGCTCGCTCCCGTGCCGCCTTCTCCTGTGAGGATGGTGCGGCTCGGCTTGTCGGTGGCATCCGGGAAGCTCATGGCTCCCTCGGAATACGTGTACGTAAAGCCTGTCTTTTTGATTGTTTGACGATCGAGCTCCTGCTCCTCGATGCCTCGATGTTGCCCCTACAAATAAATCCCCTCACCGAGTTGCTTGTGAAACTTGGCGTGATGGTCGCGCGCCCAGGTAAAGAGCGCCTGGTCAAAGTCGGTGCGCGTGGCCGGGACGCCAAAGACGCCGGCAACTTCGACGCGCACAAACTCCAGTGCCGGCAGCTTGTTGATAGCAGTGAGGGCAAACGGGGACGAGGACTCCTCGAACAGATAGCGGCTGCCTTGTAGCGCGTCGCAACTGGTGCACGTGTTGCCGAGCGACGGGGCTTTGGAGGCTCGCGCGCCTACGGGTTTGTAGCCGCAACGCTTATGAAGATAGTCGCGGATCTCGCCCGGCACGCAGCCGAGAGCGGGCACGATGGCGAGTGCGTTGGCGTTGGCCGTGTCGATGGCAATGTGCCCGGCTTCGTTGGGCGCGTGTGCGATGGCGATGCTCTCGTCGTTATCGGTTCGATAGGGAATGCCGAAGGCCGCGACCGAGGTCTCTTTGTGACACTTCCAGCACTTGCGCTTGCCCAGTGCTAGATATATATACGGCGCTGAGGGGTCGGATCGGTCAACACCGGGCAGCCACTCGGCAAAGGGCTCGGGGTTGACGCCGCTGGGTACATACCAGATCTTTTTGGTCCGGTCCCATTTGGCGCCCAGCGCCTTGGCTTCTTCTTTGTGCGAAAAGGGGACATCGAGCTCGGTGCGCATGGCGGCTCCTTGGTGCTGCAGGTGTAAGTGGCTCAAGGATACCGCAGGGCGCAGACATCGCGGCGTTTTGCCGAGAAGCTGCGGTGCGGATGGGTTCGAGACGTGTTGGTCTCGGCCTCGGTGACTATTGGGGCGGTTTTGATTGACTGCGGAGTCAGCCGGGATAGGCACTTGGGTCGCTGACGCGGTTTTGTGTATGGGCAGGGTGGTTGCTTGGGCGGTTGGAGCTGCCAGCTGATTTGGCGACATAAAACAAAACAGCCCAGAGGACATAGCCTCTGAGCTGCGAACATTTGGTGGGCGTTAGAAGATTTGAACTTCTGACCTCTTCCGTGTCAGGGAAGCGCTCTCCCCCTGAGCTAAACGCCCGATCAAGGGTGCGCAAGCGCGCAAGGGATAATATAACGGAGCCTGAACTCGGTGGCAAGAACATTTTTAAAAATCGCTTACATTGTGGAATTCGGGGGCTTTGTCGCATCCATTTCAAAAGAGCCTGCTGCCGCGATTTGGCTGTCGCATAATGCAAGGCCATTGCGGTATCGAGCTATGGAAAGACGCCTGCGGAATTGTCCTACCGATAAGCGGACAAGCCTCCAGCTGGTGACTTCGCCGTGGTAAGGTAAGCCGAATTGTTTCCAGGCTGTTTCGGGGGAGTGGAATGAGCAAAGAGTGTGTCGAGCAGGTCGAAGGCGCAGGGGCTTCGGTGCCGATGACCGATATATCGAACATTGATGTGCCCGAGGGCACCGACGAGCTCAGCCGCAACACCCGTCGCGCATGGCGCGACCGCCTGAACAGCGCTTCGACGCGCAAGATGATCACGGGCGTCTTGGCTACGCTGGTGGGCGGTTCGTTTTGGGGCTTCTCGGGCACCAGCGCGAGTTTTTTGTTCGATACCTACCATGTCGATACGCTGTGGCTTATGAGCGTGCGTCAGATTCTCGCCGGCCTGCTCTTTATGGCTGTGGTTGTCACGCGCGACCGCGCACGCCTGGCCAAGCTTTGGACGACGCCCGCTGATCGCAAGCAGCTGCTGCTCTTTACCGCTTTTGGCCTGCTGTTCAACCAGTTTTGCTATCTTTCGGCCGTGCGCCTGACGAACGCCGGAACCGCGACGGTGCTCCAGTGCCTGCAGCTCGTTATCATCATGGGCTACGCCTGCGTGACCGATCGCCGTATGCCGCGTACTCGCGAAGTCATCGGCATTGGCCTGGCTCTGGGTGGAACCTTTTTAATCGCCACCGGCGGCGACCCCACCAGCCTGAATATCTCGCCGCTTGGCCTGGCAGCAGGTCTTATGTGTGCGGTCAGCGCCGCGTGTATGGCGGTGATTCCCGCCAAGATCCTGCCCGAATACGGCAGCCCCATCGTCACGGGCTCGGCAATGCTCACGGCGGGCGTGGTCTCGTGCGTCTTCGTGCAGCCCTGGGCGCATATGCCGGCGCTCGACGCTGCCGGCATCGAGGCGCTCGCGGTGTTCGTGGTTATCGGCTCGTTTTTTGCTTACATGCTTTATATGCAGGGCGTTAAGGACATCGGCTCGGTGCGCGCGAGCCTCATCGGAACTGTGGAGCCGGTTTCGGCGACCATCACCAGCGCCGTTATGCTGGGGACGGTGTTTTTGCCGACCGACCTTATCGGCTTTGTCATGATCATCGTGATGATGTTCCTCACGGTGTAGCTGGCGCCGCTGCCAAGACGGAAAAGGTGTTGTGCCGCATTTTCGCCAATTGACGTCCGTGTCTGGAGTTTAGCTGTCGATGCTCAAAATGCCATAAACTAGTAACGTTATGGACTTTTTCATTGCGACTCAATTGCGAGGATTTCTTTATGGCTGGTAATCACTTTAAGGGCAGCGATAGCGGCCGCCCTGCAGTTCCGCCGCGTCCGAACGGGGCTGGTAAGGCCGGCACGCCGGGCGGCGCTGGACAGGGCGGTTCCGGTAAGCGCGTGTCCCCGGGCGAGACGGCGATGTTTACCGCTCTGTACGAGCAGTCTCAAAAGGCAAAAAAGACCGGCCGTGCAAGAGGGAATGTCTTTGCGGGCGGTGCAACCTCCACGTCGCAGCCGAGCGGGGCTCCTTCGGTACCCGCGAACAACGCAGGTGCTGCCAACGCCGCGAATGCCGCCGGTAACGTTAATGCCGACAAGGCCGCCAACAATACTCCCTCTGCCGGTGGCGCGGGGCTTACGGGTAACCTTGGCACGATTTACACCGGCGCCTCCGAGACTGGCACGTTTGCCCGCCTGGATGATAGCGGTGCCGAGTTTGCGGGCTCGGGTTCCAAGGAAGATTATTACGATTTTGGCTTGAACTACGGTAGCGACGCTTCGTCGAGTTCGACCTCTGACGGTCTGGTCCGTCATCGCCATCGCAAGGGCGAGCGCAAAAAGCGTCACACTGGCGCCATTATTGCCGCTGTGGTCGTGGTGCTTCTCGTTGCGCTTGGCGCAAGCGGCTTTATGCTACTTAACTCGGCAAAGACCGTAAAGAGCGAAGCGAAGGAGGCTGTCGAGATTGTCGGTGGCCTTAAGGACAAGGTCACGTCGGGCGATTTTTCGACGCTGCCTGACGACGCGAAGAAGATCGATGAGCTCTGCGACAGCATGAAGGCGGAGACCTCGAGCCCGCTGTGGACGGTGGCTTCGTTTATCCCGGTGTATGGCAGCGACATCAACGCAGCCCGCACCATGATTGATGCCCTGTCCGATGTCTCGAGCAACGCGCTGGTTCCCATGGCCGATAACCTCTCGCAGGCCACGCCCGGCAAGCTGTTCCAGGACGGCATGATTAACGTGTCCGCGCTACAGGCGGTCGCCGATTCGCTTTCCAGCAGCTCGAAGGTGTTCAAGAGCGCCAACGAGAAGATCCAGGGCATTGGCGATACTCATATTTCCCAGGTGACCGAGCTGGTCGATAAGGCCAAGGACGGCTTTGCCACCCTCAACGGCGCGGTTGACGCGGCGGAGAAGGTCGCCCCCGTCCTTCCCCAGATGCTCGGCGCCAACGGCCAGACGCGCAACTACCTTGTGTACGCCATGAACAACGTCGAGATTCGTGCCTGCGGCGGCTTTGGCGGTTCGCAGGGCCTGATTTCGGTCACCGACGGTCAGATGTCGATTGGCGAGTTTGTTCCCCGCATTGGACTCAGCGAGGATGAGGCGGTCGAGAGCGTCGACGAAGAGGATGAGGCGCTGTTCGGCAACCACAGTAACCTGTACAACTCGGGCAATACCTATTCGCCTGATTGGCCCCGCAACTCGCAGCGTGTCGCCGCGCTGTGGAAGTCCCAGTATGGACAGGACGTTGATGGCGTCATCGGTATCGACCCGGTGTTCCTGCAGTATCTGCTGGGCCTGGTCGGTAATGTCTCGCTGCCCGACGGAACGGTTGTCGACGGCACCAACGCCGCAAAGGTCCTCATGCACGATGTGTACTGGAACTATCCGGTCGAGGAGTCGGACGGCATCTTTGCATCCGTCGCCAGCGCTGCCTTCGACAAGATCCTTGGCGGTATCGGCGATGTCGATGTTACGAAGCTTGTCAGCGCCGTTGAGCGCGGTGCCGAAGAGGGCCGCCTGATCGCGTGGATGAGAAACGATGATGAGCAGAATGCCATCAAAGAGACAGGCATTGACGCTTCGCTGCCCGATCCGGAAGATCCGAGTGCCGATCCCGTTGCCGGCGTTTACTTTAACAACCTGAGCTTCTCCAAGCTCGACTGGTATCTGAACGCCGACACTCAGATTGGTCAGGGCATCAAGAACGGTGACGGCACGTGCTCCTATCGCATCACCGTTACCCTGACGAACATCATGACGCAGGAGGAGGCTGGCAAGCTGCCCGACTACGTTGCGGCGAGCGCACCCGATGCCGCGCGTGACGACGAGCGTCTGAATGTCTCGTTGTTTGCCCCGACGGGTGGCAACATCAGTGACCTTACGGTTGAGGGTACCCAGTTTGGTCTTGGTGCCGCTACGTGGCATGGAATCCCCTTCTATTCGGGCACCGTTGACCTGCATGCTGGCGAGACGACGACGATCACGTATACGCTGACCACGTCGGCCGAGGCGGGGGACAAGCCGCTTACGCTGCGTCAGACTCCTACATGCCAGGCGGCTCGCGACAGCGCGTCGGCGTAGGGTTTTTCTGGTAGCGCAGATAATCGAGTACCATTTTGGGGCGGACAGGCAATCTGTCCGCCCCTATTTTGTAAGGAGAGCGCATGAAGTACTTTGGCACCGACGGCTTTCGCGGTGAGGCCAACGTTGGGCTGACGGTAGAGCACGCTTATAAGATTGGCCGTTTTGTGGGCTGGTATTACGGCGCCAACCGCAGTGCTAAGGCGCGCGTTATCGTGGGCAAGGACACACGTCGCTCGAGTTATATGTTCGAGGCGGCGTTGGTGAGCGGTCTGGTCGCGAGCGGTGCGGACGCCTATATGCTGCACGTGATCCCGACGCCGGGCGTGGCGCATCAGACCGTGGAGGGCTGCTTCGATTGCGGCATCATGATCAGCGCGAGCCACAACCCGTTTTGCGATAACGGCATTAAGCTCGTCAATAGCGACGGTTTTAAGATGGACGAGGACGTACTGGAGCTCATCGAGGACTACATCGATGGCAAGAGCGAGGTGCCGCTGGCCACGGGCAACCACATCGGCGCCACGGTGGACTACATGCAGGGCCGCAACCGCTACATTGCTTCGCTCATCGCCAGCGCGAACTTTTCGCTGCAGGGCGTCAAGATCGGTATCGACTGCGCCAACGGCTCGGCTTCCTCGGTGGCCAAGCCGGTGTTCGACGCGCTGGGCGCTGACGTGCGCGTGATCAACGCCGCGCCCGATGGTTTTAACATCAACGTCGACTGCGGCTCCACGCATATGGAGCGTCTGCAGCGCCATGTGGTGGAGCAGGGCCTGGACGTGGGTTTTGCCTACGACGGCGATGCCGACCGCTGCCTGGCCGTGGATGAGCGCGGTCGCGTGGTCGACGGCGACCAGATCCTGTACGTGTGCGGCGTGTATCTGAACAAGCACGGGCGACTCTCGGGCGGTACCGTGGTGCCGACGATTGCCAGCAACTTTGGCCTGGTCAAGTCGCTGGAGCTTGCCGGTCTGAGCGCCGTGACCAGCGGCGTGGGCGACCGTCACGTGTATGCCAAGATGCGCGAGGGCGGCTACAGCCTGGGTGGCGAGCAGACGGGCCATACGATCTTTGGCGATATCGAGCGCACGGGCGACGGCATTATGACCTCGCTGCGCGTGATGGAAGTGATTCGTGCCGAGCGCGAGACGCTCTCGCAGCTCACGGCTCCGTGCAAGCTGCTGCCGCAGGCGCAGGTGGCCGTGCACGTGGCGGACAAGGACGCCGCGCTCGAGAACATGGGCGTGCAGAACGCCATCGCCGAGGCCGAGGCTGCGCTGGCAGGCGAGGGCCGCGTGCTCGTGCGCAAGAGCGGAACCGAGTCGGTTATCCGCGTGCTGGCCGAGGCACCCGACCAAGCATCCGCCGATGCCGCCATGAAGCGCATCGCCGCCGCGCTGGAAGCTCTGTAAGGTAGTCATTGGGGACGTTCTTAAACAACTAGGTGGAAAGGGGACGCCGCGGATTGGTTCCGCGGCGTCCCCTTTGCGTTGACGTGTCGGTTATGCCTTACAGCTCGTAGAGCGTGGTGAACTTGTCCTGCAGGTAGCTGCAGTAGTAGCGGGCATCGAACGCCATGCCGCACGCGCCCTTGATGAGCTCCGGCGCGTCCTTGGCGCGGCCCCACTGCCAAATGTGCTCGCCCAGCCAGGCGCGGACGGGTGTCAGGTCGCCGCTCGCACAGGCGCCGTTGAGGTCGACACCGTCGCGGCACATGGCCGGCACAAACATGGCGTCGTAGGCGCTGCCCAGCGCATAGGTGGGGAAGTAGCCAAACGAGCCGCCGCTCCAGTGCGTATCCTGTAGGCAGCCGTGCGTGTCGTCGGGAACGGGAATGCCCAGGTACTCATCCATGAAGCGGTTCCAAAGCGCGGGGATATCCTTGGCTGTGGCCTCGCCGGCAAACAGCATGCGCTCGATCTCGTAGCGCACCATAACGTGCAACGGATAGGTGAGCTCGTCGGCCTCGGTGCGGATCAGCGAAGGCTGCGCGATGTTCACGGCGTGGTAGAGCGTGTCCTCGTCGACGTCGCCGTAGACCTCGGGTGCGTGGCGGCGCAGCACCTCGAGCAGCGGTCCCATAAAGGCGCGGCTGCGACCCACGGTGTTCTCGAAAAAGCGGCTCTGGCTCTCGTGGATGCCCATGGAGGTGCCGCCCTCAAGACAGGTGCGCGCATAGGCGGGATTGACGCCCAGCTCGTACATGGCGTGTCCCGCTTCGTGGATGATGCTGTAGACGTTGGAGATACAGTCGTCCTCGTAGATGTGTGTCGCGATGCGCGCGTCACCCACGGCAAAGCCCTCGCTAAACGGGTGCTCGGTAAAGGCAAGCGTGGTGTCGTTCAGGTTCAGGCCGACGAGCTTCATAAGATCGAAGCTCATGGCGCGCTGGGCGGCCTCGGGCACGCGGGCGTGCAAAAAGTCGGCAGCGGGCTGCTGGCCGCGCTCGCCGATGGCGTGCACGAGCGGCACGACCGTCGCCTTGACCTCATCGCAAAACGCATCGAAGCTCTCGGCAGAAAGGCCGCGCTCGTACTGGTCGAGCCAAACGTCGTATGGGTCGCGCTTGGGGTCCATGAGTTCGGCCTGATGCTTAAGTTGGGCGACGATTCTATCCACATAGGGCTCAAAGCTCGCCCAGTCGTTGGCCGTCTTGGCCTTGTGCCACACGGCGTCGGCCTCGCAGGTGAGCCTGGTCCAGGCCTCGGCCTCCTCGGTAGGAATAACGCTTGCCTCGCGCTGGTCGCGGCCGAGCACGCGGATCTCGTCGAGCAGCTGCGGGTCGTCTACGTGTCCGCCTGCAACCGTCTCGCGCGCTAACGATCGTACGAGCTCAACGGACTTCTCGCTGGTCAGCAGCTTGTGATGCTCGCCGGCAAGCGTGCCCATGGCGTCGGCACGGGCGGCAGCACCGTTGGCAGGAGCAATCGTCGCTCCATCGAACTCGGCAATCTTGAGCAGGTACTCGCGAGTCCACAGCTTGCCCTCGAGTTTGCGGAACTTTTTGACGGCCTTATCGACTTTAGCAGCCTTGACGCCCTTGGCAGCCTTTGCCACGGCGGCCTGGGCCTTCTTATCGAGTTTCTTTCCCATACCATATCCTTGATCTCGTGAGCCGAGCGCCTCGGGTGCGCGCGGCCAGTTTGCACAGCTACCTGCCTTGTACCCAGCGCGAACAAAACGGAACGCGGCGATGCGCACGCAGAATGTGTTATCCTATAGCCCAATGCGTTGACGGAGAGGGTTTTGCCCGCCGCGTCGCCGGCAAGAGAGGGAAGGTCATGGGCTGCAAGCCTTCCTGCGGTGGCAAGGGCCAAGCGTTCACTCCCGAGCAGCAACCTCAACGGGCACGCGGCCAGTGGCGGCGAAGCCCCAGTAGGGAAGCCGTGAGCCTCGCGACAAGGGGCAAAGAGTGGGCACGGCGGGCCAGACATCCGCCGGGTCAAACAAGGTGGTACCGCGGAATTCAACCGTCCTTGGGCAATGCACATGCCCGAGGACGGTTTTTTGTTACCGAACCGGGCCGCGTTTTCGCAACGCCAAGCGGCGCCAGCCGCCCCGGCAAGCGGATGCGCGAGAGACGAAAGGGAAGACATGAGTCTGATTGATGATCTGGTCAAACTCGAGGAAGAGGCCAAGGAGCTCGTCGAGAGCGCCGAGGACGCCGAGAAGCTCGAAGCCGCGCGCGTCGCGCTGCTCGGCCGCAAGGGTCGCATCACCGGCCTGATGCGCATGATGGGTAAGCTCGCCCCCGAGGATCGCCCCGTCATGGGCAAGCGCGCCAACGAGATGCGTCAGCTGATCGAGGGCATGCTCGACGAGCGCACCACCGAGATGAAAGCCGCCGCCCTCAAGCACGCGCTCGAGCATGACGCCGTCGACATCACGCTGCCGGGCATCCGTCCGCAGATCGGCCATCAGCATCTGATCAAGCAGATCATCGAGGAGGCCGAGGACATCTTCTGCGGTATCGGCTACACCGTCGAGTCCGGCCCCATGGTCGATACCTCCTACTACAACTTCACCGCGCTCAACGCTCCCATGGATCACCCGAGCCGCTCGGCTCGCGACACGTTCTACGTGGTCGACAACAACCCCGGCAGCGTCGCGCACCCCGAGGCTCACGCCCACGGCGAGTCCGACGTGCTGCTGCGTACTCAGACCTCGGGCGTGCAGATCCACACCATGGAGTCACAGAAGCCGCCCATCTACATGATCTGCCCGGGCACCGTCTACCGTCCCGACACGGCCGACGCCTGCCACCTGCCGCAGTTCAACCAGATCGAGGGCCTGGTTGTTGACGAGGGCATTACCTTTGGCGACCTTAAGGGCACGCTCGACTACTTTGTTAAGTGCATGTTTGGCGAGGACCGCAAGACGCGCTACCGCCCGCACTTCTTCCCCTTCACCGAGCCCAGCTGCGAGGTGGACGTGAGCTGCCACGTGTGCGGCGGCAAGGGCTGCAACTTCTGCAAGCACAGCGGCTGGATCGAGATCCTGGGCTGCGGCATGGTCGACCCCAACGTGCTCATCAACTGCGGCATCGACCCCGAGAAGTACACCGGCTTCGCCTTTGGCATTGGCGCCGAGCGCGTCGCGGCCCTGCGCTACGACCTGCCCGACCTCAGAACGCTCATGACAGGCGATATGCGCTTCCTGAATCAGTTCTAGGCTGCGGCTTGCCCAAGCACGGCACCTCGGCGCTCATTCGTCGCTTGCGTACCAAAGTACGCGGCGCTCCTCTTTCGGGCCGATCTGCCGCACTTGGACAACCCTCGCTTTGTAAGGAATGTTCACAAAGTTGAAGTTTCCACCTGCATCTCTTCGCAGGCTTTCAGTATGAAAGGAGAGCTAGATGCGTGTTTCTTACGACTGGCTCAAGACCATGATCGATATTCCGGAGGATCCCAAGACCCTTTCGGACGAATATATCCGTACCGGCACCGAGGTCGAGGCGATCGACACCGTGGGCGAGTCCTTCGACCATGTGGTGACCGCCCAGGTGCTCACCAAGAGCCCGCACCCCGATAGCGACCACATGTATGTGTGCTCGGTCGACGTGGGCGACAAGAATCTCGACGCCGACGGCAACCCCGCCCCGCTGCAGATCGTCTGCGGCGCGCAGAACTTTGAGGCCGGCGACCACATCGTCACGGCAATGATCGGCGCTGTCCTGCCCGGCGACGTCAAGATCAAGAAGAGCAAGCTTCGCGGCGTCGTGTCCATGGGCATGAACTGCTCCGCGCGCGAGCTCGGCCTGGGCGGCGACCACTCCGGCATCATGATCCTGCCCAAGGATACGCCCTGCGGCATGCCGTTTGCCGAGTACGTGGGCTCGAGCGACACCGTGCTCGACTGCGAGATCACGCCCAACCGTCCCGACTGCCTGTCCATGATCGGCATGGCCCGCGAGACCGGCGCCATCTTCGACCGCGATTTCCACGTGGAGCTGCCTGCCATCAAGGCGGAGACCGGCCGCGCGACCGACGACGAGCTTTCGGTCGAGATTGCCGACGAGGGCCTGTGCGACCGCTATGTCGCCCGCATCGTGCGCAACGTAAAGGTCGGCCCGTCGCCCGACTGGATGGTCAAGCGCCTCAACGCCCTGGGCGTGCGCCCGCACAACAACATCGTCGACATCACCAACTATGTGATGATGCTCACCGGTCAGCCGCTGCACGCCTTTGACCTGGACACCTTTGCCGAGCGCGAGGGCCATCGCCGCGTGGTGGTTCGCGCCGCCCAACAGGACGAGAAGTTCACGACGCTTGACGGCGAGGAGCGCGTGCTCGACGCCGGTATGGGCCTTATCACCGACGGCGAGCGCCCCGTGGCGTTGGCCGGCGTTATGGGCGGCATGGATTCCGAGATCGAGGACGACACCGTCGACGTGATGGTCGAGAGCGCCTGCTTCAACGCTGGCCGCACCTCGCATACCAGCCGCGACCTGTCGTTGATCTCCGATGCCTCCATTCGCTTTGAGCGTCAGGTCGATGAGACCGGTTGCGTGGATGTCGCCAACGTTACCTGCGCGCTTATCGAGGAGATTGCCGGCGGCGAGGTCGCTCCCGGCTATGTTGACGTGTTCCCCGCGCCCAAGACCATCGATAGCATCAAGCTGCGCTTGGCCCGCGTGCACGCCATCTGCGGCGCCGACATCGAGCCCGACTTTATCGAGCGCTCGCTCACCCGCCTGGACTGCACCGTCGAGCGCGACGGCGAGGACTTTATGGTCACTCCGCCGAGCTTCCGCCCCGACCTGCCGCGCGAGATCGATCTGATCGAGGAGGTCCTGCGCCTGTGGGGCATGGGCCGTGTGACGGCGACCATCCCAGCTGCCAAGAACCACATCGGCGGCTTGACCCGCGAGCAGAAGCTCACCCGCAAGGTTGGCGAGATCCTGCGCGCCTGCGGCCTCAACGAGACCACGACCTTTGGCTTTGCCGCCCCGGGCGACCTGGAGAAGATCGGCATGTCCACCGAGGGCCGCGGCTGCCCCGTGGTGCTCATGAACCCGCTGGTAGCCGAGCAGACCGAGATGCGCCGCTCGCTGCTGCCGGGCCTGCTGCAGTCCGTGGCCTACAACGAGGCCCACGGCACGCCCAACGTGCACCTGTACGAGGTCGGCAGCCTGTTCCATGGCCGCGAGAATGCCAGCCTGCCCAAGGAGACCAAGTCCGTGGCGGGCGTGCTCTCGGGCCAGTGGAGCGAGCAGTCTTGGAGCATGAAGTACCGCAAGCTGCGCTTCTTCTTTGGCAAGGGCATTGTCGAGGAGCTGCTTGCCCAGCTGCGCATCGAGAAGGTTCGCTTCCGTCCCGTCGAGGGCGAGGGCTACGCCTTCTTGCAGCCGGGTCGCGCCGCCGAGGTTCTGTCCGGCGGTACCGTGCTGGGTTGGGTTGGCGAGATCCACCCTGAGGCGCGTGAAGCCATGGGCATCGACGAGGTTGTCGTTGCCTTTGAGCTCGACCTGGACAAGCTGATCAAGGGCGCCCGCAACCAGGAAAACTACCGCGAGTTCTCGCAGTATCCGGCTGTTGAGCACGACCTGGCTATCGTGGTCGATAACTCCGTGACTTGCGAGGACCTTGAGCGCCGCATTACCAGCGCTGGCGGCAAGCTGCTCGAGGGTGTGCGTCTGTTCGATGTCTACCGCGATCCGGTCCGCGTGGGCGTGGGCAAGAAGTCCATGGCCTTTGCGCTTACCTATCGCTCCGACGACCATACGCTCACCAGCGAAGAGGTCGAGAAGGCGCACCAGAAGATCGTCACCAAGGTGTGCAAGGGCGTAAACGGCGAGGTCCGCGGCTAGGATTGCTTGCGGGAACGCTGGACGGCGGCGGCTGCCGTCGAGCCCTGTATGACTGCGGTGCTTTGCAGGGGCTCCGCTAGGTCCTCATATGTGACGCATGTATTGCAAAACGGCGCACTGCTTTGTCGGCAGTGCGCCGTTTTGCTATGATACCCCGCGTCGTGTTACGAATCTAACAATACGTAACACCAACAACATGGTTCAAACGGCGCTGCAATTCCGCGCGCCGATAACCGGGAGGCGCTATGCACATTCCAGATAATTACCTGTCCCCGCAGACCGATGCCGTTATGGCGGTGGCGATGGTGCCCGTGTGGGTTCACTGCATCAAGAAGGTGCGTGCCACGCTCGATCGCGAGCACATGGCTTTTCTGGGCATCTGCGCCGCATTCTCCTTCCTCCTCATGATGTTCAACGTGCCGCTGCCCGGCGGCACCACGGGTCACGCCGTCGGCGGCGCGCTTATCGCCCTGCTGCTGGGGCCCGAGGCAGCGGCCATCGCGGTTTCGGTCGCGCTGGCGCTGCAGGCGCTGCTGTTTGGCGACGGCGGCATCCTGTCCTTTGGAGCCAACTGCTTTAACATGGCCTTTGTGCTGCCGTTTGTCGCGGCCATCGTGTTCCGCGCGCTCAATAGCCGCCTGCACGACAAGAGCTGGGGTACTGCGGTCTCCGCTGCGGTGAGTGGCTGGGTCGGCCTATGCCTGGCGGCCCTGTGCGCGGCGATCGAGTTCGGTATTCAGCCGATGCTCTTCGCCAACGCTTCGGGCGCTCCGCTGTACTGCCCCTTCCCGCTGTCGGTTTCCATTCCCGCTATGCTGATCCCGCATATGCTGGTTGCCGGCGTGGTCGAGGGCGTGGCGACGGCCGCGATCTACGGCTTTATCAAAAAGACGGCGCCGGGCATTATCGTCGGGCCCGAGGCCGTCGATGGTCAGCTTGCTGCCGAGGGCACTGCTGCCAAGAAGACCTCGCTGGTCCCCACGCTCATCCTGGTCGCCGTGCTTGTCGTGGCCACGCCGCTGGGCCTGCTGGCCACGGGTGACGCCTGGGGTGAGTGGGACGCCGAGGGCGCCGCGAACGCCGTTCAGGAGGCTGGCGATGACAGCCTGCAGGCTTCGGTCGGCCTTGATACCCCGACCTTTGCCGACGCTCTGCCCACGGGCGATTACCTTCAGGCCTATTCCGAGGAACAGGGCCTTGGCTTTGCCGGCCAGGCTGCCATGTATATCCTGTCCGGTGTGATTGGCGTGACGGTGCTCACCATCGCATTCCGCTTGGTCTCGCTGACGGTCAAGGAAAGCGGTGCTCATGGCAACAGCCGAGCTGCCTAGTTGGCTTGCGGTCGAGCAGCGATACGAGCCCGCGGGCGCTCGTCATCGCGTGATGCAAAAGAACGTCCTGCACCTGGCGAGCCTGCTTGAGCGGGTTCGCCTGGGTGGAGGCGCGCACGAGGGCGGGTCGATGGTCGACCGCGCCCTTTCTTGCGTTTCGGCTCCGGTGCGCCTGGTGGGGATATTCGTTTGCGTCCTGTGCGTGTGCCTGACACAAAGCCCGCTGTACCTCATGTTGATGGCGGCCATTGCGCTGGTGCTCGTTGCCGTGCGTCCCGTACGCGGGCTGCGCGCGACCTTTGTGCCGGCGCTTGGCGCCGCGGGGCTCGCAGTGGTTTTGGCGCTGCCTGCCCTGCTGCTGGGTGCTTCCGCTACGGGCGCCATGCTCAAGATTGCGCTCAAGACCTTCATTAATGTGTCGCTGGTGCTGGGCGTTTCGTGGACCCTCACGTGGAGCCGCATGTCGGCGGCGCTCAAGATGCTGCATCTACCCGACGAAGTTATCTTTACGTTTGATATGGCGCTCAAGCACATCGAGGTGCTGGGTCGTACGGCGCACAATCTGTGCGAATCGGTCATGCTGCGCAGCGTTGGCCGTGCGCCCGAGGGATTTTCGCGTACCGATTCGATCGCGGGTATCATGGGCATGACCTTTATCAAGGCGATGAAATGCAGCCGCGCGATGGACGAGGCTATGCTTTGCCGCGGCTTTGCCGGTGCGTATCCGGCTCCCGTGCGCGCCAGGTTTGGCTGGCGCGATGCGGCCTATGCGGCCGGCGTGGCGCTGCTGACAGTGTTGTGCGCCGTGCTGTAACGCGGGCGGTCGAACCGTCGATATGAATAGGGAAGGGCGACGTTTTGGCAAACGATACAAATGACGCGATGGGCGCGAGCGGTGCTGTTGGCGCCGAGGCAACGCCGCTCATCGAGTTTCGCGACGTGGTGTTTTCCTATGCGGGCCATACGGTGGTCGACGGCGTTTCGCTGCGCGTGGACCGTGGTGAACTCGTTGCCCTGCTCGGTCCCAACGGCTGCGGCAAGACGACGATTATGCGTCTTATTAACGGCCTTGAACTCGTGGATGCAGGGGCATACCTGTTTGACGGGCACGTGATCGATGAGGCGTTTCTAAAGGATTCCGCGGCCGCTCAGCGTTTTCATCAGCGCGTAGGTTTTGTGTTTCAGAATGCCGATGCTCAGCTGTTCTGCGCTACGGTGGGCGAGGAAGTTGCTTTTGGTCCCGCGCAGATGGGGCTGCCGGCAGACGAGCTCGAGCGCCGCGTGCGCGATGCCATGGGGCTGTTCCAGGTTGCCGACCTTGCCGACGCCTCTCCCTATCAGCTCTCGGGCGGGCAAAAGAAGCGCGTTGCGCTGGCTGCGGTGGTGTCGATGAACCCGGATATCTTGGTCCTCGACGAGCCTACCAATGGGCTCGACGAGGATTCATGCGACATTGTGGTCAACTTCTTGCTGGCCTACGTCGCGGCGGGTAAGACGGTCTTGATGAGCACGCATCACCAGGATTTGGTGCGACGCCTGGGTGCCCGTGCAATCTATATCGATCGATATCACCATGTGGTCGAGGCGCCTTCGCCGTCGTATGGAACCGAAAGCGGTGCTACGGACTAGTTGCTGCGTAGAGCGTGCGTAGCCGTCCGCGCGGCTTTGCCGTGATGGTATAGTTATCCAGGTTTTTTTATGGGGGTGGCTATGCCAAGCTGGAACATTCATATCGCTCAGACGGAGCGTTTGCTGGAGCGCGCCGGTGCGCTTGCCAAGAGCGTGCGCGACCGCAATGCCTTTTTGTTTGGCTGCGTGGTTCCGGATATCTTCGTGGGCTATATGGTCCCTGGCATCGCCGATCCCATCCCGTACCGCATTACGCACTTTGCCAAGCCTGAACCCATCCCTAAGCCTCGTGAGCATGAGTTCTGGGATACCTATGTGGCGCCGCTGCTTAACGGCGCACCCGCGGGCGAACCCGCCGAGGCTACCTCGATTGTCGAGGAGCGCGAGCGACTGAATCGCGTGCACTATCCCCAGCGCTACAGGGATGCCGAGCCGGTTGTCGGTCCCGGCGCTCGTGAGTTCTCGCTTGCGTCCGAGGACGTGGCGCAGTCGTTGCTCGATTTGACATTGGGTGTCTGGTCGCATCTGGTGGCCGATACCGTATGGAATACGCGCGTGAATCAGTATCTGGAGGCGCACGGCGGCAAGCCGTGCGAGGAGTTCCGCATTAAAAAGCAAGGCGACTTTGACTGGTTCGGCAAGACGCTCGGCATTGTTTCGATTCCGCGCGCGACCGATCGCCTGTATACTGCGGCGACGCGTTTTGGGCAGTATCCCATCCATAAGGAGTATGTGCTCAAGACCATCGGCGTTATGCACGAGATCGTGCGCGAAAACCCCGGCGAGCCCGACCATCCGCCATACCGCCTGCTGACCGAGGAATTCTTCGACGCGACGTTTACCGAGGTCATCGAGCTGACCGAGGCGGGCTTTGCGGCTCGCGTTGCCGCTTCGGACGTCCCCGCAGTCCCTCTGATCGCTAGCTGCTAGCCGGCCGGCTTGGCAGTGAATAGCTCACCCCAATTGATCAACAGCTTCCGTCGCATGGCGTAAACACGGCAAACGAGCTGCACATCTCATAGCATGCCATAAGCAGTTGGTTGCGTGTCATGCCATACAGTAGACATCGGCGCACAGAAAAAGGGCCCGGAAGGCATTGCCTTCCGGGCCCTTTGCAATGCAAGTGTGCTTGCAAGTACGATTTAGCGCACCTGAGCGACGTAAGCGACGTTGGTCGAGGAGACCTTATCCTCGAGCTGGACGCTCATGCGGGGATCGCCAGCGGTAGCGACGGTCAGATCGCCGGCCTTGACGTAGCCGAGCTCCTTAGCGGTCTCGATCGCCTTGACGATCGTGCCGTTGACGGTGCCCTGGGTAATCTCGGCCTGGTGCGGGATAACGCCCCAGTACATAATCATCTGCTGGACGGCCCACTCGTGGCGGGAGAACGCGCAGATCGGCATGTTGGGACGGAAGTGCGAAATCAGGCGAGCGGTACGACCGGTGGTCGTCGGCACGGTGATGCACTTGGCGCCAACGGTGGTGGCCATGTTCACAGCGGACATACCCACAACGTTGTTAACAACGCGGGTGCCATGAGCGTCGGCCGGAACCTCGAGCGGAGCGTGGGCCGGGAGGTACTTCTCGGTCTCGAGAGCAATGCTGGCCTGCATCTTGACGGCCTCGACCGGGTACTTACCGGCAGCGGACTCGCCAGAGAGCATAACGGCGTCGGTGCCGTCGTAAATGGCGTTAGCAACGTCGGCAACCTCGGCGCGCGTCGGGCGCGGGTTCTGCTGCATGGAGTCGAGCATCTGCGTAGCGGTGATAACGGGCTTGTAGGCCGCGTTGCACTTGGCGATGATCTCCTTCTGGATGTGGGGAACGAGCTCGGGCTTGATCTCGATGCCCAGGTCGCCACGGGCGACCATGATGCCGTCGGAAGCCTCGAGGATCTCGTCGAAGTTCTCGACGCCCAGGGCGCACTCGATCTTCGGGAAGATCGTCACGTGCTCGCCACCGTTCTCGCGGCAAAGCTCGCGGATGCCGCGGACGGACTCGCCGTCACGGATGAAGGAAGCGGCGATGTAGTCGATGTTCTCGGTCAGGCCAAAGAGGATGTCCTGACGATCGCGCTCGGTGATGGCGGGCAGCGAGATGTTGACGTTGGGCATGTTGACGCCCTTGCGCTCGCCAATCAGGCCGTCGTTCTTGACGACGCAGGTCATGTCCTGGCCGTCGACGGACTCGACCTCGAGGGCAACCAGACCATCATCGATCAGGATAAGGGAGCCCTTCTCGACCTCGGAGGGCAGAGCCAGGTAGTCGAGGGAGATGTGCTCAGAGGTGCCGTGGAAATCCTCGGACGTGGGCTGAGCGGTGACGACGATCTTATCGCCGGTCTTGACGGCAACCTTCTTGCCGTCGACCAGAAGGCCGGTGCGGACCTCGGGGCCCTTGGTGTCGAGCAGGATGCCGACGGGCAGACCGAGCTCCTTGGAAATACGACGGACGCGCTCGATGCGACCGTGGTGCTCGTCGTAGGATCCGTGCGAGAAGTTAAAACGGGCGACGTTCATGCCCGCCTTAATCATCTCGCGGATGGTCTCGTCGCTATCGCAGGCGGGACCCATGGTGCATACAATCTTGGTGCGCTTGTACATTCAGACCTCCATCTGACATCGTCTTGCGCTGATAGATAAACCATAAGAAATAAAACTGAGATGATTATAACGAAATGGCGACCGAATACCCCAAAAAATCGACCGTATGCCGAATTAGAAGTTCATTTTTTGCGAAAAAAACGGTATATGAAAAATCTTTACCAACCGTTCTGACCGCTGCTATCTGGGCGATATTTCAGTTTAACGATGTGCCGAAGAAAAAACGTTTTATCAATATTGAGCATCACACGGTCTGCATCGTTGCACTCGAGCCGTGTTTCCAATTGGAATGTTTTGGCTAGACGCGCTGCTTTGGGGTACCATAGCTCCACTATCAACTGCCGCTCAGCACGGCAGCCTTGATGAGCCCTTGCCCTTCTCCTGGGAATTATGATCGGGCATCAATCTGCTGAGTGGCCCGAATCCCAGGAGGGGACTCTATATGCAAAAGGAATACCTGTCCGCCGCGGCGGAGGTGCTCAGCGACCAGGGCGTCGATGAGAACCTCGGCCTGAGCAACGACGAGGCGTCGTCGCGCCTCGCCAAGACAGGCCCTAACAAGCTCGAGGAAGCCGAGAAGACTCCGTTGTGGAAGCGCTTCTTTGAGCAGATGGCCGACCCCATGGTCATCATGCTGATCGTTGCCGCCGTCATCAGCGCGCTCACGGGCATGGTCAAGGGCGAGGCGGACTTTGCCGATGTCGCCATCATCATGTTCGTCGTTATCGTCAACTCGGTGCTGGGCGTGGTCCAGGAGGCTAAAAGCGAGGAGGCCCTCGAGGCCCTGCAGGAGATGAGCGCGGCGCAGTCCAAGGTGCTGCGCGACGGCAAGCTCGTGCACCTGCCGAGCGCCGAGCTCGTGCCCGGCGATGTGATCATGCTCGAGGCGGGCGACTCCGTCCCGGCCGACTGCCGTGTGCTCGAGAGCGCCACGATGAAGAGCGAGGAGGCCGCCCTTACCGGCGAGTCCGTGCCCGTCGAGAAGCATGCCAACGTCATTGAGCTCGCCGCCGGCACCGACGACGTGCCGCTCGGCGACCGCAAGAACATGTGCTACATGGGTTCCACCGTGGTATACGGCCGCGGTCGCGCCGTCGTGGTCGGCACCGGTATGAACACCGAGATGGGCAAGATCGCCGGCGCCCTGGCCGAGGCCAAGGAAGAGCTCACGCCGCTGCAGGTGAAGCTTGCCGAGCTCAGCCGCATCCTTACCATCATGGTTATCGTCATCTGCGTCGTCATCTTTGGCGTCGACATCATCCGTCACGGCGTGGGCAACGTCCTCACCGACCCGACAGCCTTGCTCGACACCTTTATGGTTGCCGTCTCGCTCGCCGTCGCTGCCATCCCCGAGGGCCTGGTCGCCGTCGTGACCATCGTGCTATCGCTTGGCGTGACCAAGATGGCCAAGCGCCAGGCAATCATCCGCAAGCTCTCTGCCGTCGAGACTCTCGGCTGCACGCAGACCATCTGCTCCGACAAGACCGGTACCCTTACCCAAAACAAGATGACCGTCGTCAAGCACGAGCTCGCTGCGCCTAAGGAGAAGTTCCTGGCCGGTATGGCGCTGTGTTCCGATGCCCAGTGGGACGATGACCTGGGCGAGGCCGTGGGCGAGCCGACTGAGTGCGCGCTCGTCAACGATGCCGGCAAGGCTGGTCTTACTGGCCTGACTGCCGAGCACCCGCGCGTGGGCGAGGCCCCGTTCGACTCGGGCCGCAAGATGATGTCCGTGGTCGTCGAGACCCTGGACGGCGAGTATGAGCAGTACACCAAGGGCGCGCCCGACGTGGTGATCGGCCTGTGCACCCATATCTACGAGGGCGATAAGGTCGTCCCCCTGACCGAGGAGCGTCGCGCCGAGCTCGTGGCCGCCAACAAGGCCATGGCCGACGAGGCCCTGCGCGTACTGGCGCTGGCAAGCCGCACCTACACCGAGGTCCCGAGCGACTGCAGCCCCGCCGCGCTCGAGCACGACCTGGTCTTCTGCGGCCTGTCCGGCATGATTGACCCGGTCCGCCCCGAGGTCGCCGACGCCATCCGCGAGGCCCACGATGCCGGTATCCGCACCGTCATGATCACGGGCGACCACATCGACACCGCCGTGGCCATCGCCAAGCAGCTGGGCATCGTCACCGATCGCAGCCATGCCATCACCGGTGCCGACCTCGATCGCATGAGCGACGAGGAACTCGACGCGCACATCGAGGACTACGGCGTGTACGCCCGCGTCCAGCCCGAGCACAAGACACGCATCGTCGAGGCCTGGAAGTCGCGCGACCAGATCGTGGCCATGACGGGCGACGGCGTCAACGACGCCCCGTCCATCAAGCGCGCCGACATCGGCGTGGGCATGGGCATTACTGGTACCGACGTCACCAAGAACGTCGCCGACATGGTGCTCGCCGACGACAATTTCGCTACCATCATCGGTGCCTGCGAAGAGGGCCGTCGCATCTACGACAACATCCGCAAGGTCATCCAGTTCCTGCTTTCGGCTAACCTTGCCGAGGTCTTCTCGGTGTTCATCGCCACGCTCATCGGCTTTACCATCTTCCAGCCGGTGCAGCTGCTGTGGGTGAACCTGGTCACCGACTGTTTCCCCGCGCTCGCGCTGGGCATGGAGGACGCCGAGGGCGACATCATGAAGCGCAAGCCGCGCAACGCCAAGGACGGCGTCTTTGCCGGACATATGGGTCTGGACTGCGTGGTCCAGGGCCTAATCATCACCGTGCTGGTGCTGGCGAGCTTCTTTGTGGGCGTGTACTTTGACATGGGCTACATCCACATCGCCGATATGATCGCCGGCAATGCCGACGAGGAAGGCGTGATGATGGCGTTCATCACGCTCAACATGGTCGAGATTTTCCACTGCTTCAATATGCGCAGCCGTCGTGCGTCGCTGTTCACCATGAAGAAGCAGAACAAGTGGCTGTGGGCTTCCGCCGCGCTGGCACTGGTGCTGACGGTGATCGTGACCGTGCAGCCGACGCTTGCCGAGATGTTCTTTGGCCCCGTGACGCTTGAGCTCAAGGGCGTTCTTGCCGCTTTGGGCCTGGCCTTCCTGATCATCCCGCTGATGGAGATCTACAAGGCGATCATGCGCGCTGTGGAGAAAGAGTAACGTACCTGTCCGGGCCCGCCCCACGCCCTTTCTCCCTCACTGGTCCTCGCGCTTCGCGCTGCGGGATCGTTCGGGAGAAAGGGCTTCCGGGGCGGGCCCTGCGGTATCCTTGCTGGCTTTTCTCCCGTGCGGATGAAAAGGGCTGAGGGAAAGTTTGTGAGCTGGTCGGGCTTTGCCCGGCCAGCTCTTTTTGATTTAAAATACCTGCTCAGTTGTGATTTGTGGTGCTGGGAGGCGCTTGTGGGCAAGGCTAAGGCTAAAGCGAAGAAAAAGACGACGGGGGCGCGGGCTAAGCGCGATCGTCGTCGGAAGCTTGCGACCGAAGCGCCCGTGTCTGCCGAGGAGTTGTTGGCGAGCGTACCGGGGCTCGATGCGCTGCAGGATGTTCCAGCGTTTGATGACCTGCCGGTCGATGAAGCCCAGCAGACTGCCTTTGATGATTTCTGCGCACATGCCGAGGAGCCCGAGCAGATGCAGCTTGGCGCCGTGGTGCGCTTGGATCGCGGGTTTCCGCTGGTGGCGACTGCCAACGATACCTTCCGCGCCGAGCATGCCGTGGGGTTTGCCAAGTCGCGCGGCGAGGACGAGGTCCTGCTGCCTGCCGTGGGCGACCGTGTGGCGGTGCGCCGCGCTCCCGGGCACGATATGGGCGTGATTGAGTGCGTGCTGCCGCGCCGTACGAGCTTTGAGCGTTGGCGCGGCCGTGCCCGCGGAGAGCGCCAGGTGCTCTGCTCCAACGTGGATAGCGTGCTAATCGTGCAGGCGCTCGGTGCCGGCGAGGTACTGCTCGACCGCGTGGCGCGTTCGCTGGTGTTGGCGCTCGACTGCGATGCCGAGCCGGTGGTAGTGCTCACCAAAGCTGACCGTTGCGATGCCGAGGAGCTCGAGCGCGATCTGGACCGCGTGCGCTGCCTGGTGGGTCCGGACGTGCGCGTAATCGTGACGTCCTCTGCCGAGGGCCGCGGCCTGGACGAGGTACGCGCCTGCGTGCCCGCCGGGAGCTGTGCCATGATTTTGGGCGAATCGGGTGCCGGCAAGTCGACGCTGCTCAATGCGCTGCTGGGCCACGATGCGTTGGCGACCGGCGGTGTGCGCGAACGCGACGACCAGGGCCGTCACACTACCGTCGCGCGCGTGATGGTGGCGCTACCGGGCGACGCCGGCGTGATCGCCGATGCCCCGGGCCTACGCAGCCTACCGCTCGTGGGTCACGAGCGGGGTCTGGCGCGCGCCTTCCCCGAGATTGTCGAGGCATCGCGTGCGTGCCGGTTTGGCGATTGCACGCATACCCATGAGCCGGGTTGTGCCGTTCGCGAGGCCGAGGACGCCGGGCAGATCGACAGCCTGCGTTTGGAAACGTTCCAAAACTTGGCGTCATCCATGCGCGTGAGTGCTCAAATGCTCGATCCCGATGTCCATCTGTAATTGATTTTTCCTATGACAGCCGTCTCCCAACTGTTCGGGAGACGGCTTTTTTGCTGCGGAAAAGCCTCGAAACATGCAGTTTGCTGACGTACTGACCAAAACCTTGCCACGAGCTTGACGGGCTGGTCAGCTTTTGGTCAGCGATTGGTTTGACATCGAAAACCAAAATCGCAATTGCGCCGCTTTGCACTTTGACCGCCCAGACAATGGTGGTACGGACATTCGCCCGGCACTGCCATGAGAGGAGCGGCCGTGAACAAGAGCAAACGCATCGCCATCAGTCTGGTCGCGGGCGTGCTCGCTGCTCTGCTCTGCATGGTTTACGGCTCGTCGATCCGCTCGCAAGCCGAACAGGTCCAGGCTGAGACCTTGGCCAAGTACGGTGGCGATCGCGTCGAGGTATGCGTCGCGGCGCGCGATATCGATGTGGGCGAGACCCTCGATGAGACCAATGTCATAACCCAAGAATGGCTGACGAGTCTGCTGCCGCGTGACGCGACGACCGAGCTGCGCCAGGTGCGCGGCGACGTGACGACTTCGCGTATTCCCAAAAACGCCGTGATCTGCAATGTCTACACCAAGGCCGAGAGCCACAAGCTCGAGGTGCCTAAGGGCAAAGTCGCCGTTTCGGTGGCGGTCGATGCCGAGCACTCGGTCGGCGGTGCTGCGGGCGTGGGCAGCTACGTGGATGTGTATGTGCAAAAAGACGGCGTAACCGATCGACTGTGCGGCGCGTACGTGATCGATACCAGTGAGGATTCCGGTGCCACGCGCGAGGGCAAGATCGAATGGGTGACGCTGGCGGCTGACCCCGAAGACGTCAAGGAACTGCTGGGAGCCTCGGGCAAGGGAACGGTCAGCTTGACGATTCCCGCCACGGCGCGCGGCAAAAAGAGCGGAGGCGACAAGTGATGAAGGCGATCTGGCTTGCGTGCTGCGCGTGCGGCGATTACGGGCTGTTGCAGCGGGAAGTCGAGGGCCGTGATGCGGGTGCACAGGTGCTTCGCGTAGGTGACCTGGACGGGCTGGTTTCCATGGCTCGGGCGTTTCCGTCGCGCCGCGGGGCTGCCATCATCGCGGCGTCTCTGTTTGATACCGAAGATGTGCGCAAGACTGTTGCGCGCCTGACGGCCGAAGGCCGCGTGAGTCGCGTGGTCGTGTTGATAGAAGCACTCGATCCGTCGGATATCGAGGGGCTGTTTCGCGCAGGGGCGACCGAGGTCATCGTTGCGCACAGTATATGCGGCAACGGGTGCGCGGGCGAGGGAGCGGTTGATTCCGATCGGCGCATGACGATTGAGCCCGATGCTTTTGTTGATAGGGAACCCGGGGCGCCTCGCGCTACAAGAGGCCCGCGTGTTGATGATTATGGAAAAGCGGAAGCCGAGCATGGTCGGCGCCCCCGGAACCCCCTTGTATACGATGACGCTGGAGGGCCGGCGCAGCATGCTGGCGATTCCCCGGCTGTAGATATGGGATACGTGCACGGCGTGAATCTGGTGGATGAACTCGACGAAGTTGAGGGCTTTGCCGGGTGCGGCGAGTTGTCGCTGATGCAGCATGAGCAGATTGCACAGAACGAGCCTGCCTCGCAGACCGAACAAGCTGCCATGCCGGCTTGGACGCAGCGTGTGGTTGCGGCGGAGGAGACGGGGACGCTGTCACCGACGCCCGCCCCGCCGCCTCCGATGCCGCCGGCAGACGCTGCCGCTTCGCCGCATCGAGCTCCGGTCATCTGCGCCATTTCGGGCTCGGGCGGTTGCGGCAAGTCGACGATCGTTGCCACCATGGCACACACATCGTCGCTGTTGGGCTTGCGTGCCGCCGTGCTCGACCTGGACCTGATGTTTGGAAACCTTTACGACTTGTTAGGCGTCGATGCTCCGCGCGATATGGCGGCACTTATCGAGCCGTCGGCGGCGGGCGCGCTCACCGAGCCGGATATCGTAGCCGCATCGATGCGCGTGGCGCCGGGCGTTACGCTCTGGGGTCCCGTCGCGGCGCCCGAGCAAGCCGAGCTCATGGCACGTCCGGTGGAGCTACTGCTTGATGTCCTGCGTCGCGAATCCGACGTGGTCTTTATCGATACCTCGGTCTTTTGGGGCGACGCCGTGGCGGCTGCGGTGGCGGCGAGCGACCGTTGCCTGGTCGTTGGCGATGCGGCGGTGTCGTCCGCGACATCGGCGTCGCGCGTCATTGAACTGGCAAGTCGAGTAGGTGTGCCGCGCACGCGCATGAGCGCCGTGTTCAACCGGTTCGGTGCGCGCGGGGCAGACGAGGATGTTGCCATGCGCTTTGAGATTGCCTGTGCGTTGAGCTCCAAGATTCGTATCGCCGATGGCGGGCAGGATCTCGCCGCGCTCATGGCGTTTGGGCGCGCTGACGAGGCAGTGGGGCAGACCAGCGCTTTTGCGACCAGCGTGCGCGAGGCCACGCGCGAGATGCTCGTGGAACTGGGGTGCGCCGTCGGCCCTTGGGGCGATATGGTCGCCGACCGTGCAATGCGCACCGAACGCCCGCGTATCCGCCTTCCCTGGTCGCGCGAGGGTGATCAGCGATGAGCCTGCAAACAAGGATTAAGGCTGCCGGCGCTGCAGCGGAGGCAGCGCCTGTAGATGCGGGGCGTCGCCGCGCGGTGAAACGACGTACCAAGCGCGCCGTGATGGACCGCATGGGTTACGACGAAGTGGCGCGTATCAGCGCCTATATCGACCCGGCACTTGCCCGCTCGGAATTGCGTCCCGCGGTGGAGGCGGCGCTCAATGTTGAAGAGCCGACCGATCTCGCGACGACCGAGCGCGAGGCCATCATCGACGAGATTTTGGATGACGTGGTGGGCTTGGGGCCGTTGCAGCCGCTCATCGAGGACGACACCGTTACCGAGATCATGATCAACGGCTGCCGCTCGGCTTTCTTTGAACGCGGCGGCGTCTTGTACCCCATCGAGCATGCGTTTGAGGATGATGAGCAGATCCGTGTGCTTATCGACCGCATCATCTCGCCACTTGGCCGCCGTATCGACGAGCGCAGCCCCATCGTCAACGCCCGTCTCAAAACGGGCTATCGCGTCAACGCGGTGATTCCGCCTGTGGCGATTGACGGACCGATTCTCACCATCCGAAAGTTCTCGGACCGTATCTGCTCGCTGGACGAGCTTGTGGGGCTGGGGTCGCTGCCGCTTTGGTATGCGCAGCTGCTGTCGTGCGCTGTGTCGCTGCGACAGGACCTGGCGGTTGCGGGAGGCACGGGATCTGGTAAGACCACTCTGCTCAACGCGTTGTCATGCGAGATCTCCACCGGCGAGCGCATCGTGACGATCGAGGACTCTGCCGAGCTCAAGTTTGCGCATCATCCGCACGTGGTGCGCCTAGAGGCGCGCGAGGCTTCAATTGAGGGCGAGGGCGCGGTGACGATCCGCGACCTGGTGACCAATGCCCTGCGCATGCGCCCCGACCGCATCGTGGTGGGCGAGGTGCGCGGTGCCGAGTGCTGCGACATGTTGCAGGCCATGAACACGGGCCACGACGGGTCGCTCACCACGCTTCATGCGGGTTCCGAGCAGGAGACCGTGGTGCGTCTGACGTTGCTTGCACGTTATGGCATCGATCTGCCGAGCGAGCTCATCGAGGAGCAGATTGCCATGGCGCTCGACGGCATCGTGATGTCCGAGCGCCACGCCGATGGCAGGCGTTTCGTCTCCTCGTATTCGGGGGTGCGTCGCGCCGCGTCGGGCGGCGTAGAGCTCGAGCGCTATGTGACTTTCGATGCCGCCGAGCGCACCTGGAAGCTTGACCGCGAGCCGCCGTTTATCGCAGAAGGCCTGCGGTCGGGGACGCTCACACAAGAGGAGGTGGACGAATGGAGGTCGCTGTGCCCCTCGTCGTAGGGGGTTTGGCAGGGTTTTCTGTTGCGACGGCGTGCGGGGCGGAACCTCGTGTGCCGCAGGTGCCGCCGACGGAGCTGGCGCGTCAGGCGCTCGAGACGGTGGCAGAGAAGTTGCCGCGTGAGCTGGTGGAAAACGATCTGCTGAAAAAGATCGCCCGTTCGTGGGCATCGCTGGCTCCGGCGCATCGCCTTGGCCTCGTGATCGAAGATGCTTCGGGGCGTTTGGCGTTTCTGCTGCTATCGAGCGGTGTCTGCTGCGTTTTACTAACGATGGTGTCGTTATCGCCCCTCGGATTTGCCTTGGGACTTGTTGTTCCGATTGCCGTTGGCGCCGCTCGGGATGGCTTTGAGAGCCGGCGCGAGCAACACGATACAGAAGAGGCCATGCCCGAGGCGTTTACCGCACTTTCCATGTCGCTTGCCTCGGGACATTCGCTGGCCCAGGGCATGCGCTTTGTGGGCGCTCATGCGCAAGAGCCGGTACATACCGAGTTTTTGCGGGTAGCGGCGGCGATCGATTGCGGCATCTCGGCGACCGACGCGCTCGATGACTTGCTCGTGCGCATCGACGCCCCCGGCCTTTCGCTTGTGACCTTGGCGCTTAAGGTGTCTCAGCGCACCGGTGCTCCGCTTGCCGACTTACTGTCCGAGGCGTCGAGCATGGTGGGGGAGCGCATTGAGCTCAAGCGCCGCCTGGATGTTAAGACGTCGCAGGCTCGCATGTCTGCGCATATGGTCGCGGCGATGCCGGCGGGCATGTGCGCGGTGTTGGCGCTGCTTTCGGCAGATTTTCGTCGCGGTCTTGCGACGCCTGCCGGTGCGGGCGCTGTGGTGCTGGGTCTAGCCCTCAACGTCGTTGCCCTGGTGGTTATCCGGCGCATTATGCGGGTGGAGCTATGAGCGCCCTGGTTGCAGTTGTGGCTTGCCTGTGTGCCCTGAGTGTATTTGTCGCGACGGGTTTGGATCGGGCGGATGCGCGCAAGATCGCAGGGGCCTGCAAGCGCGAGGCGGTGCTGGTCGCTGCCGCGGGTCGCTCGGTGGTCGATGCCCTGACCGCGCGAGTGAAGGGCGCGGTTGGAGCGGGCGGCCCGGCGCGAGTGTCGCTCGGCGAAGTGTCCGAGATGATCGATGTTGTGCGCTTGGGCCTTTCGGCCGGTCTTTCGTTTGATGCGGCGCTTGAGATTTTCTGCGCCAACCGCCGGTCAGTGCTGGCTCTTCGCCTTGAGCGGGCCTGCATGGCGTGGCAGGTGGGCGTGGGCACGCGTGAGGACGAGTTGTTGGCCGCCGCGCGCGACCTGGACGTGCGAGCGCTCGAGACCTTTGCCATCACGGTGGGGCAGGCGCTCGCCCTGGGTGCCCCACTTGCCGAGACGTTGGCCGCTCAAAGTCGCGAGATCCGTGCGGCTCATCGCGCCGCGGTCGAGCGCGAGATTGAGCGTGCGCCCGTCAAGCTGCTGATTCCCACCGGCACGCTCATCTTGCCGGCGTTGCTTCTGTCCATATTGGGCCCGCTGCTGGGAGCAGGCGGGATGATGTAGGGAGGAATACATGAACACGATGGTCGAAGTTGCTGACAAGGCTTGGAACTGGGCTTTTTGCCGGGCGATTCTCGCTCGCCAGCATGCCAAGGAGCTGTTGCAGGAGGAGAGCGCGCAGGGTACCACCGAGTACGCCATTTTGGTGGGTGTGCTTGTGGTGATCGCGATTATTGCCATCGTTGCATTTAAAGGCAAGGTCCAAGATCTATGGAACGCTATCAGCGAGGGCATCAACAGCCTGTAGAGGGCGAGCGCCCCATCGGGGTGTTGCTGGTGTTTGCATGCCTGACCGTGGCGATAGCGGCGGTGCTTTGGGGGCTTAACGCCGCGCGGCAGCAGCGTCCTGGGGCCGCCTTCGATTCGGGCTCAGATTCGGCGGTGGCGTCTCAAAAAGATGAGATGCGAGATGTGGACGATTCGGATGTCGCTGTCACGGCGCAAACCTTTCTGCGGACGCTCGACAAGCGGTCTGGCACTGCGACGGATTCGTCTGAGGACAACGCGATTGCGGTCCGGCTTGCATGGTCCGAGGACCGACCGATGACCGAGGCAGCGGCGGATATGTTACGCGCCTACCGCGAGGTGCCAACGGTCCAGCTCGCCCTGAGCGGCTATCTCGATATTAAGGGCAACGTATGGGGCGCTATCGTGCGTGACGGACGCGGCTGGGTCGATATGGTGACGGTTGCCGCGGATACCGGCGATGCTTCGTGTCGTCTGCGCGCCGTGCGCCTGGTACCGCAAACAATAAGCTCAAAGGAGGGATCGTGAAATGCATGGCGTTCTGCGTGAAGAGGTTGCCCAAGCGACTGTGGAATACGCCATCGTCACGGTGGCGCTGCTTTCCATCGTGCTGGCGATCGCGGGGCTTTGGCGTGCCGGTGCCGATGGGCGCTTGGCGGCGCTGGTCGAGCGGGCGGCATCTCACGGCGTCACCTCGACATCGGTTGTCGACGCTGCTGCGGGTGCTAAGGACATCGTGTTGTATTGATGTTGCGCGCGAGGACCGGGCGCAGTCTACGGTCGAGGCCGCTTTTTTGCTGCCGACGTTTTTGACGCTCATCCTTCTCGCCCTGCAACCGGTGTGCCTGCTTTATACGCGCGCGGTCATGGAGTCTGCCGCCGCCGAGACCGCGCGGCTTATGACCACGACGACGGCGGAGGATGACGATCTTAAGGAGTTCACCTGCCGCCGGCTTGCCGCAGTGCCCAACGTTTCGATCTTTCATGCCGGCGGGCCGTTGTCGTGGGATATCGAGCTTGGTCGGGCCGATGCGGGTGGCGTCTCGTCCGTGTCCGTTTCTGGCGAGGTCAAGCCGTTGCCTGTGATCGGTGCGTTTGTGCAGGCTATGGGTGGTACCGCCGAGGGCGGCTACGTTGAGCTCAAGGTTGATGTCTCATATCAATCACGTCCCGAATGGCTGGAGGGAGATTATGATTCGTGGATTGCTGCATGGGATTAAGCGTTTCTGGTCTAGACGCGTTTTGACGCGCCGTCCGAGCTGCCATCGCAAGCGAGGCGGCTTTATGGGCCGCGCCGGTATCGACCTGTTTATCGAAGACGGTGCCTACACCACGCTTTCTTCTGCCGTGGTCATCCTAGTGGTGCTCACGTTGTTGTTTTCGTCGACCGCGGCGATATGGAGCATGTCGCGCGCGGGGGACACCCAGGTGGCGGCCGATAGCGGCGCGCTGGCGGGTGCCAACGTAGTGTCGACCTATCACACGGCTGCCACGGTGGTTGATGCGAGCATCTTGAGTCTGGGGCTAGCGGGGTTTGCCACGATCGGGACGGGCCTGGTCGCCATCCTCATCCCGGGTGCCGAACCAGTTGCCGGCAATATGGTCGACACCGGGATTGAGATCATTAAAACGCGCAACAAGTTTGCCAAAAGCGCATCGGAAGGCTTGCAGAAAATCGAGACGGCTCTGCCGTATCTGATTGCCGCGCGTGCCACGCAGGCGGTGTCGGCGCAGGATACCGATAGTGTGACCTATACCGGTACGGCGCTTGCCGTGCCCAGGACATCCGAGTCTGATTTTGTTGCGCTCGAGGGTTCCGAGATCTCGACCGATGCCATTAAAGATGCGTCGGAAGATCTGGAGCGCGCGGCCGAGGAGCTACAAAAAGCATCGGAGGAGACGGCGAAGGCAAAGGAGCGTGCCTGGCTAGCGGATTGCGGTGGATCGGATAAAGGTTCGGTCGGCAGCTGTTCGTGTATGTGGGAGCGCGCGAAAAGCCTAACGGATCTCTCCGGTGTTCAAAATCCGCATTACGCTTCGAGCGTTACGTGGGAGCCTCAAGTTGCCCTTGATCGCGCGAAGGACTACTACCATTGGCGTCTGACAAATGAGAAGCCCCACGGCTCGAGTGTCGAGATGAGGGCAGAGTCTGCGGCGCGTAAGGCGTTTTATACCTATGCGAGTGCGGAGGTCGATCGGGCATATATAACCGAGAACGGAGACAGGGTTTCCTCCTATATTCCACTGTTGCCGCGCAACTCTGATGAGGTTCGGGCGACGGAGCTCTATACCGATGCGGTGTGGCCGACGAGCGTGAACGATGACAAGGCGTATCTGCATTACGGGACGACCTGCCCTAACTATAAGAAAGGGACGCCGGGCGGATTTGCTTCGGTTGCCGATTACGATGGACAGGATAAATGCAGCAAATGCCATTTTGGCGTTTCGTCGCTTGGTGCTGTTGCGGCGCCTTCAACCTCTATCGAAAACGGCTTCGAGTATCACTTTGACAAGTTTAAAGACGTCCTGGAAGACTACGTCGAATGCCGCAACAAAGAGCTCGAGCTCGAACGTCAGACCGAAGACGAGACCGACCGTGCGAGCAATGCGTTTGACCAGGCCATCAAAGCGCTTTCGGGCGAGCGTCCGCGTATCGCTCCGCCCGGTCGCAACGGCGTAGTTGCCTTTGCGGTTTCGGGTGCCATCTCGAGCCCCGATGAGCTCAACTCTTCGTTTAGCACGGCAGTCAGGCTCGGCGATCGCGGTGCTATCTCTGCCGCGGTGTTGGCACCCGATGAGGCGACGGCGCAAAACAACGTGCTTTCGCGATTTTTCTCGACATTGAAGGAACGCTCGGGCGGCGTTGCCGGCGTGCTCGACGGCGTCATGGATGTTTGGGGACGGCTGCTCGTAGGATACGGTGATATCCAAGGTTCGGCCGACGAACTTATGGACGAGATGATTAAAGGCCTAGGAGGGGGCAGCGGCGCGTTGGGTTCCATCGCATCGTGGCTCGGCGATACCGTTTCGGCGTCCATGGCGGCGTTGGGTCTGGAACCGTGCGACTTGCGCCTGCGAAAGCCGGTGCTGACCGATTCCGCCAACGTCATTAAGAGTCCGGGGTCTGACATTGCTGGTCTCTCTCAAGCGCAAGACAAACTGCGAAGTATTCCGTTGGGCGTGACCGATCCCAAGGCGCTTTGCGAGGCGTTGGAATATCAAGTCGAACGCACCATTAGCGGTACGGTGTTCACGCTTGCGGAGATTCCTCTGCCCGGCGGCGGCTCCATCCCACTCACCGTCGATGTCGCCACGCTGGTTGGCGCTCTGGGCGGTGGGTCGTAATGAGTATCCGCATGCGTCTGCGCGAGGAGCGCGCCCAAGCGACGGTGGAGATGGCGGTGGTTACGCCCGTTTTGCTGGTGCTGGCACTCATCGTGTACAACGTCATGATCTTTGCCAGCGCTGTCGCGCGCTTCGACCGCGTGGTACCCGACATCGTGTTGGCGCACGCCGTGGCGTCGGAGGGGGAGGGCGACGAAAGCTCTGCCGATGCCTCGGCGACGGTTCAGACTCAAATTCTGAATGCCATGGAAGGCTATGACTTGCGGATCGAAGTGTCGAGCGAGCAAGGCGCGGAGGCATCGGATGGTGGCCTGCTCTCCCTATCCGGTACGTTTAGGACCTACACCTGCACCATGCACTATGAGCCGTGGCCGACTTTTCTCAGCATCGCTGGCGTTTCGCTGGGGGCGCCGACAACGTTGTCGCACGAGCGCGCGGTGACGGTCGATCCATGGCGCCCGGGGGTGGTCATGTGACCGCGGTCTCGTCCTACATCGCCTACGCGCGGGCACTCAACAGGCTGGGTTGGACGCCGGCCGAGTTTGCAGTGGCGGAGTCGTTTGTCGTGCGTCTGCGCGGCATGCTGGGGCGGCGTCCGGTTGCCGCCAACGGCCTGCCGCTCGTCATGGCGTTTCCACGCTGCTCTTCGGTCCATACGTGTTTTATGGCCTATCCCATCGACATCGCCTTCATCGATCGCGACGGCAATATCCTCGCGCGCTACGAAAACGTTTGTCCTTGGCGCATGTGCTCCTGCCCCGGCGCCTGGGCCGTACTAGAGCGTCCTTCAATCATTGTTTCGACCCCTGTTCTCCAACGCGTGCCGGCTTAAGGGACTGAGCGAAAAACTTCTTGCTGCCGGCTGATGCCTCTGACGTGCCGATTTATAGAACCGAGGCTGTGCTCAAAAACTTTTTTGAAATTCTCGGTTGACCGGAACGCGTCCTTGGTTATACTAATCAAGCCTTGAAACAAGGCACACCTCAAATGGCTGGGTAGCTCAGTTGGTAGAGCAGAGGACTGAAAATCCTCGTGTCAGGGGTTCGATTCCCTTCCCCGCCACCTTGAATTGACTAGGACCTCTGCAAAGGGGTCCTTTTCTTTTATGAAGCTCCCACATGGAATCGAACCCCGTGAGGGCGCGGAGCTGAGTAAACGCGTAAGCGTTTGCCAGCGCAGCTCGCAAGGCGCGTAAGCGCCGCAGCGGTCCGTCCGCGCAGCGCGCGGACGCGATTCCCTTCCCCGCCACCTTGAATTGACTAGGACCTCTGCAAAGGGGTCCTTTTATTTTATGTGGACCCGCGGAAAATGCATCCCAGTCTTTTGCGAAAAACGGGATGCGCTTTCCGGCCGCCTACTTCCGGCACATATGTACATCTCGGCACGCCATCTCGGGCCCGTCTGCTCCCAGACATTCCTCCCACTTTCGCGTCACTTTGCAGACCGTTCGGTCGTCTGTCCGCACGCGCGGGTATACTCAAAACGATACTTTTCCTATGCAATACGATGCAGGCTCGGCCTGCACGATCCGAAGGGGGCAGTGATGGAGAGGATACTCGGCGTTAATCTCTCTGGCTGGTTTATTCCCGAGCCTTGGGTGACCCCGTCGCTATACGCGGCGACCGGTGCATCCAACGCGGCCGAGCTGCAGGAGGCCATGGGCACCGCCGCCTATAACGAGCGCATGCGCCGTCATTACGAGACGTTTGTGAGCGAGGACGATTTCCGTCGCATGGCGCAGATCGGCCTCAACGCCGTGCGCCTGCCGGTGCCTTGGTATGCCTTTGGCTCACAGGAGTCCGATGCCTCCTACATCTCGGTTGTCGATTACATCGACCGCGCGATTGAGTGGGCTGCCAAGTACAACATTCGCGTGCTGCTTGACCTGGCGACTGTGCCCGGTGGCCAGGGCGATTCCAACGATTCGCCCGCCACGCCGGAGGCTGTTGCCGAGTGGCATTCGTCCACCAACGGCCGTCATGTCGCACTCGACGTGCTCGAGCGCTTGGCCGATCGCTACGGCGAGGCCGAGAGCCTGCTGGGTATTGAGCTGCTGGATACGCCGCAGATGAGTGTCCGCAAGAGCCTCTTCACCATGACGGATGGCATTCCTGCTCACTACCTGCGCAATTTCTATCGCGATGCTTACGAGCTCGTCCGTTCGTATATGCCCGAGGATAAGATCGTCGTTTTCTCGTCGTCGGGGCATCCCAGCGAGTGGAAGCATTTTATGCGCGGCGCCAAGTACAAGAACGTCTACATGGACCTTCACCTGTACCATTACCGCGACGAGCATGCGCTCGACATCACGAGCCCCCGCGGGCTGACGACGGCGATTTCGCGTAACAAGCGCGAGCTTAAAGAAGCGATTTCAACTGGGTTCCCCGTGCTGGTGGGCGAATGGTCGGGCGCGGCGATCTTTGCCAACTCGTCGGTTACGCCCGAGGGCCGCAATGCCTACGAGCGCGTGTTTATCGCCAATCAGCTGGCTTCGTTTGCGCCGGCTGCCGGTTGGTTCTTCCAAACGTGGAAGACCGAGAAGCGCATTGCAGCATGGGACGCCCGCGCGGCGCTCGGCACGCTCGAGCGCGGCATGATTGAATAGGTTGATATGACGCAAAACAGCGCCCATACGGGCAAACTCTATGTGGTCGGCACGCCCATCGGCAACCTGGGCGACCTGTCCCCACGCGTTGGCGAGGCCTTTGCCGCCGCCGATGCCATCTGCTGCGAAGACACGCGTGTGACGTCAAAGCTGCTGATGCATCTGGGCATTTCCAAGCCGCTTGTCCGTTGCGACGAGAATGTGATCGCCAGCCGCGCCACCGGCCTGGTCGACCGTCTGCTGGCGGGGGAGACCCTCGCCTTTGCCTCGGACGCCGGCATGCCGAGCGTGTCCGATCCCGGCCAGGCGCTGGTCGAGGCGGCGCGTGAGGCCGATGTGCCCGTCGAAGTTGTTCCCGGGCCCTCTGCTTGCGTCACGGCGCTCGTTTCGTCCGGCATTCCCTGCGAACATTTTTTCTTCGAGGGCTTTTTGGGCCGAAAGCACGGCGACCGCGTGCGTCGTTTGCAGCGCCTTGCCGTGGTTCCCGGCGCACTCATCTTCTACGAGTCTCCACATCGCATCGTGGCGACGCTCGAGGCCGTGGCAGAGGTTTTTCCCCAGCGTGAGGTTGCCGTCTGCCGCGAGCTCACCAAGCTGCACGAGGAGGTCTTACGCGGGCCCGCTGCCCAGCTTGCTGAGGAGCTGCGTGCTCGCGGCGAGGTAAAGGGCGAGATTGCGCTGGTCATCGCGCCGCCGAGCGAGGATGAGGAGGCCGGTATCGTGCCGGTTGGCGCCGCGGCAGCGGATCCTGACGAGGCCCTGCGCGAGGATATCCGCGCCGCGCTCGAGGAGGGGGAGCCCGTGTCTGCGGTGGCCAAGCGCCTGTCTCAGAAGTATTCGCGCCGCAAGCGCGATGTCTATGCCATGGTGCTCGATATGCAATAGATGGAGGATATCCAGCCCTTGCGCTAGAATCATCCTCTGTATGCAACGTTTTTCTGGAGGACAAACCCCATGGATCAAAGCAAGCCTTCGTTCTTTATCACGACGCCCATCTACTACGTCAACGCCGATCCGCACCTGGGCACGGCTTATTCCACCATCATCGCCGACGTTCAGGCTCGCTATCGCCGCTCCGCCGGCTATAACGTCAAGTTCCTGACCGGCATGGACGAGCACGGCGAGAAGGTCGCCGAGGCCGCAGCCAAGCACAACATGACGCCTCAGGAGTGGACCGACAGCCAGGCTCCGCACTTCAAGGAGCTTTGGAGCAAGCTCGAGATCTCCAACGACGACTTCATCCGCACCACCGAGCCGCGCCAGCATCATGCCGTGCAGTACCTGTGGGAGCGCATGAAGGAGTCCGGTTACCTGTATAAGGGCAGCTACGACGGCTGGTATTGCGTGCCTGATGAGACCTACTTCACCGATACACAGGTCCAGAAGGGCGACGAGGAGTACGGCAGCGTCGGCCAGCACCTGTGCCCCGACTGCCACCGTCCGCTTGAGCGCGTGCAGGAGGAGTCCTACTTCTTCAAGCTTTCCGCTTTCCAGGACAAGCTGCTCAAGCTCTATGACGAGCACCCCGACTTTGTCGAGCCTGCGTTCCGCATGAACGAGGTTCGCAGCTTTGTCGAGGGCGGCCTTAATGACCTTTCCGTGAGCCGTACGAGCTTCGACTGGGGCATCCAGGTTCCGTTTGACGAGGGCCATGTGACCTATGTATGGTTCGACGCGCTGCTCAACTATATGACGGCCGTCGGCTACGGTGTCGACACCGACGAGGCGCGTGCCGAGCTGGCCTATCGCTGGCCCGCGCAGTTCCACATCGTGGGTAAGGACATCATTCGCTTCCACTGCGTCATTTGGCCCGCCATGCTCATGGCCATCGGCGAGGCCCTGCCCGAGCACGTCTTTGCCCACGGCTTCCTGACCGTGCGCAATGCCGAGACCGGCAAGGCCGAGAAGATGTCCAAGAGCCGCGGCAACGCCATCGCTCCGCAGGACGTTATCGACATGCTGGGCGTCGAGGGCTATCGCTACTACTTCATGACCGACGTCGTCCCCGGCACCGACGGTGCCATCAGCTTCGATCGCATGGAGCAGGTCTACAACGCCGACCTGGCCAACAGCTGGGGCAACCTTATCTCGCGTTCGCTCAACATGAGCGGCAAGTACTTTGACGGTTGCGCGCCCGCCAAGCCCGCGTCGTTCGATGCGTTCGACAACCCGCTGGCAAAGATCGCCGATGGCCTGGTCGAGCGCTACATGGCCAAGATGGACGTGCTCGATTACGGCGGAGCCAAGGATGAGGTCATGGAGCTCATCCATGCCGCCAACCACTACATCGAGGACTCCGAGCCCTGGGCGCTTGCCAAGGACGAGGCCAAGGCTGACGAGCTGGCATTTGTGATCTACAACCTGCTCGAGGCCATCCGCATTGCCGCTCACCTGCTGATGCCGCTCATGCCCCAGACTTCTGCCGAGGCCCTGCGTCGCCTGTCCTGCGAGGAAGAGGCCGCGAGCGACGACCTCAAGGGCATTTGCACTTGGGGCCTGCTTGCCGGTGGTCAGTCCGTCGAGAAGGGTGAGCCGCTGTTCCCGCGTCTGGGCTAAGACGCCGCGCGCCATATCGGCAATTTGCTGTTTAGCTGTAAGGGCATGGCCGCCACGGTCCATGCCCTTTTGTTTCAAGACGCCGCCATCATGTTAAGGAGGCAACCATGACAACTTCGCCTTTGGCAAACCCCACGGCCACCAGGGAGCTGCTGGAGGAGTTTGGCCTTGCGACCAAGCATCGCCTGGGCCAGAACTTCCTGATCGACAACCATGTAATTGAGCGCATTTGCGAGCTTGCCGAGCTTGCAGGTGATGAGCGCGTGCTCGAGGTTGGCCCGGGCGTTGGTACGCTCACGCTTGCGCTGCTGCAGGAGGCGGCGTGCGTCACGTCGATCGAGGCCGACCCCGAGCTCGAGCCGGTGCTCGACGCCCATGCCGCCGACTATGCCAACTTCCGCTTTATCATGGGCGACGCGCTCAAGGTGGGTCCGGAGCAGATTGAGCAGGCTGCGGGCGGTGAGCCGACGGTGTTTGTCGCGAACCTGCCCTATAACGTGGCGGCGACGATCATCCTGCAGTTCTTCCAGACGATGCCGGCGCTCAAGCGCGCCGTCGTCATGGTTCAAAAGGAGGTTGCCGATCGCATTGCCGCAGTGCCGGGCAACAAGACCTATGGCGGCTATACGGCAAAGCTCGGCCTGTATGCGCAGGTGACGGGTCGTTTTGAGGTGCCGCCGCGCTGCTTTATGCCGGCGCCGCATGTGGACTCGGCCGTCGTGCGTATCGACCGCGTTGGCGGCGTGGTGCCCGAGGGACTCGATCGCGAGTTTGTGGCTCGCGTGATTGATGCTGCATTTGCCCAGCGTCGCAAGACCATCCGAAATACCATGAGCGCCAACGGCTTTGCCAAGGACGTGCTCGATGTCGCCTTTGAGGCTTGCGGTATCGCACCCACCACGCGCGCCGAGACGCTTGATATTGCCGACTTTGTCCGTCTGGCCCAGGAGCTAATCCATGATGCCTAATGCCGCACGCGTGACGTTTACCAAGAAAAAGAAGACGGTCGCCTGCCCCGTGCCCTTGGCACCGCTTGCCGACACGCATGCGCATCTGCTTTCGTTTTGGGGCAAAGAAGTGCCCGAGACGCTCGTGCGCGCCAAAGCCGCGGGTGTCGACCTGTTGGTGACGATGTTCGACCCCATCGCTGACAAACGCAGCGTGACGGACTATAGCGACTGGCTCGTGCGCGAAATTCTGCCGATGCAGGATATCCCGCAGATCAAGTATCTTGCCGGCGTGCATCCGTATGGCGCGCCGGACTATACCGACGACGTTCACACACAGGTCGTTGCCGCACTCGATGACCCCTTATGCGCCGGTATTGGCGAAATCGGCCTGGACTACCACATGGATTACGACGACGACATCGCGCCGGCGCCCCATAGCGTGCAGATTGACTGCATGGCGCGCCAGCTCGAGCTTGCCGTGTGCCGTAACGTGCCGGTGGAGCTGCACCTGCGTCACGAGGGCTCGGATGGGGAGCGCACCTCGCACGTTGATGCGTACAACGTACTGCGCGAGGTGGGCGTGCCCCAGGCCGGTTGTGTGCTGCACTGCTTTGGCGAGGACCGCGCCACGATGGAGCGCTTTGTGGAGCTGGGCTGCTATATCGCCTATGGTGGTGCGGCCACCTTTAAGCGCAACGATGACGTGCGCGAGGCATTTGCGGCAACCCCACTCGATCGAATTTTGTTCGAGACGGATTGCCCGTATATGGCTCCGGAGCCCATCCGCGGTCTTGAATGCGAGCCCGCAATGATCTCCATTACGGCAAACGCGCTGGTTAACGACCGTGTCGATCGCACAGGTGAGGACGCCGAAACAATCGCGCAGGCCGCCTGGGAAAATGCCTGCAAACTTTTTCAAAAATAGTTCTTGCGTTCGCGGTGGCGCTCCGTTATTCTAATTCCTGCACGCGGGCGTGGCGGAATTGGCAGACGCGTACGGTTCAGGTCCGTATGGGGGCAACCCCATGAAGGTTCAAGTCCTTTCGCCCGCACCATTAAATGAAAGAGCTCCCAGCAATGGGAGCTTTTTTTGTTACGGGCCCATCACAGGGACTTGAACCTGCGAAGGAGCGAGCGTAAAGAAAACGCGGAGCGTTTTTAGCGAGCTGGCGAGGACGCCGGCAGGCGGCCGAAGCCGGTGCGGATCCGCGAAGCGGATACGCGGACGTCCTTTCGCCCGCACCATTACATGAAAGAGCTCCCAGCAATGGGGGCTTTTTTGATATGCACGATCTCCTTGGACGGGTATCCTAATGCCAACGTGTGCCTATCAGAGGAGAGACCATGCTGTTTTCCGGTATCATTGCCGCCCTTACCAGCCTTTTGATTCCCATCATCATCCTGTTGCTGCTTCCCAGCGCCTGCTATGTCGTTGAACAGCAGCATGCCGTGATCATCGAGCGTCTGGGCAAGTTCAACCGCATCGTCAACGCGGGCTTCCACATGAAAGTGCCCGTGATCGACCGCAAGGCTGCCACGGTGAGTCTGCGCACCATGAAAAACGGTTTTGGTATCGACGTTAAGACTCAGGACAATGTGACCATCGGCCTCGAGGTCTCGGCTCAATATCACGTGAGCTATGACATGGGTGCTGGCCCGGCGGATTCGGGCATCTACAAGAGCTACTATATGCTGCAGGAGCCCGTCGACCAGATGCGTGACTTCATCACCGACGCCCTGCGCTCTTCGATCCCCGTCTACACACTCGATGAGGTCTTTGCCAAGAAGGATGACATCGCCAAGGATGTCAACGCTACCGTTTCCGAGCAGATGGCCGCCTACGGCTTCACCCTCGTGTCGACGCTCATCACCAAAATCGCACTGCCGACCGAGGTTGAGAACTCCATGAACGACATCAACGCTGCCCAGCGCAAGCGCGCTGCGGCACAGGAGCTCGCTGAGGCCGACCGCATCAAGCGCGTCACCGAGGCGACCGCCGAGGCCGAGGCAATGGAAAAGGCGGGCGAGGGCATCGCCAACCAGCGCAAGGCCATCGCGCTGGGTATCAAAGATTCGCTCGAGATCATCCAAGAGACGGGTGTCGGCAATGACGAGGCCAACCAACTGTTCATGTTTACGCAGTGGTCCGAGATGATGACGGAGTTCGCTCGCACGGGTAAAACCTCGACGGTCGTGCTGCCGAGCGACTTTTCGCAGTCGGCCTCGATGTTCGAGCAGATGCTGACCGCCAGCAAAGTTCAAAACGATTCGAAGGAGTAGACGCGCGTGAAATACACCGTCGTTTGCGTCGGTAAGCTCAAGGAGCGCTTTTGGAAGGACGCGTGCGCTGAGTACACCAAGCGCCTAGGTGCCTATGCCAAGGTTGATATCCGCGAGGTGGCCGATATCGACCCGGCTAAGGCGGGCGGCGTGGATGCCGCGCGCGACAAGGAGGGGGCGGCAATTCTTGCTGCATTGCCGTCTCGGGCGCATGTGATCCTGCTGGCTATCGAGGGCAAGGAGCGTTCGAGTGAGGAGCTCTCGGCGCGGCTCGACGATCTTATGCTGCGAGGCAGCAGCGACATTGCCTTTGTAATCGGCGGTTCGGACGGCGTGAGTGATGAGGTACGCGCCCGCGCCGACGAGATGCTCAGCTTTGGACGCATTACCTTGCCGCATAACCTGGCGCGTGTGGTGCTGCTAGAGCAGATTTACCGTGCCTGCAAGATCAGCCGTGGCGAGCCGTATCACAAATAGGTCGGCAATACGAAACAATGGCGTGGGACAATACCTTTCGTTTTGAGGAATGTGTCTGAAAGGACTATGAGATATGAAGATTGGATTTGTCGGTTTTGGCAATATGGCGAGCGCTATGGCCGATGGCTGGATCGCTGCCGGTGTAGCTGCGAGCGACATGTGCGCCTGCGCGGGTCGCTACGACGCACTGGTTGAGCGCTGCGAGGCGCGCGGCATAGTCGCCTGCCACGATGCCGCCGAGGTTGTCGCCGCATCCGATATCGTGGTCGCTGCGGTCAAACCGTACATGATCGAGAAGGTATTCGCCCCGCTCAAGGATGCTCTTGCCAAAAAGGTCGTTCTGTCGGTTGCCTGGACCTGGGACAGTGCCAAGTGGGAGCAGGTCCTGCCGGGCGTCGCGCATATCTCGACGGTGCCCAACACACCGGTTTCGGTGGGCGAGGGCGTCATCGCTTGCGAGAAGGCTTCCACGCTTAGTGATGAGCAGAGCGCCGTGGTGCTTGATCTGCTTGGCAAGCTCGGTGCGGTGGTCGAACTCGATACGAGCCTGCTGTTTGTGGGCGGCACGGTGGGTGGTTGCGCTCCGGCATTTGTCGCCATGGCAATCGAGGCCCTGGGCGATGCAGCGGTCAAGCACGGTATCCCGCGTGCCGATGCCTATCGCATTGTGAGCCAGATGGTGTTGGGTACGGCAAAGCTGCAGCTTGCAACTGGCCAGCATCCTGCGGCGATGAAGGATGCCGTATGCTCACCCGGCGGTGCCACCATCAAGGGCGTCATCGCGCTCGAGGATGCCGGCATGCGCAGCGCCCTGGTCAAGGCCGTCGACGCCACCCTTCAGTAAAACCTTCTATTTAGGGACAGGTTTATTTTGGCGGGTTTTCCTGCGGTTTTATCTCTATAGCAAAAAGCGCCCCGCAACTGGCTCAATTCCAGTTGCGGGGCGCTTGCGTTTGCCCAGATAAAACCGACCAAAATAAACCTGTCCCTTTTTGGCAGGTTAGTCCCAGAAGCTGTCTTCCTCATCCTCGGACTTGGGTCCGCGGTCGACGTACATCTTATGGGTACGCTTCTCCATTACAAAGGCAAGAATCGCAAATAACAGGATGCCGCCGGCGAAAAGGATGGCAAAACCGGTGCGGGTGCCAAACAAAAAGGAAAAAACTGCGTCCATTGGGTGCCTTCTTGCGTAGTTGAGTTGGGTCGTAAACGCTCATAAGTATATACTTGCCCATACATGTACAAGGTTGCAACCTAAATGGAATGTATATCGCCGGAGGATCTAATGCTTGATATCAAGTTTGTTCGCGAGAACCCCGATGCCATCGATGTCGCCATGGCTAACCGCCAGACGTCTTGGGATCGCGAGAAGTTCTTTGAGCTCGACGACGAGCGTCGTGCCGTCATCACCGAGGTCGAGGAGCTCCAGGCTACGCGCAACGCCGAGTCCAAGAAGATCGGCGCCCTGATGAAGGAGGGCAAGAAGGACGAGGCCGAGGCCGCCAAGGAGGCTGTGCGCGCCGTCAACGAGAAGATTGACGGTCTGGCCGAGCGCCGCACTGCTCTCGAGCAGGAGCAGTACGACTTCATGGCTCACCTGCCCAACATTCCTTGCGAGGCCACGCCATACGGCAAGGACGAGGACGAGAACATCGAGCGTCGCCGCTGGGGCACCCCGCGCGAGTTCGACTTCGACTTTAAGCCGCACTGGGATCTGGGCACCGATTTGGACATCCTCGACTTCGAGCGCGGCAACAAGCTCTCCGGCAGCCGTTTTACCGTTCTCGGTGGCGCTGGCGCCCGCCTGGAGCGCGCCCTCATCAACTTCTTCCTCGATACGCACACCAGCCGTGGTTTTAAGGAGTGGTGGCCGCCCATCGTCGTCAAGCGTCAGACCATGTTTGGCACGGGTCAGCTGCCCAAGTTCGAGGACGACGCCTATCACGTCTCGGGCGACAACTTCCTGATCCCCACCGCCGAGGTCGTGCTTACCAACCTGCATGCCGGCGAGGTCCTCGATGCCGACACTCTGCCGCGTCTCTACACCGCCTTCACCCCCTGCTTCCGCGAGGAGGCCGGTTCCGCCGGTCGCGACACCCGCGGCATCATCCGTCAGCACGAGTTCGACAAGGTCGAGATGGTCAAGTTCGCTAAGCCGGAGGAGTCCGACGAGGAGCTCGAGAGCATGACCGCCGAGGCCGAGTATCTGCTGCAGCAGCTGGGCCTTCCGTATCGCGTGATTAGCCTGTGCACCGGCGACTTGGGCTTCTCTGCCCGTCAGACCTACGACGTCGAGGTCTGGCTGCCGAGCTACAACGCCTACAAGGAGATCAGCTCCTGCTCCAACTGCGGCGACTTCCAGGCCCGCCGCGCCAACATCAAGTACCGCGACCCCGAGAACTTCAAGGGCTCGCGTTACCTGCACACCCTTAACGGTTCCGGCCTGCCGGCTGGTCGTACCATGGCTGCCATTCTGGAGAACTACCAGAACGCCGACGGCACCATCACGATCCCCGAGGTTCTGCGTCCTTACATGGGCGGTCTCGAGAAGATCGAGCCGGTCGCGTAACTTGGCTGCATAGGGGATATGCAAGGGCGCTCCTTCGGGGGCGCCCTATTTCGTGCGCAGGTCCATACCATGCCGTGCGGACAGCTCGATAGAAAACACACGAACAAACGTTCTGTATACATGCATTTACCTGCTATGCTTTTGCTAACTAAGAGCAAGAGAAAGGGGATGTGATGGAGCTGTTCGACGAGCGGGTTGTGTTGTTCCAGAGTGATGAGGGCGGGGAGCACCTGCTGGTAACGTGCGAGCCGTCGGGTATGGGTGGCTTGGTGGTTCGGCAGACGAGTGAGGGACCATTGACGCAATGGTGCTATGAGGAGTCGCCGCATGTGGTCGAGACGTTTGTGGCGCATGAGGCGCTTGTTGTCCTTGAGCACTTCTATGGCGTTGGATCTTCTAATCAGGTGGCCCGAATGCTGAGCATTTCGTTTGCCGATTATGATTGCGCCCAGCGGGTGAGATCGCTTCTGAGGGAACTTGATGCCAAGTTTGACGTGATCGAAAAGCCAATCGATCGTACGGGGAACGGCGGTATATGCGGAGCAGCATGACAAAACCGCGTTCCACAAAAAAGTTTGAGATTGTGCTTGACTCCAATAAGCTAAAGTGGTTTTATATGTCTTGCGCTGCGGCGTTACCTCAGCTGGATAGAGGGTCTGACTACGAATCAGAACGTCATAGGTTCGAATCCTATACGCCGCACCAATCGAAATTGAAGCCTCCGGCAACGGGGGCTTTTCTTTTACGCCGGCACCGCACGGATTCGAACCTCGGTCGAGGCGCGAGCATCTTAATCATCACTTCGTAAAATTTTTCCAAATTGTCGCTTGACCCATCGAGGGGTCACGTGCATAATAATCCGTGCGTTGCGGCGTTACCTCAGCTGGATAGAGGGTCTGACTACGAATCAGAACGTCATAGGTTCGAATCCTATACGCCGCACCAATTGATTTTAAAGCTCCCGGCAACGGGAGCTTTTCTTATATCGCGATGCGTCGAGGATCGCATCAAGTGGTCTAAATGAGTAAAAATCAAATTCAATAACTTTTTTTGAAAAACGCTTGACCTTTATTCAGCCCATGTGCATAATAATCAACAAGTCGCGGCGTTACCTCAGCTGGATAGAGGGTCTGACTACGAATCAGAACGTCATAGGTTCGAATCCTATACGCCGCACCAATTGAACTTGAAGCCTCCGGCAACGGGGGCTTTTCTTTTACGTAAGCACTGCATGGATTCGAACCTCGGTCGAGGCGCGGGCGTGAAGCGGACGATTTCTTATCGACTCGTGTAAGATTCCGAGTAGGTATCGCGGCCTATCCGCGACCGCTCCTTCTCTAGACGACCGATCAGGGTGATATTTCGTGGCAGAGCGTCCGACATACAAGCTCAGGTTTCTCGATCCCAAGAAGCGCTTTCCGGCGATGCCCGAGCAGCCTGCGGGACGCTCATATGGCGTGGTCTGGAAACTCTTTGGCGAGGATCAGCATGAATCTTGTTATGTCGTCGAATTCGTTGGCAAAAGTCATGTGTCGCTTTTGGGCTACGTAAGCGTTTCGGGTGAGGTGTACAAGGTGGACCGCCCCGTCAGCGAGGCTCCGCTGCCCAACGATCCCGACATGGAACTGGTCCTTGACGAGTCGGATTCCGGTATTGGTGAGATCATGGTAAGGGAAGCCAACGGTGCAATGCGCGCGTGTGCGCAAACTGCCGGCTCTCCCGAAGGCCCCATGCGCGAGCAGTCCGACCACGAGACATGGAATTCGACCCGCGCCCTTCCTTACGGCGAGTTCATGGCCTCGATGTTCTTGCGTTACGTGATATTTGCCAACTCCGAAAGCGCTATTGTGAACACGGCGGACGCCGGCGGACTCGACGAGGGTATGCAAAACGTTGTCGACAAGATCAAGCTCGTAAAGTTGTCCGAGCCGGTCGAGGTGTTTTTGGGCTTTAACACGGCACCGCTCCCCGATGCTATCGAGACGCTGCTTTACCGCGTTGACCATGCCGAGAATCCGAGCGGTATCGAGCGCTATGCCGCCGCCCTTATGAGCGAAATTGACTTGCCCCGCCTGCGCACCATCGCTGCCAAGTCCGAGATGAGCCTGGCTCGCATTGATCGCTCAAAGATTTTCTATCTCAATTTTGATCGTAGCCTTTTGGACCAGGACGAGATTGACATGCTGCTTGCCATCGAGTGCCGTCTCAACCGCCTCTCCGGCATCCTTGAGCGCATCGGGGCCGGATTGGTCCCTGCGGCATCCTCGCCGAGCCTTGAGGGCTGCGCGCTCTTTGATGCGTGGCATATCGCCAAGACGACCAACGATGTTCCCCGACTGCTCGATACGGCTTCGAGCGATAACCCGTGGGCCAAGCCGGGAACGGTTTCGTGCCAGCCGGGCGGCGAGTGGGACGTGCGCACGCGTTTTGCGCGAATCGTTGAGGCGCTCAACGTGGTCACGCGGCTCGACTATACCTATCGGGCAAACGTTGCCGAGGGGATTATGCTCGTTCGGTTTGGGCAGTCTGTCGTTGATGCCATGCCGCAACGTGAATACGACGCTCAAGATGACGCCTGGCGCGAGCTGGACGAGGATACGCGTGCGATCTGGGCCGCGGAGCACGATGCGCGCGTGGCACTCACGCTTGCGGCAGCGTGTTTTGCCGCAGGCACCTGCATCACGCGCTGCTATGTGCAGATTGCTACTCCCGACAGTGAGCAGGGCGAGCGCGTTGTCGCAACGTATTTCTTTGGGCGCGCGGCCTATCTGGCCGATTGCATGTCTGTCGCCAAGGATCTTGAGAGCATGGACATGGACGATATGCCGTGCAAGCGTGTGCTTGAGGCGTATGAGTCAACCGCTCCGGAGACGATTGAGCCTGCGGAGGTTCATGCTCGTCCGCGCGATGACCATCGCACGCTGCCGCCGGCGCTGCGCGATCTGCTGCTTGCCGATACGGCTGACGAGCTGGAGGTCATGGAAGAGGACGACGACCCATACGTGGCCCGTGTTGTTGAATTGCGCGAGCAGGCAAAAGTCGACCGTACAGGTGCTTTTGAAGGCTTTTCCCGTCTTGTCGAGGAGTTGGAGGCTAAGTGCGCGGTCGCCGAGCTTTTGGCGACAGGTCCGGTTCAAACGCAGTTTTGCGATAACCAGCTGGTGCGCATGGTGCTACCGGTGTTGGAAGAAGACCGCTCTGTGCGGATCCTTCGTGCGCCCGATGCACTGTACTTTGCCCAGCACGAGATCTGCAGTTTTTACGCCGAGCAAGAGGACTTTGAACGAGCGCTGCCCGAGGTGCGCCATCTTTACGATCTGGCGCGTTCGTCCATGCAATCGCACTTTGCGCTCATCAACGTGCTTGCGCGTCTGGAGCGCTTTGACGAGATTATCGAGGTGGCGCGCCACGGCCTACGTATTGCCAGCGATCGTTCTGCAATCGGCTACCTGTTCTATCGCTTGGCGTTTGCCTATTGGAATTGCGATCAGCTCGACCTGGCGCTGGCTTGTTACCGTCTAGTGCCGCGCGGTGAGGAATCGGGCAGCAGCGCGCTGGAAGAAATGCAGGGCCTCATGAACGAGATGGGCGTCAGCGAGCCGCCGACGTTCGAGGAAGCGGTCGAGACCATCCGCACGGCTGGACTTGAGCTGCCGCCAGTGTCCGCCGTGACGAATCAGCTGGCGGATGCCGCCGTGCAACTGGTCGACAACGGCTTCTTTTTCCTTGCACGCGGTTGCATCTTCCAAATGTGGCGCACCATGGGTAACGACGAGCTCGGCTCCCTCAACCGCTCGCTGGGGTAGGCGAAGCTTCCAAGGAGGAAAGGATGCTAGGCAATTAGAAAATTTCCTCTTGCCCATCCTTGGCTGTTTGGTTACTATAGAACGGCTGTTACGGAGAGCTGACCGAGAGGCCGAAGGTGCTCGCCTGCTAAGCGAGTATGCCCCAAAAGGGCATCTGGGGTTCGAATCCCCAGCTCTCCGCCAGTTTAACTTTACAGAAGGGTCCCATCGGGGGCCCTTTTTTATTATCGAGAAAGGGCGCTGGGGATTCGAACCCTCAAAAAAGGAGGCATCCTTTCGGACGCCTCCTTTCAGTGGGCTGATTATTCTTGCGCCCTACACCTCGGGCGCCTTGGCTACGGTCTCGCTCTCTGCCGTGAGCGGGCGGTTGTCGATGCGGCGGCCCAGGCGGTCGAGCTTCACAAGGAGCCACTCGATGGGATTGGGCCCCGAGCCTTCCTCGTCGGCAACCAGGTCCATGACGGCGATCTTGGTGCCGTCCTGCTTGAGCGTAACGCTGCCCACCTTGTCGCCCACATGCACCGTGCCCGAAAGATCGTCGTAGCTAACCTTTTCGGTCACCTCGCCGGCAAGGGAAAACACGGTCGCTTGCGCCGTGGGATCGGCGAGCGTGGCGTCGATCGTCTTATCCGTCCAGTCGGTTTGACTAATGCGCGCCATAAGCGGGTTGCCGTTGGCGGTCTTTTCCTGCGTGTTGGCGATTGCGACCGTCACCTTGTGGTCGTAGTACCAGTTGGCAAGGGTTGCGGTATCGGTAAAGCGCTGGTCGGTGGTGGTGGAGTTCAAAATAACGGTGTAGATCTCGTCGCCATCGCGGTTGTAGGCACCCGTAAAACAATAGCCTGCATCGTCGGTGGTGCCGGTCTTGCCGCCGATGTTGCCATCTTGGCCCAGCAAATAGTTATGCGTGTCCATGGAATGCGAATGGTCGGTGCCGTCGGCGCCCGTGACCTCGATCCAGGAATCCTCGCTCGCTACGACCTCGCGGATCGTGTCGTTTTTCATGGCCTCCTGCATCATCAGCGCTACGTCGTGTGCGGTTGAGTGCATATCGCCAGCCTACCCATCAAAGTCCAGACCATGCGGGTTTTCAAAAAGCGTACCGGTGCAGCCGAGCTTCTTAGCGCGCTCGTTCATGGCCTTCACAAATGTGGCCTCGGCGTCTTTGGTCTTAGGGTCGATTTTCTTGCCCACATATTCGGCGAGCACGATGGCGGCGTCGTTGCCCGAGGGAATCATCAGGCCGCGCAGTGCCTGCTCCACGGTAAGCTCGTCGCCTTCGAGCAAGCCGGCGGTCGAATTACCCACGGTGGCTGCGGCGTTGCTCACCGTGACCTTCTCGTCCATCTTGCAATTCTCGACGGTTAGGATTGCGGTCATGACCTTGGTGATCGAGGCAATCTTGACCTGCTCATCGGCGCCGCGCCCATAGTAGACGGTGCCGTCTTTGCCCATGACGAGGGCATTGGTCGCATCGATATCGGGCAGGTTTTCGGCCGTGATGCCGCGCGCATCGGCGGTTTTGCCGCAAACATTGTCGGTCGTGAGCACTTGGGCGCCGGCGACGGTGGGCGCGCCAGCGGCAAGGGCGATAGCGCAGACAAAGCCGGCGGCAAGCTGGGCTGAGCGCTTTGCAAAAGAGGTGAGGGACTTCACAGATCTCGCTTTCGACGGGATGGTCTCTTCTGAAACTAGAGTATATCGTTTGCCGGCGTCGGCGATCATCGCGTGCGCGCTTGGCCCACATCCGCACCCGAACGGGCACAAGGGTGCTTAAGGCCGACTTAATCACCCACGCTTGTTGTGTGTGGCGTGCGTCGCCTCAGGCATAATGGAGCGCGAGAGGAGCACGCATGAACGAGCGCATTTTGGTAGTTGATGACGAGAAGGCCATCGCCGACTTGGTTGGCATCTACCTTACAAAAGAGGGCTTTGATGTCCAGATTGCCTATAGCGGGGCCGATGCTGCCAAGGCGATTTTGGAGCAGGAGTTCGATCTGGCGCTGCTTGATGTCATGCTGCCCGATATCGATGGGTTTGAGCTGCTGCGTACGATCCGTTCCAGCCATACCTATCCCGTGATCATGCTGACGGCGCGCGATGCCCAGCAAGACAAGATCGGGGGCCTTTCGCTTGGCGCGGACGATTACGTGGTTAAGCCGTTCCGTCCGCTGGAGCTCATCGCGCGCGTGCACGCTCAGCTTCGCCGCTACACCAGCTACGGTAGCCGTGCACAGGCGGCTGAGTCGCCGACCATTCAGCTCGACGGCTTGGAGATCAACCGCGATGCTCGTTCCGTGACAGTGGACGGTTCACCGGTTCGCCTCACGCCCACCGAGTATTCAATCTTGCTGTATCTGGTCGAGCATCGCGGCAGCGTGGTGGCCGTGGAGGACCTGTTCCGCGCGGTGTGGAACGAGGACTTTATGCCCGGCTCCAACAATACGGTGATGGTGCATATTCGCCACTTGCGTGAAAAGATCGGCGACGACGCACAAAAGCCACGCTTTATCAAAAACGTCTGGGGCGTCGGCTACATCATCGAATAACGCTTTTCGCTTGTGAGGATCTTGATATGACAAAAGACGATAGGCAAGCGTTCGAGGTGCCCGATCGGCTCTTTGAATACGTGAGGTCGGTCGTCGACAACCGCGCGCTTGCAACGGTGCTGCTCTTTTTGCTGAGCCTGCTGCTGATTGGCATCGACAACATCGTCGGAATCTTGGCGGTGCTGCTTGTCGGCTTTTTGCTGATCGATCGATTTGAGATCGTGTGCCGCTGCGTGGTGATTGGCGGCGCCGCGTGGGCCATGACGTTGGCGATTGGCGCCATGGCGCTCGGCGGCATCGAAGGGCCGGTGCTGTTCGATGCCGGCTTTGTATTCAACATGCTTGGCTTTGTGCTGGCGCTTGCCGCGTGCGTGCTGTTCTTGTGTGGCCGTGCCCTGTACTACCAGGGCTACGAGCAGGGCGAGCAGCATGCCGATTGTGTGCTGGCCGCTCGTATTCAAGATCGCCTGATCGATCACCCCGACACCTGGGATAACATCGACGGCGACTTCTTGGAGGTCGAGGGCGCCCTTAACCGCGTGCGTGACCGTGAGCGCAAGGTGCAGCAAGCTCTGCGTGACGAGTCGCATCGCAAGGACGATTTGGTCACGTACTTGGCACATGACCTACGCACCCCGCTTGCCAGTGTGGTGGGCTATCTTTCGCTGCTGCAAGAGGCTCCCGAGCTGCCGGTTGAGCAACGTGCGCACTTTACGGGCGTGGCGCTCGACAAGGCGCACCGGCTCGATACGCTCATCGAAGAGTTCTTCGATATCACGCGCTTTGACTTCCACGATATCGTGCTCACGCGCGGCTATGTTGATCTGGGGTTGCTGCTGGCTCAGGTGACTGACGAGTTCTATCCCATCCTCAACGAGCAGCATAAGGAAGTCCAAGTTGATATTCGCGAGGACCTGACGGTGCTCGTGGATGGCGACAAAATGGCTCGCGTGTTCAACAACATCATGAAAAACGCTATTGCCTATAGCTATGAGGGCTCGACCATCACGATCGAGGCCAGACGCCGGGACGGCGGTGGCGTGCGCGTGCGCTTTATCAATCAGGGCGATCCCATCCCTGAGGCAAAGCTCAAGGTGATCTTTGAGAAGTTCTATCGCCTGGATGCGGCGCGTGCGACCAATCGCGGCGGCGCTGGACTGGGGCTTGCCATCGCCAAGGAGATCGTATGCGCGCACGGCGGTACCGTTGCATGTGAATCGACGCCCGAACACACGATATTCACCATCGAGCTGCCCGCCGCATAGCCAGTGTGCCCTTACAAACACTTGACAATGCGCTCACGTGCATATGAGCCGCGATTCCTACTATCGATACTGCTGAATTGATATCGATGTGGAGGTATGCGGTATGACGGCTGCTGCGGCTGTGGAGCCCACGGAGCTTGAAGAACTCATGAAAGCGCAGGCCGAGGCCGCGCACGAGCGCGAGGTTGGGGATGCGACTCGCCCCACGGCAGAGGATCTTGCCGCCTCGCCGACGCGAATCGATGTTGAGGGCCTCGACCTGTTCTATGGCGACCACCATGCGCTCAAGGACGTGAATATCAAGATCCGCGACAAGCAGATTACCTCGTTCATCGGGCCTTCGGGCTGCGGAAAGTCCACGTTGCTGCGCTGCTTTAACCGCATGAACGACGGCATCAAGGACTGCCGAATCGAGGGCAAGATTGCGCTCGATGGTCAAGATATCCTGGGCGACTACGACATCTGCCGCCTTCGCCAGCGCGTGGGCATGGTGTTCCAGCGCCCCAACCCGTTTCCCATGAGCATCTACGACAACGTCGCCTATGGGCCGCGCGGTATGGGTGTGCGCGATCGCGTCGTGCTCGACGAGCTGGTCGAAGACTCCCTGCGACGCGCCGCCCTGTGGGACGAGGCCAAGGACAAGCTCAAAGAGTCGGGTCTGGGTCTTTCGGGCGGCCAGCAGCAGCGTCTGTGCATCGCCCGCGCACTTGCCGTGCAGCCCGACATTCTGCTGATGGACGAGCCGACCTCGGCACTCGACCCTGTGTCGACACTGGTGGTGGAGCAGCTGGCCTGCGAGCTCAAAGAGACCTGCACGCTCGTGGTCGTTACGCACAATATGCAGCAGGCGGCGCGTATCTCCGATTCGGTCGCATTCTTTTTGCTGGGTGAGCTGGTGGAGCACGCGCCCACCGCGCAACTCTTCAAGAATCCGACCGATCCGCGCACGGCGGATTATTTGACGGGGCGTTTTGGCTGATACCATCTAGTGAAGGTACCTTTAGGGTTAAGATGCGGTCATGCCGGCCGCAAAGGGGTTCAACATGATCTATTACGTCGAGGACGATGACAACATCAGGGATTTGACGGTCTATGCGTTGCGCAAGCAGGGAATCGAGGCCGAGGGCTTTTCGTGCGACGGTGAGTTTAAGACTGCCGTGGCGCGACGGGTACCCGATGCCGTCCTGCTCGATATCATGCTGCCCGATACCGATGGCTTGGCGATTATGCGTCGCCTGCGTGCCGACCGCCTGACGGCGACGGTGCCCATCATGATGCTTACCGCCAAGGATACCGAGCTCGACAAGGTGATGGCGCTCGATGGCGGTGCCGACGATTACCTGACTAAGCCGTTTTCGCTCATGGAGCTTGCGAGCCGCTGCCGCGCACTGCTGCGTCGCGGCGGCATGGTCAAGCAGGCGAGCGATGTGCTCAGCGTGGGCGACATCGTGCTCTCGCCCAGCCATCGCGAGGTGACCGTTGCCGGCGAGCCGCTTAAGCTCACCCTGCGCGAGTTCGACCTGCTCGAGTACCTCATGCGCAAGCCCGGCGTGGTTTTTACCCGCGAGTCGTTGCTGCAGAGCGTGTGGGGCTGGGACTTCGACGGCGGTTCGCGCACCGTTGACGTGCACGTGCAGACGCTTCGCCAAAAACTGGGCGAGCATGCCAGCGCCATCGAGACCGTGCGCGGCGTGGGCTACCGCTTGGCCGAGCCTTCTGCCGGTGATGGTGCCGAAGGTGACGACACCGCGGCCACCGCATCGGAGGAGTAACCCGTGGTCTTCGCCCCCCAGGGAAAACATACGCTGTCGCACCGCGTTTTTGTGACGATCTTTGTCTGCGCCATGGCGGTTATCGTGGCGTTTACGGTGCTGGGTGCGTTCTTTGTGCAAAACACCTTGGCGGATGCCACGAGTGCCAATCTGGCGCAGGAAACCGAGCTCATTGCTGCCGCTCTCGACGAACAGCAGGAGCCCATCCCGTTCTTGCGTAGTCTCGATCGCGAGGACTTGCGCATCACGCTGATTAACAAGGATGGATCGGTTGCCTACGACAACGAGGCGTCGCCTTCCACACTGCCCAACCATGGCGATCGCCCCGAGGTCATCGAGGCCTTTGAGAGTGGTTCGGGTTCCGCGGAGCGCGCAAGCTCTACGCTCGACGAGATTATGCTGTATCGCGCCGTCGCCCTTGATAACGGCCAGGTTGTCCGCTTGGCGCAGGCCCAGCCTGGCGTTGCGGCGATTTTGCTGTCGATGGTGGCGCCGATGCTGCTTATCGCAGCAGCGGGTGCGGTACTCTCGTTTTTTATGGCGCGCCGCGAGTCCCGTGCCATCATCGCGCCGTTGCAAGAGGTGGATTTGGACCACCCACGCCGTAGCTATGAGCACGCCTATGCCGAGATGGTCCCCATGCTTGAGCGTATCGAGTCGCAGCGCCAGGAACTCAAGCGCCAAATGGCGGTGCTAGCGGACAACGACCGTATGCGCCGCGAGTTCACGGCGAATATCACCCATGAGCTCAAGACGCCGCTTACGGCGATTTCGGGCTATGCCGAGCTCATCGCAAACGGCATGGTCGAGGGCGAGGGCGACCTGCGCAACTTTGGCGGTCGCATCTATCGTGAGGCGGGCCGCTTGGCAGCGCTTGTCAACGATATCCTTACGCTGTCTAACTTGGACGAGGCCGAGCGTGCAACTGAGGGCGAGGCGGTGCCCATTGGTTCCACGGAGCCTATTGAGCTCTCGCGTGCCATCTACGCGGTTGAGCAGCGTCTTGAACAGGTCGCCCGTCAGGCGAATGTGACGATAAGTCATGAGACCAAGCCTGTGGTCATCGAAGGCGTGTCGCGCTTGATTGACGAGCTCATCTATAATCTGGCGAGCAACGCCATCCGCTACAATCGACCCGGCGGTACGGTTACGCTGCAGTGCGACACCAACGACGAAGGCCATCCGTTCCTTGCGGTCGCCGACACGGGAATCGGTATCGCGCCTGAAGAACAGGGCAAGGTATTTGAGCGGTTCTATCGCGTGGACAAGAGTAGGTCCAAGGCGCGCGGCGGAACCGGTCTGGGGCTTGCCATTGTCAAGCATGCGGCCCTGTATCATCACGCCACGCTCGATCTGTCGAGCGAGTTGGGCGTGGGAACCACCATTACGGTGACGTTTCCCATACAGCAGGACGAGCCATTCGCATAGCGATACAACATAGGTATTGATGTAGACGCCGCATTTGACTTTCGGGTGCGGCGTTGTTGTGCAATTTTACGATTGCTTCCGACATTTTTACAGGAGAGCCTGTTTCTTATGTATAGAGTTTGGTCTCGGTAAAAAGATGCGATAACATACGGACAGTTTTGTCAATCCGAACTGGGGAAATGAAAGGCAAGCTGCATGACCCTTCTCGAACTGTTCCAGCTGCTGAAGAAGCACCTCAAGCTGGTCATCACCCTTCCGGTGGTCTGCGCGATCGCCATGGGCATCGTGTCCTTCGCCGCGATGGACAACACCTATACCGCGACGACGAGCATGTACATTCTCGCCAAGACCGACGATAGCGGCCAGATGAGCTACAACGATCTCTCGGCGAGCCAGATGCTTTCCAACGATATCGCCACGCTGCTGGATAGCGATAGCGTTAAGAGCGGCGCCGCCAAGGAACTGGGCCTCACCGATCTGGATGACTACAAGGTGTCTGTTTCCTCCGAGACCACCACGCGTGTCATTACGCTTTCGGTTACCGGCACCGATGCCAAGGAGACGGCTGAGGTCGCAAAGGCCATAGCTAGCTCGGTGAGTACGGTCGCTCAGAACGTCGGCGCTGCCCAGAGCATCAACGTTATCGACGAGGCTAAGACCCCCGAAGCCCCCAGCGGCCCCAAGCGCACGCTGTATATTGCCGTCGCGTTCCTCGCCGGTATCTTTATCGCAGTCGCCTATGTCGTTTTGGCAGACATGCTCAATACCCGCATCCGCGGTGCCGAAGAGGCGGAAGAGCTCCTGGGCATTCCCGTTGTTGGCCGAATTCCGGCTATGAAAGGTGGTAAATAGGCATGGCTAAGGCAAAGAACACCGATAAGCTCGTTGTACAGAATGCCGCCAAGACCCTTCTGGCCAACATCCGCTTTGCGAGCGTGGACGACCCCATTCGCACCATCACCGTTACGTCCTCGATTCCCAACGAGGGCAAGTCTACGGTTTCCATCAACCTTGCCCAGGCTATCGCCACCAGCGGCAAGAGCGTCCTGCTGGTCGAGGCTGATATGCGTCGCAGGTCCCTTGCCGATATGCTCGGCGTCCGCTCCCGCGGCGGACTCTATGCAGTCCTTTCCGAGCAGGTTTCTATTGACCAGGCGATTGTCGAGACGGGTCAGAAGAACTTCTACTTCCTCGATGCCGAGCCGCATATTCCCAATCCTGCCGACATCATCGTCTCTCACCGCTTTGCCAAGCTGGTAAAGGCACTGTCCGCCAAGTTCCAGTACGTCATCTTTGATGCTCCCCCGGTCGGCACCTTCATCGATGCTGCCGAGATCGCAAGTCTGACCGACGGTGCGCTTTTTGTCGTGCGTGAGGATTTCACCAAGCGCGAGGAGGCGCTCAACGCCATCGGTCAGCTTAAGAAGTCCGAGAAGGTCAAGCTCATTGGTACCGTTATGAACTACTGCGAGACCGAGACCAGCGAGTACTACTACTCCTACTACACCAAGGACGGTAAGAAGGTGAAGAAGGGCTCCGACGATCAGGGGACTTCCAAAAAGGGCATCTTCACCAACCGAGCAAACGTTTAGTTGATTAAGGCTGACCTATGCGTGACATTCATTGCCATATCTTGCCGGGTGTAGACGACGGCGCCGCCGATCTCGATGAGAGCTTGGCGATGCTCGAGGCTGCCAAGCGGGCCGGTGTAACCAGAATCGTTTGCACTCCTCACTGCCGTGATCCCTATTTTGATTACGACAAGATGTGGGATGCCTTTGAGCTGCTGCGTGATAACGCTGACGGTTTTCCGCTCCAGATGGGCTTCGAGGTCAACCATCGAAAGCTCGTTGAGCTTGGTATCGATGCCGCGGAGCACTTGCATTTCGATGGGACCAACGAGTTTCTGCTCGAGCTTTCGACGCATGCCGATGCGTATGCGTTTAGAGAGTACGAGAACACGATTTACGATTTGCAGTGCCGTGGCTACCAGGTGATCATCGCTCATCCTGAGCGCTATCGTGCGGTTCAAAAGGATGTAAGCGTGGCGGAGCGCCTGGTCGATATGGGCTGTAAGCTGCAGGCTTCGGCGGACTTTATTGCCGGCGGTCGATTTGGTCGCGAGAAAAAGCCGGCACAGCGCCTGTTCGATCAGAACCTGTACAGCTTCATCGCGAGCGATGCCCATAACGTGGGTCATTACGATTGCCTGGCGAAGGCTCGCGCGAAGTTTAGCGTGCGCGGAGCTCATTTTCGCTAAAATCTGTCCCTAACGTTCGCATTGAATGAAGGGGCAGCCATGGATATTCAACTTAAGACGGGATGCTTTGATGACGCGGCGTTGGTGCGCCGCGTCGTTTTTATGGACGAGCAGGGCTACGAGAATGAGTTCGACGCTATCGACGAGGATCCGAACTGCATTCATGTGACGCTCTATGTAGACGGCGAGCTTGCCGGTTGCTCGCGCGTGTTTCCCGAAGAGCTTGAGCGCGTGGCTGACGCAGAGGCCCCGGTGTTGCCGGCATGCGACATGGACGAAGGCGTTGCGGCGGGGGAGACCTACATTATGGGGCGCGTCGCAGTGCTGCCGGCTATGCGTCGTCGCGGATTGGCGAGTGCGATCGTCGAGGCCAGTGATGCGTGTGCACGCGATGCCGGCGCAAAGCTTATTAAGCTACATGCACAGGAATACGTGCTGCCGCTCTATGTAAAGGCGGGCTACACGCAAATTGCCCCGGTAGATTACGAAGACGAGGGCCAACCCCATGCCTGGATGGCCAAGCGCGTAGATGGCAGATAGGGACGTTCCTTTTCTGCCGGCAGTTGGGGACGCTCCTTGGCAATTGGCGCATCGGAGCGCTTAGACATACAGTTTTTCGATTCCGTATGTATATATGCGCGCTAATGGGTTATAAAATCTAAGTCTGAACATAGCAGGTCTGCGATTCGGCTCGGGCGACCGGGCCGTTTTTGCGGACGGGGGTAGCGCGAAAGGACTGCACATGCGTCAATTTAAGACCGAGAGCAAAAAACTGCTCGACCTCATGATCAACTCCATCTACACCAATAAGGAAATCTTCCTGCGTGAGCTTATCTCTAACGCGAGCGACGCCGTCGACAAGCTCAACTTTAAGAGCCTGCAGGATCCGAGCGTCAAGATCGACCAGGGCGACCTGGCCATTCGCGTCTCCTTTGATAAAGACGCCCGCACCATTACCATCTCGGATAACGGCATTGGCATGACCGCCGAGGAGCTCGAGCGCAATCTGGGCACCATCGCCCATTCCGGCTCCGAGGAGTTTAAGACCGAGAACGCCGAGCAACAGGGTTCGGATGTCGACATCATCGGCCAGTTTGGCGTGGGCTTCTACTCGGCTTTTATGGTCGCCAGCCATGTGAAGGTCGTCAGCCGCGCCTATGGCGAGGATGTCGCCCATGTGTGGGAATCCGACGGTCTTGAGGGCTACACCATCGAGGACGGTGAGCGCGCCGAGCACGGTACCGATGTCATCCTGACGCTGCGCGAGAACGAGAAGCTCGATGCCGACGGCGAGGCCGAGACCTACGATCGCTTCCTGACCGAGTGGGGTCTCAAGAGCCTGATTCAGCAGTACAGCAACTATGTGCGCTACCCGATTCAGATGATGGTGTCCAAGAGCCGCCAGAAACCCAAGCCCGAGGACGCCGGCGACGATTACAAGCCCGAGTACGAGGACTACCAGGAGCTCGAGACCGTCAATTCCATGACACCGATCTGGAAGAAGCGCAGCTCCGATGTCGAGCAGAAGGACTACGACGAGTTCTACAAGTCCACGTTCCACGACTTTGACGATCCTGCGCGCACCATCAGCTTCCATGCCGAGGGCACGCTCGAGTACGATGCCCTGCTGTTTGTGCCGGGCCGCGCGCCGTTCGATCTGTACAGCAAGGATTACGAGAAGGGTCTGGCACTCTACAGCTCCAACGTCCTGATCATGGAGAAGTGCGACGACCTGCTGCCCGACTACTACAACTTTGTCCGCGGCGTCGTGGATTCCGCCGATGTGTCGCTCAACATCTCGCGTGAAACGCTGCAGCAGAACCGTCAGCTCAAGGCCATCGCCAAGCGTGTGGAAAAGAAGATCACCGCCGACCTTGAGGATATGCGTGACAACGACCGCGAGGCCTACGAGAAGTTCTTTGAGAACTTTGGCCGCGGTCTTAAGTACGGCATCTACTCGAGCTATGGCATGAAGGCCGATGAGCTCGCCGATCTGTTGCTGTTCTGGTCTGCCAAGGAACAGAAGATGATTACCCTGGCCGAGTATGCCAAGGGCATGCCCGAGGATCAGAAGGCCATCTACTACGCCGCCGGCGACTCGCGTGAGCGCTTGGCCAAGATGCCCGTGGTAAAGGGCGTGCTCGACCGCGGCTATGACGTGCTGCTGCTGACGCAGGACGTGGATGAGTTCACCTTCCAGGCTATGCGTGAGTACGTTGCCGCCGATATGCCCAAGATCTACGAGGACGATGCCGCCCGCGAGGCTGCCGAGAAGGCCGTGGCCGATGGTGCCGAGCCCGAGGTTGAGGATCGTCACCTGGAGCTCAAGAACGTCGCAACCGGTGATCTTGACCTGGCGACCGAGGACGAGAAAAAGGAGGCCGAGGACGCCACCAAGGAGAACGAGGACCTCTTTAACGCCATGAAGGAGGCACTCGGCGACAAGGTCGAGAAGGTTGCCGTCTCTGCGCGCCTGACCGATGCTCCCGCGTGCATCACCACCGAGGGCCCGCTTTCGCTCGAGATGGAGAAGGTGCTCCAGAAGGGTCCCGAGGGCACGCCCGACGGTATGCCCAAGAGCCAGCGCGTGCTCGAGCTCAACGCCAAGCACCCGGTCTTTTCCAAGCTCGTCGCCGCTCAGAAGGCGGGCGACGCCGACAAGATCAAGCAGTACTCCGGTTTGCTCTATGACCAGGCCCTGCTGGTCGAGGGCATTCTGCCCGAGGACCCCGTTGCCTTCGCAGCAGCTGTTTGCAACTTGATGTAGTTCGGGGATACGGCACCGTAACTAGATTAGAACGAGAGTGGATAATCTCCCACTTTTGGCTCGAATGGGGGGTGCGGACGATTTCTTGGACCGCGCCTAGGCGTATCCAAGCTTCCTGCGGTACTCCATCGGGCTCAGCCACCCGAGGGACTTCTTGATCCGCTCCTCACGATAGTACACGAGGTAGGCCTCGAGCCTTCCCATGAAC
>JAXJIC010000031.1:0-70037 GCA_036298925.1 Collinsella aerofaciens
AGTCCTAACGATTGACTTATTCGAGCTTGAGAGTATCGCCCCTTTGCCGGTTTTAAATCCAGCAAAGGGGCGAATATTTTGCAATTACAAAAAGATGATTGGGCAAGATGTCAATCATGGTCTAACAGAGCCTTTCTTTTTGGCCGTGGCTTCCGCGACCGCCCAGTCAAAGTCATCCTGAGTGACGAAATCGGGCAGGCGGATGCACGAGATAAAGTTGAAATCGTCCTTGCGTACATAATCGATGTCGCCGCTCGGGGAGTCTTGCCACCAGAAGCCCTCGAGCGGCGGTACCACAAAGTCGAAATAGCCCTCGATACTCCTTGAGCCTTTCTTTGACATCTTGACGGTATAGGCGATGCCGTAAAGCAGCGGCAGGGCATTTTGATACTCGCCACCTTCGGTATTTGGGTCGCCCTTTCCGCGAACGGCAACGTAGCTCATAGGCGGGACAGTTATGATACTCGGCTTGCTTGCAGGTCTGTAGAGCTCCTTGCATTCCTTCTTAAAGTCGAACGCCATGTTGGCCGCCTTTCTGCGTATTGGCCTGCTTAGATAGCGGAATCATATCATAGAAACGAACAGCTGTTCGAATGATTTGGCTGACAGATTGAGATGCGTGCGTTGTGTTTGGCGGTCGGCCTGACCCCATCGATGATTTCTCTGCCTCCCCGGCGCCTCATCTATAGCTGCCGTTTCCCCATATAAAACCTGCCAAAATGAACCTGTCCCTTTTTGGTCGGTGCGAAATGGGTAATACTAAAGAGTTATCCGACCAGATGGGAATTAATCGATGGCTTATATCGAATTCAAAGACGTCATCAAGGCATACGGCGAGGGCGACGCCCGCATCCATGCGCTCGACGGTGCGAGCTTTTCTGTTGAGCGTGGCGAGCTTGCCATTATCCTGGGCGCTTCGGGCGCCGGTAAAACCACGGCGCTCAACATTCTGGGTGGCATGGATACGGCGACTTCCGGCACCGTGACGGTGGACGGGCGCGATGTGAGCTCCGCTAACGAGGCGCAGCTCGTGGAATACCGCCGCGCCGACGTTGGCTTTGTCTTCCAGTTCTACAATCTGGTCCCCAACCTGACGGCGCTCGAAAATGTTGAGCTTGCGGCGCAAATCTGCCCCGATTCGCTCGATGCCGAGCAAACGCTTCGTCAGGTTGGCCTGGGCGAGCGCCTGGGCAACTTTCCGGCGCAGCTTTCGGGCGGCGAGCAGCAGCGTGTGTCCATCGCCCGCGCACTGGCCAAGAACCCCAAGCTGCTTCTGTGCGACGAGCCCACGGGTGCGCTCGACTATAAAACCGGCAAGCAGATCTTGCAGCTGCTGCAGGATACCTGCCGCAAGCAGGGCATTACGGTCATCATCATCACGCACAACTCCGCGCTCGCGCCCATGGCCGATCGCCTGATTCGCTTTAAGAGCGGTCGCGTGGAGAGCGAGACGGTCCAGCAAAATCCCGTGCCTATCGAGACGATCGAGTGGTAGCGCCCATGGACCAGGACCGCCAAAACAGCCTACGCCGCGACGCGCAGGACGCGGAGCGCGAGCAGGATTTTACGACCTACCGCACTGCCCAAAGCTCAAACGATATGGTGCCGACGGTTTTTCGCCGTGGCATCTACCGCACAATCCGAGGCAGTCTTAAGCGCTTTTTGTCAATCGTGGTCATCACCGCGCTTGGCGTGAGCGTGATGTGCGGCCTTAAGGCGGGTTGCGAGGACCTGTGTGATTCGGTTGATGCCTACTTCGACCAGCAAAATGTCTATGACATTAACGTGCAGTCGACCTATGGCCTGACTGACGATGATCTCGACGCCATACAAGAGGTCGATGGCGTCGAAACGGCCGAGGGCATCTACACCGAGACCGCCTACACCGCCGTGGGCACAACGCGCGAGCGCGTGGTCGTGCAGAGTCTCTCCAAGGAGAACATCGATCAGCCGGTGCTCGTGAACGGCGATTTGCCCGAGAGCGCTGATGAAGTCGCGGTGACTTCGAAGTTCCTGAAGGCATCGGGCAAGAAAATCGGCGATACGGTGAGTTTTGCCGCCAATGACGCGAGCTCGTCCAATCAAAGCGCCAAGGACCAGTTTGCCGCGGGCGATTACACCATTACGGCTGAGGTCCTCGACCCCACTGATGTAAGTTCTGACTCGACAGTCAACGCCTTTCGCGCTGCTTCGGCGGCGGACTATAAGTTCTATGTGAGCGAGGACGCCGCGACATCTTCTTCCTACTCCGCGGTCCACGTGATCGTCGAGGGAGCCAAGAGCCTCAACTCCTATTCGGATGCCTACGCGGCAAAGATCAACAAGGCCAAGGGCAATATCGAGAAGATCCGCGAGGAGCGTGAGAGGGCGCGCGCTCAGGAGCTGACAGTCGACACGCCGGCAAGCTTAGATGCGGCTGAGCGCCAGACGAATATGCTCTTTGGGATTGAACAGGGCAACATCAACCGCATGGCAGAGGGCAGCGACGAGCGTGCGCAGGCGCAAGCCGACCTGGACCAGCGCCGTGCCGCCGCCGACCAGCAGTTTGCCGATGCCCGCGCCGAGCTCTCTGACCTGGGCGAATGCACCTGGTACATCCAGGACCGCGGCAATATCGCAAGCTACTCGAGCGTGGAGAGCGATAGCTCGTCAATTGAGGCCATCGCCACGGTGTTTCCGTTCATCTTCTTTATCGTCGCCGTGCTCATCAGCCTCACCACCGCCACGCGTATGGTCGAGGAGGAGCGCACGCTTATTGGCCTGTACAAAGCGCTCGGCTATTCGCGCGGGCGTATTCTGTCCAAATACGTGGACTATGCGCTGTGGGCTTGTCTGATCGGCGGCGTGCTCGGCAACATCATCGGATTTGTGGGCCTGCCGCTGTTCCTGTTTACGGTGTTCGACGACATGTACTCACTGCCCCAGATGCTGCTTTCGTACGACATCGTGTCGTCGCTCGTGTCGGTGGCGCTGTTTGCCGTGGGCGTGGTGGGCGCCACGATTATCGCCTGCCGCCACGAGATGGCCGAGACCCCGGCCTCGCTTATGCGTCCCAAGGCCCCGCGCGCTGGCTCGCGCATCTTGCTCGAGCGCATCGGCTTTATCTGGCGCCGCATGGGCTTTTTGAACAAGGTCGCTGCACGCAACCTATTCCGCTATAAAAAGCGCGCCTTTATGACCATCTTCGGTATTGCCGGCTGTACGGCGCTCGTGATCTGCGGTATGGGCATCCGCGACACGTCGGTGGCGCTTTCGCCCAAACAGTACGGGCATATCACGCGCTATGACTTGCTGGCGGTTGCTAACCCCGACGATTTTTCACAGACGTGCGCGGCATTGGATGAGCGCGGCGCGGCCAATGATTCCAACGTGACCGTGACTTCGACGCTGCCGATTATGACCGACAACGTTACCTTTACATTCGGCGGAAAGAGCGAGACCGTGCAGCTGATCGTGGTGCCCGATGACCGCACGGGTGACTTGGGCGATTACGTTCGCCTTGAGGATGAGTCCAAAGAGCCACTGTCTTTGCGTGACGGAGACGTGTATCTGAGTAAGAGTTCACAGCTGGTGCTGGGGATTCAACCGGGCGATACGGCGCACGTCCAGGATTCGTCGCTCAACGTCGCCAAGGTCAAAGTCAGCGACATCTCGCTCAACTATTTGGGCAACACGCTCTATATGACGCAGGGCACCTATGAGCGCGCGTTCGGTCGAAGCGCACGCCTCAACGGCGTCTTTGTGCTGCTTAAGGGCTCGTCGGCCGACCAGATTGCGTTTAGCAAGAATCTTAAGAGCGACGGTTGGCTTACGATTTCGAGTACGGCCGAGCATTGGGAGAACTACGAGGCGAACTTTACGATTATCAATTCCGTCGTGGTGCTCGTGACCTTTATGGCGGCGTGCCTGTCGTTTGTGGTGGTGTTTACGCTGTCCAACACGAATATCTCCGAGCGCGAGCGCGAGCTGGCGACCATCAAGGTGCTTGGTTTCCGCCGTGGCGAGGTGCACCATTACGTCAACAAGGAGACGTTGATCCTCACGGCAATTGGCGCCGCGCTGGGCGTGCCACTGGGCGGCTTGCTGGCCGAGAGTTTTACGTACATTTTGCAGATGCCGTCGCTGTACTTTGATGTTGAGGTCGAGCCGCTAAGCTACGTGCTCGCCGTGGTGCTTTCCTTTGGCTTTACGTTTATCGTCAACCTCGCCACCAATCGTACCCTCAACAAGATCGACATGGTCGGCGCCCTCAAAAGCGCCGAGTAACCTGCCCTGGGATTCAAGTTCTAGCGAGCTGCCGACGCGCCCGCAGCAGCATTTTTGCATAAACCGCCCCGCCAAATGCATACTTTGACGGGGCGGTTGCTTTTTGCCCACAGGTACCCCAGGGGGCGCCGTGCAAATTCCGGAGTATTCAGCGTCCCGGGGTCCGCGGGCGCGGGGGCGGGGGTGCAAAACTGCGCTGAAAGCCCCGATTCTGAGTCCCAACGCCTCTAGAGCCGCTCGTTTTTTTACAGGATGCGGCCCATGGTGCCTGCCTTTCGCCCAAAATCCAGTATGCAGGCACCCTCGGCTGCTGAATACTCCCCAAAATGCACGCCGCATCCTACCCCAGGCACCCGCAGCAAGAAGACGAATAGTCTCGGCCTCCCCAGTCACCGCAGGAGGCCCTAGGGCTTACCTCCCAAATCTTTCCGCAGGACGGAAGGATCCCGCCGCGCGAAGCACACGGCGGGATCCTGACATGTCCGAGGACGATTTGGGAGGTAAGCCCTGGGGTCTCCGATGAGAGCAGTTTCGGCCGAGGCTATTCGTCGCCGAAGCTGATGCCCAACGCCTTGGCCTCGCGCACCAGATCGCTCTGGGGATCGACATACTTGAGCTTGCCGGCGACATCCTCGAGCGGCATGTGACACATCTTGCCGTCACGCAGGGCGATCATGTAGCCAAACTCGCCGCGTAGACAGCCCAGTGCCGCCTCGACGCCGCACTGGGTCGCAAAGATGCGGTCCTGGGCGTCGGGCTGGCCGCCGCGCTGCGTGTGGCCGGGGATGGCGACGCGGGTCTCGCGACCGGTCTTGGCCTCGATCTCCTTGGCGATGTCGTAGACGATCGACGGGCTCGTGCGCTCGGCGAGCTTCTTCTTGTACTCCTTCTTGGACAGCGCCGCGTCCTCCTTGGAGATAGCGCCCTCGGCGACGGCCACGATGGTAAAGCGGCTGCCGGTTTCCATGCGATGCTCAATGGTCTTGATGACCTGGTCCATGTCGTAGGGAATCTCGGGAATCAAGATGACATCCGCGCCGCCCGCGACGCCGGCGTACAGCGGGATCCAGCCAACCTTGTGGCCCATGATCTCGATAACGAACACGCGGCCGTGACTCGAGGCGGTAGTGTGGATGTCGTCGATGCACTTGGTGGCGACGTCGATGGCGCTCGTAAAGCCAAACGTCAGCTCGGTGCCCCAGGTGTCGTTATCGATGGTCTTGGGCAGCGCGATAACGTTGAGGCCCTCTTCGCGCAGGCGGTTGGCGGTCTTGGTGGAGCCGTTACCGCCCAGCATAAACAGGCAGTCGAGCTGCAGCTTATGATAGGTGTGGACCATCGCCGGCACCTTCTCGACACCATCGGCCTCGGGGGTATCCAGACGCTTGAACGGTGTGCGGCTCGTGCCCAGGATGGTGCCGCCGCGGGTGAGGATGCCGCTAAAATCGGCGGGCGTCATGACGCGGAACCTGCTGTAGATAAGGCCCTGATAGCCGTCCTCAAAGCCATAAATCTCGATAGGCTCTTCGCTATTGGTCATAAGCGTTTTGACAATGCCGCGCATGGTGGCGTTGAGCGCCTGGCAGTCGCCGCCACTAGTAAGAAGACCGATTCTAAGCATGGTGAATCCTTCCGGGCAAGTTATAACATGCGCATAAGTTTACCCCCGCACACTGTTGATACGGGGGTAAAACGTGTTAGCTCAAATGTATGGAAATGTAAGCAACGTCAGGCCAGCGTAAGGACGACGGTGCCAGCTCCTTACAGCGCGAAGGCATCGATGTCGCCCCAGTGGCGGCGCAGCGTGATGGCGGCAGCGGGCTCGGTGTTGTCAAAGACGACCGACCACTGCGTGTTGCTGGTGATGTCTTCCGGATTGGGCTCTTGCGCCGCAGCGCGTAGGGCCTTCCAAGCGACTGCCTCGTTCTGGGCACCGACATGGGCGTCAAGGACATCGGCGATTGCGACGGCGCGCTCTTTACCATGGCCCAGCTCGCCATTCTTTTGGTTGGGCAGCACTTCGTCGCCATAGCAGGCATAGAAGTTCGTAACCTGGCGTACAGGAGTCGCTTTGAAAGCGCGGTCCGGATCGCGCGGATCCCACTCTACTACGCGCGCGTCACCGGCGGCGTCGTTGATAAAGAAGTGGTAATCGCGTCCTGCCATAGCGTGCATGTCGTAGGCGGAAAGCAGGTCGACAGCTTCTTGCGTGGTGGCGGCACGGTCGAGCACCAGGCGGATGGCGAGCGAGGTATTGATGGCGGGGCGTTGCGTGTCCTGGTCACAGGGCTTGGAATCCAGGGTGAGTACGGCAATGGACACGCCGCATTCATTAACACCGTCGAGCTGGGCAAACGGGCCCATCAACGCCGCGGCGCGTCCGGTGATGGAGTCAAGCGGAGTGTTGGCGCCCAGGTTATTGAGGGCGGCAAACCCGATGGAAGCATAGCCGCCGCGTGGGTGATTGCGCACCAGCAGCGCCGAGGTGTCGTCCTTAAAGTCGTAATTGCGACCGGTGCGCACGCGGCCTTCGGCATCTACGGCGACAAAAGCGCTGCAGGCAAACTGGGGCGCCTGGACATGTGCCGGCACACCGGGCAGCACCTGCGCCACCACGGCATCGATGTAGGCCTGGTCGTCGCGCACGCCAGCGGCGATGATGCGATCAAGATCGTAGTCGTAGGCGATGTCGATTGCGTACAGGTCATAGCCATCCGCGTAGCCGGTCAAGCGTTTGAGCGACGCGGCGGACTTGATTTGCTTGTGATAAACGATACCGGTGGCAGCGGCAAGGCCGACGGCGACTCCCGCGACACCGCAGGCGATGGCAATGTTACGTGGCTTCATGACGACTCCTCTCGTCCTGTTAGCGCAATTGTCGCAAAAGGAACGCGGGCATGATGGCTCAAGTTGGTGAGCGGCGCGGAATTAAGCACGGAATGAAGAGTGCGGCGCTGGCGTGGCGGGGTATGCTGGAGGGGACCATCAACCCAGCGAAAGGGGAGAGCATGACGGATCAGGAAACGCCCGAGCGCGCGCATGTGACGGCCGATGATATCGAGGCCGCCAACGACCTTATCGACTTTATCGAGGCATGCCCCAGCATGTTCCATACGGCGGCGACCATTATGGCCGAGCTCGACGAGGCGGGCTTTACCTACCTGCCCGAGAACGCGGCATGGGATATCGAGCCGGGCGGGCGTTATTACACGCAGCGCAATACCTCGAGTGTCATCGCCTTTAAGGTGGGCGAGGACCTGGCCGCGACGTGGGGCGAGGACGGCGTTGCCGGCGACTATCATTTTCAGCTGACGGCGTCGCACAGCGACTCGCCGACGTTTAAGGTTAAGGCCGTGCCCGAGCTCGACGGCGCGGGCGAGACGCTGCGCCTGAACACCGAGGCCTACGGCGGCATGATTGACTACACCTGGTTCGATCGCCCGCTGGCGCTCGCGGGCCGCGTGCTGGTGCGCGAGGGCGACCGTATTGAGAGCCGCCTGCTTGCCACCGAGCGCGAGGTCGCTATTATCCCGAGCCTTGCTATCCATATGAACCGTGGCGTCAACGAGGGCTTTGCTCCCAACCGAGCTGTCGACCTGTGCCCGCTCATCAGTGCCGGCGAGCTTAAGCAGGGCGACTTTGATGCCCTGATCGCCGAAGAGCTGGATGTTGAGCCCGAACAAATTTTGGGCCGCGATCTGTTCCTGGTCAATCGTCAGGATGCGCGCATTTGGGGCTGGGCCGACGAGTTTATCTCGACGCCCAAGCTTGACGACCTGGCCTGCGCCTATACCTCGCTACAGGCATTTTTGGGCGCCGAGAACGCGCACGATGTCTCGGTCTTCTGCTGCTTCGATAACGAGGAGGTTGGCTCCGAGACCAAGCAGGGCGCCATGTCGACGTTCTTGGCCGACGCGCTGCGCCGCATCAACGGATCGCTGGGCTTTGACGACGAGTCGTACCACCGTGCGCTTGCCGCCTCGATGCTCGTGAGCTGCGACAATGCACATGCCGTGCACCCCAACCACGCCGAGAAGTGCGATGCACGCAACCAGGTTGTGCTCAACGGCGGCATCGTTATCAAGGAAGCTGCCAACCAGCACTACTGCACCGATGCCTTTAGCCGCGCGGTGTTCCAGGCTATTTGCGATGACGCCGACGTGCCCACGCAGGCCTTCGCCAACAAGAGCGATATGGCGGGTGGCTCCACGCTCGGCAACTTGTCGAACATGCAGGTGAGCATGCATGCCGTAGACGTGGGCCTGCCGCAGCTGGCCATGCACTCAAGCTACGAGACCGGCGGCGTACGCGACGTGATGTACGCCATCCGTGCCCTCACCGCCTTCTACGAGCGAAACCTAACCATCAACGGCGCCGAAAGTGTGGAACTCTAAAATCTGCCAAAAAGGGACAGGTTTACTTTGGCAGGTTTTATTTGGGCAAATGCCGCAATGCCAACAGCTGGACAGAATTGTTATAACACCGCAGGTTGAGCAAACGTCAGCGAGCGATGTCCAGAGCGAACAAGTTGGCATGAAAAAGGCAAGGCATAGACCTTCTGGTCATGCCTCGCCTTTTGAATGACAAATTGTCGCTCTGGGCGGCGCGCAGCGTCGACCGGTCCGCCGTTCGTTAGAACGGCGGAACCCTAATGTTCAATCCAACAGCGCAGGGTCTCGCCGGCTTGCAGGTGACGCAGATTCTCCGCGGCAATGTCGACCACATTGTTGAGCGTGGCTGCCAGGTGGAACCAGCCGGAGACGTGTGGCGTGATGAGCATATTAGGCGCATCCCACAGTGGGCTTGTCTCAGGCAACGGTTCGGGGTCGGTGACGTCGACCGCGGCGCCGGCGAGATGTCCCGACTCCAAGGCGGCAACCAAGTCGTCGGCGACCACATGGTCGCCGCGGCCGCCGTTGGCAAAGAAGGCGCCCGGTTTCATCGCGGCGAAGAACTCGGCGTTCGCCAGGCCGCGGGTCTCGGGTGTGCTCGGCATAAAAGATGCGACGACGTCTGCCTCCGCCAAGCGCTCAGACAGGGCATCCATGCCGTCCATGTCCTCAAACACAATGGGGTAGACGAGCGGATGGCGCTTGATGCCGCGGACGTGCGCACCCATGCCACGGCAGAGCGTGGCAAAGTGGCCGCCGATATCGCCCGCGCCCAGCACCAGCACGTTGGCGTTTTTGAGCGAGGTAACCGGCCCCAAATCCTTCCAGCGATGCTCACGCTGCAGATCGTGATAGCCGGGCAGACGCTTCATCATAGACAGCACCATGGCAAACATGTGCTCGCTCACAGCCTGGCCGTAGGCGCCCACCGAGCAGGAAAGCTTAGCGTCGGCTGGCACGGTGCCGGCGGCAAGGTAGTCGTCATAGCCGGCGGTCTGCAATTGCAACAGCTGGAGATGCTCGCATGCCGTGAGCATGCCAGGGTCGATGTTGCCCAGGATCACGTCGGCATCGGCGACCTGCTCGCGCGTGGCGGCGTCGGGGCTCGTGTAGATAAAGTCCTCGCCCGGAGCGCTCGACTCAAGAATTGCGCGATGGCGGTCGTTGACGGGCAACAAAACCAGGATGTTTACAAGCAGTCCTCTCCGCTCGACCTGCCAAAAAGGGACAGGTTTATTTTGGCAGGTTTTATCAGGCAAAACGTTCAAATAAAAACGCCGGATGCAAGACGAGCGTACCCGTCAGCATCCGGCGCATCCACAGCTACCAGCTCAGCAGCTCGTAACCATCCTCGGTCACCACGAGCTGTACCTCGCACTGGGCCGAATCGCTGCCGTCCTTGGTGCGCACGCACCAACCGTCGCCCTTGCTGATCTTGATGTCGGGCGCTCCGGCGTTGACCATGGGCTCGATGGTAAAGACCATGCCCGGAGCCATGATGGTGTCCACATCGGGCGCCTCGGTGGTAAAGCCCACAAACGGGTCCTCGTGGAACTCCTTACCGATGCCATGTCCGCCGTACTCGCGCACCACGCTAAAGCCGGCGTCCTCGACCGTCTTTTGCACGGCCTCGGCCATAACGGACAGCGGCAGCCATGGCTTGACGGCTGCCAAGCCCGCCTCCACGCTGGCGCGGGTGACGTCGACCAGGCGCTGGCGCTCGGCCGAGACCTCGCCGATGCAGAACATACGGCTCGAGTCGCTAAAGTAGCCGTCCAAAATCGTGGAGCAGTCCACGTTGATAATGTCGCCCTCGTGCAGCACGTCTGTATCGCAGGGGATACCGTGACAGACCACATCATTGATCGAGGTGCACACGCTTTTGGGGTAGCCCTCGTAGTTGAGGTCGGCCGGCGTGCCGCCGTGCTCGACGGTGTAGTCGTAGATCATCTGGTCGATCTGGTTGGTGGTCATGCCCGCGGTGATGTGCTCGCCTACGTAATCGAGCACGCCCACGTTGATGGCGGCCGAGCGCTTGATGCCCTCGATATCGGCGGGCGTCTTGTAGAGCGTACGGGGCAGAACCTCCCAGCCCTCCTCCCACAGGCGCTCGAGGCGCTCGTCGAAGGCGCTGTGACATTTCTTATATTTTTTGCCGCTGCCGCACCAGCAAGCGTCGTTGCGGCCAGGCACGGGTCCATTGTCAAACATGGCTAACTTCCTTTCATTCGCAGCTAGTATAGCCCACCCACGCGTCCATAAAAGTTGCGGTGATATAGTTCCAATTTAAGCGGTTTAACAGCATAAATAGGAACTATATCACCGCAACTGATGGAGCGGGATGGCGGGCACTAGCTGCTACGTGGTTTTGCTAGTAGCTCACCTGGCAGGGGATGCCGAGGGCGCGCACACGCGCGGCAATGGCGTCGAGCACCTCGGGTGCTGCCTTGGCAAGGCCGGCGACCGGTGTCTCGCGCGCTACCGTGTAGATGGTTGCTTCTTGTGGGCGAATGCGCTCAAGCGCCGCGAGCCAGGGGGCAACGTACTCCTCGCCGGTGTTGTCGATGGGCTTGCCCTGATACTCACCGGTCAAAAAGATCGTCTGGATAATAACGTGACCGTCAAAGCTTGCGAACGTCTCAATCTGGTGCCCGACGTCGTAGGGGCCAACAGGCTGGTCGAGCAGCTGGATAAATGCCGGATCGACCGTATCGAGCTTGAGGATGTTGTCGTCGACCATCATGAGCACATCGTGCACCTCGGGGCGGTCGGCGCGCGTACCGTTGGAGAGCACGGCGATTTTGGAGTTTGGGGCCAGCTGATCGCGCAGCGCGACGGCGCCGGCAATCGCCTGGGGAAACTCCGGTGCGGCGGTGGGCTCGCCGTTTCCTGCGAAGGTGATCACATCGGGGAGCTCGCCCTCGGCTGCCATCTCGCGCAGCTTTGCCTCGAGCGCGTCGAGTACCACGGCAGCTGTGTTGTACGGCTCATGGCAGGGGCGCTCGGCGTTGAGGCCGTTTTCGCAGTAAATGCAGTCGAACGTGCAGATTTTGCCGCTGGTCGGCATCATGTTGACGCCGAGCGAGAGACCAAGGCGACGGCTGCGAACGGGCCCAAAGATGGGGCTGGCATTCAAAAACGTAGACATAGGCATATGCTCCTCAAGACAATTGTGCCTAAGCATAGCATCGGCTCCAAAGCAAGGTGCGGGCTCTTGCTTTACAAGTTTCGTTTTTTCACGTCGCCCATTATGCCGCGCCATGAAAAGCCTCGGGTCGGGTAAAGTTAATCTGTTAACAAGGTGTAAGGCAATGTGGGTCCATCCAACCGCGCTGACGTGCAACTGGATGAGCATTGATGATGGGGGCACAACATGAATTTTACGGTCGAGAATGCGGGCACCACGATTGCCTGTCGCGAATATGCCGGCCCAGGTGTGTCGCCTGATGCTCCTGCCTTGGTGTGCGTGCACGGCGCTTGTGTCGACGGCACATTTTTCGACGGTATCGCTTGTGAGCTCAGCCGCAACTACCGCGTAATTGCCTACGACCGCCGCGGCTGCGGTGGCAGCAGCGATGCGGCAGACGGCAGCTATGATCTTGCCGCTCAGGCCGCCGACCTGCAAGCCGTGATCGAACACGTTGGCGCTCCGACAAATGTGCTTGCGCATAGCGCCGGTACGTTGGTGGCGCTGGAGCTTCTTCGCGCCGAACCCCATCTCGTCGCCCGTGCGATTCTGCATGAGCCGGCTGTGTCGGCCGAAGGCGTCGGCATGGGCGCAGCTCCGGTTTTGCTCGATATGATTGCGGCTGGAAAGGTTTCAAGGGCGCTCCGGCTTTTCTTGGGAGCCCTCGGCGACTTGGACCCCGAAGCTCCCGGGACGACCGAAGCGGAAGCCAAACATGCCCTGCGCAATGGTCGTTGCTTTATGGCTAATGAATACGGAACAAATATGACATATGCTCCCGACTGGGAGCGCGTCCGCGCGTCAAAGGCGGTGTCGGCCGTGTTTTTGGGCGAGCTTTCGGTCGATACACCCCGCGAGGCTGGCACGCGAGCGGCTGCCGAATATCTCGATTGCCCCCTTGTGACGATTCCGGGCGCGCATAACGGTCTGCGCGATCGCCCCGTTACGGCGGCAAACGCCGTTCGCGATGTCTTGGAGCGTTAGCACGCTCGATGACCTGCGGGGAGAGGGGCTGTTAGCGTTTCGTCATTGTTAACGAATGCGCCCATAACCGCGCGCCCGCGGCTCCATTACCGCCGTTTGCCAGGTCATAAAAATGTAACGATAATCGCGCGTTTGCCTTCAGCTGTTAGATGCTACCCTTGTACCAATTGATATGCACCGTTGCCGTGCGTAACGATAGGAAGGGCCCCATATGCTCAATAATCACGAGGTCAATCTAACCGACGAGGAGGCTGCCGCCGAGGTCGCCCGCGTCGCGAAGACCTACCCCGTGGTGCGTTTGTTGTCGGCCGATCAGATTAAGAGCGAGCCTAACTGCCTGCTCGCCGGCGATCGCTGCCCTTGTCTGCGTCAGTCGAGTCTTGAGGCTTTGGCAGACTCCGATGAGGTGTCGGGGCAACTGCTCAACGATGGTGTTGAGTACCGCGCTCGCCTACGCCCTCTAAAGGTCGAGGGTGAGCCTCGTGTCTTGCTGATGGTGCGTCCGATCGATGAACAAGAGGCTGCAGAAGAGGACCTTGTCTACACCGACGTGCTGACGAGTGTGCGCAATCGCCGATATTACGAGGAAAAGCTCCGTAGCGCCCGCATGAAGGCCGGCGTTGCGGTGATCGACCTTGACGATTTTAGGGTCTTCAACGATACGTGTGGCCGTCATGCCGGCGACCTTGCGCTCGGTGCCGTGGCGACAGCCATACGCAGCGGTATTCGTTCGACTGACGAACTTGTGCGCTATGGCTGCGACAAGTTTGTGGCCGTCATGCCCGATATTCCCTCCGATGACTTCGCCCGTCGCCTGCGTCAGGTATCCGATGCCGTTCGTTCCGCGTTTATTTCGGGCCATGAGCACGTGAGCTTGACGGCATGTGTTGGTGGCGTTCGCATTCATGGCGAGACGGTTGATGAGGGCGTTGGCCGCGCTGTCCAGTTACTGAGCCGTGCTAAGGCAAAAGCCGGTACGGTCGTGACCGATGGCGATTTCATCGAGGTCTTCCAAAACGAAAAGCCTTTGGTGCTTATCATCGATGACTCCGAGATGAACCGAGCCATTCTCAACGAGATGCTCAAGGACGAGTATTGCATCCTCGAGGCTGATAACGGTCGTACGGCGCTCGATATGGTCGACCGCTATGGCGATGAGTTGTCGCTCGTGCTACTGGACATTGTCATGCCGGACGTGAGCGGCTTTGAGGTGCTGACCGATCTGTCGCGCCGATCGGTTGTTGACAAACTACCTGTCATCATGATCTCGAGCGAAGATTCCGACGATATGGTTCTGCGCGCGTACGAGCTGGGCGCCTCGGACTATATCAACCGCCCGTTTGACTCCCGTGTCGTGCGCCGCCGTGTAAGCAACACCATCCGCCTATACGCCAAACAGCGCCGCCTGACGAGCCTGCTGTCCCAGCAGTACAACGAGCGCGTCAAGAACAGTCGCATGCTCATCGACATCATGGCCGGCGTCATGGAGCTTCGCAACGGCGAGAGCGGCAGGCACGTTACGAACATCGAGAAGCTGACCGAGCTGCTGCTTGACTGTCTGGTCCAGCGTAGCGACACGATCTCCCTTGACAATGAGGAACGCTCTACGATTGCCCTGGCTTCGGCGCTGCACGATATCGGCAAGATGTCGATTGACGATGCAATTCTCAACAAACCCGGGCGCCTTACGCCCGAGGAGTTCGAGATTATGAAGACGCATACCACGATGGGCGCCGACATGTTGCTTGAGCTGGGCCGCCATCACGTCGGCAATGCGCTTATGGAATATGCGTACCAGATTGCGCGTTGGCATCACGAGCGCTGGGACGGCAAGGGTTATCCCGATGGCCTTAAGGGCGACGAGATTCCCATTGCCGCGCAGGTGGTTTCGGTGGCCGACGTGTATGATGCGCTGACGAGCGTGCGTGTGTACAAGGACGCTATCCCGCACGAGGAAGCAATCCAGATGATCCTGGACGGTAAGTGCGGTACCTTTAACCCGCTGTTGCTCGACTGCCTGCTCGAGGTGCAAGACCGTATTGCCGAGACGTTGGCACGCCCCGCCGATGTTGTCGCGTTTCCCACGATTTAGTTTGACCTAAGGAGTTTTAATCCATGATTTCCATGCGTGAGGCGTATGAGAAGATCGGCGCTAATTATGATGACGCGTGCGCTCGGCTGATGGGCGAGGAAATGCTTGCCCGCTTTGCCCTCAAGTTTTTGGATGACGAGAGCATGGACAAGCTGGAGGCCGCCATGGCGGCAGGAGACGCCGAAGGTGCGTTTATGGCAGCGCACACGCTCAAGGGCGTGAGCCAGAACCTGGGATTCGATAATCTGTACGAGCCGGCGGTCGTGGTGACCGAAGCGCTGCGCGGTGCCGATGCCGTTGACGGCGCCCGCGAGGGGATGCATGCGCTGCAGCAGCAATATGCGGCTACGATGTCGGCTCTGCGCGAGGCGGGCGAGTAAGAGGTTGTGAGCCTTGGGCTGTGTGCCTGCCGCGTATAGGCAAAAGGGCGCCCCGCCGGACCATGTGGCCGGCGGGGCGCCCTTATCTGTTATGCGGTTCGCGAGCTAGCGAGCCTGCTTAACCTTTGCCGCTGCCTCGACAAACGACTTCCACAGGTTAAAGTCGGTCTCGAGTGTCTTCCACGTGTACTCAGGGTGCCATTGCACGCCCAGACAGAACGGCTGGCCTTCGACTTCGATGCACTCGGGAACGCCGTCGGTTGCCTTGGCGACCAAGCGCGTGCTCTTACCCAGACGATCGACGCAGCAGTGATGTGCCGAGTTGGTCTGGATCAGCCTGTGCCCGCCAACCGCGAGCTCCAGCAGCGAGCCCGGCATGACCTCGACAGGGTGCACGGGGTCGTTGAGCACGTGGGTGTGGCGCCACTGCGTGCGGCCCTCGCGCGCACCCAGGCTCGGCACGTCCATGCACAGGGTGCCGCCAGTGGCGACGTTGAGCAGCTGCGTGCCGCGGCAGGTGGTAAAGAGCGGCTTCTTGGCGCGGAGTACCTCGTCGACCAGCTTAAACTCAAAACTATCGCGGATCTCGCAGCAGAGGGTGGGGTCGTAGGGTCGATCATCGCCCCAGCGTTTGGGGTTGACGTCCGGGCCGCCGGGAATGGCGATGCCGTCGGCGATATCGACGTAATGACGGATGACCTCAATGTCCTCGGTGATGGACATCTGCAGCGGCAGGCCGCCGGCGGCAAGGATGGCATCGACAAAGACGCTCGCAATCTCCTCGTTGGGGGAGAGCGTCTCGCTCAAATAGGGTTTCGCTTCTTCCCAGCGTGGTGCGACCAGGATGAGCGGACGGTCGGCGGGATCGACGTCGACGTGCGGAGTGTAGGACGATGAGGTGCGGGTTCCGATCATGGGCGTAGCTTTCGAATCCGGGTGGACATGGCACAGGGGTGGCGCGGAGCAAACGTTACTGATGAATTTGCCCGCGTGGCAATTGGGTTAGTGGCCCTTGATGGAGTTGAGGAAGTCCTGGGCGCGCTTGGTCTGGGGGTGGTCGAAGAACTCGTCGGGCGTGCCGGTTTCCACAATCTGGCCGTCGGCCATAAATACGACGCGATCGGCCACGCGGCGGGCGAAGTTCATCTCGTGCGTGATGACGATCATCGTCATGCCCTGCTGGGCCAGACGGACCATGACCTCGAGCACCTCGTTGATCATTTCGGGATCGAGGGCGCTTGTGGGCTCGTCAAAAAGCATGGCCTTGGGCTGCATGGCGAGTGAACGGGCGATGGCCACGCGCTGCTGCTGGCCGCCCGAAAGCTGTGCGGGCACCTTGTCGGCCTGCTCGGCCACGCCCACGCGGCTCAGCAGGTCCATGGCGCGCTCGCGGGCCTCGTCCTTGGAGACACCCAGCACATCGACCGGTCCCAGCATGACGTTCTGCAGCACCGTCATATGTGCGAACAGGTTGAACTGTTGGAACACCATGCCCAGCTCGGCGCGCATACGGGCAAGGTCCTTGCCTTCTTGCGGCAGGGGCTCGCCCTCGATGAGGATCTCGCCCGAGTCGATGGTTTCCAGGCGGTTGATGGTGCGGCACATGGTCGACTTGCCCGAGCCCGAGGGGCCAATCACCACGACAACCTCGCCGCGGTCGACCGACAGATTGATGTCGTTGAGAACGTGCAGGTCGCCATAGTGCTTATCGACGTGTCTGAGCTCGATCAGCGGCTGATTGCCGGTGGAAGAGGTGCTCTGTGCCATGGTGCTCGGCTCCTTATGACTTGAAATGGTAAAGCGTTAGCGGATGATGGTCGCGCCGGTCTTGTGCGAAACATAGACAGCGGCCTTGTTGATCGCGACGTTGATGAGGATGTAGATGACTGCGATCACCAGGTAGACCGATACGAGGGCGTCGTAGTTGGTAATGAGCACGCGGGCGTTTTGCATGAGGTCGGGGTAGCTCACCACGTAGGCGACGGTGGTGTCCTTGACCACGACCACAAGCTGCGAAATCAAGGACGGAATGATAAACCGAATAGCCTGCGGCAACACGATTTTAAAGGTGATTTTGGCCCTGGAGAGACCGAGTGCCTGGGCGGCCTCGACCTGACCGCGCGGCACGGCGTTGACGCCGGCACGGAAGATCTCGGCAAGTACACCGGCTGCGGCGAGCGCGACGGGAAGCGTGAGCATCCAAAACGACGGTAGCGCGATCTTGTACTGGGGCAGCACCAAAAAGAAGAAGTAGATGAACAGCAGACTCGGCACGCCGCGGAAGAAATCGGTGAGCACGCGGCAGACCAGCTGTAGCGGCTTGATGCCGCTGGTGCGGCCGAGCATAAGGGCTAAGCCAAGTACCAGCGCAATGACGCCGGCAGTGAGTGCGACTTTAACGGTGCCCTCAAAGCCGGCAAGCAGGAACTTCCAGGTGGTGAGGTGCGTAAAGAAATACCAATAGTGGACCGAAAGCTGGCCAGTCACATAAAAGCGCTGCAGTACCAGGACGGCGAGTGCGGCCACGGCAACAAGCGAGATGGCGGTGCCGATCCGAATCTTGGCGCGCATCTTGGGGCCGGGAGCCTCGTAGAGCGCATCGCGCATGGTAAGCGCAGGGGAGGAGTGCTTGCTCATCGGAGGATCCTCACCTTCTTATCGATGTAGTTGCCAATGTGGCTCACCACAAAGGCCGTGCCCAGGTAGCCGAGCGCCGAGATAAAGAACGCGGCGACGCCGCCGAGCGAGCGGGTATTGATGTAGCTCACCACGCCGGTGAGTTCCTGCGGTTTAAGCGGCACCTGGCTGCCGAGCGCGGTGGTGAGCATGACGGCGATAAAGAGGTTGGTCATGGGCAATACGCTCGAGCGCAGTGCCTGCGGAATCACGATCTTGGCGAGGATGCGATTGAAGCTCATGCCCAGCGAGCGGGCGGCTTCCACCTGGCCGACGCCGACGGTGTTGATGCCGCTCATAAAGTTCTCGGAACCAAAGGCCGAGCCCAAAAGGACCGTGGCGACGATAACGCAGGTGCGGTAGGGTAGGACGACCTTGAGCGGCGGCAGCGCGTAGACGACGATGATAAGCAGCGCGATGCCGGGGATGTTACGGAAGACCTGGACATACAGGTCGCCAAAGACGCGCAGTGGCTTGAGCGGCGACACGCGCATTACGGTGACGGCGACGGCCAGTACCATGGCGATGGCAAACGACTCAAGCGTCATGCCCCAGGTTGCTAGCAGCGCGTCGATATAGTTCTGGCCATAGAGCGACCAGAGTTCGGAGAGACTCATGCGGACCTCCCGCCGATAAGGAAAGGGGCTCCCGTGTGTACGGAAGCCCCGACAACTCAGTGAGGAAACAGTTTAGCGCAATAAAGCGAATCGTGCGTTTCCGTATGGTTTCGCAGCGGCTGATGCCCAGCTTGCGAGCTTAGGCGCCGACCTCGGGCAGCTCGGGAACGTTGGTGTCGCCCGTACGGTCGCCGATGCAGATCTGCCACAGCTCGGTCCAGGTGCCATCGTCCTCGATCTTCTTAAGGAAGTCGTTGACAAAGGCGACGCCGTCGGAATCGAGCGGCAGACCGATGCCGTAGGGCTCCTTGCTGCCGAAGGGCTTGCCGGCGATCTTGTACTTGCCGGGCTCGCGGACCAGGGCGCTCTGCTGCATGTTGTTATCGATGACGTAGGCGTCAACACGACCCTGCTGGAGTGCCTGGCGGGCCTCCTCGTCGGTCTTGAACTCCTGCTGGCTGGCCTTGGGAGCGAGCTCCTCCAGGATGGCGGGGCCGTTGGAGCCGGACTGGACGGCGACGCTCTTGTCGGCCAGGTCGTCGACGCTCTTGATGTCGTCGTTATCGGCGAGCACCAGGATAGCCTGCTGGGTGTAGTAGTAGGGACCGGCAAAGGAGACGAGCTTCTTGCGCTCGTCAGTGATGGTGTAGGTGGCAAAGACGGCGTCGACCTGGCCGTTCTGCAGGACAGACTCGCGCGTGTCCGAGGTCACCTGGGTGATCTCGACCTTGTTCTCGCCCAGAATGTAGTTGGACAGGAGCTGTGCGATACCGGCATCGAAGCCGCGGGTCTGACCGTCTTTCTCGTTGAGGAGGGAGAAGAGCGTGGAGGTCTGAACGCCACCGATCTTAAAGACGCCGGCGTCCTTGACGGCCGTGGCCCAGGCGCTGGCGGCGATGGCGTCGTCATCGGCCTTGGGACCGTTGTCGACGAGCTTGTCGAATGCCTTAGCGTCGAGCGTGGTGGAAGCCTCGGTATCATTGGAGCTCTTGGAGGAGCCGGCGGCGGAACCCTTGTCGGCCTCGGCGCTGGTGTCGGAGCAGCCGGCAAGACCAAGGCCGGCGACGGTTGCGAAGGTGGCGGCAACGAAGCCGCGGCGGTCGAGAACGACCTGCTGGGAGAGGTTCTTGCTCATGGGAGAACACCTTTCTCAATAAAATCCCTAGCGGTTGAGTAGAGTTATACCCTATCCCGCTCAAATGGGTCAACACGAAATAACTCAGAAACATACTTGCCTTATGGGTAATTCTACCTACCAAAAAGGGACAGGTTTATTTTGGCAGGTTTTATCTGGGCAAACGTCGATTATTACAGCTGAGATAGCGTTTTGCGGACGGCGTGGTCGCTCGCGGCGGTCGCTATAATGGCGGCAACGTGACGCATATATAAGTAAGGAGATCGCGTATGAACGGTTATTCGTTTTTCGCGCCGACCATGACTTGCTGTTTTGTCTCAATCTGTAACAGGTAGACGAGGAAATGGGTTCTAACTGTTACAGATTGAGATAATCGCGTCGTGAAAATAAAAACCTCCGCAAGGGTGCTTCCCTTGCGGAGGTTTTTTACTCGTTGAGTAGCCTCACGGCTTCGGCGGCCATGTTCTCGACCGTCATGCCGTTCTGTGCGAGCAATTCGTTGGGGTCGTAGCGGTCGGGGAAGCCCTTGGCGATGCCGAAGGTGCGCGTGCGCACAGGTGTGCAGGCCAGATAACATGCCACGCGCTCGCCCCAGCCGCCGTCCAAGATGCCGTCCTCGAGGGTGACGACAACGCGATGCTCGGCGGCAAGGCTGTCGAGGAACTCACGGTCAAGCTCGGTTGCAAAGCGCGGGTTGACGAGCGTGGCCTCGATACCGTACTCGGCAGTCAGACGGTTTGCTACGCGCTCGCCCAGCTCAAAGAAATCGCCAAGCGCGAGCACGGCAACGTCGCGGCCCTGACGCACCACGTTGTAGCGAACGGCGCTGTAGTCGGCGTCTTCGGCAGGCGCAAGGTCGGGGCGGCTAACCAGGCCAATGCCCGGTACGCGGATCGCCACGGGATGCTCGCGGTGGTCGAGCGACCAACTCAGCATGGACAGATATTCCTCCATGCAGGCCGGCGCCAAGTAGTGCATGTTGGGAAGACCGCCCAGCATGGAAATATCAAAGAACGAGAGGTGCGTCTCGGACGTGGTGCCAAAGATTGACGCACCAAACACCAAAATGGTTGCGGGGGCGTCGTTGAGGCACAGGTCGTGCCACAGCTCGTCGTAGGCGCGCTGCAAAAACGTACCGTACACACCAAAGACTGGCTTGGCGCCCGAGCGCGCAAGCGCGGTGGCAAAGGTCACGGCGTGCTCCTCGGCAATGCCCACATCGACGAACTGTTTGCCGGCGGCAGCGCGAAGCTCGGGTGTAAAGCCCATAATGTAGGGCGTGGCGGCCGTGATGCCAACGACCTGTGGATCGCGCTCGATGGCGGCGCTGAGCGCCTCGCCCGTAATGTCAGCATAGGTGCGCGGCGCGGGCTCGCTCGGATGGCCCGGGCAAAGCTTGCGCCCAGTCGCCATGTCAAACGGACCCACGTGGTGCCAGCGTTCGGGGTCGCTCTGGGCCGGCTCAAAGCCCTTGCCCTTGGCGGTGGAGACGTGCAGCACGATGGGGTGGTCGATGTCGCGCAGCTCCTGCAACGCGTCGACGAGGGCCAACACATCGTTACCGGCGTCCAGATAGCGGTAGTCGAGCCCCATCGCGCGGAAAACGTTGCGCTCACAGGTACCGTTACTGGCGCGCAGCTCGGCCAAATTGCGATACAGGCCACCGTGGTTTTCGGCGATGGACTGGTCGTTATCGTTGACGATGATGATCAGGTTGCTATCGAGTTCGGCGGCATTGTTAAAGCCCTCAAACGCCAGACCGCCCGAAAGCGAGCCGTCGCCAATGATGGTGATGACGTTGTACGCATCGCCCGCCAGGTCGCGAGCGTGCGCTAGGCCGCAGCCCAGGCTCACCGAGGTCGAGGTGTGACCCATGGCGAACAGGTCATGCTCGGACTCGTCGGGATTGGCAAAGCCAGAGGCCTCGCCAAAGCGCTTCGGATCGATATAAGTGTATGCGCGCCCAGTCAACGCCTTGTGGGCGTAGGTCTGGTGCGAAACGTCAAAGACAATCTTGTCGATAGGGGAGTTAAACACGCGATGGAGCGCGACCGTAAGCTCAACGACGCCCAGGTTGGGGGCAACGTGCCCGCCGACGGCGGCGGAGCTTTCGAGGATGGCGTGGCGAATCTCGTCGCAGAGCTGCGGGAGCTCGGCACGATTAAGAGCCTTGACGTCCTCGGGCGTTGTCGTTTGCGTAAGCAGCATCGTTGTGGGTTACTCCATGCGAATCGTGCGCCGGCACTCCCTCGGCCGGCACAATTGCACAAGACAGTCTCGCACATTTTGGCGTTTGATATGTGACGGCGGCGCGGTAATTCGCCAACTGGTGGGGCAAAACGTTTTGTCCGATGCCATACTGATGTGTTCCATGATGTTTTTATCGATTGTGCGCAGGCCGTGGCTTGTCGCCGCGGGCCGCTGGAAGGAGGCAGCATGTCCGATACCGTTCGTGCCGAGAAAATCGCGCGCGAGGTTGACTATGCCGCCCGTCAGCTCGCCCAGGCGGGCCGCTTGGACCTGACGCACGGGTTTATCCAGCATGGTGATGTGACGGTCTATGCACATGTGACCTCGGTGGCGCGGGCAAGTCTGTCCTTTGCCGAGCGCCTGGGCCGTGTCGGTGTCTCGGTCGACCGCGCCTCGTTGCTGCGCGGGGCCCTGCTGCACGATTACTTTCTCTATGACTGGCACGATTCCGACCCAAGCCATCGGCTGCATGGCTTTCGCCACCCGTTTTTTGCCCTGGCGCGAGCCGAAGAGGATTTTGAGCTGACGCCGCGCGAGCGGAATATCATCGCGCGTCATATGTTTCCGCTGGTGCCGGTGCCGCCGACGTGTCGCGAGGCGTGGATTGTGTGTCTGGCTGATAAGTGGTGCGCGCTGTGCGAGACGGTCGCCGGTCGTCTGCCGCGCAAAGGCGGCGCGAACGATGGTGTGAGCAGCGAATCGAGCGAGAAGAGGAGAGGGTAGACGGTGGGGACCGCGATCGACATGGCATTTGACGGCGCGACGCTTGCCGCCTGTCCGCTCTCTGCGCTGGTGCTCTCGTTTGCCTTCTACGGTTTTTGCGGCTGGGCTTGGGAGTCGACGGTCTGCGCCATGCTCAACCACGGGCGCTTTGCCAACAGCGGCTTTTTGTTGGGACCGTGCTGCCCCATCTATGGCGCGGGCGGCATTGCCTGCTGGCTGCTGTTGCGCGGAATTCCTGACGCGTCGAGCCAGTTTGTCGCTGCAGCGTTCGTATGCAGCGTGATTGAGTACAGCGTGGGCGTGCTGCTGGAAAAAACAACAGGCGCTCGCTTTTGGGACTATTCGCACCTGCCGTTTAACCTGCACGGACGCATCTGTCTGTACTGGGCATGCGCGTTTGGCTTGGGTGCGTTGTGCATTTGCCGTTTAGTGGAGCCGGCATTGCTGGGGCTGCTTGGCCATCTGCCGGTGCTGATTGTGCGGCTGTCTGCCTTTATCGTCGCGGTTGCGATGATGGTTGACGCAGTGTGCTCGTTGGCCAGCTGGCGCCGCCTGTCCGACCAGCTGGAGCGCGTCCGGGCTGACCTTGCCGACCGCATCAACGAGTCGCTTGCCGATGCCTCGGACTCAATGCTCGAGCGCATTCCCGATTCGACGATTGACTCGGTGACACAGACGCATATCCGTAGCCGTGCCGTTAACGCATGGCTGGCCGAGCTTGGCGACGCCGCGCTCGATGCCCTGCGCGAGAAGGCTTCGATGCCGACGTTTACCGCGGATGGTGCTCGCGGCCTGGCGCTCGCTGCCTGCCGCGTGGCCGATGCCGCGCCGAGCATGCCGCGTCCGTCGCTCAGCCGTCGCCTTGCCGGTAAGCGCATGAGCCGTCCGGTGCCGAGCGTGTCACTCAGCCGCCGCGACCTACGCTTCTTTAACGCCTTCCCGCGTCTGCGCATCAACCGCTACGAGGGCGTCATCCGAGCTACCGACCTCCGCGACCGAGCCCGCGAGCTGTTCCGGCGCTAGCCGGGACGGGCGCGCTCACGGCTCCCTTGCTCGCGTATTTCCCGTTCGTTTCGCGTCCGTTGCCGCGCCGTTTCCAAGATTGCGGCACCGTTTCCATTCGACAACGCAGCGTTTAACAACGCCGTATCTGGTCTACACCAGTTGCCCCTCGGCCGCATTATGGGCGCCGACAACGTTCATGTGACCAAGGGGGAGCGAATGTACGATACGGGATCGACAACGTTTATGCTCATCTGCACCATGCTCGTCTTTTTAATGACACCGGGTCTGGCGTTTTTCTATGGCGGCCTGTCCAGGCGCAAAAATGTCATCAACACCATGCTCATGTGCTTTGGCGCCATTGGCCTGGTTGGCGTGCTGTGGATTGTTGCCGGCTGGTCGCTGGCCTACGGCGGCGACGGTTCCAGCCCGTTTATTGGAGGCCTTGACCAGCTGCTGTGCCTGCCGGTGCTCGGTCAGGTGCTACAGGCGGCCGAGGACAATGTTGCGGACGGTGCCGTCTATCCTCAGGTCATCAACATCGCCTTCCAGATGGCGTTTGCCATGATCACGGCTGCTATCGTCACGGGCAGCCTGGCCGGCCGCGTTAAGTTTGGCGCCATGACGGCTTTCCTGGGCATTTGGCTGCTCGTGGTCTATGCGCCGCTCGCCCACATGGTTTGGGGCGGCGAGGGCTCCCTTATCGGTGACATCATCGGCGCGCTCGACTTTGCCGGCGGCGACGTAGTACACATTTCGTCCGGTCTTACGGGCCTGATTCTCTGCTTGATGCTCGGCCGTCGTCGCGGCTTTGGCATGGTGAGCTACCGTCCGCATAACGTGCCGTTTGTGGCGCTGGGCGCCGGGCTGCTTTGGTTTGGCTGGTTTGGCTTTAACGGCGGCAGCGAGTTTAAGGCCGACGCCGTGGCGGCGCTTGCCATCCTCAACACCGTGACGGCCAGCGCGGCGGGCATGGTCTCGTGGCTTGTCGTCGAGCGCGTGCACACCGGCCGCCCCACGCTGGTGGGCGCCAGCACCGGCCTGGTCGCGGGCCTCGTGGTGGTCACGCCGGGCGCGGGCTTTGTCGAGCCGTGGGCGGCGCTGGGCATGGGCCTGATCGTATCGCCCGTCTGCTACCTGGCCATCAGCCATCTTAAGACCAAGTTCGGCTACGACGATGCGCTCGACGCGTTCGGTTGCCACGGCATCGGCGGCATCTTGGGCGGTGTGCTCACGGGCCTGTTCTGTGTGCCGGAGCTTTCGTGGACCGGTAAGGGTGGCCTGTTCTACACGGGCGACGTGTCGCTGCTCATCTCGCAGATTTTGGGCATTGTGGTGACGGTCGCTATTGTACTGGTGCTCGACTTGGTGATCGCCGCGGTGGTCAAGGCGCTGTTCCACGGCAGCCTGCGTGTGGACGAGGCCGACGAGGCGCTGGGCCTGGATGCGAGTCAGCACGGCGAGAGCGCGTATCCTTCGTTCTCCGGACTCGATTAGCAGCTTCCCCAAGCACCGCACCTTGCCGCTCAATCGTCACTCACGTACTTAAGTACGCTTCGCTCCTCTTTCACGGCAATCTGCGGCACTTGGGAAACCCGCGTCTCATGTAAAGGGATACGTTGATTATTGAGAGGAATTCATTATGAAAAAGATCACGGCTATCGTGCGCCAGGAAAAGCTTGAGGTTCTTAAAGACGCGCTGTTTGCTGCTGATGTTCGCGGCATGACTATCAACCAGGTGCAGGGCTGCGGCGCGCAGCATGGCTGGAAGGAATACGTGCGCGGCAACGAATTACTCGTCAATACCATCCCCAAGGTGCAGTTCACCCTCATCTGCGCCGATGAACATGTCGACGGAATTGTCGACATCATCTGCAACGCCGCCCGCACCGGCGCCGTTGGAGACGGCAAGATTTGGGTCGAGCCGGTCGAAGAAGTCATCCGCATCCGTACCGGCGAACACGGCCCCGCCGCGGTGTAGAATCGACCGCCTGCCATCCGCAACGTTAAAATGCTGCAATGAGGCACAAGACTTGCGTTGCGGATGGACGGATTATGGGTCGTAATAAATATCCCGAGGAGACGGTCACGAAGATTCTCGACGCGGCGCTGGAGCTATTCTGCGCACAGGGTTATGAGGGGACGAGCATTCAAGATATCGTCAATCGCCTCGATGGCATGACCAAGGGTGCGGTCTATCATCACTTTAAGAGCAAAGAGGAGATTTTCAACGCCGCATTTGATCGGGCAATGGCTCCGATTGTTGAGCGCCGCCGCGCGACACTCGGTGCTGGCAATATGACGGGAGCCCAAAAGCTCAAACGACTTTATGCGCCCGAGTCCGTCGTTCCGCAAATCGAGCTATGGGCTCGCATGCATCCTGCGGCAGATCCGGTAAAAAGCTCGCGGCTGCTGGCGATGCAGTACCAAGGTTCGTTTGACGAGTCGGCCGATGGCAATCTCTTGCCAGTAATCGAGGAGGGCATCGCCGACGGCTCCATTGCGTGCGAATGCCCGCGCGAAGCAGCGGAGGCCGTATCGTTGTTAGCGAATCTTTGGCTGCTGCCATTGTTCCGTCCGCTCGAGCCCAAGGAGCGAATGCTTGCTCGCGCACAATGTTTGGCGCAGATGGCGGCCGCGGTGGGGCTTGATTTGGGTAATGAAGTGCTCCAGACAACGGCCCAGATTTGGGACGTATGGAACCGTGCCGGGTGGTAATATAGATACCAACGGTATGTAATTGATTTGTGAGGGTAGCCACGGCTGCCCTTTTCAAGTCATTAAATACATACTAACAGTATGTATTTGGGGGCAGGCTTATGGCTGGGATGCGAAGAATTAGCGTTTCATTGGCGCCAAAAACAGTGCGATCTATCAGGCTATTTGGTCTTCTTGTTGCACAGCTGTGTGCGTATTCGATGCTGTCGGCACTGTGCTTTGCGTGCCCGCTTTACTTGTTCGATTGCAGCGGCTCCTCAACGTTATATGGCGCCGTCGCGGCGATGGCGTTCATACCGGGCGTGCTCGCGACTCCGGTTGGCGGGATTTTGGCGGATCGGGGAAGACATCGCGGGGTTCTTGTGGTACTCGGCATTGTTCTGATGGCTGCATCACTGCTGTTTATCCCCATGAAGCGTTCGCTGCCTCTTGCGGTTGTCGTGGCAGCAATGCTTTGCGTCCAATATGGCATCCAATCGCTGCTGAAACCGATGCTTCAAATTGAGGCGGTGCGCATGACGGGCCAAGAAAAGGTTGAGCGTGCCACTGCGTTGGTCTCGCAGATAATCATGATGAGCAATATCTTGGGGCCTGTAGTCGGGACGGCAGTCTATGGGTGCTTTGGTATCGATACTCTATGCGAAACCGCGGCGTTGACGTTTGCGATTTCAGCCCTGCTGTTCGGGGGCGCACTCAAGCAAAATGCCTCATCTGAAACGATGGGAGACGGCGCGACTCGTACGACATGCCGAAACGATTTTCGGGAGTCGATTCGGTATCTGTTGCAAAATGCATCATTGGTCGCTGTGATTTTGCTTGCGGCAGTTTTGAACCTTGCGTTGGTTGGGCTAACGATTGGCGCTCCCATTATTGTTACAAAGCATCTCGGCATGCAATCGTCCTGCGTTGGGATAGTTGAGGTGGCTATGGGCTTAGGTGGTCTTGTCGGCAGTGGTTTGGTCGGTATTTGGCCGCATCGTTTTTCCTTCAAGGGCATATGTCGATATGTTGCGATGATCTGTTTAGGAGTCGTACCGATTATTGTCACGCTACTGAGCGGTCCTAACGAATTTGCGTTTGTCGCGCTTGCGGCCGGCTCGGCATGGGTCATGGCGTGGGCAAGCATTACATCGGTCGAAATCGTTTCATTTGTTCAGCGGTCAGCGCCAAAGGAACTTTGCGGAAAAGTGCTGGCACTCGTTTATATGACGCTTTCCTGTGCGACGCCTATTGGCCAATTGGTTTATGGGCTCGCATATGATCGATGGACACCGGCGATTGTATTCGCAGGCATGTTGGCGGTGCTGACGTTGACGACGGCGCTGTTTTATCGGCTGAAAAGTCGCTTGTGGCGATTGTCTTAACGCGTTGGGGCACCATGAATTTGTGGAGGCAGTGGCACGCCGCGCCGGGACGCCATTGTTTGGGCACGCCCGTTCTCGTCTACAATATCGTGCAGACGAAGGAGAGGCGTGCCCATGATCAAGATGTTTGCGAGTGACTTAGACGGAACGCTGCTGAACGCCCTGCACGAGGCCGACGGAACCATCCGCCGCGCCATTCGCGAGCTGACCGAGGCTGGCCTGCATGTGGTTCCCGCGACCGGACGCTCGACGCTGCCGATCGGCGAGCATGGCTTTACGGGCCTGGCGCTTGACGCCTGCTGCTCCAATGGATCAATCGTGCGCGACAGTCATGGCGAAGTGCTCAAAACCTGGACCATCGATCCGCAGGTTACCGAGGAGCTGCTCAAGGCATTCCCGGGCATTTGCTTTGATTGCTCCACACCCGATGGCATGTTCTCGAGTGGGTCGTTCGAGATGCACCAGGCGGGCTTTAAAAAGGACAGCCCCATCAAGCGTATTGTGATGCGCGGCATGCGTGCGCGCGGCGGGTATCACGAGGAACAGTATTTCGACCAGTCGATCGGCGACATCCTGCGCCACGATGTGTGCAAGATCAACTGCCGCGTGACCTCGCCCGAGCTGGAGCGCGACCTTAAGGCGTATTTGGCCGAGCGCTCGGACCGCGTGGTCAACGCGCCGTTCGATCCGGTGATGTTCGAAATCACGGACGTGGCGTGCAACAAGGGCGAGAGCGTGGCCTGGCTGGCGGGCTACTACGGCATTGCCGAGAACGAGGTCGCGGTCTACGGCGACGGCGGCAACGACATCGCCATGCTCAAGCGTTTCCGCCACAGCTACGCGACCAAAAACGCAAGCGATGCAGCTAAGGCCGCCGCGAGCGCGACCATCGGCAGCTGCATGGTCCACGCCGTCCCCAAACACATGCTCGCCACCATGCGCAAGCAAAACTCTTGCACCGTCATCGAATAATGTGACAAAAGGACAGCCCCTTTGTCACAGGTGACGCTGGTCTCTTGAAATACGAACAAACATTCGCATACCTAACTGCGCTTTGATAGAATTGATGCTGTTGGCGGCAGTTCCATGTGCCGGGCAACGCCCTCCATCTGATGGGAGGTGATGCCCATGACTGATCTGATTGATTTCGTGAGACTTCTGACCGCTCTGGTCTCGTTCTTCACGGCGCTTGTCGGCCTTTCCGAGGCACTCAAGCAGCGTTCGAAGCGCAACAGAAGGGGTCGCCGCCGCTAAGGCGTTGACCCCCCTAATGCAAACAACGGCGCTGCCCAGCTTTCCAGAACTTGGGCTGCCGTCGACACTATTCTACCCACGAATGACATTTTGAACAATTGGCAATGCCGCTTCAAAAGCCAGGCGGGATGTGACAAAGGGGCTGCCCTTTGTCACATCCAAAATATTGCCTTTACGTGTTGATGCACACGGTGTGCAATAATACTCGCACTGTGCAATAGCGCACAGGCTGAGTAACAAGGAGGACGCTTGTCCCAGCTCGAGAAATGCGACCGCCGGTCCCTTCGCTCGCAGCGTGCCCTTCGCCAGGCACTTGCCAGCGAGCTTGCCGAAAGCGGCGATCTTTCGCGCATTAATGTCGCGTCGCTCACCGAGCGCGCTGGCCTTACGCGCCGCACGTTCTATTCGCACTACCGCGATATCCCCGACTTTATCAATCAAATCGAGGACGGCTTGTTGGCCGAGATCCGTGAGCGCATTGAGCTCATCACCGCAGCTCAGCTGCCCGACCTCTATCACAACATCGATGAGCTCGAGCCGGCACCCGGTTCGGTTGAGCTGCTGCGTTATCTTGCGGCCAACCGCGACTTAATCGGTGCGCTGCTGGGTCCGGGCGGCGACCAGGCCTTCATTAAAAGGATCATCGACACCGCTCGTGAGGCTGTGGTGCCGCGTGCGCAGACGGGCATTTTGGGCCTGGCGCTGGGCACGTTCTTTGACTACTACGTCACCTACGTCGTGAGCGCCGAAGTCGGCATGATCCAGCGTTGGTTTGAGCGCGACCTTTCCGAATCGCCCGAGACCATGGCACGCATCATGACGGTCATCGCCTTTGTACGCCCCGGCGACCTGTATGGCCAACCCATCGATATCAACGTGCCGGAATACGGCATGAAGCTATTGAATCTACAGCTCGAGGACGCGGTCGACGCCGCCGCAACCATCGAGTCCAACAACTAAGAGGAGAAACAGATGAGCAAACTCGTCGAAGGCATTAAGGACCGTATGGTCGCCGCCGCGCGCGAGGCCGTGCCCGCCGTGGCAGACGCCGCGCAGAAGGCCGCGACCGCGGCTGCCGAGAAAGTTGCTGAGGCAGTTGCCGATGCCAAGAACGTGGCAGGGGAGACGTCCGTCGTCAGCGAGCCCGCCACCGCCGCTGAGCCCGTAGCCGCCGCCCAGGCCCCCGAAGGCGCGATCTTCAACCCCGAGGCCGCCCGCGGCAACCTGCACCTGGGCATCGACGTGGGCTCCACCACCGTTAAGCTCGCTGTGCTCAACGACGACAACCAGATTGTCTACGCCAAGTACCAGCGTCACCACACCGACGTCCGCGCTTGCGCCCGCGACTTGTTCGAGGGCGCTGCGACCGTGCTGCCGACGGCCCAGATGACCTGCGCCATTACCGGCTCGGGCGGCCTGCTGCTGTCCCAGTGGCTCGACCTGGAGTTTGTCCAGGAGGTCATTGCCAGCAAGCGCGCCGTCGAGACTCTCATCCCGGCCACCGATGTTGCCATCGAGCTGGGCGGCGAGGACGCCAAGATCATCTACTTCGACAACGGCATCGAGCAGCGCATGAACGGCACCTGCGCCGGCGGCACGGGCGCCTTCATCGACCAGATGGCCACTCTGCTGCACACCGACGCCAGCGGCCTTAACGAACTCGCGGCCAACGCCACCACCATCTATCCCATCGCCAGCCGCTGCGGCGTTTTTGCCAAGACCGACGTGCAGCCGCTGCTCAACGAAGGCGCCCGTCCCGAGGACGTCGCCGCTTCCATCTTCCAGGCCGTCGTGACCCAGACCATCTCGGGTCTGGCGTGCGGCCGTCCCATCCGCGGTAACGTCGCCTTCTTGGGCGGCCCGCTGCAGTATCTCTCCGAGCTGCGCCACCGCTTCTACCTCACGCTCAACCTGGACGAGGAGCACCGCATTGTGCCCCAAAACGCTCACCTGTTTGTGGCGAGCGGCGCCGCCATGGCGCATGAGTCCAACAAGCTCAGCACGTTCCCGCAGCTCATCGAGGCTATCGATGCCCTGGGTGACACACAGGGTGCCGAGGTCGAGCGCCTGGATCCGCTCTTTGCCACCGACGAGGACTTCGCCGAGTTCAAAACCCGCCACGACCAGGAGGTCGTCCCCAAGGGCAAGCTCGACGGCTACACCGGCCGCGTGTTCATCGGTATCGACGCCGGTTCTACCACCATGAAGGCCGCGCTCGTGGGCGAGGACGGCCAGCTGTTGCACACCTGGTACGGCAACAACAATGGCGACATCCTGGGCACGGCCAAGGTCATCATGGCCGATTTTTACAACCATATCCCTGCCGGCTGCACCATCGGCCACGTGACCACCACGGGCTACGGCGAGGCGCTGCTCATCGAGGCGCTCAAGGCCGACTCCGGCGAGATCGAGACCGTTGCGCACCTGCGCGGTGCCAAGGCATTCCTGCCCGGCGTCGAGTTTATCCTGGACATCGGCGGCCAGGACATGAAGTGCCTGCGCGTCAAGGACGGCGTCATCGAGCACATCATGCTCAACGAGGCCTGCTCGTCGGGCTGCGGCAGCTTTATCGAGAGCTTCGCCGTCTCTATGAACATGGACGTGCGCGCGTTCGCCAACGCTGCCATCCATGCTAAGGCCCCCGTCGACCTGGGCAGCCGCTGCACGGTCTTTATGAACTCGCGCGTCAAGCAGGCGCAAAAGGAAGGTGCCACGGTGGGCGACATCGCGGCCGGCCTGTCCTATTCCGTCATCAAGAATGCCCTGTTCAAGGTTATTAAGCTGCGCGACCCCAAGGAGATCGGCAGCCAGGTGATCGTCCAAGGCGGCACCTTTATGTCCGATGCCACGCTGCGCGCGTTCGAGCAGCTTACCGGCGTTCATGCCGTGCGTCCCGACATCGCCGGCTGCATGGGCGCCTACGGTGCGGCCCTGCTTGCCCGCGATCGCGCCGGCACCGACGGCACCTCGACCATCCTTTCGGCCGAGGACATCGCGCACCTCACCGTGACGCAAAAGCATGTCCGCTGCGGCCGTTGCTCCAACAACTGCCAGCTTACCGTCAACGACTTTGGCGGCGGCAGGCGCTTCATTACCGGCAACCGCTGCGAGAAGGGTGCCGGCCACAAAAAGCAGAAGACCGAGGCCCCCAACCTCTTCAAAAAGAAAAACGAGCTGCTGTTTAACCGCGAGGTGCTGAGCCCCGACGAGGCCCCGCGCGGCACCGTCGGTATCCCCCGCGCGCTCAACATGTACGAGAACTACCCCTTCTGGCACGCGTTCTTTACGCGCCTGGGCTTTAGCGTGCAGCTGTCCGACCAGTCGAGCAAGAAGACCTACCAGGCGGGCATCGAGTCCATGCCGTCCGAGAGCGTGTGCTATCCGGCCAAGATGAGCCACGGCCATGTGATGAACCTTATCGACCGCGATGTCGACTTCATCTGGATGCCGTGCGTGCGCTGGGAGCGCAAGGAGGATCCGACCGCCGGCAACTGTTACAACTGCCCCATCGTCATGAGCTATCCCACGGCGTTGGCACTCAACATCGACGAGATCCGCGAGCAGAACATCGAGTACCTGTACCCGTTTGTGCCCTATCACGACAAGACCGAGCTCAAGCGCCGTCTGTACCAGGTGCTCGCCGTCGACCGTGTGGCCGATGCTGAGGCCGGTCGCGGTCGCGTGCGTGGACCCAAGATCACGCGCTCCGAGGTCGATGCCGCCGTCAACGCTGCCTTTGAGGCCGATGCGCGTTTCCACGAGGACATCCAGACTATGGGCGAGGAGGCTCTTAAGTGGGTCGAGGACCACGGCGGTCACGGCATCGTGCTCGCCGGTCGTCCCTACCATAACGACCCCGAGATCAACCATGCCCTGCCCGAGCTTATCTCGAGCTTTGGCTTTGCGGTCTTTACCGAGGATTCGCTCGCGCATCTGGTAAAGCCCGAGCGTCCGATTCGCGTCGTCGACCAGTGGATGTACCACAGCCGCCTGTACGCCGCCGCCCGTTTTGTGACGATGCGCAACGACCTGGACCTGATCCAACTCAACTCTTTCGGCTGCGGCCTGGACGCTCTGACCACCGACCAGGTGCAGGAGATTCTGGAGGCCAGCGGCAAGATCTACACCGTGCTCAAGATCGACGAGGTGTCCAACCTGGGCGCCGCGCGCATCCGCATCCGCTCGCTCATGGCAGCGCTCAAGGACCAGGAGGCCGAGCGCTTGGCCGAGGCCACGGCCGCGGGCGAGGCCTACGAGCAGGGTGACGCCGCGCCGGTGGCGCCCTCCACGGATGCCCCCGCGTTCGCGAGCCGCAAGTACACGTTTGAGGCCCAGCGTGAGAGCGCGTCGACCGCGTGGCCCAAGGTGCCCTTTACCGAGCAGATGCGCGACGAGGGCTACACCATCCTGTGCCCGCAGATGGCGCCGATCCACTTTGATCTGGTCAAAGAGGTGTTCCGTGGTGCCGGCTACAACCTGGAGCTGCTGCCCTCGACTGATCACGATGCCGTCGAGGCCGGTCTGCGCTATGTGAACAATGACATTTGCTATCCGTCGATCCTGGTGACGGGCCAGATCATGGAGGCCATCGAGAGCGGTCGGTACGACCTGTCCAAGACGGCCGTGGTCATCAGCCAGACCGGCGGCGGCTGCCGTGCCACCAACTACATCGCGCTCATCCGCAAGGCACTGCGCGAGAGCGGCCACCCCGAGATTCCGGTGATCTCGCTTTCGGCAGTGGCGCTCGGCGAGGACAACCCCGGCTTTAAGATTACGCCGGCGCTGCTTAAGCAGGCAGTCTACGCGGTGCTCTTCGGCGATGTGATGATGCAGATGCTCTACCGCTGCCGTCCGTACGAGGCCACGACCGGTGCTGCCAACGCGCTCTACGAGGAGTACATGGCACGAGCCCGCAAGCTGGCGCCCAAGTTCAACCGCCACAATTACACCAAGCTTGCGCGTGAGGCCATCCGCGCGTTCGATACCATGCCGCTCGTGGGCGAGGGCACCAAGCCGCGCGTGGGCGTGGTCGGCGAGATTCTGGTCAAGTTCCATCCCACGGCCAACAACCACGTGGTCGATGTCATTGAGCGCGAGGGCTGCGAGGCCGTGGTGCCGGGTCTGCTCGACTTCTTCCTGTACTCTATGAGCAACGCCGAGCTGCAGAAGGACGAGCTGGGAAGCTCTGCTACCACGCGCGCTGGTATGCAGGCGCTCATCAAGCTCGTGGACTGGATGCGCACGCCGGTGGAAGAGATGCTCGAAAAGTCCCGCCGCTTTGAGGCGCCCGAGCGCATCGGCACCATGGCCGATAAGGCCCGCACGGTGCTTTCGGTGTGCAACAACATGGGCGAGGGCTGGCTGCTCACGGCCGAGATGCTCGACCTGATCGATCACGGTGCGCCCAACATCATCTGCACGCAGCCCTTCGCGTGCCTGCCCAACCACGTGGTGGGCAAGGCCGTGATCAAGGAGCTGCGCCGCCAGCACCCCGAGAGCAACATCGTCGCGGTGGACTACGACCCCGGTGCATCCGAGGTCAACCAGCTCAACCGCATTAAGCTCATGATCAGCGTGGCGAAGGAGAACATGCGCGCCGGCAAGGGCTTTAAGCTCGAGAAGGTGGCGCCGCTCGCAATGGACGAGGTCACCGGCCAGATGCGTGCCCATGATGGCTGCGTGAGCTGCGGCTCGGCCAGCGAGGAGGCCGTGGCGTCGGTCGCTGAGCGTCTGGGACGTGGCATTAAGAAGTAACTGGCCTGCTTTGGGCTGGATATGAGACAAGCGGGTGGTAGCCGTATCGGCTACCACCCGCTTTTGCTGGACATATGTTGCGCAAATGACCTTGCTACAGCCTTCCGTGGGCTTGCCCGATTTTTGGGCCGGCTCGGGCTTTGAGGACAAGTTACTGCAAGCCCAGGGCGGTTTTTCGCTCAACGCGGACCAGCACAGCGTGACGTATCTGCCAAACGACGAGACGACCGCTACGGACTGCCCATCGCCACCTACGAGATGGAAGCCGAAAGGTACATCTACCGCGTGTACAAGTACGAGCTGTAGGGCCGCGCTTAGGTTTGACCAATGGAGTATGAAAACACGCCGTTCGCCGATGCTCCCTCCGCGAGTGGCAGCCATATGGTTTGATAAAAGAAGCATATGGCTGTCGCTGGCCTGCTGGCGACGTTCCCCCTGATATCGGAGGTTCCAGGTATGTCTCACGCTCCGTTAAACAACTATCGGTTGGGCTAACATGGGTCGCCATACTATTTCGATAACCCTTGCAGTGGTCTGCCTGGCTGTGCTCCTGGGCGCTACAGGGCTGTTTGTTATAAACCGAGAAACGTCCTACATGCAGAAATGCGCTTCCGAAGGGTTTGCCATTGATGGTTACTATCGGGATGCCAAAACGAGTCGGGAAATCCTGGCCTTTCTTGAGGAGGATGGCTGTCGATGGCAGCTGGTCGACAAAGACGGAATCTGCACAGACGGGCAGTTTGAGCGTACGGACGATCCTAACATCCTGGTATTACAGAAGGGAAACGGCGAAGAATTCGGCACGGTTCACGTAGCGTATATATCGCGCCGACGCAATCAGGGGCAGATTTACCTAATTAGAAATACCAAGGTGACCCGATTTTATCTTGTGAGCGCCGATCCGGCGTTTACGGTGGAGTCTGGCGATGTCGATGCGGACGTCTGATTCACGGCAATAAAACAGCGAGCGGGGCGCGGGTATGAACTACGTCCCGCTTTTTGCTTGTGCCTGCGTCGCGTCTGTGCCTCGCCGCGACTTGCGCCTGTACGCGGGAGCCATCCCATGCTCCGCATTACTCCACGTCAAACTCCACGCGATCGCGTTCGGGCACATTGAGGTCGATGAGCTTGCGGGCGACGTGACGATCGCGTGCCCCAAGCGCCTCGCTTGTCGTCACGTGGGCGACAATCTCGCGCTCGACGATGCCCTCCTCGTCCCCTTCGGTGGCCGAGGTCTCGACGGCGACGGTGTAATCCCTAAAGCCTGGCAGCACCGCGGCAAGCTCGCGTGTGGTCTCGGTGACGCCATAGCCGTCCTGCACGCCGGCCTGCGCCGAGCCAATAGACCCCGCCGTCATAACGATGCAGGGGATGGCAAAGATCACCGTGCCCACAATAATGCGGCGGCGCACCTTGCGTGACAGCTCGTCGACCTCGGCATTTTCCTCGGCGGTCACAATACCGTCGCCGTTGAGGTCGCGCTTGAGCGGCACGCGCAAAAGAAGCAGCACGGCTTCGGCGGCCAGTGCGATAAAGACCACGTTGATGCCAAACTCGTAGAGGGCCGAGAGGAACAGCGACCCGCTTGCGATGGCGATGCCATAGCCCGCCGCGCACAGGGGCGGCATGAGCGCGGTCGCCACGGCTACGCCGGCAATGAGCGTCGAAGGCTCCTGATCGCGCGAGTTGCCCAGCCCGCCCGCAAAGCCGCCCGCGAGCGCGACGGCAAGGTCCCACACAGTCGGCGTCGAATTGTCGATGATGGCAGCTGTGGTGGTGCCAAGGGGCGAGAGCTTAAAGTACAACGTGGACGTGACCAGGCAAAAGGCCATCTGTAGAGCCAGGCTGGCAATGGCCTCGACGGTGATCTCGCGGTCGAGCGTGGCAATGCCGTATGCCATGGCAAGAACCGAGCCCATGAGCGGGCAGATGAGCATGGCGCCCACGATGGCGATGTCCGAGTCGATATCGAGGCCGATGCTCGCGATTAACATGGCAATGATGAGGATGCACAGGTGAGAGCCGGTCAGGCGTGCCCCGTTTACAAAACGCTTGCGAATTACGTGGTAGGGCGCGCGACCCTCGCGAATGTTGAATGCGCGCTTTAAAAAGCGACCAGCCTGCTCGGCAGCCTCACTATGGGCGGGGCGGATGCCGTGGCGCCGGTGATGGCGTTCGCGTAGTCGCTTGATCTGTTGTTTGTCGAGTTCCATGTCCACCTCGTTCTGGCACGGGCCGCGCAACGCGCCCGTTGTCATAACTCTACACCGTGGCGGGCGGGGTGTCTGTTGGATGCGGAATCCGATAGGGTGGATGACGCGGGAGCAAATGCAAATCACAGGCTCAATTCCATCCCGCGAGAATATGATGCACCAGCTCCTTCAAATGTGACGAAACTGTGAAGCACGAGAGCGTGAATTTCAAAAAATACGCTGGTCGCCAATGTTGCGCAACAGAATTCAAAAATCGACAGCTACCGTTTGATACGTATGGATACATCCGTGTCAAAGGGAGAAAGCCATGGCAAACTACAGTCCACAACACTTTGAGCCTCGGGCCAAGGCCGTCAACGTCAAGGGCGTTGCCAACCGCGCCGTCGCAACCGTTTTGACGGCGGGCCTCATTGCTCAGCCGCTTATGTCGCCGCTGGCGGCAATCGCCGCACCGTCAACCGATAACGGCGATTCTGTTCAGGGGGGGGTAGTTCTGTAGAGAACACCGTTGCCGCCGGTAACCAAGCGGTCGTAAAGACGGCTGCCCAGCTGGCCGAGGAGTCGGCAAAGCAGCTCAAGGACGCTCAGGCCGCCTACGATGCCGCCCAGAAGAAGGCCGACGCGGCGGGCCAGTCTCAAAAGCAGGCGCAGCAGCAAAAGAATCAGGCCTCGCAGGCCGTGACCGATAACGCCGCCGAGCAGAACGAGGCCGAGGTAGCCGCGCTTCAGGAGAAGATCGACGAGCTTAAGGCAGCCGTCGAAAAGACCGAGCAGCAGCAGAAGAAGCTGGGCGACCTGAACGATCAGCTCGAACAGGCCAACAAGAATGTCGAGGATAAGACCCAGGCGCTCAAGGACGCCAAGGCAAAGCAGGATGAGGCCAAGAAGGCCCTCGATGATGCCCAGGCCAAGCTCGAGGCCATGGGTATGGACGAGTACGAGGCCGCCAAGAAGGCCGTCGAGGACGCGCAGGCAAAGCTCGATGACGCCAATAAGGCCGTTACTACTGCACAGGACAATCTGGACCAGGCCAAGGCTGCCGAGGCCAGCGCCCAGCAGGAAAAGCAGAATACCGAGGCAGCTTTGACGACTGCCCAGGCCAAGAAGCAGGAGACTGCCGCTGCTCTCGCAGCCGCAACCACCGCGCGCGATAACGCCCAGCAGAAGTTCAACCAGGCGCAGGCCGCGCTCGATGCTGCCGTCTCGGGTACGGGTGTTGATCTGAGTGCGCTTGAGGCCGCCAAGAACGCTGCTGCTGGTGAGCTCAAGACCGCGCAGACGGAGCTCAATGCCGCGACGGATGCCGACGCCACCGCACAGACAAATCTGCAGGCCGCCCAGGCTGCCGTCGTTGCCGCGCAGGAGAAGGCCAACGCCGCCAACGCTGCTGTGGCATCTGCCCAGTCTGCATACGATGCGGCAAACAAGGAGTACAAGGACGCGGCCAGTAAGCGTGACGCCGCGAAGACGGCATACGAGCAGGCCCAGCAGACCGAGGCCGACAAGAAGACCGCGTACGATAAGCTTGTCGAAGTTCGCAAGCAGAAGCGCAGCGAGTGGGAGGCAGCCTGCGCCGCTTCGAACGCCGCGGAAAAGGCTTATGACGCTGCTAATGCCCAGGTTGAGGCTCTTGAGCAGCAGATTGCAGACCTAAAGTCCAACATGACCGTTGACCAGGAAGTCATCAATAAGGGCATGCTCGGCTTTATGGCCTACATCAGCAACAGCAGCGATTTCACAGCTATGCAGAAATCGAACGCCAAGGACGCAATGGCTACACTCACCGGTGCTGACGACAAAGCTGAGTGGTATGACGATTACGTCGATCAGGACATGTCTCGCGACACCAATCCGCTCTCCTTGGAGCAGCTGCGCAACGCTTTGACATATCTCGATACCCAAAACAGCCTCCGTAAGGCAAACGGTCAGTCCGCACTCGGCGTCAGCCTGCGCATGACAGCCGCCGCGGCGCTCAACGCCTCATATTCATCGAATATTTGGAAGCACTCGAACTGCTATTTGGATAATGCGGAGAACCTCACCGGTGGCGGCGGAGCATACACCGGCGGTGAGACCGAGGATACCCTCGGCTGGCCCTACACTGGTCTCTACACTCAGGAGAAGGTTAATTACGAGAATTGGATTAAAAAGGTCGGCGCGGATAGTGAAAAGGGCAAAGACCTCATAGCTCATCGCTATGATTCGTACTATATCTACCAAAACTATAATGATGTGTATTCCGGTACAAAAGATGAGAACGGTAAGGAAAGAGGAGACGGCTGCGGGCACTATCTCAACATTATCGATTCCGCTACGGTGGCTATCGGTATCGCAACCGGTAGCGGAAAGAACACCGATTCCGAGGTAACCGCATTCGATTACAGCGATGATGACACTCAGGCCGATTTCACGGTCTCCGAGTTCAAGAAGCTCGTGAACGACTACATCGACTCTGCCTACAACGCAGGCGGCACGCAGGCGCAGAAGGCGCAGCTCAAGGAGCTTCAGGGCAAGCTCGCCGAGGCGCAGAAGAACTTTGGAACTACTAGGGAAGCTTACTTCGCAGCTGTAAACGGGCAGGGTGCCGCCCAGGACGCTTTCACCGCAGCCGATGTGAACATGAACACCGCAAAGGGCGAGTACGAGAAGGCTAAGTCCGGCACCGCCGCCGCGAAGACGGCATACGACGCCGCCGAAGCCAAACTCAAGGGTATCGACGTCAAGACGCCCAAGACCAAGCTCGACGCCGCCAAGAGCGAGGCTGCTACTGCCCAGGCAGCTCTCGATAAGGTAAACGCCACGCTTGCTGACAACAAGACGAAGGCATCCGAGGCCGCTGCTCGTAAGGCGAAGGCCCGCAGTGCCCGCGATGCTGCCAAGGTAAAGTCCGACCAGGCCAGAGAGGCGTATAACGATGCTACGGCTTCGGTCAAGGACCTTACCGCCAAGCGCGATGCCGCCCAGGCGGACCTTGCGAATAAGCAGGGCTCGCTTGACGAGGCCAAGAAGGCCGACGATGCCGCCCAGGCTGGTGTAGACAAGGCCCAGGCCGCAGATGTCCAGGCCGCGACTGCTCTTTCGGACGCCAAGCAGGCAGTTGCCGCCAAGACGCAGGCTGTGTCCGATGCGCAGGCCAAGGCCAAGGCTGCTGAGGGTGAGCTGGCTACCGCGAACAAGGCCTTCGAGCGCTTCGCCGGCGCCCAGAAGGCGGTCGACGACGCCAAGGTCGCCTATGACGCCGCCGTCGCCGGCGTCGCCGATGCCCAGAAGCAGCTCGAGGCCGCCAACGAAGCCGTCGTCGATGCGAACTTCGAGATCGTCAAGGCCAAGGCCGAACTTGCCAGCGATGAGGCACTCAAGGCCGATCTTGAGGCTGTCGACCACAAGGCATCCCTTGCCGCGGGCACGACGGGCAACGAGAAGCTGGTCAAGCTGAACGCTGCCTACGCTCGCTATAAGGCCGCCGTCGATGCCGCCGCTGGCCTCAAGGCTGCTCTGAGCGATGCCGATGCCAAGCTGTCCGATGCCAACGACGTCTATGCCGCCGCGCTTGCCGAGCTTGGCGATGCCAAGGATGCCCTGGCTGCCGCTCAGGCCGAGTACGACAAGTATCATCCCAAGGCTGAGCCGCAGAGCAAGCCTCAGACCAAGCCCCAGGTTACGCAGGCTGCTGCAAAAGCCCCCGGTGCCAAGAAACAGGCTGCGCCTGCCGCGCTCGCCCAGACCGGTGATGACTCCGCTCTTGCGGGCGAGGTGTTCGTCATCGGCGGTGTGACGCTCGTGGCAGCGGGCGTGACGCTGGGCGATCGTCGTCGCAAGCACATGTAGCGTTTCGAGCATCGGCTCTGCAACGAACTTCAATTCGTAGCAGGACCGTCTCGGTAGCCAAACGATAAGGCCGGCGTGCTGTTAATGGCAGCGCGCCGGCCTTTATTTGTATCGGCATCAAAAAAACCGGCAGGCGACCGCATGGGCCGCCTACCGGGTTAGCCGTAGGCAAAATGGATTCGGGCGAGCAGCTGCTCAGCTTAGCCCAGCAGGCTTAAGCCCACGGAGACAAACGCCAGGATAACGCCGACGATCGACTCGCCGCCCAGCAGACCGCTGGCGACCATCAGGCCTTGCTCCTGGAAGGCAGCGTCCTTGGCGGCCTTCTCCTCGTCAGAAAGACCGGCCTGGGCGTCGCGGTGCGCGGCCCACTTGTCGTAGGCGAGCTTGACGCAGGAGCCCAGGAAGGCCGTGAGCGACATATAGAACGGCAGGTACACGCCCAGGCCGATCATCATGGCCGGAATGCCGAACCAGTACATGACGATGCCGGCGATAAAGCCACCTGCGAACCACGGCACGCTCGGGATGCCCGAGACCATGGTGGCGACCACGCTTGCCTGCGCGGCCACAAAGCTCTTGTCGGGGCCGAAGGCGTCCGGACCATAGGCGGTGACGAGCGCGACCATGACAGCGGCAGCGACCAGGGCACCCACGATGCCGCCGATGGCCTGCCCGACCCACTGTGCGCGCGGGTTGGTGTCCAGCACGGCGCCGGCCTTAAAGTCGTTCATGACGTCGCCCGCAAGGCCGCACGCCACGGCTACGATGCCGGCGATAAAGAACAGCTTGACCTGAGCGATCTGTGCGAAGGCAGCCACGATGAGCATAACGATGAGGCCAAAGATCTCCATGGGGTCGATGCCCGTCTGGCCGCAGCTCTGTGCGCTCATGATGGTGGTGACAAAGGTGAACAGCGTCACGATGACGGCCGGGACGGGACCAAGGTCGAGCGCGATGGCGACGATCACGGCGATGGCGGCAGCGCCCAGGCCGATGATGCCGGCGTCGAGCTTAAGGGAGCCCGAGATGAGCGACTGCTCGTCGGTGTCGGTGGAGCTGTCGGCGGCAAGACCGCGGACGATACCGGCGACCTGCGGCAGGATGTCCTTGAGGACGACGGCGACGCCAAAGCCCATCATGAGGCCCATGCCCAGGGACTTGACGATGCCCTGCGCGGTCACAACATCGAACAGACCGGCAGCGGTGCCGCCCACGATGATGCCAAAGTTGCCCAGCAGGGCGCCGGCAAACCAGAAGGCGACCGGGGCGAAGCCCACGAGGAAGCCGACGGAGAGCAGCATGGGCGAGTTGTAGATACCAAAGGTCACGCCGGGAATGTTGAGCGTGCACAGCATGCTGGGCACAATGCCCAGGGCGTCGCGCAGCACGCTATAGATGCCGGCGATGGCCATGGAGCCAAAGAGCTGCTTGCCGGTCTTGCCGCCGGCCTCGGTCGCGCGCAGGGTCTGAGCTGCGGCGTTGCCAGTGGGGAACTCAAGCGCGGCGTCCACGATAAAGTGACGGTGGATGAGTGCCGTGGCCAGCAAGCCCAGGATGGTGCCGGCGAGTGCCACGATAAACATGTCGAGCCAGCTGATCTGGTCGGCATAGCCCAGCATCCAGGCGCCCGGGATGGTAAACGCCAGACCGCCGGCGACCATGGCGCCTGCGGACATGATGGTGTGGGTGACGTTTGCCTCGTTGAGGCTAGCGTTGCCCATGAGCTTAAGGAAGAACAGCGAGATGACGGCAGCGAAGACGATCGGCCAGGGGAGTGCGCCCATCTTGAGGGCAGTGTAGGCCGAGCTTGCCGTGATGATCACGCAGCCAAGGACGCCGATGACGACTCCGCGCAGCGTGAGTTGCCCGCGCATCGAAGCGCGGTTCGAGGGATTGCTCATATAAAACTCCTTTGCGTATATCCGCTTCCCCCGGGAGCGCCGTTACGGATACGGCGCGGGAAGTCGGGTTACCAAGGGCCGCCGCGTGAGCTCGCAAACGACCGCGCACCAGTATAGCCGCAAGGTAGTCATTTTGGGATGACTGGTTTAGGTAGGCGATATACTGCTGGGCAGACGAAAGGAGCGCCGACGATGCTTAATGGGTGCGCATATATATTGACGGTCGACGTGGGTAACACGTTCATTCGATTTGGTCTGTTTGCCGAGGATTCGGCCGCGGCGCAGGAGTGCCCGCTCGCGACGTGCGAGATCACGACGCCGGCCCGTATTACGGCCGACGAAGTGCGTATGCGTCTCGCTCAAGTCATGGCCGCGCTTGCCGCCGATGCGGGCATGCCGGGCGCGCTCGTTCCCGCGGCCGCCATGCTGAGCTGCGTGGTGCCGGCGCTCGAGCGCCCGTGGAAGGCGGCACTTTCCCGCACCTGCACGGGACGCGTGCTCACCGTGGGGCCGGGCCTCAAGACCGGCATGCCCGTACACTACGACGATCCGGCCGAGATCGGCCCCGACCGCATCGCCGACGCTGTGGCGGCACGCGCCGTCTACGGCTCTCCCTGCATCGTGATCGACTTGGGTACCACGACCAATATCGAGGTCATCGACGCGCGCGGTACCTTTGTGGGCGGCGTCATCGCGCCGGGTCTGGCGCTTGGCGCTCGCTCGCTTTCGGCTGCTGCGGCGCGTCTGCCGCAGGTCGAGCCCTCGGCACCCACGCATGTGATCGGTCGCAACACGCGCGAGGCCATGCGTTCGGGCGTGGTTCTGGGCGAGGTAGCCCGCATCGACGGCATGCTCGACATGGTGCTCGCCGAGATGCGCGCGACCAAGGCCGCGGGGGAGGGCGACGTGCCCATCGTCATTACCGGCGACGACGCCGAGGCACTCGCGGCGTTGGTCGGCCACAGCCTGACGGTCGACGACGCGCTGACGCTGCGGGGTCTCGCCGAGCTCTACCGCATCAACCAAAAGCCCCGCCGCGTGTAAAAGTGAGGGCGCCGGTGGGACAAACGCCTCCACCTTTCACTTGCTACAATGGGTCAAACTATTGCGATTACGGAGGTGTCTGTCATGTCGGACGATCTTCATCAAACTTCGTCAGGCAAGCGCCTGGACGTCATTAGCTGGGACGAGTTCTTTATGAGCGTTGCCATCGCCGCGCAGCGCCGCAGCAAGGATCCCAACACACAGGTGGGTGCGTGCATCGCCAGCACCAACCACCGCATCCTTTCGGTGGGCTACAACGGTACGCCCTCGGCGCTCAACGACGACTTTTTCCCGTGGGGCACGAGCGACGACCCGTTGCAGGATAAGCACAACTACGTGGTGCATGCCGAGGCCAACGCCGTGCTCAACTACCGCGGCTCGCTCAAAGACCTCGAGGGTTCCACGGTCTACGTCACGCTGTTCCCGTGCCACGACTGTGCCAAGATCCTGGCGCAGGTAGGTGTAGGCGAGGTTGTCTACCTGGACAACAAGTACGCCGACACCGACGACGGCCGCATCAGCCGCCGCATCCTCGACTCCTGTGGCATCAGCTACCGCCAGGTTATCGTCGATGTTCACATCGGCACCGAGGGGCAGGCTCAGCAGTAGCGCGTGGCAACGTCAGCTGGCAACAAAAGGCAGCTCAAAGAGCCCCGTCTCAAATTGACTACTCGTGAAAGTCGCGTCTGCGCGCATGGACGGCTCGTGAGCGGGTACATGGCTGTAGTAACATAGCTTCTGTCCGCGGGCGCGCCCGCGTAATTGTGAGAAAGGAGCCCCTGTGGCTGTTAACGAAGAGCTGCTTAAGAAGGTTCTTGAAGAGATTCGCCCCAACCTGCAGGCCGACGGCGGCGATATGGAGTATGTGGGTGTTGACGACGAGGGCGTCGTCAAACTGGAGCTGCAGGGTGCCTGCGCCGGCTGCCCTATGAGCGCGCTGACCCTGTCCATGGGTATCGAGCGTATCCTCAAGGAGCATGTGCCCGGCGTTACCCGTGTCGAGCAGGTTAATGCCTCCGGCGAGACCGACGACCTGTACGACGAGTACGCGCCGTTCTAAGATGCGAAAGCTGCGGACGGCATACTCCGCATAGACGTTACGCCCAAATATGCGGCTGCGAGCGCAAGGCCCGCGGCCGCATTTGTATGTAGGGAGTAGGAGGGTCGACATGCTCAACGACTTCTACCATATGCTTGATCCCGTCGCGATTTCGGCGGGGCCCATCACGATTTACTGGTATGGTCTGGCCTATGTGGTCGGTGCCCTGCTCACGGCGGTCGTCATGTACCGCACGCAGCGTCGCTGGGGCTTTAGCATCACGATTGACGACCTGACGAGTGTCGTGGTCGGCGTGGTCTTTGGCCTTATCATTGGCGCCCGTCTGTTCTACGTCATCTTTTACGGCGACGGCTACTACTGGGCGCACCCGCTCGAGATCTTTGCCACCAACGAGGGCGGCATGAGCTTCCACGGTGGCCTGGTCGGCGGCATCTTGGGCGGCATCATCGTGTGCCGCATGTATAAGCTCGATGCATGGACGTTGGCCGATCTTGCCGTCATTGGCGCTCCGCTGGCCCTGTGCCTGGGCCGTTGTGCCAACTTTGTCAACGGTGAGCTGTGGGGCAAGCCGACCGATCTGCCCTGGGGCGTGGTCTTCGGTGGCACCGCGGGCGATATGTCGCGTCACCCCTCCCAGCTCTACGAGGCATTTCTTGAGGGCATTGTGCTCTTTTGCATTCTGCAGGTGCTCAGCCGCAAAAAGCCGCTGCTGCCCCAGGGCACGTTTATGGGCGTGTTTGTGATGGGTTACGGCATCGTCCGCTTCCTCGTCGAGTTCGTGCGCGTGCCCGACGCCCAGCTTGGTTATCTGCTGGGCGGCGTCATCACGATGGGTCAGCTGCTGAGCCTTCCGCTCGTTATTGCGGGCCTGGCGCTCATCATCTTCGCCCGACACCGCAATCGCCCCCAGCGCATCTACCTCGACGCTTAACCACCACATACGACCACAAAGGGGGCAGGCACCTTTGTGGTGGTTTGCTGGGCAATGATGACAGAACCGTAACGTTTCCCCAGATAAAACCTGCCAAAATAAACCTGTCCCTTTTTGGCAGGTTTCTAGAAAGGCTTTCGGACTGTGAAGGATTCCGATCTCTCCACAACGGCTGCGCGCGACGCGGCCCGCATCGTCTGGTTTAAGCGCTACCCCGCCAAGCAGACGCTCACCGCATTTCTGCTCGCGCTGTTGGCGACCACGGCGTTTTCCATCGATCCCGCCCCGGTGTCGAGCAACGCGGTCTTGGCGATTGACCCCAAAGCCTCGGGCATGCTGTACGTGTGCTACGAGGTGCTCCTCTCGTTTGCCGGCCATACCGACGCGGTCATGCTGCTTGCGCTTGCCTGCCTGCTCACGCTGCCGTTTCGCTACGTGTTCTTTGGCCGTGGCGACACCTGGCGTCCATCGATCATTCTGCCGTCGCTGTTTTTCGCCATCTGCATGGTGTTCGGCCGCAGCTACGACCTCACCGACTCGGCCGAGATTGTTCTTGGCGACAAGGCCCGCATCATCTGCGCCTGGATTGGCGGCGCGGGCTGGATGCTCCTAGCGATCGTGGCCTTCTATCTGGCTTTTGAGTGTCTGGATTGGCTGAGCTCCCGACGCATCCCGTTTTCCGAGGCGCACTTTGGCCGCATATGGCGTGTGGCTCACGCCGTGCTCTCGGTCCATCCCTTTGCCGGGCACTTCCTGGTGCTTATGATCGCCTGGGCGCCCACGCTCATCGCTTCGCTGCCCGGCCTTTTTATGGGAGATACGGGTGCGCAGATTCGCCAGTGGTTCAACTATCCCAACGGCACGAGCGACTACCTGCGCCTACTCAACCCCAACGTGCTGCTCAACGGCCATCATCCGGTGGTGCACACGGCCATCATCGGCTCGTGTGTGCAACTGGGGCTTTCGCTATTCAACAGCGCCAATGCGGGGCTTGCCATCTATACCTGCGCTCAATTTGTCATCACGGCTGCCTGCATGGCCTATTCCATTTCGTCGCTGCGCAAACTGGGCGTGAGCCTGCCGGTTCGCGGTGTGATCCTGCTGTTCTTTGCGTTTATGCCGATGTTCTCTAACTACGCGGCCCTGCTTACCAAAGACGTGCTCTTTGCCGACGCGTTTTTGGTGCTGCTGGTGCAGACCGTCAAGCTCGTGGCATGTGGCTTGCCCCGTCGTGATGCCAATGCCGAGCGTGCGGGCGAACATAGGCCCGTGCTCTTTGCGCGCCACGACTGGCTGTTGCTTGCGCTGGCTGCTATGGGTTCCACGTTTTTGCGCAATGGCGGTCTGGTCTTTCCGTTGGCGGCCTGCGTGATTGCGGCGGCGTTTTGCGCATGGGATGTACATGTCGCCCGTCGTGCGGCTAAGCAGACGGGCACCGCGGTCTCATGCGCCACGCCGCGCTTCCGCTGGGTTGGCGTCCTCGCGGTGCTCGCACTCTGCCTTGCCTCTAATATGTACTTCACCAAGGTCTTTATGCCGGCGCACGACATCACGCCTGGTTCCAAGCGCGAAATCCTCTCGATTCCGTTCCAACAGACGGCTCGTTTCGTCCAAAAGCACGACGGCCTCAACTCGGGCGTCAACCCCACGGTAAAGGAGGACGGCACCATCGTGGAGGCTCCTTGCGACGGCTTGGTGACCGACGAGGAGCGCGCCGTGATCGACCGGGTGCTCAAGTACGAGAATCTGGGCCGCCGTTACAACCCGGATAAGTCGGATGCCGTCAAGAACTGCTTTAACGAGTACGCCTCGCAGGAGGACATTAAGGCCTATTTTGAGGTGTGGGCCCAGATGTTCAAAAAGGATCCCGAGTGCTATATCTCGGCGCTCATCAATAACTACTACGGCTACTTTTATCCGAGTGCCCGCGATGCGTGGGTCTACAGCACGGCGCGCAGTGCCGAGATTATGGCGAAGCCCGATAACCTCAAGTACTTCGACTTCCATCCGGTCGATAGCAAGGTCGTGCGCTGGTGCGACCACCTGATCAACCTGTATCGCGTGGCAGTACAACGCGTCCCGTTTATCTCGCTCACCATGAGCTCGGCCACCTATGTGTGGATCATGATCGCCGTGGTGGTCTACCTGCTGCGTCGTCATTCATGGCGTGCGCTGGCGATCTGGGTGCCGCTGTTGGGCGTGCTCGCCGTGTGCCTGATTGGCCCGTGCAACGGCTCGACTTACATGCGCTACCTGTATCCGGTCATCGCCTGCATGCCCTTCGCCATCGGCGCCACCGTCACCCGCAGCGACTTCCTCTGGTTCTAACTTGGTGCATTGAGGTCAGGTTTCTTTGCACCAAAGGGGCCATCATCACGACGCCTTCATTTTGGGGTTTATCTCGCAGGCCAGTAGGTATATCATAACGACGTTTGTTTATATTGCCCGAGCATCTGCGCTGGGCTTTAGGTCGAAACCGATAGGAGACACGTATGTCCGGACACTCTAAGTGGGCCACAACCAAGCATCGTAAGGGCGCGCAGGACGCCAAGCGTTCCGCCCTCTTCTCCAAGCTCAGCCGCAACATCACCGTTGCTGCCCGTCTCGGCGGTGACCCGCTGCCCGAGAACAACGCCAGCCTCGCCGCTGCCGTTGCCAAGGCCAAGGCTCAGTCCATGCCTAAGGACAAGATCAAGTCCGCTATCGACAAGGCTTTTGGTTCGGGTGCCGACGCTGCCGTCTACGAGAACATCGTGTACGAGGGCTACGGTCCCGCCGGTGTCGCCGTCTACGTCGACTGCCTGACCGACAACCGCAACCGTACCGCCGCTGATGTCCGTTCCGCCTTCTCCCACGCTGGTGGCAACCTGGGCACCTCCGGCTCCGTCGCCTTCCAGTTTGAGCGCAAGGGCCAGATCGTCGTCGCCAAGGAGATCCTGGACGAGAACGCCAAGAAGGAGACCATGATCGCCAACGGTGCTGCCGGTGACGAGGATGAGTTCATGATGGCCATCGCCGAGGCCGGTGGCGAGGACTACGAGGACGCCGGCGAGGAGTGGATCGTCTGGACTACTGCCAACGAGGTCATGGCTGTCTCCAAGGCGCTCGAGGAGCAGGGCGTCCAGGTCAAGGGTTCCGAGACCACCATGGTCCCGACCACCCCGACCGAGGTCTCCGGCGCCGACGCCAAGAAGGTTCAGCGCCTCATCGACCGTCTTGAGGAGCTCGACGACGTCCAGGATGTTTACAGCACCATGGACATGACCGACGAGGTCATCGCTGCCCTCGAGGAGGAGTAGCGCCCGCACGGGTTAAGCCGTGCATATCTGGGCATAATGAAGCGAGCATGCAAGCCTCGTGGAATAGATGAGCCGGATCCGCGTGCGTAGAGCACCGGACCCGGCTCTTTTATAATGATGCGAACCGTTTTGCATTTCGAGAGCCGAGATTTGAAGGGAGCGCCACGTGCGCGTACTCAAACGAGCCCTAGCGATCGTGTATCTTGCCGCCGCCATCGTGGCGCTGGGTACGCTTGTCTGCCAGTTTTGGGGGCCGTATACGTATCGCTTTATGCTGCTGATGCGCGACCCCATGCCGCGCATTGTCGTGACGGCATGCGGCGGAGTTGTGGCGATCGGCGTGCTGGTAAGCTTCTTCCGCCTGATGTTTGCTCGTCGCGAGCCGTCCTGCGTGCATCCGGCGGGGGAGCGTAATATCGAGGTCACGCTCGCGGCGCTTTCTTCGTGCGCCAGGGCTGCTGCAGAGCGCGACGACCGCGTGATGATCGAGCATGTCGAGGCCCGCGTCCAAGGTTCCGACGATTCGCACGTCCGTTTTAAGGTCGAGGCTATCGCGCTTGACGATAAGGACGTGGCATCTTTGGCTACCGCGATGCAACAGCGCATCGAGGAAGCTTGCGACACCATGCTCGGCACGCCGGGTACGACCACGCGCGTCCGTTTTTTGCCGTCCAAGACTACCGTCCAGACCGTGGAGGTTTCCGGTGAGTGATACCAATCAAGATAAGACCGCTCGTACGCCGCGCCTGACGATTGACCAGAGCGCCACACCGGCGAGCGAACCTGTTGATTCCAAAGCAGAGGCAACCGAGTTACAAGACGCGGCAGCCGCGGATTTTGACGAGGCTATGGGTCTCATCAAGGGTACGGGCGCTGCCATCTGGAGCTATGCTGTGCGTCATCCCAACACCACGCTCGGCGCCGTCGCTGGCTTTATCCTCGCCGTGTTGGTGCTTACGCTCGGCCTGTGGGACACACTCGTCATTGCATTCTTCGTGCTGATCGGCGCCGTGATCGGCCAAATTCGCGACGGCGAGAACGGGATCGTCAACTTCTTCGGCCGTCTGTTTAGCGGCCGCTAATATATATTCGACTGTCGCATCCGCGGCAGGCATAAGGAGGAACCATGGCTTTTAATACGAAGGTCGATGTGGCCGATACCGAGCTCGAGGCAGACGAGACCGTCACCGCCGAGGCCGAGGACGTAACGCTCGAGGACGAGGCTCTCGTCGAGGCCGAGTCCGATGCGGATGAGGACGACGAGGAAGCGGACGAGTCCGAGGACTCGCTGACCTATTCCAACGGTGTGATCGAGAAGATCGTTGCCATGGCCACCCGCGAGGTTCCGCACGTTCTGGGCATGAAGGGTAACCTCATGCACTTTGTGCAGGAGCAGTTTGGTGCCGAGAATCTGACCAAGGGCGTGACGGTCGAGGTCACCGATGACAATCGCGTGGTCGTCAACATCTCCGTCATTATCGAGTACGGCGCCTATGCGCCCGCGATCTTCGACGATGTCAAGGCACGTGTCACCGAGCGCCTTGCCGCGATGACCGGCCTTGAGGTGGCGGGCGTCAACCTGCGCATCGAGGACGTCATCACCCCCGAGGAGTACGAGCACCGCACCAGCCAGCACGAATAACCTTCCAAAAAGGGACAGGTTTGTTTTGGCAGGTTTTATCTGCGAAAACATTAAACGGCCGACCGCGCAAGCAAAAGCGTGGCCGGCCGTTATTTGTATGCCCCCCGATGTGGGCATACCGCTCGTCTAACTAGGGGTTGCAATCGTCGCGTTCCGCGTTACCCTAATGGGCGCATTGTTTCCAAATTGTTAACGAGGGGTTGCCGTAATGGCCGACGAGCACGAAACAGAAAGCAAGGCATGGGCGATTGAGGCCGCCGCGGCAGAGGCGGCATCACGTGCTGCCGAGGAGATGCATCGTCCTCCCGTGGTGCCGATGGAGCGCGTGGTCGATCGCACCGATATCGAGCGCGGCGAGCGTGCCGGTCAAAAGCGCAGCCAGGAGCCGGGTTTCCCGCGCTTTTTTGCCGAGCTCAATCTGGGCCTGATTCTTACGGCCTTTGCCATCGTTGCGTTTAAAACCCCTAATCACTTTGCTTTTGGCGGCACCTCGGGCGTGTCGGTCATTCTGTCCACGCTGTTCCCGACCCTGCCCGTCGGCGTCTTTATGTGGATTATCAACGCGGTTCTCGTCGTTTTGGGCTTTATCTTTTTGGAGCGCAAGGCAATCCTGTGGAGCGTCTTCGCTTCGTTTGCGCTGTCCGCCTATGTTTCGCTTTTTGAACTCTTTATCCCGACTGATGTCTCGATGACGGGCGATATGTGGCTTGACCTGTGCTTTGCCGTGATCCTGCCGGCGCTCGGCAGCGCCATTGTCTTTGATATTGGCGCCTCGACGGGCGGCACGGACATTCTTGCCATGATCCTCAAGCGCCGCACCACGCTCGAGATTGGCCGCGCCCTGCTCCTGGTCGATATCGGCATCGTGACCATCGCGGCCTTCTTGTATGGCCCGCGTGTCGGTCTGTATTGCGTGCTCGGCCTGTTTGCCAAGACGCTTGTGGTCGACAAAGCCATCGAGAGCATTCATCTGCGCAAAGTCTGCACGGTCATTTGTTCCGAGCCCCTTAAGGTCGAGGAGTTTATCGTCAAGCATCTCAACCGCACAGCGACCATCAGTCGCGGCTACGGTGCCTTCTCGGGCAAGTGCGTGACGGTGATCATGAGCGTGCTGAGCCGTCGCGAGGCCGTGCAACTACGCCGCTATGCGCGCGAAGTCGATCCGGGTGCCTTTATCACGATCGTCGACAGCTCCGAGATTGTCGGCAAGGGTTTTCGCGGTACGAACTAACGCGGACGTATTCAACGAACCGCCTGCTGGCGCCGTGTACCTTGCAAATCGGTCATCTTTGAGTATTTGAACTCACATTGGGTGATAATGATGCCAAAGACATCGTTTGCGATCCAGGTGATTCGCTCAAGATACGAAGGGATGATTTCGATGTTCTGCTCGCAGTGTGGCGCCCCTATGGGCGATAACGACAAGTTCTGCGGCGTGTGTGGTGCTCCTAATGCCGGTGCCGCTGGCCCCGCTCCCCAGGGACAGCCTCAGCCCCAGCAGTTTGTTCCGCAACCGCCCGTGGCGAATGCGCCAAAGGGCTGTGTGGTTCAGGCGTTCCAGGATATGACCAAGACCCCGGGCGTGCTTCAGCGTGTATGCCAAATCGCGTTTTTGCCGGCGCTGATTTGCGTTGTGTCGGTGCTCGTGTTGTTTATTCCCGTTATTGGCGGCATTGCGGCTGCCATCGGCTTTTTGGCAGCTTGCATTGCGAGCGTGTGCGGTTCCGGCTTTGGCATCGAGTGGGGTCGCGATCTGTCGCTTAAGATCGATGACGGCATGGATCGTCCGCTGATGCGTTCCACGTCGTTTGGTCTCGGAGTCTTTTCGAGCGTTATTTCGGTCGTGCTCGAGGTTATCGCTGCCATTCCCGTTATCGGTGTAGTGCTTTCGCTGGTGGAGGGCGTGGCGCTTGGTGCCGCAGGCTCGTACTCCTACTATGGCTCCTATGCGCTCGAGGCTGCGCTGTTCGGTTCGCTCGGCCTGCTTGTCCTGGCGCTGATTGCCTCGGCGATTCTGGGTGTCTTCTTTAAGATGTTCGCCGACATCGCCGTGATGCACTTTGCGGTGACCGGTCGCGTCGAGAGCGCGTTTTCGCTCGATAAGGTCTGGGCGGCCTTTAAGCACAACAAGACCAAGCTGTTCTGCGCTTCGTTCCTTCCCGAGTTTTTGACGGGCCTGGTCGCCAACGTTGTCACATGGATCTTGACGGTCGTCTTTGGCGCCATTGCCTCTGTCGGTATGTATAGCTACTACTATCGTCCTACGGGTATTGAGGCAATTGTTACCGGCGGTGGCGTCACGCTCGCGCTGTTCTTGGTGCTGGTCGCTTTCGTCACCGTATTTCTTACGGTCTTTGGCAAGATGCTCAAGCACCGTGCCGTTGGCTATTGGGCCGCACGCTATGCAAGCGAGTGGGCCGATGAGGATAAGGACGACGTCCTGACTTTTGTGTTGCCCTTCGAGAAGAAGTCCGCTCCTTCGGGTTACAGCGCTCCGGATGCTTCGCCGGCGCCTGCACCCGCTCCCGCGACCGAGTCTGAGCCGGCGCCCGAGTCTGAGACGGCATCTGAGCCCGAGCCTGCGCCTGAGCCTGCGCCTGAGCCTGAGCCGGCACCTGCACCTGAGCTGGCACCTGCACCTGAGTCGGCGTCCGAGCCAAGCTCCGACGAGGAACCTCAGGACGAGTAGCCATGCCGTCTGCCATTTGGGGACGGGGTAGAAATGGTAGAAATAGCGCTTGATAAATGAGCGGGGGCGGACGTGTCGAAACGTCCGCCCCCGCTTTGACATCGCGATGTGGCTATGACTGCGAGATGCCAGCGAATCGATTACTCGTCGTGCTTCTCCTCACGGCGTGCGGCAGCGCGTGCGTCGTGGATGCCCTTGATCGCGGCATGGCGAGCCGTTCGGGCATCATGGATGGCGTCGCGAGCCTCGGCGGTCGTCGCCTTGGCAGAGCGCAACTTGGCGGCCAGATCGGGGTTGGTTTCGGCGACCGCGGTAATCGCGGGGCCGTCGAGCTCCTCTTGCGTGGGCTCGGCCAAAAAGTCGATAGCATACTGGGCGGCCACCATGGAGCCCTTTGCCAGCACGGTCTCGTCGATCTTGTAGAAGCAGGAATGTTGGGCGTACGTGGCGCCAATCTTGGGGTTGCGCGTACCTACAAAGGCGAGCACGCCCGGTACGCGACGCAGGTACTCCGAAAAATCCTCGCCCGAAAGCGTGCCGCGATAATGGCCTTGGCCGGTGGGGCCCAGGCACTTGATTACGGCCTGACGGCAGCGCTCGCTCGAGGCGGCGTCGTTTTCGACCTTGTAGTTGGCGATGGTGTAGTCGGTGAGCTCTGCCTCGGCGCCCAAGGCGGCCGCGGTATGCTCCACGATGCGGCGCATAAGCTCCGGCATTTCCTCGTGGGTCGAATCTCCGTAGGTGCGCACCGTGCCGGCGAGGTAGGCCGTGCCGGCGATAACGTTGCGCGCGGTGCCGCCGTGCAGCTCGCCGACGGTGATGACGGCCGGCTCGTAGGGGCTGATTTCGCGCGAGACGATGGTCTGCAGGGCGTTAACGATCTCGGCGGCAACCATGACGGCGTCGTGGCCGCGCTGGGGCATGGCGCCATGGCACGAGGTGCCGCGGACGTCGATGCGGAACCAGTCGGTATTGGCCATGCGCGGACCGGGCTCGCAGCTCACGGTGCCGGCGTCGACCTCACTCCAGATGTGCGCGGCGTAGGCGCCATCGACGCCGTCGAGCACACCCGTGCCGATCATGAGCTTAGCGCCCTGGCCGTTTTCCTCGCTGGGCTGGAATACGATGCGGACTTCGCCGTGGATGTCGTCGGTCATATGGCGCAGGATTTGCAGCGTTCCGAGCATCATGGCGATATGGCAGTCGTGGCCGCAAGCGTGCATGCAGCCCTCGTTGACGCTGGCGAACTCCTCGCCGGTCTGCTCGGTGACGGGCAGGGCGTCGATGTCGGCGCGCAGCAGGATGCGGCGGCGTGGCGTGCCGTCCTCGCGGTAGGCATCCGGCGCGGTACCGCGAAGCGTTGCCACCAAGCCGGTCTTGAGCGGACGCTCGTAGGGGATATTCATGGCGTCGAGCTGGTTGGCGATGTCGGAGGTCGTGCGCTCCTCGGCAAGGCTCAGCTCCGGGTGCTTATGGAAGTGCCGGCGCTGCTTGATGATATATGGTTCAAATTCGGTAGCGATATCTTTGATGGCTGCGGTGACGTCGTCAGCCGCGCGAGCCTCGGTCGCCGCCATAATCTGCTGTGCCTTGGTCTTCGTCATGGTCGATTTGCTCCTTGCTGGGTTGATCGCAAAATCGTACAGGCTCTCTCCAGTATGCCACCTGCCGCTAGGGCTGGTAAAGTTGCCGTTTGCCGCTTGGGGTTTTGTTACAAGGGCGGGGGAGTACACTCGGGGGTGTTGAATTTCCTGCCAGAGATGGGGATGCCCATGCAACATATCGATCGGATTATCCGCTCCAAGAACGTCTTTACCGCGCAAGACGGCATCGATACCGCCCGCGAGCTGGCGATTGCCATCGCAGGCGACCGTATCGTCGCAGTCGGTGCGCCCGATGACGTGATCGCCGCCGCTCCCGCCGCCACGTCGGTTATCGACTACGGCGAGCAGTTTGTCTGCCCCGGTTTCCATGACGCTCATCTGCACTTCTTCCATACCTCGGTCGGTTCCTCGCCGTACATGCTTATGGATATGGGCACGTCCGAGGCGGCGCTGGTGCAACATGCGCTCGAGTTTTCCCGGGACCTGCCCGACGACGCTTGGGTTGTGACGCAGGGCTGGCGCGATTACCGTTGGGACCCGCCCGAGCATCCAACCAAGGCGTCGCTCGATGCGGCATTCCCCGATCGTCCTTGCGTTATGTATTCGGGCGACGGGCACACGCTTTGGCTCAACAGCCGCGCACTCGAGGCGCTCGGCGTCACGCGCGACAGCGAGCCACCAGCGGGCGGCAGCTACGACAAGGACGCAAACGGCGAGCTCATGGGCATTGCTCACGAGGCGGCTGCCATGCAGCTGCTACCGCGCTGCCTTGAGTGGCTGGGGGAGGATCGCATTGCAAGCGCTTACGCCGATCAAATGAGGCGTATGGCCGAGCAGGGCATCACCTCGATATGCGATATGTCGCTCATGCCCATGCCGGGCTGCGATTTTATCCGCGACGACGTCTATGACAAGCTGCAGGCAGCCGGCAAGTTGGGCATCCGAGCCCATCTGTTCCCCACGCTGCTGGATGACCAGTCGCGCCTGGAAGAGCTGCAGGCACGTTACGCGAACAACGCGCTGCTCTCGGCGCCAGGCTTTAAGCAGTTCTTCGACGGTGTCTCGAGCGAACACACGGCCTATCTCACCGAGCCCTATACCAACCCGCGCTTCCCGGGCGATCAGGGCCGTCTGACGGTTCCGGCTGAGCGCATGCGCAAACTGGTTCTGGCGGCCGTGGAGCGCGGTCACACCGTGCGCATCCACGTCATTGGTGACGGTGCGATTCATGCCGCGCTGGATATCTTCGAGGAAGCGGCCGACCTGTACGGCCTGCCCCAGCACGGCCATAACACGCTCGAGCACCTGGAGAACCTCCTGCCCAAGGACATCGATCGCTTGCGCAAGCTCAACGTGGTTGCTTCGAGCCAGCCCTGTCACATTACACTCGACCCGGGCGGCCCCGAGCGCGATCTGGGTCTGGAGCGCAGCCGCATCATGTGGCCGTTTGCGACCTATAAGCAGCGCGGCATTCGCCAAGCTTTCGGTACCGACAGCCCTATCACGCCCGTTACCAGCATGAACGTGCTCTACACGGCTATCACGCGCCAGGACCCCAAAAGCCACTGGCCCGAGGGCGGCTGGTTACCGAGCGAGCGCATCGATGCAGCAACAGCCCTGCGCAACTACACCCTGGGCAGCGCGTACGCAGCGGGCGACGAGCAAAACCTCGGCAGCCTGGAGCCCGGCAAATACGCCGATCTGGTAGTCCTGGACCAAAACCCGCTCACCATTGACCCTCAAGACCTCCAGGCCACCAAGGTTCAGGCCACCTACCTGGCGGGCAACTTGATTTACGAGCGCTAATATTCATGTCGTACCGTTAAACGCGGCTCGTGCAGCCTATTTTGGGATGGCGCTCGAGCCGCGTTTGTTTGCCAATGGGGGTCCGCTAGGAGCGTCCCCGCTCTGCTGGATTTGGGCGCGGGGCGGAGGCGCCGCTGCCCCGCGCCCAATTCGGACATCAGCAATGCTGTTTCTTGGTGTTTTGCATACTTCCCATTACAGATTGCATAAAAAGGCTGGGATGTTCTTCCTGATCCTGATGTACCCCCGCCCGTGCCGTGCAAAAAACGGAGTATTCAGCACCGCGAGCTCTGCCGGTGCCGCTGCAGTCGGGTGGCATTGCGGAGATCGACGTCATTTTGGGGTCCGACGTGGCGCGAGGCATGCTTGTTTGTCTCGACGAGGCCCGTCTGCCGACCCAAATCGCCGGCCGAAGGCTACCGTGGGACTAATTAGATGCGCCCGGTGCGTATGCATTTGTCCCGGCCTGCTGAAAACTCCCAAAAATGCACAGTGCTCCCCAGGGGACCCGTGCGCGCAACGAAAACCATGCCCATGTCGCTATCCGCATCGCCATTTTGCTGCACTAACTTTTCTGGATGCCGGGCTCGAATTAGTTAACCTGCCTCCCGTGTGGCTCCGGAGGGGCGGGGCATAAGGTTTATCGCGAGTTCCGCACGAGCCGAAGGCCACTTAATGTGGCCTTCGTGCGAGCAGGACTGCCCGAGCAGGAAACCTTATGCCCCGCCCCTCCGGAGCCACACGGGAGCCACCGCTAAGTTATCCCCCGGCATTCAGAAAATCTAAGTGCCAAAAAATAAGATTTTTTGACTCCGTGTTGTATAACCCGCCATTCGTGGGTACCATTCAACGCGTACGCAAACAAAAAGGGTTAATTCGCGTGGTATAACCGCGCGGCCCAAAAAGGAGGAGACAAGCATGTCGTCTTTGAAGCCGCTTGCAGATCGTGTTCTGGTCAAGCCCGACGAGGCCGAGCAGAAGACCGCTTCTGGTCTGTATATCGCCAGCAACGCTCAGGAGAAGCCGCAGCGCGGCACCATCGTTGCCGTGGGCGCCGGCAAGGTCAACGACAAGGGTGAGCGCATCCCCATGGACGTCAAGGTCGGCGACGTTGTCATCTACGGTAAGTTCGGTGGCAACGAGGTCAAGGTCGACGGCGAGAAGTATCTGCTGATGCGCGCCGACGACATCTACGCTGTCGTCGAGGCCTAGTCTCGTCAGAATCTCTGATTCGTCTTTGAACGCGTCCGCCGCATAGGACTCGGAAGCGGCGACGCGAGTCACATTTCTTTTGGAGGATTACCTACCATGGCAAAGAACATTACGTTCAACACCGATGCCCGCGCTAAGCTTGCCAAGGGCGTCAACACTCTGGCCGACGCCGTTACCGTCACCATGGGCCCCAAGGGCCGCTACGTTGCGCTGCAGCGCACGTTCGGTGCCCCGACCATCACCAACGACGGCGTTTCCGTCGCTAAGGAGATCGAGCTCGAGGACAACATCGAGAACATGGGCGCTCAGCTGGTGAAGGAGGTTGCCACCAAGACCAACGACACCGTGGGTGACGGCACCACCACCGCAACTCTGCTCGCCCAGGCCATCGTCAACGACGGTCTGCGCAACGTCGCCGCTGGCGCCAACCCGCTGGCCATCCGTCGCGGCATCGACAAGGCCGTTAACGCCGCCGTCGCCGAGATGAAGAAGCAGGCCAAGCCGGTCGAGACCAAGGAGCAGATCGCTTCCGTCGGTACCATCTCTGCCGGTGACCCCGAGGTCGGCGAGAAGATCGCCGAGGCCATGGAGGTCGTGGGCAAGGACGGCGTCATCACCGTCGAGGATTCCCAGACGTTCGACATCACCATCGACACCGTCGAGGGCATGCAGTTCGACAAGGGCTATGTCTCCGCTTACTTCGTTACGGACAACGACCGCATGGAGGCCGTGATGAAGGATCCGTACATCCTCATCACCGACCAGAAGATCTCCAGCGTTCAGGACATCATGCCCGTTCTCGAGGCTGTCCAGCGCGCTGGCCGTGGCCTGCTCATCATCGCTGAGGACATCGACGGCGAGGCTCTGCCGACCCTGGTCCTCAACAAGATCCGTGGCGCCCTCAACGTCTGCGCCGTCAAGGCCCCGGGCTACGGCGATCGCCGCAAGCGCATTCTCGAGGACATCGCCGTCCTCACCGGTGGCCAGGCTGCCCTGGACGAGCTGGGCGTGAAGGTCGCTGACATCACCGCCGATATGCTCGGTACCGCTAAGTCCGTCACCATCTCCAAGGACAACACCGTCGTCGTCGGCGGCGCTGGCTCCAAGGAGGCCATCGACGCTCGTATCGCTCAGATCAAGGGTGAGATGGAGAACACCACCTCTGACTTCGACCGTGAGAAGCTCCAGGAGCGCCTGGCCAAGCTCTCCGGTGGCGTTGCCGTCATCAAGGTCGGCGCTGCTACCGAGTCCGAGCTCAAGGAGATCAAGCATCGCGTCGAGGACGCCCTGCAGGCTACCCGCGCTGCTGTCGAGGAGGGCATCGTCGCCGGTGGCGGCGTCGCCTTCATGGACGCTGCTCCTGCGCTCGACGCCGTTGAGCTTGACGACCCCGAGGAGAAGATCGGTGTCGACATCGTCAAGAAGGCTCTGACCGCTCCGGTCGCTACCATCGCCAAGAACGCTGGCTTTGAGGGCGCTGTCGTGGTCGACAAGGTTGCCGAGCTGCCTGCCGGCCAGGGTCTCAACTCTGCCAACGGCGAGTGGGGCGACATGATTGAGATGGGCGTCCTCGACCCCGTCAAGGTCAGCCGCGTCACCCTGCAGAACGCTGCTTCTGTCGCCAGCCTGATTCTCATCACCGAGGCCACTGTCTCCGATGTGCCCAAGAACACTCAGCTTGAGGATGCTATCGCTGCTGCCACCGCTGGTCAGCAGGGCGGCGGTATGTACTAAGGCCGACAAGGTCTAGAACTCCCACCGGGAATCCGGGGGCGGGACGGGGACTTCTCTCCGGAACGTCCTCGGACATGCAAAGAGGCTCCGCATCGCGCTTCGCGCTGCGGAGCCTCTTTGCGTCCTGCGGAATATTCCGGAGAGAAGTCCCCGTCCCGCCCCCGGATTCCCTGCGTTTACGGCCTTGAGGCCGGCGGGCGGAGAAGGATGTGGTCGATAGGGATGCGTGTCCCCTTCGCTGTTTCGCGCTTTGCGCGAAAGGCGCGTTGCTTTGGGATGGGTGGGGAACGTGGTTGCTTTGGCAACTGATCTCCGCCACAAATTACCCTTGGCATACTTGCGCGAGAACCTGCTCGTGCTACACTTGCAATTGCTGTTTCAGGGCGGGGTGGAATTCCCCACTGGCGGTAAATCGGGCGGTGCCAAAGGGGCGCCGTGGCACAGGCGAGGTGCCTGCGACCGAGCCGATGAGTCCGCGACCCGTGCGTGTGTTGGTTCGCATGCCGGCTGAACTGGTGAGATTCCAGTACCAACGGTTAGAGTCCGGATGAAAGAGGCAGGTGATCTTATGTCTGAACAGTCGCAGCATATCCATTTTGAGAACACGAATAGGTGGAGCACCAAACAGCTCGTTACCATGGCGCTGATGTGCGCCTTGGGCGCCCTGTTTATGTATGTGCAGCTGCCCATCCTTCCTTCGGCGCCGTTTTTGACGTATGACCCGTCGCTGGTGCCGGCGATGGTGTGTGGATTTGCGTATGGTCCCGGCGCCGGTACCGCTGTTGCCGCTATGGCTATCGTTATCCATGCGCTTACCACGGGCGATTGGGTCGGTGCGCTTATGAACTTGGTTGCCACGCTGGGCTATATTCTGCCTGCGGCTATCGTCTATCAGAAGATGCACACCTACAAGGGTGCCGTGATTGGCCTGGCGCTCGGCGTCATTGCCGCTACGGCGCTGTCTATGGTCGCAAACCTTACTATTGGCGTATGGTTCTGGTATGGCTCGGTCGATGTGATCGCTCCGCTCATGATTCCCGCCGTGCTGCCGTTCAACCTTATCAAGACCGTGCTTAATTCGGTATTGACGCTTGCGGTGTACAAGGCGGTCTCCAACCTCATCACGCCTAAAAAGGACCAGGTCAAAGGCCGCGCATGATTGAGTGTCGGGGCGTTTCCTTTAGCTATGCCGGTGCCGCCCAGGCGCTTGACGGCATCGATCTGAGCATTAAGGACGGCGAGTTTTTCTGCATCCTCGGTGGCAATGGGTCGGGTAAGTCGACGCTTGCCAAGCATCTGAATGCGCTGCTGCAGCCCGATGCGGGCACGGTACGCATCAACGGCATGGATGCGTCCGACCCCGAGCTGGTCTACGACATTCGTTCGACCGCGGGCATGGTATTCCAGAATCCCGATGATCAGCTGGTGGCAACGCTTGTCGAAGATGATGTTGCGTTTGGTCCCGAAAACCTAGGCGTGCCATCGGCGCAAATTGCGCAGCGCGTGCGCGAGGCGCTGAAGGGTGTGGGCCTGGTGGGCTTTGAGCGCCATGAGACCCACGCGCTTTCGGGCGGTCAAAAGCAGCGCGTGGCGCTTGCCGGCGTGCTCGCCATGGAACCGCGCGTGCTCATATTGGACGAGGCTTCCTCGATGCTCGATCCGCGCGGACGCAAGGGCCTTATGAAAGCGTGCCGCGCACTCCACGATCGCGGCATGACCATCGTGATGATTACGCACTTTATGGAAGAGGCTGCCGAGGCCGATCGTGTCGCCGTGTTTCAGACGGGACGAGTTGCCATGCTCGGTAAGCCCGAGGAAATCTTGACGCGGGCGGACGAACTTGCGCAGCTCAGCTTGGATATGCCGGCGTCGTGCTGTCTAGGTAGGGCACTTCGTGCGAAGGGTGTGCCCGTTCACGCGCAGGTGCGCGAGGCGGATATGGTTACCGAGGTTGCGCAGGTCTATACCGAGCGAAGTGGAGCAGACATCGCGGGGCAGTCTTCCGTATCCCAGTGGGAAATCGCTGACGGCACTGTTCCGGTTGGCAACGAGGGGAACGCGTCGGAGCCCGTCATCGAGCTATCCCATGTTTCGTACAGTTATTCGCTCAGTCCGCGCGAGCGCCGCCGCTGGCATAAGCGCTCGGCCACTGCGGGCAAATCGAGCAAACAGGCTCTCTGGGGAAACGACCCCAGCAGCCCGTGGGCGCTGCGCGATGTATCGCTGACGGTGCGTCGCGGCGAGTTCCTGGGCTTGGCAGGTCATACCGGTTCGGGTAAGTCGACGCTGGTCCAGCATCTCAACGGTTTGATTCGCCCTCAGGAGGGATCCGTTCGCGCGCTGGGGCTCGATCTGTCAAACAAGAAAGACGCCGCCGCGGTTAAGGCCAAGGTCGGCGTGGTGTTTCAATATCCCGAGCGTCAGCTGTTTGCCGAAACCGTGGCGCAGGACGTGGCGTTTGGTCCGCACAACCTTGGCTTGTCGCAGGCCGAGGTTGCCCGCCGCGTTGAGACATCGCTCTCGCGCGTGGGCCTCGACCTTTCCACGGTCGGCGACAAGAGTCCCTTTGAGCTTTCGGGCGGTCAGCAACGGCGTGTGGCATTCGCCGGCGTACTCGCCATGGAGCCCGAAGTCCTGGTGCTCGATGAACCCATGGCGGGGCTCGATCCGGCTGCGCGCAGGGATTTCCTAGGGCTCATCGACCGACTTCACCGCGATGGCCTGACCGTTGTCATGGTTTCGCACAGCATGGATGACCTGGCCAATTGCTGCGACCGTATTGTCGTGATGAACGAGGGCGCGGTGTTTGCCGAGGGCACGCCCGCTCAGGTGTTTGCGCATGCCGATGAGCTCAAGTCGATCGGCTTGGGCGTTCCCGCCGCCCAGCGTATGGCGCTGGCGCTTACGGAGGCGGGCGTGCCGCTGCGTCGCGGCGGGCTCTATACGGTTGAGTCGTTGGCCGACGAGTTGGCAGATTTGCTGATCGGTCGCCCAGACGGTTCTTCTAACGTCGCGGACATTGCTAAATCCAAGACGGTCGCGCGAGAGGAGGGCTGCTAATGGAGGTGTTTTCGTTTGGCAGCTACTATCCCGGCGATAGTGCGATCCACCGCCTGGACCCGCGAACTAAGTTGCTCTTGGGCTTTGTGTTTCTGATCACGACGCTCACAGTCAGCAGCTTCTGCGGACTGGCCTCGGTCGCAATCTTCATTGTCCTGATTTATACCGTGTCCCGGGTGCCGTTGCGCCGGGTCCTATCATCGATGGCACCATTGCTGGCGATTGTCGTGGTGGTCGCGGTGCTCAACCTGTTTTCCGACCAGAGCGGGCGCATCCTGTGGCAGCTCGGCTTTCTGCAGATAAGCGAGGGCTCGCTGCGTTCTGCCGCCTTTATGGCGTGCCGCCTGAGCTTGATGATGGCCGGCATGAGCGCCATTACGCTCACCACGCCCACGCTCGACCTCACCGCGGGCTTTGAGCGCCTGCTCGCGCCGTTTGCGCGTGTGGGACTTCCTGCGCACGAGCTCGGCATGATTATGGGTATCGCGCTGCGCTTTATGCCGCAGTTTGCCACTGAGATGAAACAGACGGCCGATGCGCAGGCAAGCCGCGGTGCGCGCGTGACGGGAGGCCCGCTCGGCGGCGTGCGTATGCTCGGCAGTGTGGCGATTCCGCTGTTCACGGGCGTGTTCCGCCATGCCGAGACGCTGTCTGCTGCCATGGATGCGCGCTGCTATCACGGCGAACAGGGACGCACGCGTCTGCATGCACTTACGTTTGGCCGCGGGGATGCACTGGCCGCGGTGGTGACGGCGCTGCTGCTCGCGTGTGTCATCGTCATCAACCTTCAACTTGTTTAGGCGCGATTCGAGCGCAAGAAAGGGGTCCCTATGACCGACAACGACCGCACGGCTCAGCTTGAGCGCGCCTGTTCGTATCTCAGGCGCATTCCGGCGTGGTATCTGGCCACGACCGATGTGGCCGACGGGCATCAGCCCCGCGTGAGGCCGTTTTCGTTTGCCATGGTCGATGACGGTAAGTTGTGGTTTTGCACGTCGCGCGACAAGGATGTGTGGGCGGAGCTGAGCGCGAATCCCAAGTTTGAGCTCTCGGGCTGGAAGCCGGGGGAATGTTGGATCGTATTGACCGGCGAAGCCGCACTTGAGGACGACGCAGTTGCGAGCGACAAGGTGCGTCAAGCGGGTTTTAAGCACATGGTGGGCATTGGCGAGAATCACGAGAGCGCCAACGACGGCCGCCTTGCGTTTTTCTCGGTCCGCAATATCGTCGCCCGCTTCTGTGATATCGACGGCAGCGAGGAGCGCCTGGAGCTCTAGCTCACACAAACCAGGCTCCCAAACTAGCTAGTACAGGAGGAAACGTGGACGGATTGAATACGGTTTTGGAGTATCTGACGTCGGTGCCGGCATGGTATTTGGCGACGAGCGTTGACGGACAGCCTCATGTGCGTCCGTTTTCGTTTGCGCAGATTCAGGATGGCAAGCTGTGGTTTGTAACAGCGCGCACCAAAGATGTGTGGCAAGAGCTGCTGCAAAACCAGCGCTTTGAGGCCACGAGTTGGTGGCCGGGCCATGGCTGGCTCATCTTGCGCGGGCGTGCCGGCTTGGATGACCGGGCTTTAGACGAAATGCGCGAAGCCGGGTGGAAGCATCTAGAGCACCTGGGCGAGCACTATGAGGGGCCTAACGACCCCGCGCTTGTCTTCTTTAGCGTCGAGGATTCCGAGGCATTTATCTGCAATCACGACGAATGGGTGCCGGTCGAGCTCTAGCCAGCTGGCTCATCCTAACAACTTGGTTTTCGCATGGGCGGGCCCCGTATTGCCCGGCGCCGTTAGGAGCGCCGGTCAATACGGGGCCCGCTCCATTTGTCAATTCCTTCAAGCGAATGTGTCGGGAATGTTTCAATGCATGAATATGCAAGCCATTTATGTGTTCATGCATCTTTTGGTGCTAAAGTTTCAACCCACCTCATAACGACTGCTGAGAAATGCGCATCGGTGCATAAATCGCAGACAAGGAGTCTGATATGTCTTTGAAGGTTGGAATCGTCGGCGCGGCTGGATATGCCGGAGCCGAGCTCATTCGCCTCGTGCTCGGCCATCCCGAGTTTGAACTTGTTGCCATTACGTCCAACGCCGATGCCGGCCAGCCGCTGTCCGCGGTGTATCCGAGCTTTGCTGGCGTGAGCGATCTGGTTTTCACCACGCATGACGCCCCCGAGCTCAAGAGCTGCGATGCGGTTTTTCTTGCCGTGCCGCACACGGCTGCCATGGCACAGGTGCCCGCGCTGCTTGCATCGGGCGTCTCCTGCTTTGATCTTTCGGCCGACTACCGCCTGAACGACGCGTCCGTCTTTGAGACGTGGTATGCCGCCGAGCATACGAGCCCCGAGCTGCTCAAGACCCGTGCCTTTGGCCTGCCCGAGCTATTCTGCCGGGACTTGGAGACCGTCGCATCCGACCATGCCGACGGCAAACCCGTGCTGGTCGCCTGCGCCGGTTGCTATCCCACCGCAACGAGCCTTGCCGCCGCGCCCGCCGTGCGCGCTGGCTGGGTTGCCCAGAGCGGCCCCGTGATCGTTGATGCCATCAGCGGTGTGACGGGTGCCGGCAAGTCCTGCAACGCTCGTACGCATTTTTGCAGCGCTGACGAGAACTTGGAGGCCTACGGCGTGGGCAAGCATCGCCACACGCCCGAGATTGAGCAAATCCTTGGCCTGACCGATCGCGTCGTCTTCACCCCGCATCTGGCACCGCTCAAGCGCGGCCTGCTCTCCACGGTGACGCTGCCGCTCACGCCGCAGGCCATCGACTCCCTGGCTCTTGAGGATGTCGTCGACTATTACAAGCAGTTTTACGCTGGACGCACCTTTGTGCGCGTGCTCGATGCCGGCCAGCAGCCCAAGACGGCTTCGGTCGTCGGCACCAACGCCGCCCAGATTGGCCTTGCGTTCAACAAGCGCGCGGGCGTGCTGGTGGCGACGGGCGCCATCGACAATCTGTGCAAGGGCGCTGCGGGCCAAGCGGTCCAGTGCGCCAATATCGTCTTTGGCTTTGACGAGCGACGAGGCTTGCCCACAGTGGCGTGCCCGGTGTAGCGCATTCGATTGTTAACGATTTGGTAGTCGGACATCGAGTGGAGCGCCACTCTTAAGCTGGTCTCATGATCACGACTGGCATGGCGCACCAACCGATGTCCGTTTTTTGTTTGACATAAGGAGTCATAAAGACGATGAATACCGAGCTGTTTGATATCAAGATTCGCGCCGTCGAGGGTGGCGTTACGGCTGCGGCTGGTTTTAAGGCTGCAGGCATCCACGCTGGGTTCCGCAAGAACCCCGAGCGTCTGGATTATGCGCTCGTCGTGCCCGATAAACCCTGTCCCGGCGCCGGCGTGTTTACGACCAACCGCTTTTGCGCGGCGCCCGTGCAGGTGAGCCGTGCCAACCTGGGCGGTGCGGACAAGGGCTACGGTATCATCGCCGGTGTTTCAATCAACTCCGGCAACGCGAACGCCGCCACGGGCGAGACCGGCCTTGCCTGCGCGCGCGAGACCTGCAACATCGCATCGCAGGTTATCGGCTGCGAACCCCAGCAGATCCTGGTTGCCTCCACGGGTGTGATTGGCCAGATTCTGCCGATCGACACGTTTGAGACAGCCATTCCTGCTGCCTACGAGGCGCTCTCCGCCCACGGTGGCGCCGATGCCGCTCGCGCCATCATGACGACCGACACGCACTCCAAGGAGTACGCCGTGTCCTACGTCAGTGAGGCTGCGGGTCATGCGGGCAATGTCTATACGGTAGGCGGCATGTGCAAGGGCTCGGGCATGATCATGCCCAATATGGCCACCATGATCGCAGTTATCACCACCGATGCCCCCGTCGAGCCTGCGGCACTTCATGCCCTGCTGCTCTCGACCGTCAAGCAGACCTTTAACAAGGTAACGGTCGATTCCGACACCTCGACCAACGACACCTGCATCATGCTTGCCTCCGGCGCCGCTGCCGCAGATGCCGAGCCTATCGTCGAGGGCTCCGATGCCTTCGACGAGTTGGCATTTGCCGTGCACGAGGTGTGCGAGAGCCTGGCGCGCAATATCGCCGCCGATGGTGAGGGCGCATCCAAGCTTGTTACGGTCAACGTTACCGGAGCCGCCAACGACGAGGAAGCTGATATCGCCGCTCGTGCCGTTGCCAACTCGCCGCTCGTTAAGACCTGCATCGCCGGCCACGACTGCAACTGGGGCCGCGTTGCCATGGCGCTTGGCAAGTGCGGCGTGAAGTTTAATCAGGAAGACGTTTCCATCGACATGATGGGCATGCCCGTCTGTCGCGACGGTCTGACTGTTCGCTTTGACGAGGACGAGGCTCTACGACGTTTCGAGGCGCCCGAGATCGTGATCTCGGCCGACCTGGGCGCAGGCGACGCGGCAACGACCGTGTGGACCTGCGACCTCACGCATGAATACATCTCCATCAACGGCGACTACCGTTCCTAGATTCCAGGCACGCTGCGCATCTTGCCGCGATTGCGGACAGCGGAGCACGGCGCGATAACGATACGAAAGACGAGGCAGATTATGAAATTCGCACGCGATTGTCGTTCGAGCGAATCCAACGAAGCAACCGCGCAGCTGCTGTTCGAAGCGCTGCCGTGGATTAAGAACCTGACCGGCAAGACGGTTGTTATCAAATATGGCGGAGCCGCCATGGTTGATGAGCAGCTGCGCCGCGACGTGATGAGCGACATCGTTTTGCTCAAGATCATCGGTATGCGCCCCGTCATCGTGCACGGCGGCGGCAAGGCTATCAACGAGGCGCTGAGCCATTACGATATTCCCGTCGAGTTTAAGAACGGCCAGCGCGTGACCACGCCGGCGACTATGGATATCGTGCGCGAGGTGCTGGGCGGCAAGGTTAACCAGGAGCTGGTTGCTGCCATCAACCACCACGGCAACCTGGCCGTGGGCGTGTCGGGCAGCGATGCCGGCACGCTCATCGCCGAGCCGCTCGACCCCGAGCTCGGTCGCGTGGGCAAAGTGATGCACGTCAACACCGACTATATCGAGCGCTTACTCGATAGCGAGTACATCCCCGTCATCGCTACCGTCGCGGCGGGGGAGGACGGCGGTTTCTTCAACATCAACGCCGACACCGCCGCCGGTGCCGTTGCCGCGGCGCTCCACGCGCATAAGGCGATCTTTTTGACCGATGTCGATGGCCTGTACAAGGACTTTAGCGACAAGGACTCGCTTATCTCCAACCTAACGCTCGACGAGGTTAACGAAATGCTCTACGGCGGCGAGGTCGATAAGGGCATGATTCCCAAGCTGCGCGCGGCCGTCGATGCGCTTACCGGCGGCGTATTTCGTGCCCACATCATTAACGGTACTACGCCGCATTCGCTGCTCCTGGAGCTGCTGACCGATGCCGGCGTCGGCACCGTGATCCATTCCACCGAGACGGCTTACGAGTTCGATACGCATCCGCATCCGCTTTCGACGTTTGCTGCGCGTCTGACCGAAAACCTTGACGAGGTCGAGAAGCTTCAGACGGTCTAGCTGACCCGCAGCCGCCCCATTCCTGCACCCATAGCCCCGCGCCGTCTGGCGCCCAACGAAAGGCATCCCATGTCACTTGCAGCTCAGCAATCGCTTGAATCCCATTACGTTATGCATACCTTTGGCCGCTCTCCGGTCGAGTTTGTCGAGGGTCACGGCATGAAGCTCACCGGCGACGATGGCCGTGAGTACCTCGACTTTCTTGCCGGCATCGGCGTGTGCAGCCTAGGTCATGGCGACCCGGCTGTGCTCTCGGCGCTCGAGGCACAGACCAAAAAGCTCATGCATGTCTCCAATTACTTCTACATTGAGCAGCGCGGACAGGTCGCGGCGCTGCTGTCCAAGCTTGCTAACGACGACGTAGATGGTGCGCGCGTGCTTGCCGATGCCATTGCCGCCGGCGATGAGACCACGGCAGCTGCTCTTGGTGCCCCGGCTGCGGATGAGCAGGTTTGGGAGACCTTCTTTGCCAACTCTGGCGCCGAGGCCAACGAGGGCTCGATGAAGCTCGCGCGCCTGTACGCCAAGCGTGCCGGTAATGGCGGCAACACCATCGTGTGCATGCGCGGCGGCTTCCACGGCCGTACGCTCGAGACCATTGCCGCCACCATGCAGGATTGGCTGCAGGACAGCTTCCGCCCGCTGCCGGGTGGCTTTGTGGCCTGCACGCCCAACGATGTCGATGAACTGCGTGCGATCTTTAAGCAGCTGGGCAGTGAAATATGCGCTGTAATGCTCGAACCGATCCAGGGTGAGAGTGGCGTGCACCCTATGACCGAGGAGTTTATGGCGGCAGCGCGCGACCTGGCACACGAAGTGGGCGCCGTGCTTATCGCCGACGAGGTCCAGTGCGGCATCTTCCGCTCCGGCAAGCCATTTGCGTTCCAAACCTATGACGTGGAGCCCGACATCATGAGCCTTGCCAAGGGCATTGCCGACGGCGTGCCCATGGGTGCCGTCGTGGCAAAGAAGGAGATTGCCGACGTGTTTAAGCCGGGCGACCATGGCTCGACCTTTGGCGGTAGCTGCTTGCCCATCGCGGCGTGTGCCGCGACGCTCTCCGCGCTTGTGCGTGGCGATTATGCCGAGCATGCTGCCAAGGTGGGCGCCTATATGGAGGCAAAGCTCGCCAAGCTCCCGCACGTGGTTGAGGTTCGTGGCCGCGGCCTGATGCTCGGATGCGACTTGGATGACGCTGCGGGCGATGCGCATGATATTGTTGCCCGCGCGCTGGCCGCCGGTGTCGTGATTAACGCTACGGGTGCCCATACGCTGCGTTTCTTGCCGCCGCTCGTCTGCGAGGAAGCCGACGTGGACAGCCTGATCGAGATCCTGTCGGGTGTCTTGGGCTAACGCGGTGCGATAATTCAATTTGGACCGGGTTCCGGACTGCGGAAGTGCCCTACGCGGCATGATTCAGCGGTCTGGAGCCCGTTTTGCCTTAGATTTGCTAAGGCAGGGAGACCTGCTGGTCAAAAAACATCAAATATGAGTACTGTTACCGATTTGGTAGCAGCAATTTTGGACTAATAAGGCCAGATAGCAAGTCGAAATGGGTAGCGCGCAGAGATGTGGTGTAAGAGGCGGGGCATGCCCCGCCTCTTCTCTTTCTTGAAAGGGAGGGGACACCGCCTAGAATTCGTCGTTGGAGTAATGAAGGTGACGAATGGAAGGAAAGGCGATGCCCCAAGAA
>JAXJIC010000032.1:0-12132 GCA_036298925.1 Collinsella aerofaciens
AACTGGCCCTCTCGGGGGCAGGGACGTTCGGCCGTGCGCGGGCGCCCGGTCGGCGGCCCGTTCTGGGCGCGCCTCAATCGTAGCCCGAGACGGTCCCGGGCTGACAATTTCGACTGTAATGGACGTTCTTAAATGACTAGTCAAACAAGAACGTCCCCAACGACTATCCCGGCAATTAGCCCAAGGAGTGTCCCCAAGTGCCGGCACATAAGGAACGTCCCTAAGTGCCAAAACGACTGGTCGGGCAACGCCGATGTTTTGGCGAAGTCAGCGAAAACCCGCCAGAGTGAGCAAGGTGCCTTGAAACGAGGCGGCATTGACCTTCTGGTCATGCCGCCGAAGTTGAAAGGCAGATTGCCGCTCTGGCGGGTTTGCAGCGTCGAGCCGTTACGCGGTTTGGTAAAACCGCGTAACCACTAGTTTGGTACCTTGACATTGATTTCTTATGCTCCTAGATTAGTTAGGCACAAAACAATTCCACTACCTAACTAAAGAAAGGAGCGAAGCTTAGATATGTGTGTTGAACCACTCGTCCTTCCACATGAGCCCGGCGGTGACCCGTCGCAACCGGTAGACATACCCGAAGCGGTCAGCGCCGAAGACAAACTCGCCAAGCGCATCCTGAGCGGTCTGGGCTTTTGCGGCCATTACATGCACTTTCATGGCGGAGGCGTATCCGGCAAGGCGCCCATCATCTGCCTGCTGGCCAAGCAGCCCGGCAGCGAGATGTCGCAGCAGGAACTCGGCATGCACTTTGACCTCAAGCCGGGGTCGCTTTCCGAGATCCTGTCCAAGCTCGAGGTCAACGGCCTCATTGAGCGCAGCCGTAACCCCAAGGATCGACGGCAACTCACCATTCGCCTGACCGAAACCGGCCGGGAAAACGCCCGCATCGACCAGGCCGCCCGCATTCGCTTTAGAGAGCAGGCCTTTAGCGCCCTCACCCACGACGAGCGTGAGCAGCTCGCCGAAATGCTCGAGAAAATCCGCAAAACTTGGGAGGAACTGGATGATTAAAACCCTCATGGGCAGCATCCGCGACTATATGAAAGTCACCGTTGCCACGCCGTTGCTCGTACTTGGCGAGGTGCTCTGCGAGATGCTGATTCCATTTATCACCGCCAACCTGATCGACGCCATCAAAGACGACGCCACCGTAGCCGAGATGCTTCCCACCGCAGGCTTTTTGGTGCTCATCGCGCTGACGTCGCTTGCTTTCGGTGCCGCTGCCGGCGTCACCTGCAGCAATGCGAGTTGCGGCTTCGCCAAGAACCTGCGTCACGACCTGTTCTACAAGATCCAGACGTTCAGCTTTGCCAACATCGATGAGTTCTCGAGCTCCTCGCTCGTCACGCGCCTGACCACCGACATCAACAACGTGCAGCAGGCCTTTATGATGATCATCCGCATCGCCGTGCGCGCGCCGCTGGTATTGATCTTCGCCTTTACCATGGCATTTATCATGGGTGGCAGCGTTGCCATGGTCTACCTGGTCATCATTCCGCTGCTGGGCTTTGGACTGTTCTTTATCATCTTTAAGGTGCGCCCCATCTTCTCGCGCGTGTTCCACAAGTACGATGCCCTTAACGAGTCCGTCGAGGAAAACGTCACCGGCATGCGCGTGGTTAAGAGCTACGTGCGCGAAGACTTTGAGAAGGAGAAGTTCGCGACCGCCGCGCGCGACGTCCAGATGGACTTCACCCGCGCCGAGAAGCTGCTCGCCTTTAACAACCCCATGATGAATATCTGCGTCAACGGCGCGTTTGTCGTCATCATCTACCTGGGCTCCAAGCTCATCATCACGAGCCAGGGCACGCTGTTCGACGTGGGCCAGCTCTCCTCGATCTTTACCTATGGCTTCCAGATCCTCATGAGCCTGATGCAGCTGTCGATGATCTTTGTCATGGTGACCATGGCCGACGAATCGGCGCACCGCATTACCGAGGTGCTGGCCGCCGAGCCCACGATCGCCGATCCCGCTGAGCCCGTGCTCGAGGTTGCCGACGGCTCCATCGACTTTGACCACGTGAGCTTTAAGTATTCCGCGCATGCAAAGCGCCAGGCGCTCGACGATATCGACCTGCACATTAAGAGCGGCGAGACCATCGGCATCATCGGCGGCACCGGCTCGGCCAAGTCCACGCTTGTAAACCTCATCGCCCGTCTGTACGACACCACTGAGGGTACCGTGCGCGTGGGCGGCGTGGATGTGCGCGACTACGACTTGGACGCCCTGCGCCACCAGGTGGCCATGGTGCTGCAGAAAAACGTGCTGTTTAGCGGCACGATTGCCGAGAACCTGCGTTGGGGCGACCCGAACGCCACCGACGAGGAAGTCCGCGAGGCGGCACATCTGGCCTGCGCCGACGAGTTTGTCGACGGCTTCCCCAAGGGCTATGACACCTGGATCGAACAGGGCGGCTCCAATGTCTCCGGCGGTCAGAAGCAGCGTCTGTGCATTGCGCGTGCCCTGCTGCGTCGCCCCAAGATCTTGATCCTGGACGACTCCACCAGCGCCGTCGACACCAAGACCGACGCCAAGATCCGCGCGGGGCTGGCAAGCTATCTGCCCAACACGACCAAGCTCATCATCGCCCAGCGCATCAGCTCCGTGCAGGACGCCGATCGCATCATCGTCATGGAGGGTGGCCGCATCGCGCAGATCGGCAACCACGATGAGCTGCTTAAGACGAGCGAGATCTACCGCGAGACCTTTACCTCGCAAAGCAAGATGTCTGCCGAGGGCGAAGGGGCCGTCGAGGCCGACACCGAGGCATCTGCAACGCAAGCTCAGACCCAGGAAGGAGGCGAGGCACATGAGTAAGGCAACGACCGCCGAGCGCGCGCTCAACCGCAAGGGCGGCACCATGTCGCGCCTCATCAAGACGCTCTTTGGCTTCTACCCCGTGCTTTTGCCCCTCGTCGTCGTCGGCGTGGTGCTCTGCGCCATCATCAACTCCATCGGCGCGACCTTCCTTCAGAGCGCCCTGCAGATTATTAGCGAGTCGTGGCAGTCGGGCGATTGGACGACCGCGCAGCCCAAAATTCTGAAGCTTGTGACCACCCTCGCCTGCATCTACGGCGTCGGCATCCTGTCCTCACTCTTCTGGAACCGCGCCATGGCCATCGTTACGCAGGGCTCGCTCGAGAAGCTGCGCGAGAAGATGTTCAACCGCATGCAGGACCTGCCGATTCGCTACTTCGACACGCACCAGCGCGGCGACATCATGAGCCACTACACCAACGACATCGACACGCTGCGCCAGATGATCAGCCAGTCGCTGCCCAACCTGCTCATGACGACCATCGTCATCGTCACGGTGTTCTTTATCATGCTGTACTACAGCGTGTGGATGTGCCTGGTCATTGTGGCCGGCGTCGCCTTTATGACCTTTATGACCAAGCTGCTCGGCTCCAACTCCGCGCGCTTCTTCATTGCGCAGCAGACCGAACTCGGCGTGGTCGAGGGCCATATCGAGGAAGTCATGAACGGCCAGAAGGTCGTCAAGGCATTCTGCCACGAGTCTGCCGCCGAAGCCGATTTTGACGAGCGCAACGAAAAGCTCTTCGAGGTCTCGCAGAAGGCCAACATGTACGCCAACATCCTCATGCCTATCCTTATGAACCTGGGCAACCTGCTCTACGTGCTGGTCGCACTGGCGGGCGGCATTTTCCTGGCGCTGGGCGTGCCTAACCTGAGCATCTCGGGCATGACGCTGTCCATCGCCGTCGTAGTGCCGTTCCTCAACATGACCAAGCAGTTCTGCGGGCAGATCGGCCAAATCTCGCAGCAGATCAACGCCGTGGTCATGGGCCTCGCCGGCGCCGACCGCATCTTTGAACTCATCGACGAGAAGCCCGAAGCCGACGAAGGCTATGTGACGCTCGTCAACGCGCAGGTGAACCCCGATACCTGGCAGCTCGAGGAGGCCGACCACCACACCGGCATGTGGGCATGGAAGCATCCGCACCGCGCGACCGGCGAGATCGAGTACGTGCCGCTGCGCGGCGACCTGGTCATGGACAACGTGGACTTTGGCTACACGCCCGACCACGAGGTGCTGCACGGCGTGTCCGTGTTTGCCAAGCCGGGCCAGAAGGTCGCGTTTGTCGGCGCCACCGGTGCCGGTAAGACGACCATCACCAACCTCATCAACCGCTTCTACGACATCGCCGACGGCAAGATCCGCTACGACGGCATCAACGTCAACAAGATCCGCAAGGCCGATCTGCGCCGCTCGCTGGGCGTGGTGCTGCAGGACGTGAACCTGTTCACCGGCACCGTGATGGACAACATCCGCTACGGCAACTTGGACGCCACCGACGAGGAGTGCATCGCGGCGGCCAAGCTCGCGGGCGCGGACGACTTTATCACCCGCCTGCCCGACGGCTACGACACCATGCTCACCGGCAACGGCGCGCAGCTGTCGCAGGGCCAGCGCCAGCTGATTTCGATCGCACGCGCCGCCGTCGCCGATCCGCCGGCAATGATTCTGGACGAGGCCACGAGCTCCATCGACACCCGCACCGAGGCCATCGTGCAGGCCGGCATGGATAAGCTCATGGAGGGCCGCACGACGTTTGTCATCGCGCACCGCCTCTCCACCGTGCGCAACTCCGACGCGATTATCTGCCTGGACCACGGCCGCATCATCGAGCGCGGCAACCACGACGAGCTTATCGCCAAGCGCGGGTATTACTACCAGCTCTATACCGGAGCGTTTGAGCTGGAGTAGCTCAAAACAGCCCCTACGCTCCCAACGGACCTCCCCGAGGGAGACGGGGTGTTTACTCCGTGCTCAAACATTCTCGCTTCGCTGCGAAACTGCGCGCGGAGCAAACACCCCGTCTCCCTCGGGGAGGTCCTACGCACACAGTCTTTTCTCGCAGCCTGAAAAGAAGTGGTGAGGCCCTGGCCGTTTGGCCAGGGCCTCATTTTGTAAGGAGTCAAAAAGCCCCGTCCCAAATGAGCTATTTGAGAAGTTGTGCCATGGCGTTGACGAATTTTTGGACTTGGAGGGTGGGCTCGAGCGGATAGTGCAAAAAGACCGGCACCTCGCGACCGCATAGGAATGGCACGCCCACAAAGGCCGGGTGTACCCCCGACCATGCGCCGCAGGTGAGCACCGCGTCGCCCTTTTCCTCTGCCTCGTTAAAGAGCGCAAAGTCAAAGCTGTCCACGTCGATCACGTCCACGCCGCCGTCGGCCAGAAGGTCGATGCGCAGGCTGTCCATGGCGTCGTTGCCGTGGCGGAGCACGCGCAGGCGCATACCCTCCAAGTCGGCGACCGTAATGCGATTCTTGCGCGCCAGCGGGCTCGTGCGCGGCAGGTCGATATAAAACGGCACGTTAACGATGCGGAGCTTTTGGCAGGCGTCACCCCAGCGCGGGGTCGAAAAACTCGACTGCACCACATCGACCTCGCGACCGAGGCTGCGCATGACGGTCTCGCGTTCGTCGTAGAGGTCGCTTACCGGCACGATCTCAAATCGCAGCGACGGTTCCAGATCGTGGATGCCCGACCACATCGACAGCGTTTGGCGCCCTGGGCACATCATCGACACGCCCAGGCGCACGGCACCGCCATCGCCCGCCGCGCGTCGGGCACGGCGCAGCGCATCCTCGGACTGCCGCATGATCGAGCGCGCGTCGTCCACCAGCAGTGCGCCCGCCGGCGTCACCTTGACGCCCGAGTGCGAGCGTTCGAACAGCGTGATGCCGAACTCGGCCTCGAATCCCGACACCTGCTTGACGAGCGCCGGGGTCGACACGCGCAATTTTGCCGCCGCACGCGAGAAGCTTCCCAGCTCCGCGGCGGCCGATATGGCCTCAAGTCGTCGATCGTACACGTCAATCTCCCGTTTTCGTGCCCGTGGCCACATGGTGCCACAGGGGGTTGTTTTCGCAGGTCACACGTTCAATTAATTGAGAATAAACTGCATCGCACAGTGTAAACCTACGGTTAACGCCATTCTAACAAATATGCAATTCACCTGCGCAAATGCAAAGCATACGATAACCAGCGAAAACCACGTGGGTCGGTTAATGGGAGCGACCCACCGGGAGGCACAAGAAGGGAAGTTCCTATGAGCAATTGGCTTAAGCTCGAGGGCGATGTCTGCGCCGTGACTGGCGCGCTCGGCGGTATGGGCGTCGAGATTTGCCGCGAGTTCGCCCGCAACGGCGCCAACGTCGTCCTGCTCGACCTGGACGAGGAAAAGGTCAAGGCCGCAGCCGCCGACCTCGCCGCCGAGTTTGGCATCCACGCCGAGGGTTACAAGATGAACGCCACCGATGAGGCCGAGGTTCAGGCCGCCGTCGACGCCACCATCACCGACTTCGGCCGCGTCGACGTCCTCGTCAACACCGCCGGCATCCTGCGCTTCGCCGCCATGGAGGACCTGCCGCTGAGCGACTGGGAGCAGGTGCTCAACGTCAACCTCACCGGTTACTTCATCACCTCGCAGCGCTTTGGTCGCGAGATGATCAAGGCCGGCCAGGGCCGCCTGGTGCACATCTCGACCGTTGCCAGCCACTCCCCCGAGACGTTCTCGGGCGTGTACAGCTCCACCAAGGCCGGCGTCAACATGATGTCCAAGATGCTCGCCGCCGAGTGGGGCCCCTACGGCGTCCGCTCCAACTGCGTCGAGCCTTGCTTCGTTAAGACCCCGATGTCGGCCAACTTCTACGCCGACCCCGAGGTCGAAAAGAGCCGCAGCCGCCTGATCGCCACGCGCCGCATCGGCGAGGTCAGCGATATCGCCAACGCCGTCATGTTCCTGGCGTCCAAGCGCTCGGACTTTACCACCGGCGACGCCATCAAGGTCGATGGCGGCTTCTCCAATATGATGGGCGACCTCACCGCCAAGCCCGGCGGCCGTCGCGCCTATGCCGACAACTACCTTAAGAACAAGGGTGTCGAGCTCTGGTCCGATGAGTCCGGCGTCGCCAAGCCGACCGACCAGTAAACCAACCTGACAGGGAGGCCCCGCGGACACGCCCGCTCCTCCCCCGTATCGATTAGAAAGAGTCAAATGGCTTCCACCAACTCCAACAAGGGTCGCGCCGTCGTGCTTTCCGCCGCGTGCGTCACCATGTTCTTCATCAGCTCCATCGCGCTGTATTCCGTCGTGAGCAAGAACCTGCTCGCCGTCTACCCCGAGTGGTCGAGCGCCCTTACCTGGGCTTTCCCGGTCTTTCAGACCATCATGGCCGTGACGGGCATCTTCGCCGGCCGCATCTCCGATAAGATCGGCCCGCGCAACGTCGTGATCGCCGCCGCCGTGTGCTACGGCCTGGGCTGGTTCATGTCCGGCACCGTCACCGAGCCGTGGCAGTTCTACCTGTGGTTCTCGCTTGTCGCCGCCATCGGCAACGGCCTGGGCTACAATCCGGCGCTCACCACCGGCCAAAAGTGGTTCATCGACAAGAAGGGTCTCGCCTCCGGCATCACCCTGGCCGCTTCGACCGCCGGTCCCGCCGTGCTGTCCCCGGTGCTCGCCTCGCTGCTCATCCCGAGCCTGGGCATCTTTGGCGCCCTTAAGGCGCTCGGAGTCATCTTCTTTGTGATGATCGCCGCCTCCGCCCTGTTCCTGAAGGCCCCCGAGGCCGGTTGGCTGCCCGAGGGCTTCGAGGCCCCCAAGGGCGGTGCGCACGCCGGCACCTTCGGTGACCTCACCCCGGGCGAGATGGTCAAGACCCCGCGTTTCTGGGTCCTCATCGTCACCTTCGCCTTTGCCGCCACCGCGGGCACCCTGCTCGTCGGCAAGGTTGCCTCCATCGCCGCCGTCCAGCTCTTCACCGACCCCACGAGCGCCGCGGCCGTCGCCCTCGGCGGCGTGGTCGTCTCCGTCAACACCTGCGCCAACCTGGTTGGCCGTCTGTCCTTTGGCCAGATCATCGACAAGCTCGGCGCCTATAAGTCGCTGCTCATCAGCCTTGTCGTCACCATCGTCGCACTCGTCATCATGTCGATGAGCTTTACGCAGGCCATGTTCTTTGTGGCGCTCGCTCTGCTCGGCTTTAGCTTTGGCGCCCTGCTCGTCATCTACCCGCCGCTCACCGGTGGCGCCTTTGGTACCAGCAACATCGGCGTCAACTACGGCATCATGTTTTTGGGTTATGCCGCTTCCACCTGGATCAGCCAGCCCATCACCGCCGTGCTGTATCACGCCGAGGCCGGCAGCGCCGCCTACCAGCAGTCCTTCTACGGCGCCATTGTGATCGCCGCCATCGCCGTCGTGCTCACCGTCTACATGATGGTCTCCGACAGCAAGAAGAAGTCCGCCTAGTTTTACCGATGCGACAAAGGGACAGTCCCTTTGTCGCATTCCACCGGTCACCAGTATTAAGGAGTCGAAATGTCTGAGCTCAACCCCGTCCGCATTGCCGTTATCGGCGCCGGCGCCATGGGCCGCAACCACATCCGCTTTGTCACCGAGGAGCCCGAGGCCGAGCTCGTCGCCATCGCCGACGCCTTTGAGGGCGCCCGCGCCACGGCTGAGGCCGCCGGCGTGCCGTTCTTCACCGATCCCGCCCAGATGATGGACGAGGTTAAGCCCGAGGCCGTCATCATCGCCACGCCCAACGACCTGCACCTGGGCGTTGCCCGCGAGGCTGTGAAGCGCAATATCGTGCCGCTGGTCGAAAAGCCGATCTCCAACGACCTGGAGGATGCCCAGGCTTTCGCTGCCGAGGCCGAGACCGCCGGCGTGCCCGTGCTCGTGGGTCAGCACCGTCGCCACAACCCCTTCGTCAACAAGGCCAAGGAGATCATCGAGTCCGGCGAGCTGGGCAAGCTCACCGTGTCGAGCTTCCACTACATGATCTATAAGAATGACGAGTACTTCGATGTCGAATGGCGCCGCAAGAAGGGTGCCGGCCCGATCCTGGTCAACCTGGTGCACGACGTCGACCTGCTCCGCTACCTGCTGGGCGAGCCCGTTGCCGTCCAGGGTATGCAGTCCAGCGCCGCCCGCGGTTTTGAGACCGAGGACTCCGCCGTGGTCAACGTCCGTTTTGCCGATGGCGCGCTCGCAAGCATGACCATCTCCGACGCCACCGCCAGCCCCTGGAACTGGGAGGCAACCGCTCGCGAGGACCCGCAGTACCGCCCCTTCGACGCCGACGCCTACTTTATCGGCGGCACTAAGGGCGCCCTGTCGCTGCCCCGCCTGCACCAGTTCTCCTACGACGGCGCCTCCAACTGGCACAAGCCGCTGCAGATGGAGATTCCGGCCGTCGACCCGGCACTGCCGCACAAGATGCAGCTCAAGCACTTTGTGAAGGTTGTCCGCCGCGAGGTCGAGCCCGTCGTGACCCCCGCCGACAACGTTAAGACGCTCACGCTTCTCAACGCTATCAAGGAGGCCGCCGAGACCGGCCAGCTCGTCGAGCTGTAATGCCTTAAGAGCGACCGCGGCAGAAACCCCATGCCGAACCCTTCGGTCCGTCACCAACAAGCCCCTCTTCTTTGCCCCGCGAGCAGCCTCCTGCCCGCGGGGCATTTTGCTACCTTGCCGACGATTTTTCTGGGGCGGGGGCTATTTTGCACCTCGGCTTGATTCGTTCGCCACGAAATGGGCCTATCTACTACGTTTAACCGACCGCCCTCAACCATGCCGAATTTCCTAAAATCAAAAGCGCAGGTAGACGGCTTGCGCATTCTCGGAAAACCGGGGGATGGTCGACCCATACGGTTCAAACGTAGTAGATAGGTCGTTTTCGTGGCGCGGGCCCAAAACAGTCTTTTGAAACGGGTGGTATCCTTGGTAGCCCTGTGCTGCAAACGCACCTTAAACGCAAGGAGTCCCATGGATCTTATCGCCCAGCTCGCCCACGAGCTCAACCTTAAGGCCGCCAACATCGAGGCAGCCGTCAAGCTCATCGACGAGGGCAACGCCATCCCCTTTATCTCGCGCTACCGCAAGGAAGCCACAGGCGGAATGGACGACGTCGCCCTGCGCGCACTCGACGAACGCCTGTCCTACCTGCGCAATCTTGAACAGCGCAAAGAGGACGTCATTCTGCTCATCGACGCCCAGGGCAAACTTACGCCCGAGCTCGAACAGCAAATTCGCGAGGCCACGCAGCTCCAGCGTGTCGAGGACCTCTACAAGCCCTACCGCAAAAAGCGCATGACCCGCGCACAGAAGGCCCGCGAGGCAGGCCTGGAGCCACTTGCCAACATGGTCATCATGCAGGCCTCGGCCAAGGGCAGCGCGCTCGACGCCGCCGCGGCATACGTCAACGAGGAAGCCGGCTTCGACACGCCCGAGAAGGCGCTCGCCGGCGCGGCGGACATCGTGGCCGAGACGGTGGCCGAGGACCCCGAGAACGTCGCCGACCTGCGTGCCTTTACGCAAAACACCGCAGACATCGTCGTCGAGGCCACCGACCCCACCGAGAAGACCCCCTACGAGCCGTACTACAGCTATGATGAGCCGCTGCGCCGTATACCCAACCACCGCGTGCTGGCTATCGACCGCGGTGAGCGCGAGGGCAAGCTCCGCGTGCGCGTGAACGTCGACGGCGCCGCCGCCACGGCACGCCTCGGCAGCCGTTGGCCCCGACGCCAGGGCGTCTTCGCGCCCGTCTTTGACGCCGCCATCGCCGACGGCTACAAGCGCCTCATGGCCCCCTCGCTGGAGCGCGAGGCCCGCGCCAAACTCACCGTCCGTGCGCAGACCGAGGCCATCAATGTCTTTGCCAAGAATCTCGAGGGCCTGCTCTCGGCACGCCCCGTGCGCGGCGCCCGCGTGCTCGCGCTCGATCCGGGCTACCGCACCGGCTGCAAGGTCGCCGTCATGGACGAGACCGGCAAGCTGCTCGACCACGGCGTGGTCTATCCCACCAAGCCGCGCCACGACGTCGCCGGCACCAAGCGCGAGCTCGCCCGCCTCGTCAAAAAGGACAGCGTCAACACCATCGTCATCGGCAACGGCACCGCCAGCCGCGAGACCGAGGAAGTCGTCTCGGAGTTCATCGCCGAGCAGGCGCCTGAGCTGCGATACACCATCGTCAACGAGGCCGGCGCATCGGTGTACTCCGCCTCCGAGCTCGCCAGCCAGGAGTATCCCGATCTGGACGTCACCGTGCGTGGCGCCATGAGCCTGGGCCGCCGTCTACAGGACCCGCTGGCAGAGCTCGTCAAGATCCCGCCCCAGTCCATCGGCGTTGGCCAGTACCAGCACGACCTTGACCAGGCCGAGCTTTCGCGCACCCTGGGCCATGTGGTGGAGGACGTCGTCAACCGCGTGGGCGTCGACGTGAATACCGCGAGCGCAAGCCTGCTGGGATACGTATCGGGCATCACGCCGAGCGTGGCCAAAAACATCGTGGCCTACCGCGAGGAAAACGGTGCCTTTACCGATCGCCGCCAGCTTAAGAAGGTCCCCAAACTAGGACCCAAGGCATACCTCAACGCCGCGGGCTTCCTGCGCATCAGCGGCGGCAAGAACCCGCTCGACGCGACGAGCGTCCACCCCGAGAGCTACGAGGTGGCCACGTCCGTCCTGGAACGCGCCGGCGTTAAAGCCAGCGAGCTCAGCCGCGGCGGCGTGCCCGACATCGAGCGCCGTCTGGGCAGTATCTCGGCGCTGGCAAGTGACCTGAACTGCGGCACCCTCACGCTCATCGACATCGTCAACGAGCTCAAGAAGCCCGGCCGCGACCCGCGCGACGACGCGCCCGAGGTGGTCTTTAGCCGCTCGGCGCTTTCCATCGACGACCTGGAACCCGGCATGGAGCTCAAGGGGACGGTGCGCAACGTCGTCGACTTTGGCGCGTTCGTCGACGTGGGCGTGCACCAGGACGGCCTCGTGCATATCTCCAAGCTGGCCAATCGCTTTGTCAAGCACCCGAGCGACGTGGTGCGCGTCGGCGACACGGTCAAGGTGTGGGTAGAAAAGGTCGATCGCGACCGCAAGAAGATCTCGCTCACCATGGTGCAGGGAAAGTAAACCGCCAAAGCAAAGGTACCCCCTGTAGCGATGGGTAGCGCGCAGAGATGTGGTGTAAGAGGCGGGGCATGCCCCGCCTCTTCTCTTTCTTGAAAGGGAGGGGACACCGCCTAGAATTCGTCGTTGGAGTAATGAAGGTGACGAATGGAAGGAAAGGCGATGCCCCAAGAA
>JAXJIC010000033.1:0-16481 GCA_036298925.1 Collinsella aerofaciens
CGGCGGTCGGCCCCATGCCGTCCTCCGTCGCCAGGAGGAAGAGCTCGACCTTCTCCCTGCTGTACATGCGAACCTCCAGTCCGGACCGCTTCACGGTCCAACTTTCTGTCCGCACCCCCAAACAGTCCCTATTTCACCGCAACTTATGAGGAGGCTATTCGTCGCTGCCCGGTTTGCGACGGTTGGCCTTTTTAATGGCGTTGAAGTGCTTGTCATTAAACCTGCGCTGGCGAGAGCGCTGAGGCACCTTGGTCTTTACGCGTCGACGCGGTGGACGCCCGCGACGCTCAAGCTCAGCGCGCAGCTTACGCAGGCAGCTCGCGCGATTCTGAAACTGGCTGCGGCTCTCACGCGCCGTCACGACAATCCCCGTGGGCCCATGTTTCATGCGCACCGCAGAGTCCGTCGTGTTCACGCCCTGCCCGCCCGGACCCGTCGCGCGAAACACCTGCACCTCGCAATCGCGCGCCAGCTCCTCGACCGACATCTCGGCAAAACGCGCATACTCGCGCCAGCCCATCTTGTTCTCATCCATATCAACACCTCCCCTCATACAAAAAATGTGACAAAGGGACAGTCCCTTTGTCACATCGCATACCAATCGCTTGTGTTGCGCACCTAGGCGAACGTGATCTCGCCGTTCTCGCAGTCCATTTCGGCGATACGGGCCAGGCTCTCGACGCGGAAGCCGCGCTCGCGGAGCTTATCGCCACCGCCCTGGAAACCCTTCTCCACGGCAATGCCGATGCCGGCAACCTCGGCGCCCGCGGCCTCGCAGATCTTGATAAGACCCTCGAGCGCGCAACCGTTGGCCAGGAAGTCGTCGATAATCAGGACCTTATCGCCCTCGGACAGGAAACGCTTACCCACGATAACCGGGTACTCCTTCTGCTTGGTAAAGGAATAGATGGTCGTGGCATACTGCTCGCCGTCGAGGTTGATGGACTGGGCCTTCTTGGCAAAGACCACCGGCACGCCGCCAAAATGCTGAGCCGCGATGCAGGCCATACCAATGCCCGAAGCCTCGATCGTCAGGATCTTGTTGATCTCGACACCCTCGAACAGACGGGCCCACTCGGCACCCATGTGGTCGAACAGCTCAACGTCGCACTGGTGGTTGAGGAAGGCATCAACCTTAAGGACGTTACCGGCCTTTACGATGCCGTCATGGCGAATACGATCCTCAAGCTCCTGCATGGCGCAACCCCTTCTCGCGGCAACGATACCGCGCGATTAATAAACGTTGTTCGATAGTCTACCACGGACCGACCCCCGCCCGGCCCACAAGCCGCATCGCACCACAAAGCCGCAAGACCAGTAGATAGGCCCGATTCATGGCAAGCCTGCCCCCACAAGCTAATGGCGGGCGCGTATCCTCACCAAACGCACCATGGCAAGCGCAAAGCCCACGGCGGCCACAGCCATGAGCACGTAGAACACCGAACGGAAACCAAACAGGAACACATCCGGACGACCTGCAACAAAACTGGTCACGGCCTCGCCCATCGCCACGCTCATCTGCCCATACAGGATATGCGACGCCACCGTAATACCGAGTGCCATGCCGGCGTAGCGTGCCAAACTGCCCAAGCTGCCCGCAAAGCCGAGCGCTTCGCGCGGAGCCGAACCCATATACAGCGAGTTGTTGGGGCTCTGGAAAATCGAGGTGCCGCACGACATAAATGCGACGCAGCACACGATCGCAGGGATAGAAGAGTGCTCGTTGAGCGTGCTTACCGCAAAGAGACCGCACACGTACACGCCCAGGCCGACCGCCGTGGGGCCCTCGCAGCCGACACGGTCCGAAACCGTACCCGAAAGCGGGCCGATAAAGGCATTCACCATCGGCAACGCCAAAAAGAGCAGTCCAGAGATATCAGAACCAAAGCCGTGGGCGTCCTGAAAATAGAACGGCAGAATAAACTCGGATGCGCCAATACCAACGAACACGATGAGCATGCAGGCAAGGTTGATGGTGAAGGCCGAATTTGCAAAGCAGCGACGAGCGGCCTCGGCAAGGGGCATGGGGCGTTCGCCGGCCTCTGGCCTAACATGCGGCAGCGTGTAGAGTCCCACGATAAACGAGATCACGCCAATGGGCAGGTTGATGAGGAAGATGCTCTCCCAGGGAAAGCTTGCCACCAGCATGCCGCCGAGCACGGGGCCACACATCATGCCGAGGGCCACGAAGGTCGCGAGAATACCCATGGCACGGCCTCGTTCGCGTGCCGGAAACGACTCGGTGATGATACCCATGTTGTTAGCCATGGCCGCCGCGCAACCGACGCCCTGAACAATGCGTGCCAGGATAAGAACCTCGAGCGAGGCCGAAAGGCCGCACAGCAGCGAACCGACCGAAAAGACGATGACGCCCAGCTGGAACACATTCACCTTGCCGCGCACGTCGCCCAGACGCCCAAACGGCAACATAGCCACGCAAGTCGCAAGCAGATACACCGAGCTTACCAGCTGAATGCGATCGAGGCCCACGCCCAGCTCCTTTTGCATCACGGGCAGCGCCACGGTCACGACGGTCGAATCCAGACACACCATAAACGTCATGATGAGCACGGTAAACAGAATCGCCCACTTGTTCTTGCCATGGGTGTCGCCCTCTAGGGCAATGTGCTCGCGGCGCAGCTGCTCTGCAGTTTTCTCCATATCCATCCTTTCGAGTAGCCCAACGCAAAAAACGGGGCCCCAATCGCCTGCAAACAGCCGCGATTGGGGTCCCGCCTACGGAATCGGAACGAAAGGTCGCCGAAGCTTTCTGCCAGCATCGGCACCTTGTACGGAGCTAGCCTAGCACTGCTCGAGCGCCTGCTCAAGGTCGGCAATCAGATCGGCCGTGTCCTCGAGGCCGCACGACAGGCGTACCATGTCGGCGGAGATGCCACAGGCGATGAGCTCTTCATCGTTCATCTGGCGATGCGTGGCGTTAGCGGGATGCAGGCAGCAGGTACGGGCGTCGGCCACGTGCGTGGCGATCTGGGCGAGCTTGAGGCTCTTCATAAAGGTCTCGGCCGCCGCGCGACCACCGTTAAAGCCAAAGCTCACAACGCCGCAGGTACCGTTGGGCATGTACTTCTGAGCCAGGTCATAATACTTGTCGCCCTCCAGACCCGGATAGCTCACGAAGCGCACCTTAGGATGGCTCTGCAGGAACTTGGCAACGGCCAGGCCGTTCTCGCAATGACGCGGCATGCGCACATGCAGGCTCTCGAGCGAACTGTTCAAGAAGAACGCCGCCTGCGGGTTCTGCATGGGACCAAGGTCGCGCATGAGCTGAGCGGTTGCCTTGGTAATGAAGGCACCCTCGCGACCGAACTTCTCGGCATAGGTCACGCCGTGGTAGCTCTCGTCAGGCGTGGTGAGACCCGGGAACTTGTCCGCATGGGCCATCCAGTCAAACTGGCCGTGGTCGACGATCACGCCGCCCAGGTAGGCAGCATGTCCATCCATGTACTTGGTGGTGGAGTGTGTAACGATATCGGCGCCCCACTCAAAGGGACGGCACATCACGGGTGTCGGGAAGGTGTTGTCGACCATCAGCGGCACGCCGTGGTCATGTGCGGCCTTGGCAAAGCGCTCAATATCGAGCACGGCAAGGGCGGGGTTGGCAATCGTCTCGCCAAAGACGAGCTTGGTGTTGGGCTGGAAGGCGGCCTCGAGCTCCTCATCGGTGCAGTCAGGGGCAACGAATGTGCAGGTCAGACCCATGCGACCCATGGTATGGGCAAGCAGGTTGTAGGTACCGCCGTAGATGGCAGAGCTTGCGACCACGTGATCACCGGCACCGGCCACGTTAAAGATCGCGAGGAAGTTCGCAGCCATGCCCGAGCTCGTGAGCATCGCGGCAGTGCCTCCCTCCATCTCGCAGATCTTGGCGGCAACCAGATCGCACGTGGGGTTCTGCAGGCGGCTGTAGAAGTAGCCCGACTCCTCCAGGTCAAACAGCTTGCCCATGTGCTCGGACGTGTCGTACTTCCACGTGGTGGACTGGTAGATGGGCACCTGGCGCGGCTCGGCATCTCCCGGGTGATAGCCGCCCTGAACACATGTAGTACCGATGGTCTGCTCGCTCATATCTAGCTCCCTTGCCTGGGTTTTAGTTTTATTCGGTTCACGATACCGCTACCCTGCACCCCTCTCAACCCATCCCAAAGGTAGGTTATGGGACTAATTAATCAAGGGTATTTTTCTCAAGCCTTGCGCATTTACTCGATAGATAAAAATGAGGCATACATGAAGCTCTCGATGATTACATGCCCCGTCACGGGTACCATAGGCGGGTACACCGTGACCAAGGAGACAACGATGAAGCAAATCGATACGGCCCAGCTCGACATCACCGCCTGTCAGGCTCAAGCTGCCGAATACCACGCCCGTGGCTTTAACTGCGCCCAGGCCGTCGCCTGCACGCTCGCGCCCGCCGTCGGGCTCGACCCCCAGGTCGCCTTTACCCTCACCGAGGGCTTTGGCGCCGGCATGGGCGGCATGACCGAAACCTGCGGCGCCATCTCGGGCGCCGTGGCCATCATGGGCTTTGTAATGAGCGACGGCATGGAAAACCCCAAGACCAAGGGCCAGACCTACAAGCTGTCGCGCGAAATCGCCAAGCGTTTTGGCGAGAAGAACACGACGACTGTCTGCGGCACGCTCAAGGGCATCGGATCGGACAAGGGTCCGCTCCGCAGCTGCCCCGGCTGCATCGACGATGCCGTCGAGATCGCCTGCGATGTGCTAAAGCAGCTCGCCGAGTAAACGGCAGCAACATAAATCGACGGCCGGTGCGCTTGGGATTCATCCAAAAGCACGCCGGCCGTCGTCGTTAGAACTCGGCAAATTCGGGAGCGCCGACCTCGATCTCCTCACGCCCCGCCATAAGCTCACGCATCTTAGCGCAAAACGGCTCCTGCTCCCCCGCCTTAAACACCAAATGAATCGTCACGGCATCCGCGTAATCGGTATCCGAAACCTTGGCACCCGAATCCTGCGCCAAACGAAGCACCTGCTCATACTGCGGATAGGCCACATGCACGTCAACCGGCACGACACTCGTCATCTCGACGATCTGCCCGGCCTCCTGAGCCGCGGCCACCGCCGCCTGCGTCGCCGCGGTATAGGCGCGCACCAAGCCACCGGGCCCCAACAGCGTGCCACCAAAATAGCGCGTCACTACGCAGCAAACATTTTTGAGTCCTGCGCCGCGCAGCACCTCGAGCGTCGGCATGCCACTCGTGCGGCTCGGTTCACCATCATCGCTCTGGCGCTCGCGTCCATCGACCAAAATCCACGCGGGAACATTGTGTCGAGCGTCGTAATGACGTTTGCGAACGGTCTCGATAAAGGCATTCGCCTCATCCTCGGACTCAATATGGACCAGCTGGGCAATAAACCGGCTCTTGCGGTCCACAAACTCGCCCGAAGCCTCAATATTCGATTGCAGAGTAAAATAGCTGTCCAACAAAGCCCCTCAACAACAAGCAAAGCAACAAACAGCCTCAATAATAAGGCAAAGACAGCACCGTTGACCTCGCCAACAAGAACGGAAACGCCAATGATACCGTCACCAACAGCGAGAACCCGTCAGCGCGAGCAAGGTGCCTTGAAAGACAAGGGCATTGACCTTATGGTCATGCCCGAAGGCTTGAAAGGCAAATTGCCGCGCTGACGGGTTCGCAGCGTCAACAAAGTGCCGAGTGGGCCGATAAGCCGGGTTCTGTCGTGAACGGTCATTTATCTTGTCTGCACGTTACCGTGCAGCTCTACGCACGCTACCCGAACGCGGACCGGGCCGGCCCATAGCGTTCCTATTCGCGCTTGCTCCGGATGGGGCTTGCCAAGCCGCCGTGTTGCCACGACGCTGGTGGTCTCTTACACCACCGTTTCAGCTTTTCCCTTTACGCCTTGCGGCGCAGGTGGGAGTCTTCTTTTCTGCGGCGCTTTCCGTCGGATCACTCCGCCCGGCCGTTAGCCGGCATCCCGCCCTCTGGAGCCCGGACTTTCCTCACGCGTACTGCAAGCAGCACATCGCGCGACCGTCTGGCCCACTCAGCAGTGCAAAAGTTTAACACACCGTTGCCGCAGGCAATGGCACAACGCAAACGCTCGACACGATAAACCAAGAACCGCCATGCGCTACAATGGTCCTGTCGATGGGCAACGTCGTCAGTCGAGACGCGACCGCGCTCCGCACCCCTCCGTCTACTCGGTGTGTTCCCGCCTCCTCCCCGAGGCGGGATGTCGGCATTTTTTCATTCACCGACAACCCAATAGCCTGTGGACAGCCCGGGTAGCATCGCGTGCATCAGCAGCGAAAGCAAAAAGGGACCCGTCCATTGCGGACGGATCCCTTAAAACAAGTGATCGTCAAACCGATTTACTCGGCGTCGGTCTCCTCGTCCTTCTTCTCGGAAGGAAGCGGGGTAACCTCGATCTCGACGCCCAGAGTCTCAGCAGCGGACTTCATGGACAGAGAGATACGACGACGGTCGAGGTCGATCTCCATGACCTTGACCTGAACCTTGTCGCCCACGTGGGTGACCTGAGAAGGCTGGTCGACGTGCTTGTTGGCCATCTCGGAGATGTGCACCAGGCCCTCGATGCCCTCGCCCAGGTCGACGAAAGCGCCAAACGGGACAAGCTTGGTCACAGTGCCCTCGACGATGGCGCCGACGGGGTACTTCTTGACCAGTGCGCGCCACGGATCCTCGGTGGTCTGCTTGAGACCCAGGGAGATGCGCTCGCGGTTGAGATCGACGTCGAGAACCTCGACCTCGACCTCCTGACCGACCTTGACAACCTCGGAAGGATGGTTGACGTGGTTCCAGGAGAGCTCGGAGATGTGGATGAGGCCGTCGATACCGCCGAGGTCGACGAAGGCGCCGAAGTCGACGATGGAGGAAACGGTGCCCTGGAGACGCATACCAGACTTGAGCTTGGACAGGATCTCGGAGCGCTCGGCCTTACGGGACTCCTCGAGCACGACGCGACGGGAGAGGACGACGTTGTTGCGGTTACGGTCCATCTCGATGACGCGGGCCTCGATGCGGGTGCCCATGTAAGAGGTGAGGTCCTTGACGCGACGGAGGTCGACGAGGGAAGCAGGCAGGAAGCCACGCAGGCCGATGTCGAGGATCAGGCCGCCCTTGACAACCTCGATAACCTCGCCCTCGACGTTCTCGCCGGAGTTGAACTTCTCCTCGATGCGGTTCCAAGCACGCTCGTACTCGGCACGCTTCTTGGACAGGACCAGACGACCGTCCTTGTCCTCCTTCTGGAGAACCAGAGCCTCGATGGGATCACCGAGTGCAACGATGTCTGCAGGGTTAGCGTCCTTGCGGATGGACAGCTCGCGGACCGGGATAACGCCCTCGGACTTGAATCCGATGTCAACGAGCACCTCGTCATGCTCGATCTTAACGACAGTGCCGTTAACGAGATCGCCCTCATCAAAGTCGGTAATCGTACCGTCGATGAGGTTGTTCATCTCCTCCTCGTTGACATCGTCAAGAGAGAAAATGGACGAGTTCTGAATCTCACTCAAAGGTGGACCCCTTTCGAACTACGGGGCCCCGATTGCTAGGACCTACAGAAGGGTGCGACAAGCACACAACGTTTAGGAACACTCGGGAGCCGACAGATACTAATGTGACGCTTATGCAATCACGTTCGTATAGGTTACGGGGAAATGAGTTCGATTTCAAGCGTGAACTGCGATTTTTTACTCGTGTGGAGACTTTTTCGTAATCTTATGAACACACGTCTCCGCAACTTGACGATAACCAGCTAGGCATTCGGCTTTGGGGTAAAGTATCCGGAGCCAACGATTCTAGATCGATTTTTCGAGAAAGGTGCCCGCGTGCTCAAAGCAGTCGTTTTCGATATGGACGAGACGCTTCTCAGCATCAACCTCAACGCGTTCATCCTTCGCTATTTTAAGGATGTCTCTTCGATGCTCGCGGATATCGGGCGCCGCAGCCGCGGTGGCACGATGGCACGCCTCGGCACCATCCTAGTCGACCTCAACGCCAATCGCCGCAGCGGCACGGACAACCGCACCAATCTTGAGTTTTACCAAGAAGAGGTCGAGCGCCGATGCGGGATCCGCCTCTCCGATCCCCTCATCTACGAGGCGTTTACCTACTATGACCGCGAAGTTCTTCCGTACAAGAACGACGATGTCATTAACGCCCACGCCATGCCGGGCGCACACGCCGCGCTCCAGGCCGTACAGGACGCAGGGCTGCGTTGCGCGCTCTTTACCAACCCCAGCTTTCCCCAAGGGGCCATCGAGTGCCGCATGGGCTGGGGCGACCTGGCCGACGCCCCCTTTGAGCTCGTCACGCACATGGGAAACACCACCCGCTGCAAGCCCGATGCCACCTACTATCTAGAGCAGCTTCAGGTGATGGGACTCGAGCCACACGAGGTCCTTATGGTGGGCAACGATCCCAAACGCGACTTCCCGTCCCCCGATTGCGGCATCCAAACCGCCTTTGTGGGCCAAGGCAAGCCCAGCCGAGCCACCTGGCGCGGAACCATGGAAGACTTCGCCCGCGACTTTAACGCCGTAGTAGAAGCCTTCTACGAACACCAAATAGCCAACGAACTGTCGTAGGACCCCTCACTCGCTCCAAACAAAACAACGCCGCAGGTTGAGCATAAGCCAGCGAAAACGCCCCTAAGCGAGCAATGTGCCTTGAAAGAGGAGGGCATAGGCCTTCTGGCCATGCCCGACGATTGAAAGGTAGATTGCCGCTTAGGGGCGTTTGCAGCGTCGACCGGTTACGCGGTTTGGTAAAACCGCGTAACTAACAAACCTGGGTTTTGCCGATCATGATGTTGAGGATCTCGATGTCGGTGTCCTTCATGCCCACGCGGCCTACGTAGCCCATGCTGGCGATCGTCTGCTCAACGGTATCTTGGATCAGGCCCTCGCCGGCGCGGAAGCCGCGACCCTGCATGGCCATATCATGGCCCAGAATCGCCGCATCGACGGCAGCCGAGATCTTGGCGGCACAGCTCGCCTTGGCGCCGTCGCACACGATGCCGCCCACGTTACCGAGCGTATTCGAGACCGTCGCGCCAATCTGCTCGCGCGTGCCACCGCACAGCCAGGTAATCGCGGCGCCGGCGCCGCACGCGGCGCAAATAGCACCGCAAAACGCTGAGAGCGCACCAATATAGCTCTTGATATGCACGGCGATAAGATCGGACAGCATCACGGCGCGCACCAGGCGCTCGTGGTCGCAACGCAGGCACTCGGCATACTCCATAACGGGCAGTGCGCAGGTAATGCCCTGATTGCCCGAGCCGCACACAATGGCGACCGGCAGCGCGCAGCCGTTCATGCGGGCGTCGGACCCGGCGGCCGCACGGGCACGGGCACGGCAGGCGACGTCATCGGCACGAGCACCCAGCAGCGTACGACCCACCTCGGCGCCCCAAGCGTGCGCAAGGCCCTCGGCACTGATTGCGCCATTCAGCTCAATCTGACGCTCAACGGCAGCACGGGCGTCCTCAATGTCACCGTCCTCGATAAAGTCGATGATGGTCTCGATCGACATGGGCGTGTCGGCGTTATCTGCCGCCCGCTCGGCCACGACGCGCTCGGCGCAGGCGGCACACTCCCCCGCCGACTTGCCGCACACCGGAATACCGTCGAGGGTATGGCACGTGACATTGGTGTGGTGGTCGGTAATCTCGACGACCGCGGTATGGCCCCCGGCCGTGGCAGTCACCTTGATGTAGAGGTTGGGCACACCCTCGACAAGCGAAACATCGCAGTAGTCGGCGTCGGCGAGGAGCTCGGCCACGCGAGCACGGTCTTCATCGTTAACGCTCTCGAGCACCTTGAGCGCGCTTTTGGCGTCGCCGCCCACGGCACCCAGCACGGCCGCGGCTTCAATACCGTGCATACCGCCCGAGTTGGGCACGGTCACGCTCTTAACGTTCTTGATGATGTTGCCCGAGCAGGCAACATCCATATGATCGGGCTCGTAACCGAGCGTCTGGCTCGCCAGCGCTGCTGCATAGGCAACGGCAATGGGCTCGGTGCAGCCGAGTGCACAGACAAGCTCGCGGTTCAAAACATCGCAAAACGCGGCATCACGAAGGGAATCGGTAGGCATAGGTATCTCCTGCTTGCATAACGGGCTTGGCTCTCAAAAATAGTTAGCTCCTTTATTTGATAACAATGCATCAAAAACTGCAACCATGGTTCCGGCGGACGGCGCTCAAGCACAAACTGACAGCATTCATTCATGAGAAGCCGGTCTAGTTGCATGCTAAAGCGTTTGACCAAAAAACGCCCGAGCGTTTACGCAAAAGTCGCGCTATCATGCAGTCGAACGCGGTAAAACCTTTAGCATTTGCGCCGCACAGACCAGAGAGGAACCACTCATGAAGATTGGTATCGGCAACGACCACGCCGCCGTCGAGCTCAAGAACATCATCTCCGAGCACCTGAAGGAGCGCGGCTGCGAGGTCGTGAACTTTGGCACCGACACCTCCGAGAGCTTTGACTACCCCATCGCCGGCTACAAGGTGGGTAAGGCCGTTGCCAACGGCGACGTCGACCTGGGTATCCTCATCTGTGGCACCGGTGTCGGGATTAGCCTGGCTGCCAACAAGGTCGAGGGCGTACGCGCCGTCGTGTGCTCCGAGCCCTTCAGCGCCAAGCTCTCCCGCATGCACAACAACACCAACGTGCTCGCCTTTGGTGCCCGTGTCGTGGGCTCCGAGCTCGCTAAGATGATCGTCGACGAGTGGCTCGACGCCGAGTTTGAGGGCGGCCGTCACGAGCGTCGCGTTAACCTCCTCAACGAGATCGATCACACGCGCGGCCTCAAGGTCGTCGACGAGGCCTAAACCACTCAGTGCCACAAGCTAACAGCAGGGGCCCGCTCGGAACTCATGACCGAGCGGGCCCCTTCATAGATTTTGGAATAAAAGGGCGCCGCGGATGGAGTTCCGCGGCGCCCAAGCCACACGCTAACAGCTTTAAGGAGTCAAAGCTGGTTTAGCCAAAGAAGCGCTTGATCTCAATCTCGGCGTTCTCCAGGCAGTCGGAGCCGTGGATCACGTTGGCGTTGACATCGACGGCAAAGTCGCCGCGGATGGTACCAGGAGCAGCGTCAAGCGGATTAGTAGCGCCCATGAGGGTGCGCATCTTAGCAACAGCGGAGAGACCGGAAACGACCATCTTGACGACCGGACCGCTCGTCATAAAGTCGCAGAGACCGCCAAAGAAGGGCTTGTCGGCCAGATGGGCGTAGTGCTCCTCGACGGTAGCGCGCTCGAGCGTGGTCATCTCCATGCGCTCGATGACAAGGCCGCTGCGCTCAATGCGAGCAACGATCTCGCCGATCTTGCGGTCGCGCACGGCGTCGGGCTTAATCATGATGAAGGTCTTCTCGATAGCCATAAAAGTAGCCTTTCAAGTAGGTTCGCGCGTGCCCAAGTCCCATTCCGGCACCCGCCTGGACTGCATCGTAACAGAGTTTTAGCTGCAGTTAAACAAAAAGCTGTTTATTGAAACGTTGCAATTTATTAAAGCGCTCCATATGTGTCACTTCTGTTTCGAAGCCCGATTAGAGTACCATCCGACCGCCCATCAACCGCGCCGAACAGAGCAGGCGGTCGGTTGCCGCCCGCGAACGTATCCCCTTCACAACCTGCCCAAAGGTCCTACAGAAGTTCTCGACAAGCCCCTCCCCCATAGCAACAAAATACGGGCTCCCACATCAGCAGGCGCCCGTAAAGCGAAAACGATTTATCAATAAATGGACAATACGTCTTCAGCCAAACCTCTACTTTGCCCCGTGACCCATCTCGACGACCTTGGTTAGCGATCCAAACACACCTTCGTCGACCACGAGCTGCGCCTCGGCACGCTGCAGCTGCACGGCAACGGCGGCAGGGGCGGTGCCGCCCTCGGTCGTGCGCGCGGCGACAATCGACGGGATGTCGAGCGCCTCGGTAATGTCGTGCTCAAAGAGCGGGCTTGCCTCCTGGAACACCTCAAACGGCAGGTCCTCAAGATTGCAGCCGCGCTTCTCACACATCAGAACCAGATGCCCCACCACGGCATGTGCCTCGCGGAACGGCAGGCCACGCTTGGCCAGGTAATCGGCAACATCGGTAGCGGCAAGGTGCCCCACGCCGCACTCGCGCGCCATGGCATCCTCGTTGACGGTCCAAGTCGAAATCATTCCGGCCATAACCGACAGGCACTGCATGAGCGTATGGGCGGTATCGAGCGCGCCCTCCTTGTCCTCCTGCAAGTCCTTGTTATAAGCAAGCGGCAGGCCCTTCATGGTCACGAGCAGCTGCACCAGGTTGCCATAGACACGGCCGCTCTTGCCGCGAATAAGCTCGGCAAAGTCGGGATTCTTCTTCTGCGGCATGATGGACGAGCCGGTGGAGTAGGAGTCTGAAAGCGTGATAAAGCCAAATTCGGAGCTCGACCACAGCACGATCTCCTCGGAAAGACGCGACAGGTGCATGGCCATGACGGAGCCAGCGTAATGCAGATCGAGCAGGAAATCACGGTCGGAAACAGCATCGAGTGAGTTAGGAATCACGCCCGCAAAGCCAAGTTCGGCAGCCGTCATCTGGCGATCGAGCGGATAGCTCGTACCGGCAAGCGCGGCAGCACCCAGCGGGCAGTTGTCGGCGGCATCAAAGGCGGCCTTCAAGCGTGTAAAGTCGCGCGCGAACATCCAGGAATACGCCAGCAGATGATGCGAGAGCAGCACGGGCTGAGCGTGCTGCATATGCGTGTAACCCGGCAGAATCACCTTGTCGTACTTCTTAGCCGCATCCACCAGCACATGGCGCAGCTCAAGATTGGCCTCCATGAGCTCCTTGGCCAGCGCCTTGACGCCCAGGCGCGTGTCGGTCGCCACCTGGTCGTTGCGCGAACGTCCGGTATGCAAGCGCTTACCGGCCTCGCCGATGCGACGCGTCAGCTCGCTCTCGATGGACATATGAATGTCTTCGTCGTTGATGTCGAAGGTGAAGTTGCCGGCATCGATATCCTGTTCGATTCCGTTCAGGCCCTTGGCAATCGCCTGCTCGTCCTCGGCACTGATGATGCCCTGGGCCGCCAGCATTTTGGCATGCGCCTTAGAGCCTGCGATATCCTGCTTATAGAGATGTTTGTCGGCCGGCAGCGACGCGCCAAACTCCTGCGTGACCTCGGCCACGCCTGCCTCAAAACGACCGCCCCAAAGAGCCATGGAACCGTCCCCTTTCTCCAAATACCAAAACAAGCGCCCAAAGCAATGCGCCATATCGCTAAAGCGATTTTTCAACCGCTAGTTTTACACATTCCCCACCGTGTGCGGAGCCATGTAGCTAATTTGCAAAGAAGTGACGCGCCATGCACTTGGCGCCCAACGTCTCCCTCCGGATGTTGCCCTGCGAACCATCGATCCAGGCCTTCAGGCTCATAGGGACGTCCTCGACCCTTGCAGCATCGAACTCGGGCGCGAGGGCAAGTAAAGCATGCGCGATAGCATTGAACATAATGGATACTCCTCATATATATAGGCGCAGAGCCGCCAAATTGATAGAAGGAGCCCCGCCGGACAACCCCGGCGGGGCTCGGACTCAGCCGCAGACGCGGCATCATATATGCGGGCGGAACGTAGGGGCCACCGATGTTAAGAAGTGTCAGCAAGCATAACGAAAGGTAGGGACCCGTGCGCCCGTTATGTATCACGCGGATGGGCCGCGCGGATACCAAGGGAAGGAGGCGCTAGGCCTGGGCGGCAGCAGAGCTGGGGCCCTGGACCTTTGCCCACGTCTTGAGTGACAGCGTATCGATCTCGATAAAGCCGGCGCTGGCCTTCTCGTCAAACGTAGTGTCGCGGTCGTAGGTAGCCAGACCGTAGTCATACAGGCTAAACGGGCTCTTGCGGCCGACGACATGGCAGTTGCCCTTAAAGAACTTCAGACGGACGGTGCCGGTCACGAACTTCTGGGTGTCGGCCATAAAGGCGTCGAGCGCGTTTTTGAGCGGGCTGTACCACTGGCCGTTGTACACGGCGGTGGCCCAATCCTGCTCGAGCTTGATCTTGGTCTTGAGCAGGTCGCCCTCGACGCAAATGTCCTCGAGCGCCTTGTGGGCGGTGATGAGCGTCAGGGCGCCGGGAACCTCGTAGCACTCGCGGCTCTTAAGGCCCACCAGGCGATCCTCGACCAGATCGAGACGGCCAAAGCCATTGTCGCCGGAGATCTTGTTGAGGGAGATGACAATCTCGGAGAGCTTCATCTTCTTGCCGTCGACGGCGACGGGCTTGCCGGCCTCAAACTCAATCTCGGTGTAGGTCGGGGTGTCCGGCGTGTCCTCGGGGTTCTTAGTCATAACCCAAGCGTCATCGAGCGGCTCGTTCCAGGGATCCTCCAGGTGGCCGCACTCAATGGCACGACCCCACAGGTTGTCGTCGATGGAGTAGGGGTTGTCGTTGGCACCCTCGGGAACCGGCACGTTGTGGGCGTGGGCATAGGCGACCTCGTCGGGACGGCACTTCAGGTCCCACTCGCGAACCGGGGCGATAACCTTGAGCTCGGGGTCGAGGGCCTTTACGGCGGCCTCAAAACGGACCTGGTCGTTACCCTTGCCGGTGCAGCCGTGGGCGACGTAGGTAGCGCCAAACTCGTGGGCGACCTCAACAAGCTTCTTGGCAAGCAGCGGGCGAGACAGGGCGGAGAGCAGCGGATACTTGTTCTCGTACATGGAGTTTGCTGCGATGGCCTTAGTCAGGAACTCATCAGAGAACTCGTCGCGCAGGTCGAGCACCTGGCAATCGAGAACGCCCAGGTCGAGCGCCTTCTGCTTCTTGGCATCCAGTCCGGTCTCTTCCTGGCCCACGTTGCCGCAGACACAAACGACATCGAGATTCTTCTCGTCCTGGAGCCATTTGACACATACGGATGTATCAAGACCACCGGAATATGCGAGAACGACTTTTTCCTTGCTCATGGCTGTTTCCTTTCGCCCTTGGTAGCTCGTTAGAACATCGGTCAGTTGCAAGTCACCTTGAGGTCAAAAACCGTGCAATATCAGGTTAAATAGCAAAAATCAGCACATACATGCCCTAGAAACATGCAGCAATGTCGTGCTAAAACCCAACGACCTCAAAATAACTCTGTTGAGGCAATTCGCCCCATGCGGACAGAGACGATTGTTATCGTCGTCGGGAAATTGCGCGCTGGCGTCGGATGGCATTGTCTGCAGTGGTGATGATCGTTACGAACTGCATCTGCCTCTCCTTTCACCTATCGCCGGGCGCAATTCTAATATCGTAAACGGTACCTTTTCCTCGGTAAGCGGTTGTTTTTCCGTCTCCGTTTTCGATGGTCGCTATATTACGCTAAAGTGCCCGCAGCACAAGCGACAAATTCAAATTTCTGAAAAGTTTTTTCATTACTTTGTGAAGCGTGGTGCAAATACGCACCATTCCTGCGAAAATACGCTCGACTACTAGTTGATGGTTATAACGTCTGAAACAATCTCGAAACGAAAGGCGCATTTTTATGCAAACTTACGAATCGGACGCCAACATCGGCAACATTAAGATTCTCGCCGTCGATATGGACAAGACGCTGCTGACCGACGAGCGTGTGCTGCCCCAGGGTCTTGATGAGCGCCTGGACAAGCTCGCCGACGCCGGCATCGTATTCTGCCCCGCCAGCGGACGTCCCGCCCCCAAGCTCGAGGAGATGTTCGAGGGCATCAAGAACCGCCTCGCCTTTTGTCCCGACAACGGAGCTTGCGTGATCTATCGCGGCGGCTATATCTATAAGAGCAATATTGACGTGGAGCTGTATCAGCAGGTCTTGAACCGTGCCTCGGAGGATCCTCGCGCTGTCCCCGTCCTGTGCTGCTTCGACGAGTTCTACGTGCTTGCCCGCGACCATCAATACCACGACGAGATCAGCGTCTACTACAACACAATCAACTACGTCGATAGCTTTGAGGGCATTGATTTCGAGTCCAACAAGATTTCGGTCTTCTTCCCCGGCTACGACGCCGAGCCCGCTTTCCGCGAGACCTATAGCCCCGAGTTCTCGGACAAGCTCTACGTCACCAACGCTGGGCGCGAGTGGATCGACTTTATGAACCTGGGCGTCGACAAGGGCGCCGGCGTCGCTCACCTGTGCGAGCACCTGGGCATCGATATTGCCGACGCCGCCGCCGTGGGCGACACCTACAACGACATCCCCATGCTCGAGCGCGTCGGTCACAGCTTTATCGTGGACAACGCCGAGGAGCACATGAACGCGCATGCCAAGTGGCGCATTCCGAGCAACAACGACGGGGGCGTACTGACGCTCATCGACGCCATCTTGGCGGCTCGGTAATCTATCTCGTCGCCATGCCCGGGGCCGGCCGTTTGATTTTTGCTCGGTCAAGTCCTGGGCTCGCTCGAAGGCCACATTAAGTGGCCTTCGGCTCGTGCGGAATC
>JAXJIC010000034.1:0-147072 GCA_036298925.1 Collinsella aerofaciens
CACTCGGGCACTTGGAACGGGGGAAACGGCGGTCGACGAAACTGGAGAGGAGGTATTACGAGCTCCTGTGCGAATTGGAGAGAGCGCTCCCGCAAACTGCCTCTTGACAACTTATAGGAGCGTCGGTTTTGTTTTTGCGATTTTCGGTATGGTCGGAGGTTCGCTATCCAGCCCCGTAAACCGACATAGTTTTGTTCGCGACGGCACAACCGCGCGTTTAAGCGCGGGGCCGGTGGGGCATTTTTGCCCCACCGGCCCCTATCCCAGCTCTATTCCGGCGCTACTCCGGCTTGGTTTCTACCGTGGGGGTCTTGTCCGCCGCAACTGGAGTACGAGCGGTGTCCATAGTCAGGCAGTGCTTGGGGCAGCTCTCGATGCACTCACCGCACACCACGCAGGCATACGGGTCGATCGACCAGGTACCACCCTTGCGATCGACCGCAAGCGCGCCCGCCGGGCAACGGCGCGCGCACATGCCGCAGCAGATGCACACGTCCATGTCGTTGACGATATGTCCGCGCAGGCGCGCAGGCGCCGCGAGCTTCTCCTGCGGATAGCACACCGTTACTGGCCGCTTGACCATAGAACCCAAGGCCGTCTTGGCAAATGTCAGCAAACTCATGCCGCGCCTACCTTTCCGTGCAGCTAATGCAGGGGTCGATGGTCAGGATAATCATGGGCACATTGGCAATGAGCACACCCTGCAGCGCATGCGTCAGACCCGCCAAGTTCTGCGACGTCGGCGTGCGCACGCGGAAACGGTCCAGATTTTTGGTGCCGTTGCCGCGCACATAGTAATAAGCCTCGCCGCGCGGCTGCTCAATCACAACCTCGCCGCGCGCGCCGTCGGCCGGCGTAAGCTTGGTGCGCCCGCCAATCCCGTCGTGCGGAATCTTGCCCACAAGCTCCTTAATGATGTCCATGGCCTGCGTGACCTCGGCGCAACGCACCTGGCAGCGGGCATAGCAATCGCCATCGGTAGCAACGATGGGCTCAAACGCGGCCAAGTCCGCATAGGCGCCGTCACCGAACATGCGCACGTCGTAGTCCACGCCCGAGGCGCGGCCGAACGGACCGACCATCGAAAGCTCCAGCGCGTCTTTCTTGCTAATCACGCCCACGCCATGCAGGCGCTCGCCGCAGCTGTTGTCGTCCAAAAACGTATGCACCAGGGCCTCGTAGTCAGGACGCATGGCATCGAGCGTCTGGACAATGCCCGCCAGCTCGGAGTCCTCGATATCGTGCTTAAGGCCGCCGATCTCGTTAATCGACAGAATCACGCGCCCGCCGCAAGTGCTCTCAAAAATCTTGAGTATCTGCTCGCGCAGGGTCCATGACCGATAGAACAGCGCCTCGAAGCCAAAGGCGTCGGCGAGCAGGCCCAGCCACAGCAGGTGCGAGTGAATGCGCGAAAGCTCGTGCAGAATGGTGCGGATATACTGCACGCGGCCGGGCACCTCGATGTCGAGCATGCGCTCGCAGGCGCTGGCATAGCCGCAGCTGTGGCCCACGGCGCAGATGCCGCAGATGCGCTCGGCGATGTAGCCAAACTGGTGCATGTCGCGCTTTTCGGTGAGCTTCTCGAGTCCGCGGTGCACAAAGCCGATCTGCGGAATTGCCTCGAGAACGCGGTCGTCCTCAATCACCAGGTCCAGATGAAGCGGCTCGGGCAGCACCGGGTGCTGCGGGCCAAACGGAATAACGGAGCGATGTGCCATGGACCTTACGCCTCCTTTTTCTGCTTGTCGCGGGCGACCTTGGCGGCAAGCGCCGCGCGGACCTTGGCCGCTTTCTCGGGATCCATGGCGGCGAGCTTTGCCTCCATCTCAGCGGCCTTGAGCGCGGCCTTCGCAGCAGTTTCATCGTGCTGAGCATCGGAGCCGGCAGCCGCAGCGGACTGGGCGCTCGCCGCAGCCGAAGCATCGCCGGCACTCGCAGCGCTCTCCCCTGCAGCAGCCGCAGCCGCGGCGGCCTTCTCGGCAGCGGCCTTGCGCGCCTTGGCCTCGGCGGCGGCACGCACCTTCATGGCTTTCTCGCGCGCGGCCTTCACCTCGGGCGTGATAACGCTCATGGGCTCGGCAGTCGAGACCTGGTAGAAAAAGCCCTTAAAGTCAATCTGCATATCGGTGATGGCAAGACCAAACAGGTCGTGCGCCTCGTTTTCAAACGGGAATACCGCCGGATAGTACGAGCTGATGGACGGAATCTCCTGGTACTGGTCGATGCCCTCAACCACCAGGTTCTCGATCGCATAGCTGCCGTCCTGCGCAATATGCTCCTGAGCAGCACGAACGTCGATAAACGTATAGACCAAGCGATACGATCCGTCGTCCACACAGCGCTCGGCATGCATCTGCACAAAGCGCGCGCCGGTACCTTTGAGCGCCTGCACATGCGGCAACAGTTCATCGATCCCGGCGGTGGTATAGATAGCCTTTTGCATTACTCGGCCTCCTTTGCAGTGGCGGGCGTCCCATCAGGCGCGTCGCCGGCCCCCGCAGCCACGAACCCGTCCTCGCCCAACTCGACGCCGCCATCCCAGGTAGCAGCGCCGCCCACGGTAAGCGGGTCACCGCCGGCGCGCATCACGGCCTCCTTCTGGTCCAGGATGCCGCACGCCTCCACGATGGCATCGATCACGGTCTCGGGGCGAATGGCGCACCCGGGCGCGTACACGTCCACGGGAATCGCGCGGTCCACGCCGCCGATCACGTTATAGGCATCGCGGAACACGCCGCCCGAACACGCGCAGATGCCGCAGGCCACCACGCACTTGGGCTCGAGCATCTGGTTGTAGATCTGGCGCACGACGGGCAGGTTCTGGGCATTGACCGACCCCGTCACCAAAAAGATATCCGCATGCTTAGGGTTGCCGGTGTTGACCACGCCAAAGCGCTCCGCATCGAACAGTGGCGTGAGCGAGGCCAGCACCTCGATATCGCATCCGTTGCAGCTCGAACCGTCGTAATGAATAACCCACGGCGAGCGCGACATTTTATGATCCATGGATGCCGCCTCCTAAATAAATACGTCGACGAGGATGGGCATAAGGTTGAGCAGGCCAAACACCAGCGCCACGCCCCATCCGAGCCTAAAGCAGCTGCGCCAGGTGCTGCGTGCGAAGGTGTTGTCGATCAGGACCTCGACAAAATACGTCGCGGCCATCACGACCAGGGCGACCACCCAGCTCACCGGGTTGTCCCAAACAAAGAACATGCCTACCCACATCAAAAACAGCACGGTCTCGCACCAGTGCATAAGGGTCATCTTGGCCAGCGTGCCGCCGCTCATCTCGGTGGCGACGCCCTGGACAATCTCCTGATGCGCGTGATGTGAGTACGAAAGGTCAAACGGCGACTTGCGCAGCTTGATGGTGAGTACCGCAAGCAGCGCCAGGAAAATGGGCGCACTGTACACGATGATGGGCGCCGACTGCCCGGTCACAGCAATGGAATCGAAGCTGTCGGTGGCGAGATACAGGCCCACGCTCATCAGCAGAACGGCGGGCTCGTAACTCATGACCTGCAGCAACTCACGATCGGCGCCGACCTGGGCAAACGGGCTTTGCGTCGAGGCGGACGCCAACACCACAAAGATCGCGGCGAGGGTAACCATAAACGCGCACAGCAGCGTGTTGGAGCCCGACACAAAGATGCCGCCGCCCACCACGGTAAAGATGAGCGCACACGCCATATAGGTATCGTCCATGGTGTTTACGCTGGCGGGGGCCTTGTGCAGGAGCTTGGCCACATCGTAGAAGGGTTGCAGCAGGCGCGGACCCACGCGGCCCTGCATGCGAGCGGACAGCTTGCGGTCGATGCCGTCGATCAGGCCGCCCACAAGCGGCGCAATCAAGGCAAACGCCACGGTACCAATAAAAATGCCCACGACGCCCGAACCTTCGAAATACTTGCCGCGCAGCACCGAGGGCGCGCTCATGGCAAGCCGCTCGGGTCCAATCCATGCGCAACACAGCAGCGCAAACAAGATAATGCTGCAGCACACGACGCTACCCGCGGGGCCAATACGCTTCTCGCCAAGGGCGTCCTCCGAGTACCAATTGCGCTTTTCGGCCTTTACCTCGCGACCCATCGAACCGCGGAAATGGCGATATTTGTCGGTTCCCACGCCCGAAAGATATACGTTTACGTGCGGCTTGTTGCTCACGCGGAATGAAGTCAGCAGCACCACGGCGATAAAAGCCACGATAACCACCATCAGATACATGGCATCCTTGCCGATAACGTACGGCACGCGGCCAAACACCATGGCCAAGTAAGGCGACACCAGACCGCTCGAGATAACCGGGAACGCCACGCAGCACAGAATCAGCAGCGCGGCGATGGTGTTGAGCGCCATCCATTCGGTCTTATGGACATTGACCTCAACGTTTTGAGCCGTGGGGTCGACGCCCGAAAGCTTGGCAAGCCACTTGCCCCAGAAGTAGAACGTCGCGGCCGAGCCAAAAGCCAGCACCATGATCATGAGCACGTTGCCGGTCTGCGCAAACGCCACCAGGGCGCCCCACTTGGACACGAGCATGCCAAACGGCGCGACAAACATGCCCATGATGCCCAGCATCATCAGGCGCGTCAGGTGCGGCATGCGGCTGAACATACCGTCCATGTCCTCGATATTGCGGCTGCCGATATGATGCTCGGCCGTGCCCACGCACAGGAACAGCAGCGACTTTGCCACCGTGTGGAACAGGATCAGGAAGATGGCCGCCCATACGGCCTCGGGCGCGCCGACACCCAAGCAGGCACTGATGAGGCCCAAGTTGGAAATGGTGGAGTACGCGAGCACGCGCTTGGCGTTGCTCTGCGAGATGGCCATGAGGGCGGCGAGCAAAAACGTGATGGCACCCACACTCGTGACCATAAAGCCGGTCACGGGATAGATGGCATAGAGCGGGCTCAGCTTGACCATCAGGAACACGCCGGCTTTGACCATGGTTGACGAGTGCAGCAGGGCGCTCGTGGGCGTGGGGGCAACCATGGCACCCAACAGCCAAGTGTGGAACGGCATCTGTGCGGCCTTGGTGAGCGCGGCGAGCGACAACAGGATGACCGGCATCACCAGCAGCGCGGACTGCGCGGTTCCGGCGCCGGAAAGCTCAATCATGCCCGAGATGGTCAGCGGCATGCCGTTAACGTGCAGGTACATGAGTCCGGCCAAAAACGCGATGCCGCCCAGCATGTTGAGGATGATCTGGTTAAAGGCGTTCTTGATAGCCTCGGGCGTGCGCGTATAGCCAATCATAAGGAACGAGCACACGGTGGTGATTTCCCAGCCGCAGAACAGCCACTCAAGGTTGTCGCTCGTCACGATGACGAACATGGCCGAGAGGAACAGGAACATAAGCGCCAGGAACTGCGGACGACGATCGGGCGCGGTCTGCCCGCGCAGCGCGGCCTCGCGCTCATCATGGGCCTGGAAGTCCTTCATGTAGCCCAAAGCGTAGATACAGATAAGGCTGCCGACGATGCCGACGGCGAGGACCATGATCACGCTCATGTAGTCTAGGTAGAGCGGCGTCGCCGTGACGGCTTCGGCCGCAGGCAGCGTCATGGCCGCAAAGACGAGCGAGCCCACCAGCTGGACTATGCCGAGCACCGTGGTAAGCACGCTCTTATATTTGTGCGCGTTGTACAGGATGACGGCGCACAGAATTACGTCGATGACGGAGCTGATGATCGAGAGCGCATGCGAGGTACCGGGGGCAATCTCAAAGCTCTGCGGACCCGTGCAAAAAAACATGACGGCGACTACAACTGTCACCGCCATGATAATGCCGGAGCCTATGAGTCCCACCGCATCGCGGGCGCGGTCACCGCGCGCGAGCAGCATGCCCAGCGCCGGTACCAGCGGAAACAGGGTAAGGAAATACAGTAGCGTCATACCATCACTCCCCCATGCAAAAACGCTGCAATTGTTTAACGTTATAGCTCAATTGATGAGTAGCGGCGGCGGGTTTTCGGTCAACTGGGGAGTTTTAGGCGTACGGGGCAAGGGCACGTCCGCTTTGGAGCAGAGAGGCGGCAAGAAAAATGCGCCCCTGTGGGCGCACCATCCCGTTTGCTATTCCGCCTTTTTAACGCGCGGCTTGCGACCGCGCGGCTTATCGACCAGTGCGGCCTCACCGCTCTCGCGGTACTGACGGCACCAAGCCTTGACCGAAGACTCGCTGGGAATCTTGTGCTTGATCATGGCCTCGCGAACCGTCAAGCCGTTTTCCAGACGGTCCTTAACCACAGCGAGCTTTACGTCGTACGAGTAGGTGTGATGATGCGAACCGGCATTGAGAACGGCGTCGGCACCGCCCACGGCATACGCGCGGGCCCACTGACGAGCCGTGGCCTGGGGAATGCCAAGCTCCGCGGCGAGGGCGCGATGACCGACCCCCTCTTGGAGGATCTCGACGGCGCGCTGCCTAACCTCGGGCGCATGCGTGCGAGTCCTAGTTGCTTCCGACATACCTGCCACTTCTTAGCCTTAACCGTTAATCTGCTTTCTTACGTGCAAGTTAGATAGTAGCATTTTACTGTTTGCTCAAAGCAGTTAATTAAAATAGACGCGGCGTTATCTGGGCATTTGGCACCAAATTACGACATTTCTTTATCGATTATTTACGCTGGTAGCTGACTCGCAGCTAATCGTCATTCGCTTGTCAACAAAATTGACATCTCTTTATGTCCTTTGGTATAGAGGATATAGTTATTAACCCCTCCCCCAATAATTTTGAGTGATCTGCAAGGCAGTAGACGTCCTCACTCCTCATGATTACCGCGCATTGCCATCCACCGGAGCAAAACAAAAAGGGCGGGACCTGCTCCGCTTGCAGGCCCCGCACCGGTTGACACCCGACGGGACACAGCCGGGCGAGACGGATCCGTGCTACCGCCCCGCCTGGCCGCGATGTTCAACTACAGCTCGTTGGCCGCGTGATATGCCGTGCGAATGGCGCTCGCAATGTCGGCGGTACGCTCGCCCGAGCAGTCGCCCACGCAGGTCACGGGCACCGTCACGCCGTCCAGGTCAAACGCGTTGGCCTTGGAACCCACGGCCATCACCACGTAATCGCAGGCGATCTTCACCGGCTCCTCAGCGCCGTCCTCGGTGGTGCGAACGGCCTCCACGCCCTCGTCAGTAATGGCGGTCAGGCGAGTCTTCACGTGCTGCTCCACGTTGTGCTCGGCAAAGTCGCTCATAATCAGCGGCAGAATGGTCTCAGACTCGCCCGCGGCAATCTTGTCGAGCATCTCCACGATCGCCACCTCGCAGCCGTGCTGCAGCAGATACTCGGCAGTCTCGGTGCCCACCAGGCCACCGCCAATGACGGCGACGCGGCCGCTGAGCTCCACCTTGCCGGCCAGCACGTCCCAGCTCGAGACGACCTTGTCCGAGTCGGCGCCCGGAACGGGGATGACCACGTCGTGTGCGCCCACGGCCACAATCGCAGCGTCGGCGGCGTTGAGGTCCTCAGCGGTAGCGGCATGGTTGAGCTCGACCTTCACGCCCAAGCCGGGCAGAATCTTCTCGTAGTACTCGACCGAGCGCATGATCTCGTCCTTGCGCGGAGGCGCGGCCGCCAGCACAATCTGGCCGCCCAGATGATCGCTCGCCTCGTAGACGGTCACGTCGTAGCCGCGCTTGGCCGCCACGCGCGCGGCCTCCAGACCGGCGATGCCGCCGCCCACCACGGCGATCTTCTTGTCGCCCTCGCCCGGCTTAATGGCGATGGTTGCCTCATCGCCGTTCTCGGCATTGAGCACGCACGAGATGTACTTGCGGTTTTGAATCGCATCGACGCAGCCCTTGTTGCAGTTGAGGCACTCGCGGATGGGCTCACCCGTGGCGGCCTTCAGCGCAATGTCGGGGTCGCACATGAGCGAGCGGCCATAGGCGATGATGTCGGCGGCGCCGTCTTCCAGAATCTTCTCGCCGGCCTCGACCGAAACCACGCGGCCCACGGTTGCCACCGGCACGGAGACCAGGGCCTTGACGCGCTCGGCCACGGGCAGCGTCCAGTTGTAGGGCATGGCACCCATGGGCGGAATGGTGTCGCCCATGTTGCCGGTGTGGTTGGCCTGTGCGACCTGAATCATATCGATGCCCGCACCCTCGAGCAGCTTGGCGAACTCGCAGGCCTCGTCGGGCTGCAGGCCACCCTTGCCGCGCGGCGTGCCGTCGGGGTTCTCCATGATCACGGGGAGCTTGTACTCCACCATCAGCTGCGGCGCGGCCTCCTTAATGGCGGCGACGACCTCCAGCGCGTAGCGAACGCGGTTCTCGAACGAACCACCGTACTCGTCGGTGCGCTGGTTGAGGATGGCCGAGCACAGCGAACCCACCAGGCGGTCGCCGTGGACCTCGATAGCGTCGATCCCGGCCTGCTGTGCGCGAGCGGCCGAGGCAGCGATGGCCTCCTTGATCTGGGTGAGCTGCTCTACGCTCGCCTCGTTCACAAAGTGCTGCATGTCGTGATGCAGCTTGGCGTAGGCCTGGTTGCGGATCTCGTTGGACTCGGCCATCTTGGCGGCAAAGGTCTCCTCGTCGCCGGCGGCCTTGGCCTCCTGCGCGGCCTTGACGGCGGCCATGGATCCCATGACCATGCGGCCGACACCGGGCACATCGTACTCGGGGTGGAACAGCTGCAGCGCGACCTTGGCGCCGTGCTTGTGGACGGCGTCGGCCAGCGCCTTAAACGTGGGGATCTGGGCGTCGGTTGCCAGCTTGGGCGTGGGGCTTGCGGTCATGACGGGAGCGACGTCGCCGATGACGATGTAGCTCACGCCGCCACGGGCCAAGCGCTCGTAAAAAGCCAGGCTGCGCTCGCCGATGGAACCGTCACGCTCCTCGTAGCCGGTGGTCAGCGGCGGAAACATAATGCGGTTCTTGAGCTCAAGGGGGCCAACCGTAATGGGCTGGAGCAGCTTGGATGCAGGTGTGGTCATGGACATTCCTCTCTTGTAGGCGCGGCGGCGATGATGCCGCGTAGTTATCTAGAGGATATGGCATGGGAATACAGCAGCGCAACGGAAATCGGCGGACAGCAGGTAGCGGCAGGTGGATGGGGATGGGCGGGGCGGCCCGTCGGTTTATCTCAATCTGTAACACCTAGCCGCCCAAATCGGGTCTAGATGTTACAGATCGAGATTTTGTTTGAGAGGCCGAGAATTGGACCGAAAACACGGTCCCGAAATAACAAAAAAGCTCGCCGGCTAGGCCGACGAGCTGCAAGTTCTTGGTCGCGGGGGCAGGATTTGAACCTACGACCTCCGGGTTATGAGCCCGGCGAGCTACCAGACTGCTCCACCCCGCAATGTCTGGGCGCCTCATGTGCGCAAGAAGGAATATTACGCGGGAGTTCGGTAAACGGCAAGGAAAATCTCGTAGAGCATAATTCCTTCATATTTAAAACCCCTCAGCCCCTATCACCGTAAACGAATCGCAGCCGAGCGCCGTCGACGGCACGTATACAATGGTGCGCGTCCTTTTATGCCAACACCGGGAGTAGACATGCTGCTCGCTATCGATATGGGAAATACGCAGACGGCCATGGGCCTGTTTGACGGAGACGAGCTGGTGCAGTCGTGGCGCATGCCCACCGACCGCTCTTATACCGCCGACGAGATCCATGTGCGCCTGATGGGTTTCTTTAAGATGTACGGCCTTTCGCTCGATGCGGTCGACGCGATCGCCTTTGCCGGCGTGGTGCCGCAGCTCTCGCGCGAGTGGCACGCCGTGGCCGACCGCATTGCCGCGGACGCCATCGTCATTGGGCCGCAGACGGCGGCCGTGACCAAGCTGCGGGCGGCGCGCCCCCAAGCCGTTGGTGCCGACCGCATCGCCAACGCCGTCGCTGCCGAAACCTTCTACGGCGCCCCGGCGATCGTGGTGGACTTTGGCACCGCGACCAATATCGACGTCATCGATGAGGACGGTTATTACATTGGCGGAGCGATTGCGCCGGGTGTCCGCATTTCCATGGACGCGCTCGCCGCCCGAGCCGCCAAGCTCGCCAGCGTTCCGCTCGAGGCGCCCGAGCACGCCATCGGCCGCGATACCGAGGAGTGCATCAAGGTCGGCGCCGTAACGGGCGCCGCCGCCATGGCCGAGGGCCTGGTCGCGCGCATGAAGCGCGAGCTGGGACGCGAGGACGCCACCGTTATCGCCACGGGCGGCCTCGCCAGCATCGTCGCCGATTCGACCGACGCCTTCGACATAGTCGACGGCCAACTCACCATCAAAGGCATCTGCGAAATCTACCGCCGCATGCAGAAGCTAGGGTAGGACAGGGGCCTAAGCACGAGCACGAGGGGCGAACTAGGCAACGCATCGGTCCTATTCCTCAAAAACGAATATTTTTCAGTTTTGAGGAATAGGACTTTCTGCTAGGCCTCGTCGCACAGCCACCTCGCCAGGTCCACGATCTGCACCCCATTGCGGTCCGTGGCCTCGTGATGCGTGCGGGCGAGAATCATCTTGGGGTACGCGTCGCCAATGCTCAGCAGTGGTGAAATCTCGCGTTCAAATGTCTTATCCGAGCTGATGTCGTCGCTCACCTGAATGTAGAGCTTCTCGCTTCGCTTGATTGCTACAAAGTCTATTTCCTTTTTATAGAGTACGCCGACGTATACCTCATATCCGCGGCGCAGCAGCTCGATGGCCACCATGTTCTCGTACACGCGACCCCAGTCCATATCGCGTGTACCGAGCAGCGCGTATTTGAACGCATGGTCTGCCAGGTAATACTTCTCGCCGCTCTTAAGGTATTTCTTGCCGCGAATGTCATATCGACGAACTTTATAGAAGGCAAACGCATCGCACAGGTACCCCATGTACGCGCCGACCGTCTTGTTCGTTATCTTTAGCCCATCCGCATTCAAAACATCCGTAATGTTGCGTGCCGACGTAATGTTGGAAACGTTGTCCATCATGTAATCGGCAATGCGCAGCAGCGCCGATTCGTTTCTCACGTTATGCCGCTGCACGATATCCCTCACGATGAGCGTTTTGAAGACATTAGAGAGATATTGATAGCGCTGCTCCTGCAGTGGATAAGGGTAAGAGCCGGACATACCGCCGGTTCTCGCGTACTCATCGAAGTCGCGGTCGACCTCGCCCTCGTCGCCATAGAGTCGATACTCCTCAAACGAGAATGGGAAAACCTCGATCTCAAACGTACGCCCCGTAAAGAGCGTCGACAGATCGCTCGACAGCAAAAAGGCATTCGATCCGGTAATGAATATGTCGTACTGCTCGGATGCGTGGAGGCTGTTGATCGCACGCTCAAAACCGTCGCACATCTGAACTTCATCGATAAGCAGAAAGTTTTGTTTGCCGGACACTCGATGCTCTTTTACATAGGCGAGCAGCGCGTGATACTCGAGCAGATTCTCGAACTCATCGAGGTTGTAGTTGATATGGATGACATTCGAATTGGACAGATTTGCCTCCACGTAATCGCGGAGGGCCTCGAGCAATTTTGATTTACCGCTACGACGGATGCCCGTGATGACCTTGATGTCCGGCACGCCAATAAGGCTCGTCAACGTGTCCATATATGACGTTCTATTGATGAGTTTCATTGGGGCCTCCTCGCGGTCTTTTATCGCTATTCCTCAAAATTGAAAAATTTTCAGTTTTGAGGAATAGGCTCTATAGCGAATATACCTCGCGAAAGACCGAGCTGCCTTAATCCTATTCCTCAAAAACGAAAATTTTTCAGTTTTGAGGAATAGGGCGCTGGCAACCCATTCCCCAGATAGGCGAAACCCTCCCCGGCACAGGCCGAGGAGGGTCTTGTTGTCATGTCTATCTTTGGGCGCGAACGCCCCGCGCTACAGCCCGCGAATTCGTACGGCCTCGGGCGGAAACTCCTGCTCGCCGGCATCGGTCTTAATGGTCGCGCGGCCCCAGATGTCCAGGCCTGCAAACACACCGACCGCAAGCGGCAGGCCGTTGGGCGACACCGCCGCAACTTGGCGGCCCAGCAGCGGCACCATGTCGAAGTACTCGCCCAGCACGGGAGCCAGCGGCCCTGCGGCGCCTTGCGGCGTGTTGGCAACAACCGCCCAAGCGTCCACGCGGGCCAGCACGGCGGCGGCCAGCGTCTCGACCAGCGCTTCGTCAGCCACGTCCACACCAAGCTCGCCCAGCGCCGAACGCTCAATATCCACCGTCACGGCACCGAACATGCCCGCAGCAGCGGCACCGCCGTTCACGGCAACACGCGCGAGCGACGTCTCAAACGCAGGCGCACCGCACACGATATCGCTCGGCCACTGGATACCCACCTTACCGGCAAGGCCCAACCCCGGCGTCGAAGCCGTGCCCACGAGCGCGTCCATCATGCCCATCGCAGCCACAAACGGCAGGCCGTGGAAGGCATGCATGTTCACGTCCGGGCGCACGATCAGCGAAAACGTCAGCGAAGCATCGCCCGCGCTCCAAGCGCACCAGCCCGCGGACGCACCCTCGCGGCCCGCGTCGCGCGCGGCGTCAAGCTCGGTACCGGCGACAACAGCATTCATCTCGATCATCTACATACGCCCCAATTCGCCCACGATATGGCCCACGCGGTCCTCGGGCTCCTTGACCTCGACACCGTTGTAGCGGAAGAACCGCGCCGGGTCGTGCATCAGGTCCTCGAGCGGCACCAGCACAAAGTCGCGCTCGCCAATGAGAGGATGCGGCAGGCGCAGCTTTTTGCCGCCGTGAGTCTCGCCGTCCATCCACAGCAGGTCCAGGTCGATGGTGCGCGGACCGTTGGCCTTGGCCTTTTTGGAGCGGTCGCGCCCAAGCTCGGCCTCGATCTTCATGAGCTCGTCGAGCAGCACCAGCGGCGCCAGCTCGGTCTTGATCTCGATGACGGCGTTGGCAAACGCGTCCTGGCGCGTCTCGTAGGCCGGCTCGCTCTCGTAGATCTTGGAGGAGTTGGACACGCAGGTGAGCGGAATCTCGGCGATCATGTCGCGCGCGGCGCGGATGTTGTCGCAACGATGCCCCAAGTTGGAGCCCACGGCCACAAACGCACGGCGCGGCTGCGGCTTGGCGACGGCCCAGTAACCGTTCAGGAACTGCGCAAAACCCGCGGCGTCGTGCACGCGCACGATGTTCGCACCGGCCTGGATGGCGCCCAGGCACACGCCAAACGTGGCGGCATCGCGCGCGGCGGCCTCGGTCACGCCCGAGACAGCGCCCACAAAACGCTTGCGCGACACGGCGCACATGAGCGGATAGCCCAGTGACGCCATCTTGGCAGTCTCACGCTGGATGACGATGTCCTCGTTAGCCGACTTACCAAAGCCCGGGCCAGGATCGATGCAGATGCGGTCGCGCGACACGCCGGCATGGATGAGTGTGCGGGCCTGGTCGGACAGAAAGCCCATGACGCGGCGCATGATGGGCGCCGAATCGGGCAGGGTAAAGCGGCGGAGCTGAGAGGTGGGCACGTAGGCCTCCTCGCGGCGGGCGCTGCGGCGCATCATGGCGGCCAGGCGGTCATTGGACTCCGATGCGGCCTCGGTGGCCTCGGGCGCGGCCTCGGGCGCGGGCGCGACGGTCTCGGCGGCAGCAGCCTGCTCGGCGGCCGGCGTCTCCTGCCCCAGCTCGGTTGCAGGCTCGGACGTGGGCTCCGGCTCGCCAAACGGCAGTGAGGGCTGTACCACACCGCCCGGAAGCTTGGCCTCAACCTTGGGCTCGCCCAGCAACTTGCCGCGACGGCGACGGGCCGGCTTCTCGGCCTCGCGCGCGGCCTCGGCAGCCGCTTCGCGTGCCTTCTCGGCAACAAACGCCGCAGCCGAGGTATCGAGCTGCACCGTTGCGTGCGTGCGGGCGGGCGCGGCGACCTCGCCGGCATGCATCACGATGACGCCGCAGGTGCTCGTCTTAACAAACTCGACCATCTTGGGATCGGTGAAGCCGGTCACGTCGTTGACGATCGAGGCGCCGCAGCGCACGGCCGCCTTGGCAACCGCTACATGACGCGTGTCGATCGAGACGATGGCGCCCTCCTTGGCCAGCGCGCGCACCACGGCCAGCACGCGGCGCGCTTCCTCATCGGGGTTGACCGGGGTAAAACCAGGGCGCGTGGACTCGCCGCCCACGTCGATGATGTCGGCGCCGGCGTCGAGCATCGCCAGGCCGTACTCGATGGCGGCATCGGGGTCGAAGTGCTCTCCGCCATCGCTGAACGAATCGGGCGTCACGTTGAGGACGCCCATGATGCGCGGACGGTCAAAGCTGAGCTCGTACTTTCCGCACCGCCATGTCTTGCTGTCGTTCGCCATGAACATCCTCCTAAAATGCCCACGCCGCCGAGCTTGGGGAGCTGGCGGCGGGGTCGCTTTGCACTCAGTCTTTCTATTGTATCAGCGCGCGCGGGCTAGAACGCAAACGCGGCCGCGATGTCGCAAGAAATCAGCAGGTCGGCATTTGCATCCTGATCGGTGGGAGCAAGGTTGCATATGGCCAGCGTATCGCCGGTAAAGTATCGCGTAAGGCCTGCCGCCGGATACACCACGAGCGAGGTCCCGCCCACAATGAGGGCATCGGCCGCGGCGATGGCGGCAACGGCACCGGTCAGCACATGTTCATCGAGCGGCTCTTCGTAGAGCACCACATCGGGCTTGATGCGGCCGCCGCACGCGGGGCACGCAGGCACGCCCGCGGCATCCTCGTGCTCGCGCGAGCAAATCCACTCGGCGCTATAGACCGTGCCGCACGACTGGCAAATGTTGCGATGGACCGATCCGTGCAGCTCGAACACGCGCTGTGATTCGGCCATCTGATGCAGGCCGTCGATATTTTGCGTCACCACGGCATCAAGCTTACCGGCGCGCTCCAGCTCGGCCAGCTTGGTGTGGCAGCGGTTGGGTTTAGCGTTAAGCGCGATCATCTTGGTGCGGTAAAAGTCGAAGAACTCCGCCGGATGCGCCTCGTAAAAGCTATGCGACAGCATGGTCTCGGGCGGATAGGCAAACTGCTGGTGATACAGGCCGTCCACGCTGCGGAAATCGGGAATGCCACTTGCCGTAGAAACGCCAGCGCCGCCAAAGAAGACCACGCGCTTGTGGGTGTCAAACAGATCCGCCAGCGCGGCGGAGGCCTGCCTGGGGTCCGATATTGCCTGCGTCATATGAGTCCTCCGTCCTTGTTAGTCGGGCAGCGTTGAGCGACGTCCCAGCATGCGGCCTTTAAGTCAGCATGCGCGGATCCCACCCCGCCCCTGTTGCGCTAATCTTAAGCCTGCCAACCCCGTCGAAAGGACACCATGCCTCAGACTTACACTTTCGCCTCGTGGAACGTCAACGGCCTGCGCGCCGTGCTCAAAAAGGACCCGAGCTTTATCCAGATCGCACAAGAACTCGACGTCGATATCCTGGCGCTGCAAGAGACCAAGTTGCAAGAAGGCCAGGTCGATATTGACCTGCCCGGCTATCACCAAACCTGGAGCTACGCCGAGCGTAAAGGCTATTCGGGCACCGCGGTCTTTAGCCGCCAGGAGCCGCTGCGCGTACTGTGCGCCGATGCGCTGCTGCCCTACGCCGGCGAAGGCGAGGCGGCCGTGCTCGTCGCCCAAGCCGCAACCGAGGGCCGCGTCTGCGCGCTCGAGTTCGACAAATTCTGGTTTGTGGATGTCTACACGCCCAACGCACAAAATGAGCTCGCGCGCATCGACGTGCGTATGGCCTGGGACGATGCCTACCGCGGCTTTTTGAACGCGCTCGAGCGCGAGACCGGCAAACCCGTCGTAACCTGCGGCGACTTTAACGTGGCGCATGAGGAGATCGACCTTAAGAACCCCAAGTCCAACCGCGGCAACGCAGGCTTTTCGGACGAGGAACGCGGCAAGTTTACCGAGCTGCTCAACGCCGGCTTTACCGATACCTGGCGCGCGGCAAACCCCGACGTCGAGGGCGTCTACAGCTGGTGGAGCTATCGCTTTAATGCCCGCAAGAACAACGCCGGCTGGCGCATCGATTACTTCCTGGTAAGCGACGCAATCGCCGACAACGTACGCGACACCGGCATCCGCGGCGACATCTTCGGCAGCGACCACTGCCCCGTCACCCTCACGCTAGAACTCTAGCCCCAAGTAATTCCTGGGGGGACAGAGGAAAACAGATTGTGTGGCCCCTCTCCCCCTATAAGTTGCGGTGGAATAGTTCCTGTTTGGGCAGCAAATAGCCAAAAACGAGAACTATTCCACCGCAAGTTCGTGAGGGAACGCGAAATGCCCTACAGCCCGTATTTCACGACGACACGGTTAATGCGGCGACACCAGGGCTTGTACAGGGCGGCCAAAAACACGCAGGTCGCAAGGCCGTGCGTAATATCGAACGGCACTGCCGTGGCAAGACGCGCCATGGTGCCCGCCCACGTGAGCGGTTGAACAAAACCGATGATGTCATACGCGTTGATCACGACGCCATACAGCAGGCCCGACGCAAAGCCATACGCCAACAGCGCAGGCAATCGCACGGTTCCATCGGCGCGGTCAAACGCGCCCGCATGCGCCAGTGCGCCACCGATATAGCCCACCAGACCCCAGGCATACATCTGCCACGGCGTCCACATGCCCTGCCCAAAAAAGAAATTACTGGTCAGCGCTGCCAACGCGCCCACCATAAAACCATTGCGACGGCCAAGTGTCGCACCCGCGATAATGGCGATAGCGCTCACGGGCTTAAAATCGGGAATGGGCCCAAACAGGATGCGCCCCGCCGCGGCCAGCGCCGCCAGCACCAGCGTGGGCATGATCTGGCGCAGGCCTGGACGTGATGTCTCATAGCCCGCAAAGAACAGTGCGAGCACGAGCGCCACTACAACCAGCATGGCAAGCGCCGCCTGCTCAATGCCCGCCAGCAACGCCGCAGTCATCACCGCCGGCACCACCAACAACAGCGGAATCTCCATTTTTGTGAGTAGGCACGAGGCGCGACGATCTGTCATCCCATCACGCCCTGTAGAACACGTTGTCGGCAAAGAAATCTGCAGGAGGCTCCATGCAGGCGATCTCGCCGTCGAACATCATGGCGACGTCGTCGGACACCTGCTCGGCAAAGTCCAAGTCGTGCGTGGCCATGATGACGGTGCCGCCGGCCTGCGCATGCTCGCGCAGGGCTCGGGCGATAATGCAGCGACTTGCCAGATCAAGGCCCTTGGTGGGCTCATCAAGCAGCAGCAGCTCCGGACCAATCAACAGCAGCTTTGCCAACGCAAGCAGCTGGCGCTGACCACCCGAAAGATCGTACGGGTGACGCGCCTCCAAGCCGTCCAGTCCCAGTTGCGCCGCACGCTCCCGCGCCAAGTTCTCGTCATATCCGCAGGTCGAAGCCCATTCCATCAGCTCGTCGCGCACCGTTTCGGCGACCAGCAATGCCTTGGGATTCTGTGGCAGCAGTGCCGCCGAGGCCGTCCCACGCACCATGCGGCCACGCTGCAGCTTAGCCGTCTTGGCCAGCACCGAGAGCATCGTCGACTTGCCACAGCCGTTTCCGCCCACGACCGCATGCACCGCGCCGGCTGAAAACGTCACATCGAGCCCGCGCAGCACCCAACCGCTCGCGCGATCGTAGCGAAACCAGCCTTCCGACAGGGTGGTAGCCGACCCGCCGTGCATTTTTTGGAGTATTCTGCTTCCATCCGTGCGCGGAAAGGCTTCCGAGCCGTTCTCGAGCGACGTTTGCGCCACAAATTCGGACGATTTGTCCAATTCCGAACTTTTTTTCGCGCTCGATACGTCCCTGGGCGGCTCCAGAGAGCCCAAATTGTCCTCGCGCCTGCTGAATACTCCGTTTTTTGCACATCGGATGGCACCCCACCCCAACATGTCATCGGAAAACAGCGATTCTCGGCGTCCCAAAGAAGCCATATCCGCCACCTCGCGCACGCGACCGCTCTCAATCCGGTACGCACACGTCGCATACTCGAGCATCGGCCGCGGTTGATGCGTGGCTACAACAACCGTGCAGCCCAGCTCACGGTTCACGCGAAACAGCGCGTGCAGAAAATTCTTCTCGGCAACGGGATCGAGCTGAGACGTGGGCTCGTCGAGTAGCAGCACACGCGGACGCAGCGCCAGGACGGCGGCAAGCGACAGCAGCTGCTTGCGGCCGCCCGAAAGCGTATCGGTATCGCGATGAAGCCAGTCCTCCAGACCAAAGAAATAGCTGGTCTCGGCAACACGGCGGCGCATCTCGTCGCGCGACACACCCAGATTCTCTAGGCCAAACGCCATCTCGTGCCACACGGTCTCGCACACAATCTGGTTCTCGGGATCCTGGAACACGTAGCCCACGCGCTCCGCAGACGCGCGCACGTCCATGTCGGCAACGTTCTCGCCCAGCACGCGCACTTCGCCAGCGCGCTCGCCCGCCGGAGCGATCTCGGGCTTGAGCAGCGACAGCAGCGTCGACTTACCCGATCCGGTACCGCCAACAAGCAGCGCAAATGCACCTTGGGGAACAGACCAGTCGAGCCCCTCGAGCACCGTAGTATCAGCCCCGGGGTAGGCAAAGCTCAGGCTCCGCACCTCAATTGCCGGCACATCCGGGCCGCACGCCGCGCCCGACACCGGGCCCCTATCCAACCGAGACATCAGCCGAACCTCTTCTCATCGATCGCGTGCAGCACGCAGGGCAGTACCATCCAGGCAGCGTACACGACATAGCCCAGCCACGGCGCCGGCACCGAGAGCTGCGGGTAAAACGAATACTGCGTTGTCGCGGTCCATGCCACCGCCACCGCGGCCGCGCCAAACACCGCAAGTCCAACCAGCGCGGCAGCGTCGCCGCGCCCCAGCCGATACCGCGTGTACGTCGTGCGACGCGTCGCGGCGCCCCACCCGCGCGAGCGCATGGCGTCCGCGCGCTCCAGCGAATCTTCCGTGCCCCAGCCCATCAGCACGCTCGACGCCCGCAGGCGCGATCGCACGGGATCGGTGGGCGCACGCCCCGGCACATCGATCGCGTCCTGCACCGCCAGCACCGTGCGGCCGCGGCGCAAAAACTGCGGGATAAGCCGCATACACATCGAAATCATGAGCGCGATCACCGGCGCGGCGTTGCCCAACAGCGCGAGCACCTTGTCGTATTCGAGCATCGACGCCGCGGCCTCAAACCACAGCACGCTCGCCACAAACAGCCCGCCCATGCACAGGCCGTAAACCATGCTCTCCAGATACACCGCGCGCATGCCAATACGGAACAGCTCCGTCGAGCCCGATGCACTAAACAGCGGATTGAGCACCGCGATAATCAAAATCACCGGCAGCTGCCAGCGAAGCGCCCCCAACGTGCGCGCAGCACCGCGCGTCGCAAGCCCGTACGCCAGCCCGCCCGCAAGCGACAGCGCGATCAGCACCGGTTGCATCGAGAACATGGTGAGTCCCAACGTCAGCACCATGTAGAGCGCCGGCACCGCCGGATGCGACATCGAAAATGCCGCGACGGGTCCGTTGCCCGATTCCTCTCGCATGATATCCACGGGCACCCCCATCCCCTCGCTCAAAACGTCAACGCCGCAGCGCCGCCGCCATACACAACCAGCGCAAACGCCGTACCGCCGGCCCAAGCCTCAGCTGCCGCGCATCAATCGTTACGCGCTCATCATATGCCTGCGGTATCATATTGCGCCGTGTATCGTTTCCAAACACACGTCTCTATAACGTAACAGGAGATCACATGGACGCAACCGCAATTATCCTCGCCGCCGGCGAGGGCACCCGCATGAAGTCGAACCACTGCAAGGTTTCGCACAAGATCCTAGGCAAGCCCATGGTTCAGTGGATCGTCGACGCCACCATCAAGGCCGGCTGCAGCCGCGTCGTGGTCGTCATCGGCAGCCACGCCGACGAGATGCGCGCCCTCATCGATGGTGCCTACGACAACAGCGCCACCAAGGTCGAGTGCGTCGAGCAGACCGAGCGCCTGGGCACCGGCCATGCCGTCAAGGTCGCGCTCGAGGCCTGCGGCATCACGCAAGGCCCCGTCGTCGTGCTCAACGGCGACCTGCCGCTCATCACCGCCGACACCGTCGCCAAGTTCGCGCAGACCGTCGCCACCGGCGAGCTCGCCTGCACCGTCATGACCATGACCCCGCCCGATCCTTTTGGCTACGGCCGTATCAAGCTGGGCGCCGACGGCCAAATCGAGCGCATCATCGAGCAGAAGGACTGCACGCCCGAGCAGGCCGCCACGCTGCTGGAGTGCAACGCCGGCTGCTACGCCTTCGACGGCGCGCAGCTCGCCGCCCACATTAACGAGATCGGCAACGACAACGCGCAGTCCGAGTACTACCTGCCCGACATGCTCGAGATCCTCAAGGGTCACGGCCAGGCAGTCTCCATCTTCCACTGCGATGACTACCGCGACGGCCTGGGCGTCAACAGCCGCATCCAGCTCGCGCAGCTCACCGCCATCGCGCGCGACCGCATCAACGAGCACTGGATGGCCGAGGGCGTTACGTTCATCGACCCCACGCAGGCCTGGATCGGTCCCGACGCCACCATCGGCCGCGACACCGTCGTGTGGCCGCAGACGCATCTGATCGGTCACGTCACCGTGGGCGAGGAGTGCCAGCTCGGCCCCAACAGCCGCCTCACCGACACCACTGTCGGCAGCGGCTGCACCATCGATGAGACCATCGCCATCGAGGCCGTCATCGAGAACGGCGTCGACTGCGGCCCGCGCGCCTACCTGCGCCCGGGCACCCACATGCTCGACGGCTCCAAGGCCGGCACGCACGTGGAGATCAAGAAGTCCACGATCGGCGAGGGTTCCAAGGTGCCCCACCTGTCCTACATCGGCGACACCACCATGGGCTCCGGCGTCAACGTAGGCGCGGGCTCCATCACCTGCAACTACGACGGCGTCCACAAGCACAAGACCGTCATCGGCAAGGATGCCTTCATCGGTTCTGACACCATGATGGTCGCGCCCGCCCAGATTGGCGACGGTGCGCTCGTGGCCGCCGGCTCCGTCATCACCGAGCCGGTCCCGGCCGACGCACTCGGTCTGGGCCGCGCCCGTCAGGTAAATATTGAGGGCTGGGCCGCCGATTATCGCCGCCGTCTGCACGAGGACGACGAGGCATAACGTTTCGCCAAGCACAAAAGGAGCTGTTCCCACGGGGACGGCTCCTTTTTCTATCGTGACCTGCGCGACCGGATGAGTGGTCGGTTCGTGTCCGTTGACGGTAAAGACGTTATCAAGACCCGATTAACCCCGCAGCACGGTTACAATGCAAAAAGGCATCTATATGGCATTCGATGTATAAAGGAGAAGGGTAATGCCGATTAATGATCCCGAGAAGTCGGAGAATATGCGCAAGTCCATCCGCGTGTATTCCGGTTCCTCCAACCGTCCCCTCGCTCAGAAGATCGCTGAGTACCTTGGGGTCGAGCTTTCGGGCCTTACGCTAAAGCAGTTCGCCAACGGTGAGATTTACGCCCGCTACGACGAGACCGTCCGCGGCGCCGACGTCTTCCTGATTCAGTCCGTAGCCGGCGGCAACGTCAACGACATGCTCATGGAGCTGCTCATCGCCACTGACGCTGCCAAGCGCGCATCCGCCCGCTCCATCACCGCCGTCATCACCCACTACGGCTATGCCCGCCAGGACCGCAAAGCCGGCCCGCGCGAGCCCATCACCGCCCGCCTCGTCGCCAACCTGCTCGAGCGCGCCGGCGTCGACCGCATCATCACCCTCGACCTGCACCAGGGTCAGATCCAGGGCTTCTTTGATATCCCGGTCAACCACCTGTCCGCACTGCCGCTGTTTGGCCAGTACTACAACGACATGCACTTCGACACCGACAACCTGGTTGTCGTCTCCCCCGACGTGGGTCGTGCCAAGGCCGCCAAGAAGCTGTCCGACATGCTCGGCTGCGACCTGGCCATCGCCCACAAGGGCCGTCCTCGCCACAACGCCGCCGAGGTCATGGGCATCATCGGTGACATCAAGGGCAAGACCTGCGTCATCAACGACGACATGATCGACACCGCGGGCACCCTGTGCGCCAACGTCAAGGAGCTCAAAGCTATGGGCGCTGGCGACATCTACGTCTGCGCCACCCACGGCATCTTCTCCGGTCCGGCCATCGAGCGCCTGAACGACGCCCCGATCGTCGAGTGCGTCGTCACCGACGCCATTCCCGTCGAGGTCGGCGGCAAAATCAAGACCATCTCGGTCGCCGAGGAGTTCGCTCAGGCCATCTCCGCCGTTTACCACGAGGAGCCCGTCTCCACGCTCGTCGGCGGCGACTTCGCGCTGTAGTCGCTCGACCCTCGCATCCCTCCGGAAGCCCCGGTCACGCCTGCGGGGTTATCACGCGAACGTCCTCGCCGCTTTGCGGCTGCGGGATGTTTGCTTTGATAACCCCTCCCGGCGTGTCCGGGGCTTCCTGCTGTCTCGGGGCAGCTGTTTTCTGAAATGACTTTGCTGCAACCTTTCCTCGCCTTCGGCGGGCATGGTAGCCTTTGTCGTTGATTTAACTTTTGTGTAACGAAAGGAAGCATATGGCAGCTGCACAGCCGCTCAAGATTCGCATGGTTGCCGGACTTGGCAACCCTGGCGAGGAATATGCCGAGACCCGTCACAACGCCGGCTTTAAGGCGATCGATGAGCTGGCCCGTCAGGCCGGCGTCACGTACTGGAAAAACCAGGCCGGTGCCGAGGTCGCGCTCATCAACATCAACGACCCCGAGGAAGAAGGCGGCAAGCGCCAGATCGTGCTGGTCAAGCCGCAATCGTACATGAACACCTCGGGCGGTCCCATCTCCAAGCTCTGCCGCGAGTACAAAATCAAGGCCGAGGAGCTGCTCGTAATCCACGACGAGCTCGATATTCCCGCCGGCGATGTGCGCGTCAAGGTGGGCGGCGGCCATGCCGGCCACAACGGCCTGCGCTCCATCATCGACAAGATGGGCAGTCGCGACTTTAGCCGCATCCGCACCGGCATCGGCAACCCTCCCGGCAAGATGGCAGTCGCTGACTACGTGCTCAAGCAGCTGCGCGCCCGCGAGGCCGAGGATTTCCAGGACACCTGCGCCCAAGCCGCCGACGCCGCCGGCTTGGCGATCGTGCACGGCGTGGTCTATGCCCGCGACCACGTCAACGGCGCCGCCTCCGCCAACGGCAAGCACTAAAACCTACCATTTAGGGACAGGTTTATTTTGGCAGCGTTTATCTGCGAAAACGCCGCAACGGCCGCATCGCAATAAACGCTGCCCCGCCATACATACGTAGCATCCCAAAGGGGGCCGGTCTCACCGCAACGCGAGACCGGCCCCCTTCGCCGTTTTGCCTGATAAAACCGACCAAAATAAACCTGTCCCTTTTTGGTAGGTCAGACGGGATAAACCGTTTTCCCACCTGCCGAAGAAACACGTAAACGGCATGGCCATGAGGGTATAATTTGAACCGTATGTTTGCACAACGCCTGTGCGCGTACGGTTATATTCGGGCTACCGTCCATTTCCGTGGAGGCACGGTTCGGCAGCCCTTACAAGAGAGGGGTTCTATGTATAAGATCCTGGAGAAGACGCAGTTCTCGGAGAAGGTGTTCAAGTTCCGCATCGAGGCGCCTGCAATCGCCAAACATGCGCACGCTGGACAGTTCCTCATGGTTCGCGCCAACGAGACGGGCGAGCGCGTCCCGTTTACCCTGGCCGGCTGGAACGGTGACGAGGGCTGGGTCGAGTTCATCTTCATGGTGATCGGCAAGACCACCGAGATGCTGTCCACCTACGAGGCCGGCGAGTCGCTGCGCGACGTCGTGGGCCCGCTGGGCGTTCCCACCGAGATGGCAGAGGGCCCCTGCGCCGTCATTGGCGGCGGCGTCGGTCTGGCAATTGCCTTCCCGGTCGCCAAGCACCTGGTCGAGACCGGCCACGAGGTGCACGCCATCATGGGCGCCCGCACCAAGGACCTCCTGCTCATGGAGGACCAGTTCCGCGAGCTTCTCGACGAGGACCACATCCACATCACCACCGATGACGGTTCCTACGGCGAGCAGGGCGTTGTCACCGCTCCGCTGGAGCGCCTGCTGCAGGACAAGGCCGTGAGCCAGGTCTTCTGCGTCGGCCCCGTTCCGATGATGAAGTTCTCGACCCTCACCGCCCAGAAGTACGACACCCCCATCACCGCGTCGCTCAACCCCATCATGGTTGACGGCACCGGCATGTGCGGCTGCTGCCGTGTCGAGGTGGGCGGCGTGACCAAGTTCGCTTGCGTCGACGGCCCCGACTTCGATGCCACCCTGGTCGACTGGGATGACCTTCGTGCCCGCCAGGCCGCTTACCGTTCCGAAGAGGGCGAGTCCCTCAAGGCCTATGAGGAAAAGAGCTGCGCATGCCACTAGTTAACGGTCGTTTCGTTGCCGATATGAAGTCGCCCCGCACCCCCGATAACGAGGAGCCGGCTGCCGAGCGCGCCTGCGACTTCCGCCCCGTCGACAAGGGCTTCACCGAGGAGATGGCGCTGGCCGAGGCCGAGCGCTGCCTCAACTGCAAGAAGCCGTTCTGTGTTGAGGGCTGCCCCGTCAACATCAACATCCCCCGCTTTATCGAGCAGATCCGCGCGAAGGACTTCGGCGGCGCTCTCGATACCATCCGCGAGGACTCCATGCTTCCCGCCATCTGCGGCCGCGTCTGCCCGCAGGAGAACCAGTGCGAGGGCAAGTGCATCCGTGGTAAGAAGTCCGAGCCCGTGGCCATCGGCCAGCTCGAGCGCTTCCTGGGTGATCGCCCCGAGCTCGCCTCCACGCCCAAGATGGCCCCCAAGAACGGCAAGAAGGTCGCCGTCGTCGGCTCCGGCCCGTCCGGCATCACCTGCGCCGGCGAGCTCGCCCGTAACGGCTTTGACGTTACCGTCTTCGAGGCCTTCTTCACCGGCGGCGGCGTGCTGGTCTACGGCATCCCCGAGTTCCGTCTGCCCAAGGCGGTCGTCAAGCGCGAGATTGACGGCCTGGAGGACATGGGCGTCAAGTTTGAGTACAACTCCGTCGTGGGCAACATGGCCACGGCCGAGGAGCTGTTCGAGCAGGGCTTCGACGCCATCTACGTGGCGACCGGCGCTGGCCTGCCCAAGTTCCTCAACGTCCCCGGCGAGAACCTGCCCAACGTCTTCTTCGCGAACGAGTACCTCACCCGCGTGAACCTGATGAAGGCCAACAAGTTCCCCGAGTACGACACCCCCACCAAGCACGGCAAGAACGTCGTCGTCTTTGGCGGCGGCAACGTGGCTATGGACGCCGTCCGTACTGCCAAGCGCCTGGGCGCCGAGCATGCCATCATCGCCTACCGTCGTACCGAGGACGAGATGCCCTGCCGTCGCGCCGAGCTGCACCATGCTAAGGCCGAGGGCGTCGAGGTTCTGCCGCTCGTCTCCCCGCTCGAGTTTGTCGCTGGCGAGGACGGCTCCGTGTGCGCCGTCAAGGTCCAGAAGATGGAGCTCGGCGAGCCTGACGAGTCCGGCCGTCGTCGCCCGGTGCCCATCGAGGGCGCCATCGAGGAGATTCCCTGCGACGTCGCGATCTCGGCTATCGGCACCAACGCCAACCCCTTCGCAAAGAAGATCGGCGGCAAGATGGAGCTCAACAAGTGGGGCTACATCGTCGCCGACGAGGAGACCGGCCAGACCACCGATCCCCGCATCTGGGCTGGCGGCGACATCGTCACCGGTGCCGCTACGGTCATTCTGGCGATGGGCGCCGGCAAGAAGGCCGCCGCTTCCATCACCAAGAGCCTGCTGGGCGAGTAATCACCTACAGCACTAGCCACCAAACGGCAAAGTCCCCGTCGAGCACACGCCCGGCGGGGACTTTTTCTATGCCGACCGCCCGACCACCACGATGGGGACAGGCACCTTTGTGGTGGTTGGGGGCCTGGTCGGCGAACCGATTCCGACGTTTGTCTCAATCTGTAACAGTTAGAGACCAAATTCCTCGCTACGTGTTACAGATCGAGACGTTAGGTTAGCGGCTGAACAGTTCGTCTCAATCTGTAACACCTAGAGCCCAACTATCAGGTTTGGTGTTACAGATTGAGATTTTGTAAAAGCCGAGAATGGGCGCTGCCACCAAAAGCCTAGCGCTTGCGGGACTTGGTTGCGACGATGCCGGCAGCGGCAACGGTTGCGCCGGCGATGCCAAGGGCGGCGGCCGCCGTCGCGGCGTTGTCGCCCGTGGCGGCCAGAGTGCCCACGGACTTCTGGGCAGCGGTGGCCTTCGCGGCCGGCTTGGAGGCAGCAGCCGTGAAACTCGCCTGAGTCGGCGTCACGGACGGCACGGCGGTCCCGCTGCCGCCGCCCGGCTGTGGCGTGGGGGCCGGGGTGGGCTCAGGCTGCGGGGTGGGCTCGGGTTCGACCGCATCTCCGGAGCTGATTACCACGCTGCGGGCGACCTCGTCGGAAGTTCTAATGTCCTGGATGACAGACGACCCGGGAACACCGATGACGAGTCCGTTTCCCGTAGTTTCTCGCACAGTGCCGCCGGCGGGGGTCGTAACTACCGATCCGCCATCAATTGAGAGACAAGAGGCTGCATCACCTTGATTGACAGCGTAGATTGCCGCCGCATTACCCGACACCTCAACATTTGAATTAATGATGTCAATTCGAGGGATGGCGGACTGGGAGCCGGACTGGGAATATATTCCGTAGCCATGTTTACGACTGTGGCCAGTTCCGTCACCGCATCGAACTATAAGGCTCGAATTCTCGACGAGCACCCGCGACACGCCGTCCCCCGCGCGCATCCAAACACCATCCAAAACGTCGGCCCTATCACTCGCCACGAGCGTAACATCCGCTCCGTTGGTAACACTCAAATATGTATCCTTACCCCCGGACGAATACAGGGCGACCGACACACTGCATCCATTGCGCGCCGCCGCATCTAATTTTGCGTTATCCACCGCGATGCACCCTCCATGCTCGGAGGAGATGTTTTCGGCATAGACTGCAACGGCGTTGAGCCCCCCATTCGCCTCCGCCTCGACGTGGACGTCGGCGCCCTCGTTAATGGTTATGTTGCCTGCCCGCGTGTGAATGCCGATGGTATGAGGCGCTTTGTTCGTTGCCGTCACGTTAACGTTGGCACCGCGGATGTCCATGTCGCCGCCGGTCTTGCCGTCCCCCGAAACCGCTATCGTATCGGTCCCGGCCGTCGCGTTGAGAGTCACGTCGCCCGAGATGGCGAGGCTACCGCACTCGACCTTAACAGCGCTCCTGCTCTTCTGTGGTTCGGCCGTCGCGTTGAGGGTTCCCTCCCCCGTGATGGCAAGGTTGCCGTCCTTGACCTCGATAGCGCTCCGCAAGGAATCGGCCGTTACGGTGTTGGTGCCCGTCACGCCGATATTGAGGTTGCCCTGAGCACTGATGCCGGCGCCGTCGTAGCCGTTGAGCTTCATGTCGTCGCCACCGTCCCAGGACCAGGTTCCCGCCTCGTCGCCGGCGGCCGTGCCCCTGTTGTACTGCGTGCCACCCACGTTGACCCAGTCGGCGGCGAGTGCCACGCTCGGTAGCAGCAGCTGGCCGACCATGAGCGCGCAAGCCCCCGCGCAGGCGAGCTTGGCGCCCACGCGACGCCACGTTCCGTGGGAGAGAGCGCACGCGCGGCCGTGGTCGATTGGGTTGTCATGGATTTGCTTTCGCATGTGAGCCTCCTTGTCGTAAGGGGTACCTCCGTTGTTTTATGTTGCAGAAGCTTGCGCTAGCGGTCGCGGCGCTTGGACGCGACGAAGCCGGCGCCGATGACGGACGCACCGGCGATGCCGAGGGCGGCCGCCGCCGTCGCGGCGTTGTCGCCTGTGGCAGCCAGAACACCGGAAGCGTTTTTGGCGCCGGCGGCAGTCTTGGTCGTAACGGTCTTGGTGACCGCCGTGGTGGTCTTTACGTCCTTGTCTACGGGCTTGAGGCCAGGCTTCTGCTCGGGATTGGGTATGGGGTCGGGATCGGGCTCCGGCGTCGGCTCAGGCCCCGGCGTCGGCTCCGGCTCCTGTCCGTCTCCAAAATCAATCACTACATCATGGGCGACCTCGGCAGAACCGACGATATCCGTAATAGCAGACGAACCGGCAACACCGACGACCTGCCCGTTCTGGGAGCTCGGCCATTTCCCCGTATCAACAACCTTTTTCACATCGCGCACGGCACCATCCGTCGGAGTCGTAATCATCGCGTTCCCGCGCGACTCGCCCCAGCTCAAATCAATCATTGCAGCACGGAACAGCGTCGCAGTCGCGACGTTGCAGTTGATCGCATAGATTCCCGCAGTCGCACCCGAAGCCTCAATCTTCGATTTGCGAATCTTGATACGAGGCGTTTCCGACCCGGTGTTTGCATCTGCCATGATTCCAAAACTTTGATTGCGGGCGGCATCGATGCCGTTTGCAGCAGACAGGCTTCGAGACGTAAGATTCGACTCCTCGACAAGCATCCACACCGCACCGCTTTGCGAACGTGCGCTGATGCCCGCCGAGAGCGAAGCTGCACTGCCGGCGGAAAGCGCGACATCGGCTCCGTTGACGATTTTCATGAGGGTATTCTTTTTGATACCGACCGTATTGATGCACGCAGAAACCTGCCAGGCATCGGCTGTCTTGATTGACAGATTGGCGGCATCGATCGTGACGTCGCCCCCGCGCACGGAGACATAATCCGGTCCTTCCTGCTCGCCTTCCTGAGCAGTATGTCTGTTGGGAACGTTATCGGCAAAGATACCGTAGATGCCCTCCGCTGGACGCCAAGACCCCTCCGCCGATTTCGCCTCGATTTTGACATCGGCGCCCTTATCGATCGTCACGCTGCCGGCCGTCGCGCGAATGCCCGTCGCTTTGTTCACTGCGCCCGAAGCCGTCACGTTGACGCTGGCGCCGCTGATGGTCACATCGCCACCCGCATTGCCGTCGCCTTCCGCCGCAATCACATCGGTCTGAGCCGTCGCATTAAGGGTGCCGTCGCCGGTAATGGCAAGGTTACCGTTCTTAACAGCAATAGCGCTCTGACCGGCATCGGCCGTGATGGTGTTGGTGCCCGTCACATCGATGGTGAGGTTGCCCTGAGCGCTGATACCGGCGCCGTTGTAGCCATTGAGCTTCATGTCGTCGGCGCCGTCCCAGGACCACGTTCCGGCCTCGTCGCCGGCGCCCTTGTTGTACTGCGTGCCGCCAACGTTGACCCATTTGGCGGCGAGCGCCACGCTGGGTAGCAGCAGCTGACCGACCATGAGCGCGCAAGCCCCCGCGCAGGCGAGCTTGGCGCCCACGCGACGCCACGTTCCGTGGGAGAGAGCGCACGCGCGGTCGTGGTCGATTGGGTTGTCATGGATTTGCTTTCGCATGTGAGCCTCCTTGTCGTAAGGGGTGCTTCTGTAACACCATGTTACGGGAAGATATCCGGATCCCGGGGCACAAATTCTCATGTGGCGCACCTGCCAGCGCAAAAGGCAACGAGCATGCGATTGCCAAGCGCCCCCCCGAAAGGCCTGCCATCAATCCCTTTATTGAGCCCTCTCATGCCCTCGCCAAACAGTCATGCTGGAGCATCGCGCTCGTCATGATTCTTGCCTGCTTGTTCTCGACCCTCGACAACGTGGTCACACTCTCCAACGCCCACGGCACCATTGCCGTGCAAACCTGGCCGCGCCTCTTTTTGGCGGCAAGCGGCCTTGCCGCCGGTCTTATCTTTGACCTTGCCGAGCGCCGCTACATGGGACTTGTCATGCTCGGCATCGCCGTGCTCTCGACCATTTCCATCCTGGCCGTGGAGGCCGGCGCCGATCCCAACCTGGGCCTTGTCGTCTTTTATCTGAGTTCGGGCTTTTTTGTCACGTTCTTTACCGCCACCTTTACACAGCTGGCACCGCGCATGCATGCGCCCGCCCTCTGGGCCGGCATGGGACGCGCCGCCAACAATGTATGCGCATTCACTACATCGGGCCTCTCGCTTGCTCTCGTAACCTCGGACAACGTTGCCCTCATTATGATCGGCGCGCTCGTTTTGCTCGTCGCCGCCTGCGCGGCATTCGTGGCAGCCGGCCTGTTTCGCCTGCCCCAAACCGAGCAGGAGCGCGAGCGCGAGCAACTGGCAAAAGAAGCACTCGCCGCCCCCACCATCGAAGAGCAACGCCAGGCCTTCATCGCCGACCACGCTCTCACCCCGCGCGAAGTCGACGTGCTCATAGCCGTGACCCAGGATGAACGCCCGCTCAAGCAGGTCGCCGAGGAACTCGGCATCTCGATGCGCATGGTCCAGCGTCACCTGAGCTCCATCTACCAAAAGACCGACACGCAAACGCGCGCTGGTCTCACCAAGGCCTTCCCCTCGGCCTAAAACAAAAACCACCACAAAGGCCCCCTTTGCGGTGGTTTGAGCGGAGCAGAAGGCCACTCTGCCAGTTTGTCTCAGTCTGTAACAGATAGGCCCCTAAAAGCAGGCTTATTGTTACAGATCGAGACAGTAAAGGGACACGAAGCGATCCTTCGCAGCAACGACCCTCTAGTAAAGCGATGCGACATATCGGCCAAAGCCTGGCAATGCAAACTCAAAACGTCCTTGTAGAGGCTCTTCAATTACCCCAGCCTCTACCAGACGCTTTTTATACGTTGAAATCGAACCGGAACTCTTCTTAAGCCTCGCTGCCAGCTCTTGCCTGGTCGTCGTCCCAACCGGATTCATTGCACGAAGAAATTCAAGGTCCCCTCGTGAAAGTTCCGCCGCTGTTGAAGCGAAAACTCGCGATTCCAGCTCCTCTTGCGCAAGTTTCGCGCCTCGTTCGACATCCTCAATAGAAACCTCGGAGGCTTGGCGCGAAGCATTCCATGCCCGATACCCCACCAACTGGAACATAAATGGAAAGCCATCGATCGCCTTGGCAGCGAGGTCGATCGCCTCATCAGAAATCGTCTTGCCGCCGTCCTCAATCGTTAGTCGAAACGCTTCTTTTACCTCAGTCGGTGAAATTGATCCCAGCGAATGTTGAGCCGCGCGACGAAGAAACGATGTCGATTTCCCCGTCAGCAGCGCCAGCACGCGAAACGGCAGCCCCGCCATAAGCAAAGCTACCTTTTTATTCTCGCTTACAAAGTGCTGGTAGGTAGTAACAAGCTCCGTCATTTGCGCAAACGATGCATCCACTTCGTCAACGGCGATAAGCACCCCGGTGTCAGTCGCTTCAAGCTGAGCAAACAAAGCGTTCATCTTAGTACGCCAGTTAGCGCCCTCAAATTCAACATCGATGTTTTCCCAGCTCATGCTTCCTACGGGGGCAATGCCGACACTGTTCACACGCCTAGAAGCGGGCTTTTCGATCAGATAGGCGGCTGATTCGTTGAGGCGCTGCAAAATGTCTTCTAGCATCCCCTCCGAGGCCGTCACATTTGCTGTAATCCAGCCCTCTTGCTGGGCGCGGTACGACAGATATGCCAAAAGCGCCGTTTTACCTGTACCACGCGCACCATAGAAAACCGAGCAAAGATTGGGATCGGAGTCGTCATTTTCAAACGCCAGCACCATATCATCAATGATTTGCTCACGGCCGGCCATATACGCCGGTACACGTCCGAACATCGGCGTGAATGGATTTGCCTGCCTGTACGCCGTCGGTGCCGCCATAAAGCCTCCCTTTAACTCATATAACTTAATTATGCCCCTACTATCTATAATTTATTTGAGTATCTTTGAGCTTTTTGAGCATCCTTGAGTTCTTTGAGCGATCGGCCCCGGCAGAACCAGTTGACTTTCTCTACCTAAAACAAAAACCACCACAAAGGTGCCTGTCCCCTTTGTGGTGGTTTTGACCATCTAGCCTTCGAGCTGGGCCACTTTGTAGCGGTAGGCGGCGGCGATGACGTCTTTACAGCCCTCGCGGCCCAGCTTGGCGCGGTTGACGACGATATCCTTACCGCTCGTCATCTTCCACTTTCCGGCGCTGTAGCGCTTATAGAACGCCTCGCGCGCCTTCTGCTGCTGCTTGACCAGCTTGGCGCCCTTCTTTTTATTAAGGCCACGCTTCTTGCGCACGATCTCGACGCGGTCCTCAAAGGGAGCGGTCACCAACACGGCAATGTGATTGGGGTTGTTACGCAACAGGTAATCGGACAGGCGGCCTTCGATAATGCAGCTCTCGGTCTCGCCCAGATCCAAAATCACCTGGCTCATCTTTTGGAACAACTTGTCCGAGTACGAACGCGCATCGTAGCGGTCGGGCAGAAACGCCATGTTCTCCACGGCCAGGCGCTCGTCGTAAGCGGCCATCTTGTCGAGCGACTCGCCTGTGCGCAGCGAAGCACGTACCAGCAGCTCGTTATCGTACAGCGGAATCCCCAACTCGTCGGCAAGCATGCGACCAATCTCGTGGCCCTCGGCGCCAAAGTCGCGCGCGATGGTAATGACCACAGGATTCTTCTTGTTCTCCAGATCGCTCATCGCGATTCCTTTCTCTATGTGACAAAGGGGCTGCCCCTTTGTCACATTCTACGCTGCCACCATTCGCCTCTGATATGCTCTCACCAGCAACGAGATACCAAAGTTGAGCACAAAGTACATCGCAAACACCAGGCCGTAGAGCATAAGCACCTGCGACAGGTCGATCGCATGGGCCATCACGACATTTGCCGTGTACATGAGCTCGGCCACGTTAATGCCCGAAAGATACGAGCTGTCCTTAATGACGGTCGTGCACTGGCTAAACAGCGCTGGGATGATCGTCTTAAACGTCTGCGGCAGAATGATGTAGCGCATGGTGGCAAAGAAGCCAAAGCCCTGGCTCTGCGCTGCCTCAAACTGGCCACGCGGAATCGAGTTGAGGCCTCCGCGCACAATCTCGGCCATAACAGCGCTGGTAAACAGCGTAAAGGCGATGGTCGAAATCACAATGTCCAAACCCTGCACCGTAAAGTAGATAAACAGGATCCACAGCAGGTTCGGCGTGCAACGGAACAGCTCGATATAGGCGCTCACCAAAATACGGAATGGACGGGGCGCATAACTTTTAACGAGCGCCAGCACCGTGCCAAAGATGAGCGAGAAAAAGATCGACAGCGCCGAAATCTCGATGGTCTTTACAAAGCCGCCCCAGATGTAGAGCAGGTTGGTCGCGTTGAAGATTTCCATGCGCTAGGCCTCCTCTACGTTGTCGAGCCCCAGCTCGGCCAGGCTCACGCCGCGTGGACGCTCCTTGGAGCGGCGCTCGAGCCACTGCACCAGCATGGCGAGCGGAAAGCAGATGATGAAGTACATAAGGCAGCAGACGATGTATCCCTGCAGGTAACCGTACAGACTCACAAAGTTGTCGGAACGGTACATAAGGTCGCCGCCGGCCACAAGCGCCAGCACCGAAGTGTTCTTGACCAGGTTGAGCGCCTGGTTACACAGCGGCGGCAGAATGATCTTGAATGTCTGGGGCAGCACGATGTACCAGTATGCCTGCGCACGGGTGAAGCCCTGACTCTGGGCCGCCTCCATCTGACCGCGCGGAACCGCCTCGATACCGGTGCGGATGACCTCAGAAATGTAGGCCGCGTGATACAGGCCCACGCCCAAGAAGCCCAGCACAAACGGCGCGATGCGCACCGGCTGGTCGGCACCGGTTATGGCCTGCAAAAACTGCGGACCGGCCATGTACATAAAGAGCACCTGCACGGGCAACGGGGTGTTCTGGTAAAACTCCACGTACACGCGGCTTATGGCGCGCAGTACGCGCGAGCGAGTGGTAGAGAACACGCCCAGCAGCGTGCCCAGCACCAGCGACAGCAGCAGACCGGCAACGACCACCTGCAGCGTCACGCCAAAGCCCTCCCAGAAGGGCCCCATGTTTTGAAATGTCGTCGACCAGCGGTCGGCGTCAAATAATCCTTCGAGCATTTGATTCCTTCCTTGGACGATGCGCCTATACAAGACCCCAGGTCTTGACCTCTTGGTCGAGCCAGCCGTCGGCCAGGCGATCGCAAATCACCTGATCGACCACGGCCGAAAGGTCGCAGCCCTTCTTGGTCGCCACGCCGTAGCCCTGCTCGCCAAACTTGACCTCGGGCTGCAGCAACTCAACGGTCTCGTTCATATAGCCGGCCAGCGTGGAGCGGTCCATGGCAAAGACGTCGATATTGCCGGCGTCGAGCGAACTCTTGATGATGGGGTAACCGCTAAAGGCCCTAAACTCGGGCTTGCAGCTAAAGCCGTTGTCCTTGATCATCTGCTCAATCAGGCCCTGCGTGGTAGCACCCTGGCTCACGCCAATGACCTTGCCGTCCAGATCCTCAATCGAGGTAAAGCCCGAACGCTTCTTGACCATAAGTCCCACGTAGTCGGTGCGGTACGGCGTCGAGAAATCCCAGCTCTTCTTGCGCTCGTCGGTGATGGTGTAGGTCGCCGCGACTACGTCGAGCTGGCCGTTATCGATCAGCGGGCCGCGCGTCTTGGGCGTTACGTCGGTAAACTCGACAAGCTCCTGGGCACGGGCCTCCTTGTAGCTCACGCCAAAGACGGCAGCGGCGATCTGGTAGCACAAATCGACTTCCATGCCCTCAAAGCGGCCCTTGGCGGTGTCGTAATAGCCATAGCCGGGAACGTCCTTCTTAACGCCGGCATTCAGATGGCCACGTGACTTGATGGCCGCAAGCTTGGACCCCTTTTCGGAGCCCTCGCCGCTGGTGGAGTTGCCGCAACCGGTAAGCGCGGCCCCCGTCAGCGCAAGCATACCGGCGCCCGCCAGCTGCAAAAAGTGACGGCGCGACACGGCCGCCCTCGTCATATCCGTCATGTCCACCACCGCGCCTAGTGCAGAATCTTGGACAGAAACTCGCGGCAGCGCGGGTTCTCGGGGTTATCGAAGAAGTGCTCGGGCGTGCCCTCCTCCAGAATGCGGCCGTCCTCCATAAAGATGACGCGGTCGGCCACTTGGCGCGCAAAGCCCATCTCGTGCGTCACGCAGATCATGGTGATGTCCTCCTGCGCGAGCTCAATCATAACGTCCAGGACTTCCTGGACCATCTCGGGGTCGAGCGCCGAGGTCGGTTCGTCAAACAGGATGATGGGCTGCTTAGTGCACAGGGCACGGGCGATGGCGATGCGCTGTTGCTGACCACCCGAGAGATTCTGCGGATACTCGCCGGCCTTATGTGCCATGCCGACGCGCTTGAGCGCGGCGATGGCGATCTCGGTCGCCTCCTCCTTGCTCTTCTTTTGCAGCTTGATGGGCGCGAGCGTCAGGTTGCCCAGCACCGTCATGTTGGGATACAGGTTGAACTGCTGAAACACCATGGAGCTATACTTGCGAGCCATCTCCAGGTGATTCTTCTTGGTGAGCGGCGTACCGTCGATGACGACCTCGCCCGACGTGGGCTCCTCAAGATAATCGACGCAACGGATGAGCGTCGACTTACCCGAGCCGGAAGGCCCGATCATTACGAGCTTCTCGCCGCGTTTGACGGTGAGATTGATATCTTTGAGCACATGCAGGTCGCCAAAGTACTTGTTGAGATGCTTGATCTCGATCATGTCTGCCATGAATGTCCCTTCCCTGCGTTTACACGAGTTGAACTATTGTACGGAAAGAACGACGTTTCCGCAGCCCACACTACATTCCCGTAAAGAACCCGCAATCTTCGCCCTAGTCGTTGGGCACTCATTGGGGGCAGACTTAAATGAGTACCCGCTCATTGGGCACTCATTTAAGCCTGTCACCAATGAGTGCCCAGCCCAGCAAAAAGGGGCGCGACCATGACGGCCACGCCCCCTCAGCCTCAACTGTGTGCCACTCGGCCCCTACGCGAGGCGGGCTCCGACGATCTTTGCTGCGGCCGGCTTATCGAAGTTGCCGCCGGTGGCCTTGCCCAGGGCACCCATGACCTGGCCCATCTGCTTCTTGGACGTGGCGCCCAGCTCGGCGATAACCTGCTCGATCAGGGCCTCGAGCTCCTCGCCCGAAACCTGCGCGGGCAGCAGGCTCTCCAGGATCTTGACCTGCTCGGTCAGGTTGTCGGTACGCTCCTGGTCGGTGCCGGCCTTGATGGACATCTCCAGCGTCTCGCTCGTCTGCTTGATCAGGCGCTTGATCATGCTGTTGACGTCTTCCTCGGTCACATCGCGGCGCTCGTTAACCTCGATATTCTTCACCTCGGCCTTGACCTGGCGAATGATGGACAGGCGAACCTTGTCCTTGGCCTTCATGGCCGCGATCATTTCTTTCTGCAGCTCTTCGTTGGTCATCTGCAAATCCTCTCTAATAGCGTGGGCGGCACTCGTGCGAGCACCGCCCCATGATTACTCAGTCGTCGACGAATCGTCGGTCGAGCTCTTGGTGACGCCCTTCAGACTCACGTTATAGGGTACGTCCTTGGGCATGGGATTAACGGTGATGTCGGCATCCTTCTTGTACTGCTCTAGCCACTCGCTGTACGCGGTGCTGGCCGCCTGCGTCTTCACCACGTTGGAGACATACTTCTTGATGGCCTTGGGCACCTGGTTGATATCATCAACCTGATTATCGACATGGAAGTAGTCGGTGCACTTGATGACATGGTAACCGTACGTCGACTCGACCACGTCGCTCACGTCGCCCTTGTTGAGCCCCTCGAGCGCCGTCTGGTAGCTGTCGACGAAGGTGGTAAGCTTATCCCAGCCCACATCGCCCTTCTTCTCCTTGGAACCGGTGTCCTCGGAGTACTGCTCAACGGCGTCCTCAAAGCTCAGCTCACCGGAGTTGATCTTGTCCAGGCACTCCTGCGCCTTGGCCTTGGCGGCAGCCTTGTCCTCGTCGGAAGCGTCGGAATCAACCTTGATCAGGATGTTCGACGAGCGGCGGGCGTCGTTGTAGCTGGACAGGTTTTCGTTGATGTAATCGACAATCTCGCTGTCCTTGGGCTTGCTGGTGGGCGCCACGGCGTCCTTGAGCTTTTGCTGTGCCAGACTCTCCTTGAGCGAGTCCTTGTAGGTGTCCTCGGTATAGCCGTAGGTCTTGAGGGTCTTCTTAAAGGCCTTGGCACCGCCCGCGCTCTTGCACGCGTCCTTCCAAGCCTTCTCGACCTCCTCGTCCGACACCGTCACGCCGTTCTCCTTCTGTGCCTGTTGAAGCAGAATCTGCTGCGTGTAGGAGTCGATGAGTTGCTTGCGGTACTTCTTGGGCGTGAGGTCGTTGTCAACCAGATACTGCGCCCAATCCTCATCCTTGGTGTAGCCGTAGGACGTGCGCATGCTCATGATCTGCTTGGTCACGGTGTCCTCGGTGAGGTTGGTGCCGTTGATAGTTGCAGCAACACCGCCGGTCAGCTTGTAGCCCGAGGTGTCCTCGGCCTGCGACATAAGGCCGGAGCACGCCATCGCCGAGACGGAAAGCAGCATCGCCAGCACGCCGATGACCACCAGGACGATCTTGACGGTCTTAGACACGTACGTCTTGCGCTGCTTCTTGCGAGAGCTGGAGGCAGCGCGGGCCTGCTGCTCGGGCGTCGGCGCGGCCTCGGAGTTCTTTTTCTTATTTGCCATAGTTGGCCTTTCGCATAACGAATCGAACAAACGCCATTGTGTCACAACGCAGCCCCCGCGGCACACTTGGTGCGTTGGGGACAGGTTAATCTGCACCATTTTGGTGCAAAGGGGACAGCTCTGGCAGCCGGCAGTTAGGGACAGTCCCCAAGTGCCGACTCAGCCCCACCTTAGAGGTGACGGCGGATGGCGTCGACCATGCCCTGGGGCGTGGTCTGGCCGAGCACGTCGACTGCGGCATCGGCGTCCATAAAGATGTTCATGAGCGCCTGCAGGGCCTCGACCTGGCCGCCCGGCTCGGCAATACCCAGATTGATGACGATCTGCGCCGGCACCGGAGCGCCCATGCCAGCCATAGCGTTAAATGTCACGGACGTGGCGGGCTTCACCACCGCGATATAGGGCTTGGCCACAAACCCCGGATCGGTATGCGGAATGGCAATGTTTGCCGCCGGCATGGCAAGACCCGTGGGATAGGCATCCTCGCGCGTGCGAACGGCGTCGAGCCAACCGTCGGCAATGTAGCCACGTGGTGCAAGCTCGCCCTCGAGCCGCGCAAACACCTCATCCGGCGTCGCACACTCCCAATCAAAAAACACCAGCTCAGGCGTAAACAGAGCTTCGTTATCCGCCATGCGCTCACCTCTCTCACCTAGTCACCTGCGACGTTCTTGAATGACTAGTCGTTAAAGACCGTCCCCGATGACTACCCAAAAACAAAAGGTGGCCACGCGCGCCTTGGCGCCAATGACCACCCTGACTACTCGGCTAAATTGTACTGTGCGCCGCTAGCCGCGAGGCGCGTCAATTGCGACCTTGCCGCTCTCCAGCACGTGGACACGGCCGTCGGCGAGCATCTGAACAACCTCGGGATACAGCACGTGCTCAATCGCATGGATGTGCTCCTCGAGCGTGTCGACATCCCAGCCCTCCTCAACAGCCAGCGCACGCTGGGCGATGATGGGGCCGTTGTCGTAGATCTCGTTGGCAAAATGCACGGTCACGCCAGTCACCTTGACACCGCGCGCAAAGGCATCGTCGATCGCATGCGCACCGGTAAAGCTCGGCAGCAGCGCCGGATGCAAGTTGACCACGCGGTTGGGAAACGCCGCCAGCAGCGGCGTGTGCACCATGCGCATGTAGCCGGCCATGACCACATACTCGCAGCCGCGCTCGAGAAGCTCGTGCGCGATGATCTCGTCGGCGGCAATAGGGTCGGCATAGACATCCTTGGACAGCGTGAGCGTCTGGATGCCCGCGCGCTCAGCGCGCTGCAAACCCTTAGCCGAAGGACGGCTCGACACCACAAGCTCAATCGAAGCGTTGAGCTTGCCGGCGGCGATCAGATCGATCAACGCCTGCAGGTTGGTACCCGAACCGCTGATGAGCACACCGATCTTGAGCGGCTCGGCCGTATCGGTGCCGGTCGGACGGGTGTAGGGCACAAAGCCCAGGCCCTCGGCAGCAGCCATCTGCTCGTTAGCGCTCATCGGAGTACACGACCTTACCGGAACCCTCGACGCACTCGCCCACGCGGAACGGCTTCTCGCCCAGCGCGACCAGGGCCTCGGTAACCGCGGCCTCGTCCTCGGGGGCGACGATCAGGCACAGGCCAACGCCCATGTTGAAGGTCTTGCACGCCTCGTTGGGCGCAAGCTCGGCCTGGCACGACACATAGGTGATGACGGGCGGAACGTCCCAACCCATCTCGGCGCCGTTGCGGATAACCACGGCATCGACGTCGTCGGCGAGCGCGCGGTTGAGGTTCTCGGTAATACCGCCGCCGGTGATATGGGCAATGGCATGAACGTTGGCGCCACCGCGGAGCAGCTCCAGAATCGGCTTCACATAAATGCGCGTGGGAGCCAGCAGAGCGTCGGCCAGCGAAGCACCGCCGAGCTCCTCGAGCGGACGGCTTAGCTCCTCGGCCTTAGCGGCGGCCTCGGGCGTGCCCGGCTTGATGCCGTCGACACCGATAACCTTGCGCACGAGCGAGTAACCGTTGGAATGCACGCCGGTGGAAGGCAGGCCCAGGATCACATCGCCGGGGCGAACGTTCGCGGGGTCGAGCATCTTGGGACGATCGACAACACCCACGGTAAAGCCGGCGAGGTCGTAATCGGCGGGGGCCATGACGCCCGGGTGCTCGGCCATCTCGCCACCCACGAGCGCGCAGCCTGCGAGCTTGCAGCCGTCGGCCACGCCCTTGATGATCTTTGCCATGTGCTCGGCCTCAATGTGACCGATGGCAACGTAATCCAGGAAGAACAGCGGCTCGGCACCCGAAGCCAAAATGTCATTGACGCACATGGCGACCAGGTCCTGGCCCACCGTCTCGTGACGGTCCATGATCTGGGCGAGCACGAGCTTGGTGCCCACGCCGTCGGTGCCGCTGATCAGGATCGGGTCTTCCATATCCTTAAGCGCGGCGGCCGAGAACAGGCCACCAAAGCCACCGATGCCGCCGATGACCTCGGGGCGGTTGGTGTCCTTGACCATCTGCTTAATAGCGTCGACGGCGCGGCCGCCCTCGGCGGTATCGACGCCGGCGTCCTCATACGTCACATGCTTGCTGTCGCTCATCTGAGCCTTCCTCTCCCACTACCGTGGCGCCGCGCGGGCGCCAAACGGTGCTCATAGTTGCGTTCATTTCGGCGCGCGCCATAACAGCACACGCCGTCATATCAACAAAACAGCAGGTAAAACCTACCAAAATAAACCTGTCCCTACATGGCAGGCTTTAGGCCTCGCCGTGCTCCTCTTCCCAGCTGCGGTCGTCGTATTTCTCGACCACGGCGTCGTCGTCAAAGTGCAGCGGCTTGTCCAGGTTGCGGGGCTTAAAGCCCTCCATAAACTTGTCGCGGCCAAAGCTCTCGGGAATCGCCACGGGGTAGCGTCCGGTAAAGCACGCATCGCAGTAACCGCCCTTGGGCATGACCTTCAGCAGGCCCTCGAGCGAAAGGAAGGCCAGCGAATCGGCGCCAATGTACTCGCAAATCTCGTCGACCGTCTTGTTGGCGCTGATAAGCTGCGACTGCACGTCGGTATCGATACCGTAGAAGCACGGCCAGATGACCTCGGGCGAGTTGATACGGATATGAATCTCCTTGGCACCGGCGTTGCGCAGCATCTTGACGAGCTGCACCATGGTGGTGCCGCGCACGATGGAGTCGTCGATGACGACCAGGCGCTTGCCCTCGATGTTGTCGCGCAGCGGGTTGAGCTTCATACGCACGCCCATGGCACGCAGCTCCTGCGTAGGCTCGATAAACGTACGGCCCACATAGCGGTTCTTGATAAGGCCCTCGCCAAAGGGAATACCGCTCTCGTGCGAATACCCCTCCGCGGGCGGCAGGCCGGAGTCGGGCACGCCGATGACCAGGTCGGCCTCGACGGGCTCCTCATGTGCCAGCTGACGACCCATGTCATAACGGCAGGCATAGACGCTCTTGCCGTTCATGATGGAGTCGGGGCGAGCGAAGTAGACCTGCTCAAAGATGCAGTTAGCAGGCTCTTCGGCGGCAGGCACGCCCTGCTCGGACACAAGGCCCTCGGCGCTGATGCGCAAAATCTCACCGGGACGGACGTCGCGGACGTACTCGGCGCCCACAATGTCGAGCGCACAAGTCTCGGAGGCAACGACCCAGCCGCCGGCACGCGTGACATGGGTGGTGGCGTCGACCGTCGCGGCGCCGTCCTGCGACGGCAGCTGCGAAACGGATGCGGCATCGGCCTGGTCCAGGCCCTCGTCCACGAGCTTGCCCAGCACGAGTGGGCGAATGCCGTGCGGATCGCGGAATGCGTAGAGCGCCTGCTCGTTGATGAGCGTCATGGCGTAGCCGCCGCGCACGAGCTCCATGGTCTTGCGAATGCCCTCGCGCAGATGGCCTGTACGCTGAGTAAAGTAGCCGATGAGTTTGGTCGCGACCTCGGAATCCGAGTTGGAGAGGAACGGCACGCCCAGCTCGATCAGCTGGCGGCGCAGCTCGTCGGTGTTGACGAGGGTGCCGTTGTGCGCGAGCGCGATAATGACGCTATTGATGGTAGAGAGGTGCGGCTGAGAGGCTTCCCAGCTCTTGGCGCCGGCGGTGCCGTAGCGCACGTGACCCACGGCCAGCTGACCGGAGAGCGTCGACAAGTCGGCATTGGAGAACACACGGTCGAGCAGGCCCAGATCCTTGCGGACCATAACCGTACCGCCGTCACCAACGGCGATTCCCGCCGATTCTTGGCCGCGGTGCTGCAGTGCACGCAGGCCAAAGTACGTCAGTCGAGCCACGTCGCGATCGGGCGCCCAGACACCAAAAACGCCGCATTCCTCATGCAGCTGGTCGGAGTCCGGATCATACGTCGACATGGCGTTCACCTGTCCCGCGGCACGCTCGGCCGCGCGGATGGTTTCTTGAGACATGGCATCCCCTCAGAGCCTCGTTTTTTGGCGTTACCCGCCTTATTATACGCACGGCGCGGCGCGCTCCCCAGCGCATGAGCAGCGCTTTTTAAAAGCCCACCGAGCTAATAATCCGTTTTGCGGCCAAACATTTTATTGGGCAACCGCCTCGGGGCCGACGATCCCGCATACTTCCGTTGCGACGCGTCTCGCCCGCCGTTGGGGCTTGCATTGTTGCAATTGGGACGTTCGTCCTGTCTTTTGGCAGGTCGGCGGCGTATCCTTGTACCTACAGCAAAACGAGAAAGGTTATGTATGGATCGAAACGAACTCGACCCCAGCGTCCCCAGCGCCATGGAGGTCAAGAAGATCCCCCTCATCATTAAGGTGTACGCCGTCCTATGCATCCTGTCCGGCGTGGGCACGCTCCCTTCGGTCGGCGCCTTTATGTGGCAGGTCATCACCGCGCTCATCAACGGCAACGCCGCCGCCAAGCTCGGCGACAACACGCTCGTCGCAGTCGGCCTTATCGTCGCCGGCATCATGCTCTCGGCTGCCAGTGCCGTCATCTTGATCATCTTTGGCCTAGACCTCATCAAGGACCAGCGCCGCAATGCCGCCCGTCTGGCCTATATCCTTATCGCGTTTACCGTCGTCGAGCTTTTGGTTGACGTGATGCTCCAGGGCATCGGGCCCTTCTTGCTTCGCCCTGCCATCCAGCTCGGCATCCTCGTCGCGCTTTCGGCCACCGTCGACCCCACGCTACGCCAGGAGCGCGAGCTGCAGCGCCGCCTGCAGGAGATGCTCGACCGCGACGCCGCCGCCGAGGGCATGCTCGGGCGCGATGAAACCGGCGAAGGCTACATCAAACTCAACTACTTCAACCTGTTCTGGGTATTCTTTGTCTGCTGCATACTCGGCCTGATCGCCGAGGACATCTGGCACATGACGGTCGACGACCCGGGCGTCTACCAGAACCGCGCCGGCATGCTGTTTGGTCCCTTCAGCCCCATCTACGGATTTGGCGCCGTACTCATGACCATGGTGCTCAACCGCTTCTACAAAAAGAACCCCATCATTATCTTTTTGGTGAGCGCGCTGCTCGGCGCAAGCTTTGAGGTGTTCGTGGGCTGGTTTATGCAAACCTCGTTTGGCGTGGTCTCGTGGAGCTACTCGCATATGAAGCTCTTTGGCATGCCCGATCCGCTCGCCGTCCTTACCGGCGGACGTACCTGCACGGGCTTCGCCTGCCTGTGGGGTCTGGGTGGCCTCATCTGGATCAAGCTGCTGCTGCCGCGGCTACTCAAGCTCATCAACATGATTCCGTGGAAGAGCCGCTACTCGGCCACCGTCATCTTTACCATCATTATGCTGGTCGATGGCGTTATGACGCTGCAGTCGCTCGACTACTGGTACCAGCGCGTCAACGGCACGGAACCGGATATTCCCGTTGCGCAGTTCTACGGCAAGTACTTCGATAATGACTTTATGGAGAATCGCTTCCAGAGCATGACCATGAGCCCCAAGGATGCGACGCGCGTGTAGCGTCCACCGCGCCCAAAACGCAAAATGCCCGCCGGTATCACACGTACCGGCGGGCATTTTTATAAACGAGCCTTCTATCGACGCAAGCCTCTACGCCTCGCGCTCGACCTCACTCACGCATTCATTCTTGATGGTGCCAACGAGCGCCTGCAGGGCATCGACCACGTGTGGGCGAATGTCTCCGCCAATGAGCACGAGCATGATGTCATCGCCCACGGAAAGCTCGCCGTTTGCCAGCCACACGCGCACATAGCCGATGCCGGGCATCGCGCGCGTGGCCTCGATAGCAGCCTGCACCTTGCTGGCGTCGTAGCCGAACACCATGCCGCCCACCTTGTGGCCCGGCGCCACGCCATCGGTCTCGACACCGCGCGCCTCGGACTTGGGCGTCGCGCGCACCACACCGTTATGCGTCAGATACATACCGCACGCAGGTGCCGACGAATCGGCCTTGGCCTCGCGCAGCCAAGCATCAACCGAAGGCATCGTTTTGCCATTCTCAAGCATCATTTCTCCCTTACCAGCATCGAGTAGCCAATTTGGAACGGGGCTTTTAGCTACTCTCGAACAACTTATTCCTCGACCGACGTGAGCACCATGACGGCACGCGTGTTGCTCAGCGATAACGAACGACAGGTAACAAGCGTTACGACCTTGGTTGCCGAAGCGGCACGATCGGTGGCATCGCTCGCCACGGCAGAGGCACCGTCGAGCATCTCGGACAGATAGTTCTTGAGCCCGTCATCGCCCTCAAAATTGGGCGTGCGCGCCTTGGCATACGTGTCCTCGACAACTTTGGTCGCCAGTGGTCGCAGCTTATACGTTGCATCGCGTGTGATGTAATACACGTACTCGATGCTATCGAATGTCGCTTGGTCGGTGGTGTCCGAAATCACGTTGAACATCGACCCGTCATTCATATGGTGGCCGTAGATCGTGGTCTGCTGGTCAACCATTCCCGGCGCGGTGTCATCGCTATCCAGGAAGATGGCACCCGACGCATTGGCGGTGCCGTCGAACAGCGTGTTGAGGTACTTGGAGTTGTTGTTGGTCTGCACCACGGGGTAGTTGATGTTGGTGCCGGGCGCGTAAATCCAACCCACAACCTCGGGATTTGTCTGGGCAAGCGCATTGAAATCGATAATCGGCACGCCGCTGGCGTCCTTGTCGCTCACATATTGCTTTTCGATTTTTTGATACGACTCGCTCGCCTGCTTGTAGCCAATCTGCGCGTTGATAAAGATAGCGGCCGCAGCAACGATCAGGCCAATACCGATGATGATGAGCAGAATGGGAATGACGGAGCGGCGCTTTTTGCGCGGCGGCTCGGTATAGCTCGATGGCGCGGCATGCGCCGAAGAGCGAGGTGACTTCTTGGCCGTACTGTATGACGAAGGACGATATGCAGCCGGCGTATCCTGACGGCGATGCTTCGCCGGCGTCACGGGGCGCGGCGCGCGCGGCTGTTGAGGAGAGGATGTCCGACCCTGCTGCGGCGCGCGGGCTGCTCCCGACTTGGCTGAATCGGGAATCCGAGAAGCCGAAAAACGCTTTCCCTGATAGTCGGACATGGCTCTCCTTATGCTGCAAATGGACTGGCAGAGCGCTTAGGCGTCAGCCATCTCCTGCTTCATCTTCTCGATAACCTTGCGGTACTCGGGGTCGCAGGCGCCCAGAATCTGCGTGGCGTAAATGGCAGCGTTCTTGGCACCGTTGATGGCCACACAGGCAACGGGCACGCCCGAAGGCATCTGCACCATCGACAGCAGCGAGTCCATACCACCCAGATCGCTCGTCTTCATAGGCACACCGATGACCGGCAGCGGCGTAAACGCAGCAACGACACCGCCCAGGTGAGCAGCCTTGCCAGCAGCAGCGATAATCACCTTGATACCGCGGTCGGCAGCAGTCGAGGCCCACTCATGGACCTTCGCCGGCGTGCGGTGCGCGCTTGCAATCACGAGCTCATAGGGCACGCCCAGCGCCTCGAGCTCGGCGGTGCAACCTTCCATAACGCCCAGATCGGACTTGGAGCCCATGATGATCCCGACAACCGGCTTCTGATCTGCCATAAACAAAGACCTCCTGTTGAGAGCGGTGACGCGGCGGATCCGCGACCCTTAACTACTGAGAGTAGTATAGCTGCTCCCGTCCCTGCGGTCTTTGTGGCGCTTCGCGGGCGGGCCAGGCTTTATCTTCACTCCGGTTGCTTCGCAAAGTCGTTCAGATAAAGCCTGGCCCGCCCGCGAAGCGCCCTGCGACCTACCGGGAATTGCCATGACGTACGTTGGCTGATTTGATTTGAAATGGGAGGTTGACGAGACTGACAGGCCCCATACAAAACGTGGGCCCTGCCGTTCGAACGAACGGCAGGGCCCACACTCATTTTCTATTCAGCCCTAGTCATCGCTCAAAGCCCCTTCGGCAGCACACGGTGCAGCCAAGTCACCGCAGGCCGGGGCGGGAGGGGCCGAGTTTCCTCCTGAGCGACTCTGCTTGCAGCCGGAGCGAAAGGGGGAAATCTCGGCCCCTCCCGCCCCGGCCGGCCAGGTCAACTACACCGTGTGCTGCGGCAGGTCCTGCAGGGCGATGACGTCCATGCCCATGTCGTTGGCGCTACCGTGACCCTGCTGGTCTTCGCGCACGGCCTCGATGGCACTCACGTACGTGTTGGCCGCGGACATCGCGGTCACGCAGGTCACGCCGCGACGCACTGCCTCGGTGCGCAGCAGATAACCGTCGCCACGCGAGCCCGGGCCGTATGGCGTATTGACGATCACCGCGATCTTGCCGGCGGCGATGAGGTCACCGATGTTGGGACGCTCGCCGTCGTGCGGGCCGCTGATCTTCTCCACGACTTCGCACGTCACGTTGCCGCCGCGCAGCACGCGCGCCGTACCCTCGGTGGAGCAGATATCAAAGCCCAGGTAGCGCAGGATACGGGCGACCGAAAGGATATGACGCTTGTCGCGGTCGCACACGCTAATGAACACCTTACCGGCGCTCGGGTCGGGCAGCTTGTAGTCAATCGCCAGCTGCGTCTTGGCGTATGCCTCGGGATAGCTCTTGGCGATACCCATGACCTCGCCCGTCGACTTCATCTCGGGCCCCAGGATAACGTCAGCGCCCGGGAAACGACCCCAGGGCATAACGGCTTCCTTCATGCAGAACCAGTCCAGCTGGCGCTCATCGCTCGGCAGGCCCAGGCTCGCGATGGAATCGCCTGCCATGATACGCGCCGCGCACTTGGCCAGCGGCACGCCGGTGGCCTTGGAGATAAACGGCACGGTGCGGCTCGCGCGCGGGTTTGCCTCGATCACGTAGACGGTCTCGCCCTTGATGGCATACTGCACATTGACCAGGCCGCGTACGCCCAGCGCCATCGCGATACGGCGCGTGGTCTCGCGAAGCTTTGCCTGCAGGCTCTCGCTAAAGCTGAACGGCGGGATGCAGGTCGCAGAGTCGCCGGAGTGAATACCGGCCTCCTCGATATGCTCCAGAATGCCGCCGATGTAGACCTCTTCGCCATCGCACAGGGCGTCGACATCGGACTCAATCGCACCCTCCAAGAAGCGGTCCAGATACACCGGGTAGTCGGGGCTAATGCGCGCGGCCTCGGCCATGTAATCGCGCAGATGCTCGGCATCGTAGGCGATCATCATGCCGCGGCCGCCCAGCACGTAGCTCGGACGCACCAGCAGCGGGTAACCGATATGCGCGGCCACGGCCTCGGCCTCCTCAAACGAGGTTGCCTGGCCCGCCGGCGGATACATAATGCCCAGCTTGTCGAGCAGGGCGGCAAAGCGCTCGCGGTCCTCGGCAAAGTCGATGGCATCGGGCTTGGTGCCCATGATGTTCACGCCGCTTTCCTCGAGCATGCGCGCCAGCTTAAGCGGAGTCTGGCCGCCGAGCGTCACCACGACGCCGTCGGGTCGCTCAACGTCGATAACGTCCATGACGTCCTCGTAGGTGAGCGGCTCAAAGTACAGACGGTCGGACGTGTCATAGTCGGTCGAGACGGTCTCGGGATTGCAGTTGACCATGATGGTCTCAAAGCCGCGGGCCGCCAGCGCGTAGCTCGCGTGCACACAGCAGTAATCGAACTCGATACCCTGGCCAATGCGGTTGGGGCCGGCGCCCAGGATCATCGCCTTGGGCTTGTCCGCCGGCGTGGTCTCGTCGGGAGCCACGCACTTCTTGGCATCCGGGCTCGTGCGGTAGATGTTCTCGTACGTCTTGTAGTGGTACTCCGTGGCGCTCGAGAACTCCGCAGCGCAGGTATCGACCGTCTTCATGCTGGGAACCACGCCCAGGCCCTTGCGATAGGCGCGCACAAAGCGCTCGTCCGAGCTGGTCAGCGCGGCGATCTCGGCGTCGCTCGTGCCGTACTGTTTGAGCAGGCGCATCGCGTCGGCGTCGATATCCTCCACACGCAGGCCGCGGATGCTCTCCTGGACCTGCACCATGTCATTGATACGGTTGAGGTACCACGGATCGATACCGCAGATGGCATGGATGCGAGCGATGTCCCAGCCACGGCGCAGGGCCTCGACCACAAAGAAGATGCGGTGCTCGGTCGGCGTTGCCACGGCTTGAGCGAGCTCATCGTCGCTCAGTTTGTCGGCACCTTCCTTGCCACCGGCACAAATGCCCTGATGCCCGTCCTCCAGCGAACGCATGGCCTTGCCAAAGGCCTCCTCAAAGGTGCGGCCGATCGCCATGATCTCGCCCACGGCCTTCATGCGCGTGGTGAGCGTAGGATCAGTGCCCTTGAACTTCTCGAAGGCAAAGCGCGGCACCTTGACGACGCAGTAGTCAATCGTGGGTTCAAAGCAGGCGGGTGTAGCCTTGGTGATGTCGTTGACGATCTCGTCGAGCGTGTAGCCCACGGCAAGGCGCGCGGCGGCCTTGGCGATGGGGAAACCCGTGGCCTTGGAGGCCAGCGCGGACGAACGGCTCACGCGCGGGTTCATCTCGATGACGATCAGGCGGCCGGTGTTGGGGTTCACGGCAAACTGCACGTTGGAGCCGCCGGTCTCGACGCCGATCTTCTCCAGAATGGCGAGCGAGGCCACGCGCATGCGCTGATACTCAAGGTCGGAGAGGGTCTGCGCCGGTGCCACGGTGATGGAGTCGCCGGTATGCACGCCCATGGGGTCGAGGTTCTCGATGGAGCACACGATGATGCCGTTGCCGGCGTGGTCACGCATGACCTCCATCTCATACTCTTTCCAGCCCTCGATGGACTCCTCGACCAGCACCTCGTGGGCAGGCGAGAGCTCGAGGCCCTGGCTCACGATGGAGACGAGCTCCTCGTGAGTATGAGCGATGCCGCCACCGGCGCCGCCGAGGGTAAAGCTCGGGCGCAGTACGCAGGGATAGCCCACGCGCTCGGCGATGGCCTCGGCGTCGGCCACGCTGTAGGCATAGCCCGAGCGCGCGACCTCCAGGCCAATCTCGGCCATGGCCTCGTTAAAGAGTTTGCGGTCCTCGCCGCGCTCGATAGCGGCCAGGTCGCAGCCGATCATCTCGACGCCGTACTTGTCGAGCGTACCGTCTTTCGCCAGCTCGACGGCGGCATTCAGACCGGTCTGGCCGCCCAGCGTGGGCAGCAGCGCGTCCGGGCGCTCTTTCTTGATTACGCGCTCGATAAACTCGGCAGTGATGGGCTCGACATAGGTGCGGTCGGCCAAGCCCGGGTCGGTCATGATGGTCGCCGGGTTGGAGTTGACCAGGATGACCTCAAAGCCATCCTCCTTGAGCACCTTGCAGGCCTGGGCACCGGAGTAGTCGAACTCACAGGCCTGGCCAATGACAATGGGGCCCGAACCAATAACGAGGATGCGCTTGATGTCAGTACGTTTCGGCATATTTAAAACCTCCTAGAGAGGCTGACTCAATGTTTTGGAAAAGTCAGCGAGGGTGCAGCTGGTGCATCAGGTTGCCGTGATGCGAGGGCGCGCTGGGCTTATGCCCGCGCGTCCGAAGCAGAGCGGCAAGATGATGTGCCAGATGCAGCCGCAGCGTCGACCGGTCCGCCGTTCGGTAGAACGGCGGAACCATCGTCGGCGAAATTCCAGCCAGCCAGGCGGTCCTTCGCGGTGTCGATGTCCAGGTAGTTCTCCTCGCCGTCCATGAGTCGCGTAAAGGCGGTAAAGAGATAGTGGGCATCGGTGGGGCCAGGCGAGGCCTCGGGGTGATACTGGACCGAGAAGCACGGGGCGTCGAGCAGCTGGATACCCTCGGCGGTGCCGTCGTTGAGGTTCACATGTGTTAGGCGAATGCGGCCAAAGCGCTCGTTCATCACGACCGGCGCGATTCCGCGGCGCACCCAGACGCGCAGATCTCCATCGGCCGCATGCTCGGTCTCGCCGCCGGAAAGCTCGGGGACAAGCTTGCCCAAGCTGGGGAACAGCAGGCCAAAGCCATGGTTTTGCGCGGTGATCTCCACGCGACGGCTTACCAGGTTCATGACCGGCTGGTTGCCACCGCGGTGACCAAACTTAAGCTTTTCCATCTGGGCACCGCAGGCCAGGCTGATCATCTGGTGACCAAGACAAATGCCAAAGACCGGCACCTTGCCGATCAGCTGCTGCACCTGCTCGTAGGTCTCCACCACGGCGTCGGGGTCGCCGGGGCCATTGGACAAAAAGACGCCGTCGGGATTCATGTCGAGCACCTCACTCGCGGGCGTATCCCACGGCACGACGGTGAGGTCGCAACCAGCACGGACCAGGCCCTCCAGAATGCCGCGCTTGACGCCGCAGTCGTAGGCGACCACTTTGTGACGGGCAGGAGCGGCAACCGCAAGTGCAAAGTCATGCGTGGCAGGCAGGTCGGCGGCCACAAACTCGTGAGGCGCGGGGCAACTTACGGTCTTGACCAGGTTCTCGCCTACCAGCGCGGGCGCTGCGGCCAGACGCTCGGCAAGCTCGTCGACATCGAAGATCTCGGTCGAGATAATGCCCATCTTGGAGCCGTTGTCGCGCAGGTGGCGCACCAGGGCGCGGGTGTCGACGCCCTCGATAGCGACGATGCCGTGTGCACGCAGGTACTCCGGCACGCTGACGGCCGAGCGCCAGTTAGAAGGCGTGGCGCACATGTCGCGAACGATCATGCCGCGCATAGCCGGAGCGCTCGCAGGGCGCACGGCGTCGCCGGGGAAGGCCGACTGGACGTCGGTCTCGTCGATACCGTAGTTGCCGATCTGCGGATAGGTCATGGTTACGATTTGGCCGGCATAACTCGGGTCGGTCATGACCTCAAAGTAGCCCTCGAGCGAGGTGTTGAAGCAGACTTCGCCGGTCGCGGTGCCCTCGGCGCCGCATGCACGTCCATAAAAAATGGCCCCATCCTCAAGATACAGGATGCAGGAACCACAGGTGCCCTTGCTGGTTTTGGCCAGCATACGCTGGCAAAGCTCGCTGGGCGCGAAGGTGCGGGCGGCAGCGCCCGCGGTATGGTTGTTCGCCATAATTCTCCTTCCCGGTCTCACAGGACCGGCTTAAAGGTGTGTAGTTAGGCCTCGCGGTATTGTAACCGCAAGCATGCCTCATGGCGTTAATTTCATCGAAATGTTTACGAAATGATAATTATGACTTTCTATGCATAATGATTTTTTAATCCCCGTCCCAGAAAAATCATCCCGCGGGGCTTGTGGCTCACGCGGGATGATGGCGTCTTATTTTTTCTTGTCCTGCTCCAGCAGTTCGGACGGTGTGCGATCGGGCTTGCCGCCGCGGAAAATCTCGCGGCCATGCAGACGATGCTCCAGGTCACGTTCGGCCTTTTCCTCGTCAATCTTGGTCTGGCTCACCACCGGGTCCTCAATCAACGACGACACCGAGTTCACCTGCTTCTGAATGCGCTCGGCGATGGTGTCATCCATACTCACGATGCGCATCTTCCAGTCGATACTCGTGGCGTTGGATGAGCTCTTGGTCCACACGAACGTCAAAATGGCGCTCTGGTGGCCGCGCGCGGGGAACATGCCAAAGAAGGAATCGTGCTGAATGTTGCTATCCTCGTCGATATAGGCGTGAACGTTATACACCACGCGGTCGATCTTATCGTTGAGCAACGCGTTGGTCGCAAGCGCCGCGGCCTGAATCTGCCCGTTGGACAGCAGCTCGAGCTCGTTGGCAGACGATGTGTCCAACACCGTCACCTCGACCGTGCCCGTGCGTTCATCGGCTTCATCGACGGTAAAGTCGAGCGGGAACTGCGTAAAGCCGTTGCCCCATTCAAGTCCACCCTTCAGCGCCGTCGAAACGGTATCGACCGAAACGCTCTCGGACAGGTTGGCGGTGTTCAGACGACGCATCACGCCGTAGCCAATCTGCATGCCCACGATCAGCACCAAAATACCGATGACCACGGCCATCGCGGTCTTCGTAATGGTATGGCTCACCTGCGAGCCCGAAGGATCGTCCTCGGACAGCGGGTCGATATGTTTTGCCTGGCTCGCGCGGTCCTCGCTGCGCAGCTGCGCTAGCGCCGCTTTGTCACCGCGCTTGGCCGCAGCCTCCTTCTCACGCATGCGCTCGGTACGCTTTTTGGCGAGCGTGGGATCCAAGACGCCGGATGCATCGATTTCGGAGAATAACTCCGTCACTTCTTCCGGAGTCAAAGGGTTCTTGTCAGCCATAAACTTCCTGTCATATCAATCAGTCGAGCTCGTGCGCACGCGCACCTTCGAACTGCATTCGATAGTAACGGGCATAGGTGCCGCCACGGGCGAGAAGCTCCTCGTGCGTGCCACGCTCCACAACGCGACCATGCTCAACGGTCGCAATCTCATCGGCGTGTTTAATGGTCGAGAGACGGTGGGCGATGATGATTGTGGTACGGCCGCGTGCCAGCTCTTCGAGCGACTCCTGCACCGCCTCCTCGCTCTCGTTATCCAAAGCACTCGTCGCCTCGTCCAAGATCAAGATTTTGGGATTCTTGAGAAACACACGCGCGATGGCAACGCGCTGCTTCTGTCCGCCCGAAAGACGGCTGCCGCGCTCGCCCACGACCGTGTCATAGCCCTGTGGAAGCGACTCGATAAAGGCATCGATGTTGGCGCGACGGGCCGCCTCGGCGATCTCTTCCGCCGTAGCGCCCGGCTTGCCGTAGGCGATGTTCTCGCCAATCGTACCGTCAAACAGATAGACATCCTGCTGCACCAGGCCGATGGCGCGACGCAGGCTCTGCTGCGTCACATCACGCACGTCCTGGCCGTCGATGCTAATGGAGCCGGCAGCCACGTCATAAAAGCGCGGCAGCAGCGAACAGGTCGTGGACTTGCCGCCGCCCGAAGGGCCAACCAAAGCGATGGTCTGCCCGGGCTTGATGGACAGATCCATATGGTCGATAACGGGACGCTCGTCGGCATCGCCCTCGCCCAGCTCGACATCCTCGTAGTTAAAGCACACGTCGTGATACTCCACGGCGCCGGCGGTCACCTGCAGATCCGTGGCGCCCGGCTTGTCCTGGATATCCGGCGCGGTCGAGAGCACCTCGTCCATACGCTTAAAGCCGGCAATAGCCTTCTGATACGTTTCGGCCGAATTGACGAGTGTCTCGAGCGGCGTGCAGAACAGCGAAATGTAGAGAGCGAAGGTTGCCATATCGACCGCCTGCAGCTGACCCTGGGCAACGAGCCAACCACCCAGCAGCACCACGATCACATAGAGCACACCCGAGAGCAGGCCATACGTCGCGGTATAGACGCCCATGGCGTGATACATGTTCTCCTTGGACGAAAGATAGCGATTGTTTGAGGCGCGGAACTTGAAGCGTTCGGTCTCCTCGTTGGCAAAGCTCTTGACTACGCGCATGCCCGCCAGCGAATCCTGCAGCTGCGCATTAATGCCGCTGATTTTTTTGCGGTTGTCGCTAAAGATCTCGCGCATGCGCATGTTCTGCCAAAACATGATGACCGCAAACGCCGCCGTCACCACAGCCATGGCAAGCGCCAGCACCGGGGCGATGGTAAAGAGGATCACAAACGAGCCGATAATCTCGATGCCGCAGATGATGATCCACTCGGGCACGTGGTGCGCCGCCTCGCAGATATCGAACAGGTCGTTGACCACGCGGCTCATCATGTCGCCCGAGCTGTTGCGGTCGAAGTACGCAAAGCTAAAGCGCTCATACTGGTCGAACAGGTCCTCGCGCATTTTGGACTCCATACGCGCGCCCATCACGTGACCCCAATAGCTCACAAAATAGCGGCAGGCGCAGCGGACGGCATACATCAGCACCAAGCCCACCGCGATCATGCCGAGCGCCTGCATAATGGCAGCCTGACCCTGAGTAAACAGCCCACCGGTCAAATTGCGCAGGATAATGGGGAACGCCAGGTCAATGGCGGCAAGCACCAGAGCACAAACAGTATCAGCAACAAAAAGCCCCATCTGGGGCTCGTAATACGAAAGAAACCTCTTCAGCATGTGATCCTCAAAGAAATATCAGCAACGTAAGGCCCTGGGACAAAGCAATCAGTAGCACTTGTCCCAGGGCTATCCCCACTCGTTAAAGCTCCGTGCCCCCAAGGCGGTGCGCGATGCTGTCGCAGGCAAGCGCGCCTACGACGGTCTTGGCGTCTTCGATCTTGCCGTCGAGCACGGCGTCGATCAGCTCGTGCAGCGGCACCAGGTCCACGTTGACAAACTCGTCATCATCGGGGTTGGGCGCATCAAACTCGAGCTTGGTAGCCAAGTAGATGTGGATGATCTCATCGCAAAAACCGCAGGACGTGACAATCGACGTCAAAAAGCGAATACGACCAGCCCTAAAGCCCGTCTCCTCATGCAGTTCGCGCTTGGCGCAATCGAGCGGGTCCTCGCCCGGGTCGAGCTTGCCGGCAGGAATCTCGACCGTCACGCGGTCGATGGCGGTGCGGTACTGACGCACCAGTACGATCTTGCCGCTCTCGGTCAGTGCCACAACGGCCGCCGCACCCGGATGGCGAACGATATCGCGGGCGCTGCGGTGACCGTTGGGCAGCTCAACCTCAAGCCGGTGGACGTCGAGAATCTTGCCCTTCCAGGCGCACTCCTCCGAAAGAATCTTCTCGTGCAGCTCGGCATCGTGCGGGTCGTCATCGCCCAACACCAGCGCCGGCTCGTCAGCGACCTCGCCACCAGGCTCGCCCTCGGCGTGCCCATACATGCGGCTGTCCTCTTCGACGATCTGCGCGTCCACGAGCTCTTCGTTCTTCTCGTCCATCCGTCTCATTCCTCTCGGATTTTAGGCATCCCAGGCGTCGCGACCGCGCAGCGCGCGCAGGCCGATGTCGTGACGCAGGGTCTTGCCCTCAAAATCAATCTTCTCGCAGGCCTCGTAGGCAAGGTTGCGAGCGTTCTCGAACGTGTCGCCCAGAGCGGTCACGGCAAGCACGCGGCCACCATTGGTCACGAGCTGACCGTCCACCACGGCAGTGCCCGCGTGGTATACGGTCACGTTCTCCATGGCCTCGGCATCGGCGATACCGGTGATGACCTTGCCCTTCTCGTAGCTGCCGGGGTAGCCCGCGCTCGTCAGGACAACGGCCACGGCCCACTCGTCACGCCAGTCGAGCTCAATCTGATCGAGCTCGCAGTTGGCACAAGCCAGCATGACCTCGACCAGGTCGTTCTTAAGGCGCGGCAGCACGACCTGCGTCTCGGGATCACCAAAGCGGGCGTTGAACTCCAGCACCTTGGGGCCGGCGGGAGTGAGCATAAAGCCGCCATACAGGCAGCCGCGGTAGTCAATGCCCTCGGCAGCAAGCTCGGCAACAGTCTGCTCCATGACCTTCACCATGGTGGCGTGCTCCTCGTCAGTCACGATGGGCACCGGGCTGTAGACGCCCATGCCACCGGTGTTGGGACCCTTGTCGCCCTCGAGCGCGCGCTTGTGGTCCTGCGAGGTGGCCATGGGGCGCACGGTCTTGCCGTCGGTAAAGGCCAGCAGCGAGCACTCGGGGCCGGTCAGCATCTCCTCGATAACCACGGTGTTGCCGGCATCGCCAAAGGTGCCGCCAAAGCACTCGCGTACGGCTTCCTCGGCCTGCTCAAGTTCGGTCGCCACGATAACGCCCTTGCCCGCGGCAAGGCCGTCGGCCTTGACGACCAGCGGGGCGCCCTGCTCGCGCACGTAGGCGAGAGCCGAAGCCTCGTCGGTAAACGAACCATAGGCTGCCGTCGGAATGCCCGCACGCTCCATGAGCTGCTTGGAGAACAGCTTAGAGCCCTCCATCTGGGCGCCCTCGGCACCCGGGCCAAAGCAGGGAATACCCGCCGCGCGCACGGCGTCGGCCACGCCCGCCACGAGCGGAGCCTCGGGGCCAATTACCACGAGTCCGCATCCGTGGCTCTGAGCAAACGCCGCCACGGCCGCAGGATCGCAGTCGTCGAGAACAACGTTCTCGCCACAGCTCGCGGTGCCGCCGTTGCCCGGCGCGATGTAGAGCTTGCCGGCGCGCGGTGATGCCGCGAGCTTAGCTGCCAAAGCATGCTCACGGCCGCCGCTGCCCAACAACAGGATGTCGATGGTTTGAGTGTCCGCCTTCAAGGGTGCCTCCTCTATGGATTAACGGCTCGCTCCGCGCGAGCCCTTTGCAAGCAAATATACCCCTCGGCCGCCCGCTTGGGCTGCAAAGGGGTATATCGCAATAACCAAATAGTCCCGATTACTTCCAGAATCGGTTGATGATCTGCTCGCGACCAGCGCCAACGCCAATGAACGTCACGCGGGTGTGTGCCAGATCCTCGATAAACGCCACGTAGTCCTGAGCCTCCTGCGGCAGCTCGTCAAAGCTGCGGCAACCGGTGATGTCGCACTTCCAGCCAGGGAGCTCCTCGTAGATGGGCTTGGCATGCTCAAAGCGCACCTGATGCTCGGGCACGCTGGTATAGCGCTCGCCATCGACGTCGTAGGCCACGCACACCTTGATGGTGTCGAAGGCCGAAAGCACGTCGAGCTTGGTCACGGCGATGTCGGTGAGGCCGTTGACGCGCGAGGCATAGTTGGCGATAGGGCCGTCAAACCAGCCGCAACGACGACGGCGACCGGTGGTCACGCCGTACTCATAGCCCTCCTCGGTCAGCGTGTGGCCAGCCTCGGACTCATAGGAAAGCTCGGTGGGCATGGGGCCCGAACCGACGCGGGTGATATAGGCCTTCATGACGCCCAGCACGCGGTCAACGTTCTTCATGCCCACGCCGGAGCCGGTGATGGCGCCGCCGGCGGTGCAATTGGAAGACGTCACGTACGGATAGGTGCCGTGGTCGATGTCGAGCAGCGTCGCCTGGGCGCCCTCAAACAGCAGGTTCTTGCCCTCATCGATCATGTTGTTGAGCAGCAGGCTCGTCTCGGTGATGTAGGGACGCAGACGCTCGGCCATCGGCAGGTACTCGTCGCAAATCTGGTCCACGGTGTAGGTGGGCAGGTTGTAGATGAGCTCGAGCTCGGGGTTCACACGGGCGAGAGCGGTCTCCAGTTTGTCGCGGAACAGCGCCTCGTCGAGCATGTCCTGCATGCGCAGGCCAATGCGCGCCATCTTGTCCTGATAGCACGGACCGATGCCGCGCTTGGTGGTACCGATGTTCTTCTTGCCGAGCTTCTGCTCAAAGGCGCCATCCAGATCGATGTGGTACGGCATGATGACATGCGCGTTGCCGCTAATCTTGAGGTTCTTGGTGGTGATGCCGTCGGCCTCGAACATGTCAATCTCCTCAAGGACAACCTTGGGGTTGACGACGCAGCCGTTACCGATCACCGACACGTGGTCGGAATACATGATGCCGGAGGGCACCTGGTGCAGGCCGTACTTCTTGCCGTTGACGACGATGGTGTGACCGGCGTTGTTGCCGCCCGAGTAGCGCACGACGGCATCGAAGTCGCCGGCGACCAAGTCGCAAATCTTACCCTTGCCCTCATCGCCCCACTGGGCACCGACCAAAACGGTTGACGGCATGTTTACTCCTTACATTCATGGACTGTCTACGCGCCACGCCGGCACGCAGAAGCACAAAACATTCCCAGTATACCCGTGCAACGGGCGCCTGTCCTACTCCTCGGCATGTGCCCCATCAAGCTCATAGAACTTGGTGGATGCCGGCAGGAACATCAGGTCGACGTCGCCGATCGGGCCCGAACGGTTCTTGGCCACGACGATACGCGTAACGCCCTCGTCGGGTCGATCGTCGCGCGAGGCTTCGGCCTCGTCGGCGGAGCGGTCCAAGAACATAACGATATCGGCGTCCTGCTCGATGGAGCCCGATTCACGAAGGTCGGAAAGCTGCGGGCGCTTGCCGGTACGGGATTCGACCTGACGCGAGAGCTGCGACAGCGCGATGAGCGGGATCTTGAGCTCCTTGGCCATGATCTTCAGACCACGCGACATCTCCGAAACCTCGACGGTACGGCTCTCGGAGCGGCGTCCCGGCGGAGGACTCACCAGCTGCAGGTAGTCCAGGATGATGATTGCCTTCTCCTTGTTATGGAGCATGCGGCGGCTCTTGGCGCGAATCTCGGTCACTGTGGTGCCGGGCGTATCGTCAATCAGAATATCGAGCTTGGACAAGGTCTGCGTGGCCTCGTTGATATTGGCCCACTGCTCGGGGCTAATGCGGCCCATGCGGAAGTCACTGATCGAGATCATGGCGTAGGCGCAAATCAGACGCTGGGCAATTTCTTTGCCCGACATCTCCAGCGAGAAGAAGCCGACGGTATAACCGGCAGCGGCAGCGTTGAGCGCCAGATTCAGGGCGAACGATGTCTTACCCACAGCAGGGCGGGCGCCGATAATGATGAGCTGGCCCTCGCGGAAGCCCATGAGCATGCGGTCGAGCGACGGGAAGCCCGTGGGCACGCCCGCGGCCTGACCACCGGCCTGGCACACTTCCTCGGCCTCGTTATAGGCCTCGACCATAAACTCGGTCAGCGTCTTGTAGCTCGACTTGACCTCGCGCGCCGTAACCTTGAGCAGCTTGCTCTCGGCCAGCTCGACAACCTCTTTGGTGTCGGTGGGGGCGTTATATGCCAGCGCGTTGATCTCGTTGGTGGCGCCGATCAGCTCACGCAGCATCGAATCGCGGCGAACGATGGCGGCATGGTGCTGCCAGTTGACGAGCGACAGGGTCTGACCCATCAACTCCAAAATGTACGCTTCGCCGCCCACGGCATCGAGCTTGTTGATGCTTCGCAGGTAATCGATCAGCGAGATGGAGTCGATGGGAATGCGGCTGTTGTACATATCGACCATCGCGGTATAGATGGTCTTATGAATGGGCCGGTAGAAGTCATCGGGCTGCAGCTCGACCTGGGCCTCTTCGACCACCTCGGGCGATAGCAGCATAGCGGCCAGTACATTGGCCTCTGCATCTTGGTTTTGGGGAAGACCCAACTTTGAGCCGCGGTCCTCGACCGTCAGCCCGGTCTCCCTATCGTCATATGCCATGAGCATCCTCATTCATATCGCTTGCGAGCATCCATAGTATCAGCCACAGTCCCAAAACGGGCCGCGCCCCGGCAATCATCACCGAACGAAACGGATGAACGGTCCCGCATGTGGGACTTCACCACAACGCCTGCCATGGCGCTCGCTGAGCGTAGAAAACAAAAGGGCGCCCTGGTCTCCCAGAGCGCCCTTCTTAGAACAAGATTGTTGCGTTGCAGCAAATGCTACTCGGCAGCAGCCTCAGTCTCGACCTCGGCGGTCTCGGCCTCGGCGACCTCAGCGGTCTCCTCAGCCTCAGCCTCGGCAGCGAGCTCCTCGGCGGTAACGCCAACGAGAACGACAACCTCGGCCTTGATCTCGCGGTACAGCGAGATGGCAACGGTGTGGGCACCGGCAACCTTGATGGGCTTACCGAGCTCGACGCGCTTGCGGTCGATGTCCATACCGAGCTGAGCCTTGATGGCGTCAGCGATCATAGCGGCGGTAACGGAGCCAAAGAGGATGCCCTCGTCGCCGACCTTGACGTCAACGGTGACCGTCTTGCCCTCGAAGGCAGCCTTGGTCTCGTTGGCGGTAGCCAGACGGACGGCCTCGCGCTTGGCGATGTTGTTGCGACGCTCGTCAAGCTGCTTGAGGTTGCCCTTGGTGGCGGCAACAGCGAGCTTCTTGGGGAACAGGAAGTTCTCAGCGTAACCCTGAGCGACCTCTACGACGTCACCCTCGCCGCCTTTGCCCTTGATCTCATCGAGAAGAATAACCTTCATGATGCGTCTCCCTTCTTAGCCGCGGTCGCGGTTGCCACGAGAGGAAACCACGGGGACGGTGTACGGCAGGAGAGCCATCTCGCGGGCGCGCTTGATGGCGTTGGCGATGTCATGCTGATGCTGCGTGCAAGCGCCAGTGACGCGACGGGGCTTGATCTTGCCACGGTCGGTCATGTACTTACGGAGAAGCTGAGTATCCTTATAGTCGATGAACTCAGTGTTCTCCTTGCAGAACTGGCAGTACTTACGACGCGGCTGACGTGCAGAAAAATCATTAGCCATGTCAAAATACCTTTCGTTTGGCAACTTCGGCGAACCGAAGCCACCTCTCACTCAAAAATAGGTGAACAGCCCTTAAAACGGGATGTCCTCATCGTAGACGTCGACCGCGGGCGGCGTAGCCACCGGTGCGGCAGGACGCGGTGCGGGCGCGGGAGATGCGGGGGCGTAACCGCCCTGATCGTAGCCACCCTGGCCACCACGGGAGCTCATAAACTCGATCTCATCGACGATGACTTCAAGCTTGCTCCGGCGCTGGCCGTCGCGCTCCCAAGAGCTGTAGCGCAGCTTGCCCTCGATCGCGACCTTGTTTCCCTTTGCCAGGAAACGGCTCACGGCCTCGGCGCGCGTGCCGAACATGGTGCAGTCGACAAAGTTGGGATAGTCCTCCCACTCGCCAGTCTGCGGGTTGCGGCGACGATCGTTCACGGCGACGCCAAAGGACAGAACCTGGGTTCCGCCGGCGGTGGCGCGCAGCTCGGGATCACGCGTGAGGTTACCGGTGATGTTCACTCGATTGATGCTCATAACTCACTACTTCCTCTTGGGGCACAAGCCCAGTCCAAAACGACAGTCTTACTCCTGGTCGTCGCGACGGACGATCATGTGGCGGACCACGGCGTCGGTGATGCGCAGGACGCGATCAAGCTCGGCGATCTGGGTAGGATCTGCGTGGAAGTTGATGAGGGTGTAGTCACCATCGGTGAGGTCGTTGATCTCGTAGGCGAGCTTGCGCTTGCCCCACTCGTCAACGGAGTCGACCTTGCCAGCGCCCTCAGCGATCGTGGTATCGATACGCTTCATAACAGCGAGACGAGTCTCGGGGTCGAGCGACGGGTCAACAAAGAACAGCAGTTCATAAGCCTTCATATTGTCACCTCCTCTGGGCAAATGTGGCTTCAGGTCGTGAAGGTGCGCCTGAAGCAGGAAAAGACTTGGTAATAATATCTTTCAACCTCTCAGGCTGCAAGAATATGCAGCTACAACCTCATGACCTCCACATATGTCCATACTCACACGGCACTTCATGCGTCTTCCAACCAAATGCTGACCAAATGCTTGACGGATCCGTGGTCAAGATACGGCGCAGCGGGGACAAGCTGAGCCAAGCCGCAGGTCAGCGGGCGCATGGTTGTGGTCCCGAAATACATACCAGTGGTTCACAACGCCGCTCAAAGATTTTTAAAATTGCTGCCACGTCGTTTATAAATACTCATTTTGAACAATTTGCTGTATGCAGCCATGCTGGTCAGAGCCCGTTTTTGGCCTCCTAAATCCCGTCACGAAGCCAAACGCTTCAAAAAATGCCAACTTTTTCTGTTTGCACTTTGCGATTCCTCGTGTATACTGACTTTCGCATTTAACGGAGAGTTGTCCGAGTGGCCGAAGGAGCACGATTGGAAATCGTGTAGGCGTCAAAAGCGTCTCCAGGGTTCAAATCCCTGACTCTCCGCCAGTTAATTCCAAAGCAGGCCTTCGTGCCTGCTTTGTTTTTACCCCACGCGGAGGGGTGGCAGAGTGGTTGAATGCGGCGGTCTCGAAAACCGTTTGGCCTGTATAAGGTCACGAGGGTTCGAATCCCTCCTCCTCCGCCAGTTGCGACTTACACGAACCCCCATCCGGCGCGTCCGGGAGGGGGTTCGTTTCGTTTCCGCCATCGTCGCCGCCGTCGATGATGAACTCGACGTGGAATCTCTCGCCCTCGCGGTCGAGCACGACGCGCTTCACGAACAGCGCGATGACCTCAAGCGGGTCCTTCTTGCCAACGACTTCATGGACCCAGAACTCTACGTGGTCGCGGTCGAACACGGGCGTGCCCTTCTCAAGCTCCGCGAGCTCGTCTGCCACCGCCTGCCTCTCCGCGACCAGCTCGTCCAGCTTCGCGGCAACCGCGTCGGTCGCTCCCGTCTTCGCGGCGAGGTCGACCATGCGCGCCTGCTCGCGCTCGTTGTCCGCGAGCCGCTTGCGCAGGGCGTCCATGGCGTCGAGATCGTCGGACAGGGCGACCTCCTGCTCCTCCATCACGAGGTCGGCTATGATGCCCGCAACGTGGTCGGAGGAAAGAAACGCCTGAACCTCCTCCGCGACCGCGCGTTCCAGCTTCTCCTGCGGAACGATATGGCCTGTCGCGGGGCATCGGTAGTACGTGTACTTCCGCCCGCTCTTTCCATGGCCGCTGCTGCTCTGGTAGCGGTTGCCGTCGATGTCGAACAGCTTGCCCGATAGCAGGTACTCCACCGTTCCCCTCCTCTTCCTCGTGCGCAGGGCGAGCCTGCGCTGGACGCGCTCGAACAGCTCCGGCGGCACGATGGAGGGCATGCCGCCCTCGACGCGCTGCCCGCCGTACTTGTAGACCCCAGCGTACTTCTCGTTGCGCAGCATCTTCGAGATCGTCTTCATGGTGAAGGGCTTGCCGTAGCTCGTCCGCCACGGCTTGAGGGCGTCCTCTATCTCCGGGAACCCGCTCCCCGCGTCGTACATCTCGAACATGGTGCGCACCACGCGCGCCTGCTCCTCGTTCACGTGGTAGTAGCCGTCCTCGCCACGGTCGAAGCCGTAGACCATGACCCCGTTGTGCTTGCACTTGAGCGCGTTGCCGTGCAGCCCGCGCTTCACGTTCTCGGCGAGGTTCGCGGAGTAGTACTCCGCCATGCCCTCAAGCACGGCTTCCAGCAGGATGCCGTCGGGGCCGTCCTCGATTCGCTCCGTCGCGGACACGACGCGCACGCCGTTGCGCTTGAGCTTCGTCTTGTAGATCGCGCTGTCGTAGCGGTTGCGCGCGAACCTGTCGGTCTTGTAGACGTAGACCTTCTCGAACCAGCCGCGCGCGCTGTCCGCCACCATCTCCGCGAAGGCGGCGCGATGGTTCGTCGTCGTGCCGGAGGTGGCCCTGTCGGCGTACACGCGCACGATGCGGTCGCCGTTGCGGTGCGCCTCCTCCGTGCATACGCGCACCTGGTCCTCTATCGACTCCTCGCGCTGTCCTGACGAGGAATACCGTGCGTAGATAACCGCGCTTGCCATATAATGGGCTCACCCTCCCTTCGGGGTCGGTGTTTTGCAGAGCCTCGCGCAGGGTTGCCGCCCGTATGCGCGGGGCTTCATCCGTTACTTGTAGATGACCATCACGCGGTAGGCGATGCCCGTCTTCGTCACGCCGATGCCGTACTCGCAGTCGAACTTCACGTCCACTATCTCGCGGCCGGCGTCCTGCATCTGCGAGACGATGAGGTCGGCCTGCTGGTTGAACTTCTCGTCAGCAGAAATGACCGACACGGTGCCGAGCGAGCCGAAGCAGCCGAACACCGCTATATGCACCTTCCCGTCCACGGGGGCGAGCGTTTCGAGCAGGTTGCCCGCCACGTTCGTCGCCATGGTCTCCCGCATCTTTTTGTTGTGCTCCTTCTGCGCCTTGATGAGTCCCATGTCCTACTCCATCTCCCTAGGTGACTGGTACCAGACGACCGTGCCGATGAGGCGCACGGGGCCGTCGTCCATCCCGAAAACGAGGTCTTCCTGCTCCTCGTAGCTGTCCGCCGTGAGCATGAGCGTGCTCGTGCCGCGATACCAGCGGCGCATGACCGCCTGGTAGGCCTCCGTCTCCACCACGGCGATGGAACCGTTGCTCGGCTCCCTGTCCGGGTCAACCAGGACGTGAGCGCCCTCCGGTATGACGCGGTTCATGCAGTTGCCCTCGACCACGAGGGCGAACGCGCGCGGATGCCTCTCGCAAACCGACGCGGGAACCTCGACGCGGCTCTCGACCTCCTCCTCGTCGGTGAGAGCGCCGGCATGCACGCGGCCGAGCGTGAGCAGCGGCACGGTCGCCTCGCCCGATGTGTAGACCGACATGGCACCTTTGGGAAGCGTCTGTATCTCCCCGTGCTCCTTCGCAGCCAGTCCGTATTTATCGGAAAGCAGATCGTCCTCTGTAATTCCGAAATACTCGCAAATGTTTGCAATCGCATCGTGGCGCGGTCTCGCTCCTTTGCGCCACCCAGTAACAGAGCCGGGCGTTACGCCGGCGATTCGCGCAAGAGCCTCCTGCGTCAGATCATGCTTAACGAGCAGCGCGTCAATGTTTTCCGGTAGTCCCATATCTGCTCCTATCCGCTGGTGTATTTAATAATACCGAATCAAATCCACTTTTTCCTAAATTGATTATTGAGTTTTGCTAAACGTTCCTGTATTCTGGTTTCAGTGGAAGGAGGTGGCAGATGGCCGAGGACAACCTGATAGCAGCGGCTCGCACTGGGTCAGGCTTAACCCAAGCGAAAGCCGCATCTATCTGCGGTATCTCAACCGACGCATACCGCACAAGAGAGAAGCGTCCCGGGGAGTTCAGGGTTAAAGAGCTTCGCTTGCTCGCCGCAAGCATGAATGAAGGCTCCCGAAAGATTCTCAAGGATGCCGTTCTCTCTATTTTTTTGCCCGCATGATTTAGTTTAACTAAACGAAAGGAAGTACCCATGGCAACGAAACCCAAGAACCTGCGCGATGCGACCGACACGATTGATGCCGTCAAACGCTACGCCGACAAGCAGTTCGGCTTCCACGCGTTCCGCGTCACGCCCCTCGAAGCCGACGGCAACGACCCCAGCGCCTACTGCATGTTCGAGGTCTGCGGCGTCCAGTACCAGGTCAACGACGGCAAGCTGTCCATCTGCGAGGAGGCGGAGTGACGCCAAAGCAGGCGGCCATGTGCAGGCAGATACGAGCCTCTATGACCGAGTTCTACAAGTGCCCCGAAAACGAGAGGAGATTCAAAGAATGGAGACGATCAAGACAGAGAGGGGGCGCGCCACAGCCTGCCAGCATCACGCGCGCCCCCGCCAAGATCGGCTCGGAGTTGAGCCGAGAACCATGTTAGCAGACGGATGGCCGCACGGCCCCAAGGAATGGCTGCTCACGGCGTTCATGGCGCTGACGATGACGGGCATCCTGCCCATGCTCGCGGCGGCGTTCCTCATCTGGCTGTTTGAGCCCGTGCCGTCGTGGACCATCATCGGCGGCTTCATGGCGGCGATGATCGGCGCTGCCGTCTGGGTGTGGAGGGCGCTATGAGCTCCGAGGAACGCGCCCGCAAGATGGTGGCCAAGGCATGCCACTGGGTGCGGCTGCACCCAGACAAGTGGCAGAAGCTCAAGGACTTCTGCGGCTACCTCATGGAGGAGGGCGACCTCATCCAGCGCGGCAACGTCTACGAGCTCGCGCGGCGCTACGGCATGGACGTGAGGCTCGCGAGCGAGTTCAAGCGCGACCACAACCTGTGGAGCGTCCTCACGCGCTACATGGTCATGGAGCGCCCCAGCCTGCTGTCCGCCATCAGCTTCCGCGACACTCCCATCGACCAGGTGCCGCTCGTCCAGTTCTGGAACGACATCGTGGGCGAGGACGAGTTCGTCGCGAGCTCGCTCGCGGAGGCGCGGGCCGTATGGGACGTACAGAGGGGCGTCCGATGAGGGCGCGCATGGTCATACCCGGCAGGATGCCCGGTCTGAACGACTACGTGCGCGCCGAGAGGTCGAACCGCTTCGCCGCCTCGAAGATGAAGAAGCAGCAGACGGAGCGCGCCGGCATCGCCGCCGTGGAGCAGCGCATGCCCAGCTTCAACGGGCGCGTGGAGATCATCTTCACGTGGGTCGAGGAGAACCGCCGCAGGGACATGGACAACGTGGCGTTCGCCAAGAAGTTCATCCTCGACGGCCTCGTCCGCGCGGGAGTCATACTCGATGACACGCCCAGATACGTGGCAGGGCTCGCCGACAGGTTCGACTACGACAAGCAGCACCCGCGCATCGAGGTGGAGGTGCGCACGGCATGACCAAAGCGAAGGCATGGACCACGGGAGAACTCAAGAAGGTAGCCGAACTCGCCGGGACTATGCCGGAGCGCGAGCTGCGCAGGCGCTTGAAGCTGTCGAAGAACCAGCTCAAGTACGCAGTGGACCGCCTGCGGAGCCTCGGATACCGCGTGACCACCCGCTACTACGAGCCGAGGCTTGAGACCTGCCCGGTCTGCGGGTGCAGGAGGGCGACCCTCGGAGACACGGGCATATGCGAGCCGTGCCGCCTCAAGAAGCAGCTCGCCGACATCGAGTGGCGCATCTCCGACCTCATGGCGGAGCTCACGCCGGAGCAGCGCGCGGTCTACGAGAGGACGGAGGCGGAGAGGGAGTCGAGAGCCGACCCGATGCCGAAGAAGCCCCCGACGGACGGCATGGACGCCTACGAGAGGGCCAAGGCTGCGGAGGACTACGACGAGGCCATGGAGCGGTGGGCGGCGACGTACCTCAAGCGCAAGGTCAAAGCGGCGCAGAAGCGCAAGGAGCGCATACAGAAGAAGGTCAACGACAACATCAGGAGGAAACAGCATGAGTGAGAAGAAGGCCACGCTCAAGATGATGACCGAAAAGGACATCGAGGCGTGCCTCGAACGCATCTACAAGGCGTTCGATGAGAAGAACGCGAGCGACCTCATCGACGCCGTTGTCCGCAGGGGCATCTCCCTGGGCGCGGCGGCGATGGCGGACGAGATCATCCACGGCGACCGTGGCGAGAAGGCATACGAGGAGATGCGCGAGGACGCGCGCGGCCTCGGGAAGATGGCCGCCATCGGGTACCTGATCGACAGCTCCGAGGGGAGCATCGGCTTCGAGGTCGAGTTCGCCCGCGCGGCGTCGCTTCTGGACATCCTCAAGGAGGTGCGTGGCTAGTGCAGTTCATGCAGCTTGTGGACATCGAGGATGTCTACCCGTACCAAGAGGGCGACGTGCGGATGAACCCGCGCGACGTGACGAGCAAGGAGTGCCAGGAGTACATCGCGCAGCTCGCCGAGCAGTTCAAGTTCAACAAGCTCAACCCAGGCCAGCCCCGGGTGCGTCCCATCCTCTACAAGGACGGAGGCATCTACCAGATCATCGACGGCGAGTGCCGCTATTGGGCGATGAAGAAGCTGGGCACGAAGCGTTTCTACGCCGACGTGTTCGACGACCTCTCCGACGCGGAGACCGCGCGGCAGGAGGCCGCCAAGGCGATGGTCGAGACCGACGCGAAGCGCGCGCTCACGGCGGAGGAGATGAGCAAGGGCGTGCAGACCATGCTCGCGCTCGACATCCCCGACGACGAGATCGCTGCGGTCGCACGCATGGATGCGGGCAAGGTCAAGCGCGCCCGTAAGGCGGCTAAGACCGCAGGGGACGCCGCCTACGACATGACCATCGACCGCCTCATCGCCATCGGAGAGTTCGAGGGAGACCCCGAGGCGGTCGCGAAGCTGCGCGACTGCTCCCCGAAGGAGTGGCACCGCATCTACGAGGGCCTTGTCGCGGAGCGCAACCGCAGGGAGGTCATGGCGCGGATGGTCGCCTCCGCGAAGGAGGCGGGCGTGGAGATCGCCGAGAAGACCCCGGAGGGCTACAAGGCGGAGCGCACGTTCAGCACCTACGACAGCGGACAGCTCGACTCGTTCCTCGAAGGGCACGGCGACGGATGCGTCGCGGTGGAGACCCGGTACGGCCTCACGTTCATGAAGCCCGCGAGCGACGGCGAGCAGGTCGATGAGGAGGCGCAGCGCGAGGCGCAGGACAAGGCGGACTTCTACGCAGCGTTCGATGACGCCATGAAGGCGCGCATCGCGTGGATAAGCGAGCGCATCGGCGACGTGCTCTCCATGAAGAAGACCTCGCGCATGCTCGCGAAGAAGGCGGTGGAGAGTCGAGATGTCGCCGAGTTCGAGCAGAAGGCGCACGTGGAGATCGAGACGGGCCCCTGCCCACTCGCCACTGCGCTGGGATACGAGTCGCTGTCGCTTCCGACCGCGTACGGGGTGTGGAACATCCTCAACGGCGGCGGAGCCGAGTACGTATGGCGCGGCGCGGCGCAGGACATGGTCGCGCTGCTCGAAGCGATGGAGGCAGACGGTTACGAGCTGACGGAGGCGGAGAAGCGCACGGCGGAAGCCTGCCGAACCGCCATGGAAGGAGAAGAGGATGACTAGGGCGAAGAAGGAAGAGCCCGTAGAGGTCGAGGCTGAGGTCATCGAGGCCGAGGCGGTCGAGGACAAGGGCCTCGCCGTGTCGTTCACCCCCGCCGCCATCGAGGCGAACTTCGCGTCGCTCGACGCGCGGGTGGACAAGCTGATCGCCGACTACAAGGACGCGCGCTATGACCTCTCCGATGCGGAGAACATCAAGCAGGCGAAACGCGACCGCACCTACCTCAACGGCATCGCCAAGGAGATAGACGAGCGCCGCAAGGCCGTGAAGCGCGAGTACATGCGCCCCTACGACGAGTTCGAGGCGAAGGCCAACGCCATCACCGCGAAGGTCAAGGCGGCGAGCGCGAACATCAAGGAGCAGCTTGACGAGGCGGAGGAGGAGCGCAAGGACAGAGCGTACGCCATCCTCAAGGAGTTCTACGAAGACCTCGCCGGCCTCCTCGTGCCGGTGGTCCCCTACGACCGCATCCATGAGGAGCGGTGGCTGAACAAGACCTTCGGAGAGGTGAAGGCCAAGAACGCGATAGAGGAGAAGGTCACCAAGATCGCTGGCGACTGGGAGACCTTGAAGTCGCAGAAGGCCATGCCTCACTACGAGACGGCGGAGCGCGTCTTCTTCGAGACGCTTGACATCGGCTCCGCGCTCAACGCCGCGCGCGAGGCGCAAGCGGCAGACGAGCGCATAGCGGAGCTGCACGAGGCCGTGGACAGCAGGTTCGAGGATGCGATGCCGGACACGGAGCCGGAGACGGTTCCTACGGAGGAGACGGCACCCATCGCGCCGGAGCCCGTGCCTATCGCTCCGGAGCCGGAACCGGACGTTCCGGAGCCAGTTCCGATGGCACCGGTGCAGCCCGCACCAGTTCCCGTAGCGGCACCGGGCGGAGAGTACGTTCCATGCGTCATGGTCATAACCGCCGCGTCGCGCGAGCAGATGCAGCAGATCGGGCGCTTCTGCGGGAGCCTCAACCCGAGAGTGACCGGCAAGTTCGTAACGGGGACGCTTGAGCAGGCGTACGAGAAGGAGCGCCGCCAGATCGGAGGTTTCAATGCCTGATAGCAACGAGCAGCCGCGCAGCATCATGAGCGCCATCGCGCAGGTTCAGCGTTCTGTGGTGGTTCCGAAGGACAAGTACAACGAGTTCGGCAAGTTCAACTACCGCAGCTTCGAGGACATCGTGGCGGCTCTCAAGAAGCCGTGCGAAGAGGCGGGCATCAGCTTCTTCATGCACGATGAGGTGGTGAACGTCGGGGACCGCTACTACGTGAAGTCGACCGTCTGCGTGTTCTTCACCGATGAGCCGGGAGAGATGTTCACCGTTTCCGCGTTCGCCCGCGAGGCGGAGCACAAGAACGGCAGCGACGACGCGCAGGTTACCGGCATGGCGTCGAGCTACGCGCGCAAGTACGCCCTCTGCGGCGTGTTCGCCATCGACGGAGAGAGCGACCCCGACCAGCTCTCGCCGGCCAAGGAGCAGAAGCAGCCGCCGCAGCAGGGGCCGTTCATCGCCCACTGCAGGAGCTGCGGCACGCGCTACCAGTTCGAGAGCTCCGAGCAGTACGCCGCCTTCACCGCGAGCCCAGGGTGCTGCCCCGCACCGTCCTGGGAGATCGAGTAGGCCATGCAGGAGCTGTACGAACAGCTCGACGAGCTGACAGACCAGCTCATGGCGGAGCTTGAGGTCTGCAAGACCAGCGGCTGCCAGTACGCCGAGAACGAGGCGGAGTATCGCAAGGCGCTCAGCCTCGCCATCCTCGACGAGCGCCGGAAGGGCACGCCGGTCACCATCACGAGCGACTTGTGCCGTGGGCGCGAGGACATAGCGGAACTCAAGAAGCTGCGCGACTGCTCCGAGGCAATCTACAAGGCGAGCCAAGAGGCCATCAACGTCTACAAGCTGCGCATCCGCATGGTGGACGCGCAGATAACCCGCATATGGAACAGCGGGAACGTCACCCAAGGAGGATACCTGTGAAAGACTTCACCCTAGACGGCTACGTGACCAAGAACGTCGAGACCCGCTCTACGCAGAGCGGACAGCTTGTGACGCGCTTCACTGTCAACAGCCCGAACTACAACCGCGAAACCAAATCAAACACGCCCCAGTTCTTCGACTGCGAGTACTGGCACAACGGGCAGAACGATGACAAAGCCCGCAACATAGTCGAGGGCGCTCTGCTCCTCCTGTGGGGAAGCCTCGCCTACGACAGATGGCAGGACAAGCAGACAGGTCAGAACTGCTCAAAGGCGTACCTCAAGGTGCGCGAGATCGGCGTCATCCGGCCTCCGCAGCCGAAGCAGTACCAGCAGCAGGGCTACCAACAGTACGCCACGAAGCCCGTCTACGCTCCGCAGCAGGCCCCGCAGCCGGCATACGCACCGCAGCAAGCTCCGGCAGCACCGCAGCGCGTTGCGCAGGCACCTGCTCCGCAGCAGCCCGTATACGCTCCGCAGCAGGCGCAAATTCAGCCTTCCTACGACCTGTATGACGAAGACATCCCGTTCTAGCCATGCAGGTGCTTGATTCGCTCATAGACGGCCCGCTTGAACTGGGGAACGTGCGCGAGGGCAACGAGCTCATAGGGATGATCGTGCGGTACCTCCGCACGGGGTCAGATCCATCCCCGCGCACTGACTCCCAGAAGATGGCGCTCGCCATGGTGCGCCCCGTGCTCGAAAAGAGCCGGTCGCGCATCGTGGCGGGAAGCAAAGGCGGAAGCGAGCAGCAGAGCAAAAACACAAGCAAACCGCCAAGCAAAACTACAAGCAAACGAGCAAGCAAAGCCGAAAGCATGCGAGATAACGAGACATCGAGCAAACAGGCAAGCGATATATATTCCTCTTCCTTAACTCCTCTTCATGATTCCTCTTCCGAGGAGGGGGTGCAGGGGGAGGAGGACGAAATCCCCTACGGCGAGATCGTTAGGCATCTCAACGAGGCGGTCGGAGCGTCCTACCGTCCGAGCTCGAAGAAGACCAGGCAGCTCATCCACGCCAGATGGGAGGAGGGCTTCCGCCTCCCCGACTTCATCGCCGTCATCGACACCATGGAGGACGCCTGGGGCGAAGACCCCAAGATGAGCGCCTACCTGCGCCCCGAGACGCTTTTCGGCACGAAGTTCGAGGGTTATCTCAACCGCCCGAAGGCGAGGAAAGGAGGCGGATATGGAATCTACGACAGGTAGGTGCCCGCACTGCGGGAAGGAGCTGAAACCGCTCGTCCTCCCTGCCCTTTTCGGCGGCAAGCCGCACGTGGTCGGATACGAGCCGTGCGACTGCCCGGAGGCGGTCGAGGAGCGCGACCGGGAGCTCCGCCGCGAGGAGGAGGAAAAGCGCGAGAAGGAGCGCAGGGAGTTCTACGAAAAGCTCGAAAAGTCTGGGGTGCCGAAGAGGTACCTGCACGCGAAGCACCCAATGGCTAAGGAGCTGGCGGAGAAGGTCGAGGGAGGCGCATCGATCTACGTCTGGGGCGAGAACGGCACCTTCAAGACCACGCTTGCATCGGCCATCATGCGCAGGCTCGTGCACCACGGAAGGCGCTCCGTCATGGTCAACGCCGTCGACCTGCTGGTCGAGGTCCAAAGCACCTACGGCACCCCGAGGGAGGAGACGGCGGTGCTCGCGCGCTACTCGAAGTGCCCGGTGCTCGTGCTAGACGACCTGGGCAAGGAGCAGCAGACGGCATGGACCGTCTCACGGCTCTACGCCATCGTCAACGCGCGCTACGCGAACATGCTTCCGACGGTCATCACGTCGAACTTCAAGTTGAGCGAGCTTGCGGCGCGCATGGGCTCGTGCGACGAATCGACTGCCCGGGCGATAGCGTCGCGCATAGCGGGCTCCTGCGAGACGGTTGCCATGACCGGCGGGGACAGGAGGCTGGGAGATGGCTAGAGTGACCACCCTCCCCGCCATCCTGGTGCCGCTCATGGACGCGCCGAGCATCAGGCTCGAAAGGTGCGCCGTATGCGGCAGGTACCACCCGCTCAACCAGCACCACATGGTGCGCAGGGGCGCTGGGAAGCTCTACCGCGCTGGCATCGAGGTGAAGAAGCCCACGATCACGCTGTGCGGCTTCGGAAACAACTTGCGAGACGCCGACGGCAGGTACTACTGCCACGGCCTCGCGCACGCGAACATGCTGCACTTCCGCTGGGTGCCGGAGGAGACAGTGCCTGGGAACTTCGGAAACTACGGACGCATGGCGGGAGGCATCGGGGGACACCTTGAGTACCTTCTACTCGACGAGCCAGCGAGCTACGCCGACGCCCTAGGAATGGACGGGTGGAGGCCGTTGAGGAGGTGGCGCGGATGATGAGCGCATACGAGCCTCAAAGCGGATGGAACCTCCCGCCCGGGTGCTTCGAGGGAGACCCGATGGCTCCGTGGAACGCGCCCGACCCATGGGAGGGGCGGAAGTGCGGCGAGTGCCGCCACTGCAACGACTGCAGGATGCTCGACAAGACCACCGCCAAGGTCTGCACCTGCGACGGATGCGGCCTTGAGGAGATAGACCCGGAGAGTCCAGCTTGCGAGTGCTTCGAGGATTGATGAAAGGGGAACGCACATGAGTAAAGAGACGATTGCCAGAAACTTCACGTACCACAAACCGACCGACGAACAAGACTCCCTCTATCAGTCGATAAGAGCAAAAGGGCGCGAACTCGCCGAGCTAATTGAGGATAAATGCCCAGGAAGCCGCGAGAAGTCGTTGGCCATGACGAAGCTGGAAGAGTGCGTCATGTGGGCAAACGCATCGGTTGCCAGGAACATATCCGAAGGCGATGCATCGTGAGCAACGGCAGGCACCACCACAGGAGGCGCACTGCGCGCAAGAGGCGCATGTGCTCCGAGAAGACGCGGTTCGCGAGCGAGCTGTCAGCCATGAGGGCAGGCTCGCGACTGGGGATGGACTGGTACCGATGCCCTTATTGCGGGGGATTCCACCTCACGAGCAAGAACCGCATGAAGGGCGGAGAGAGATGAAGGAACAGGAAGCGAAGCGCAACCGCTACCAGCTCGCCAAGCATGTGTACCGCATGCGGGTGAAGAGCGGCTGCACGTTCGACGAGATAGCGCGCGCCATCCAATGCTCCGTAAAGGAGGCGCAGGCGCTTTTCAAGGAGGCTATGAGATGAGGCTTTACGTCATCGGCCCCGTTTCGGGGCACGAGGGGGACAACCGCGAGGAGTTCGAGGAGGCCCGCCGGCAGCTTGAGGAGGCCGGCTTCAAGGTCGCCATCCCCCACGACAAGATCGAGCAGGGAACGCCGTGGCAGAGCGCCATGCGCGCCTCAATACGGGAGATGCTGTCCACGTACCGTGGCAAGCCTCGCTACGACGGCGTGGCGGAGCTGCCCGGCGTGTTCGGCTCGAAGGGAGCGAGATGCGAGCGCGGCGTGTGCGCGCAGCTGGGCATTCCGCTCAAGACCGTGGCGGAGTGGTGCGGGAGATGAGGTACATCAGCCTGTTCTCCGGCATAGAGGCGGCGAGCGTCGCATGGGGTCCTCTCGGATGGGAACCCATGGCGTTCGCGGAGATCGAGCCGTTCTGCTGCGAGCTATTGGAGAAGAGATTCCCCGCAGTCCCCAACCTGGGCGACGTGAGCGGGGTGGATTGGAGTTCATATCGTGGAAAATGCGACCTCATCATCGGAGGGAGCCCGTGCCAGGCGTTCAGCGTCGCTGGCAACCGCAAGGGACTGGATGACCCGCGTGGTCGCCTCATGCTCGAATATGCGCGCGCTGTCCGAGACGTTGAGCCAAGGTGGGTTCTCTGGGAAAACGTGCCCGGAGTTCTTTCGCAGGACGGGGGGGCAGCCTTTGGTACCCTCCTCGGGCTCTTGGAAGACTGCGGGTATTCTCTCGCATGGAGAGTGCTTGACGCTCAATTCTTCGGAGTACCCCAGCGACGCCGCCGTGTCTTTCTTGTCGGACATCTTAGAGCCCAGTGCGCCTCGGCGGTTCTATTTGAGCCCGAGTGCGTGCAAGGGTCTGCTCCGTCGAGCGCAGAGAAGAGGCAAGAGCTTGCCGCCGCAGCTGGAAGAGACGCTTCTAGCGCAGGCTTCATCGCGGGCGTGAGCGCGCGTGCGCGCGGGATAGGCTACTCGGAAGAGCAGTCCCCCACTCTCACCTCCGGGCAGACGGTCGAAGTGTTCTCCATCCTCGGCAACGCCATCGGAAGGAAGTCGGAGAACGGTCCGAACGGCAAACCCTACGGCGATGACGGCCTCTCGCCCACCCTCACCACAACCGACAGGCATGCGGTGGCGTTCGCGCAGAACCAGCGCGACGAGGTGAGGCTCGTCGGAGGAGATGGGCAGACGGTAGGCAAGGCGGTCGTAGAGAGCGGCCTCGTTCGCAGGCTCACGCCGACGGAGTGCGAGAGGCTTCAAGGCTTCCCAGACGGATGGACGCGGATACGCGATGCGACGCCTGATGGAATGAGATGGCAGGCGCTGGGCAACTCCATGGCGGTGCCTGTCATCAGATGGCTGGGCAAGAGAATCCAAGCGGTTGACGAGATAGAGGAGGAAGTCTATGGATGCCACGCAGCGCGATGAGCGCGAAGGGTGCAACAAGGGATGCCTCGCCATCGTGGCGGTGTGCATCCTCATCGACATCGCGATGGTCTGGGCTATATGGCAAATCGTCCAGTTCGTAGGGTGGCTCCTGACCATCATGGCGAGCGCGTGAAGGAGGGCGGCATGACGAACTGGGAGCATTACTTCGGAACGCCCGAGAGGGCTGCAGGCATGGAGGTGGTCTTTCACAGCTGGCCCGTCACGATCGTGGTCTACAGGTCTGGGCGAATGTCTGCGGCCACCTGCCACAGAGAACTCATCGCGCGCTTCTCCTCTCCCGAGGAGTACCGCGCGTGGCTCGACGCCGAGTACGACGACGGGACCATCGTGTTCGAGGACTAGCGACACCTTCGAGAACATAGCCGTGCGGTCATCCTCCGCCGCACGGGGCACAGGGAGCCGTCCTTCGGGGCGGCTCCCGCTGTGATGCGGAGGATTCGACAAGAGAGACAAGGAGGGGCGCGTGGAGGTCGCCACCAAGGACATACCGCTGGCGAACCCGCGCCACGAGGTGTACTGCCAGAAGCGAGTGGAGGGCCTGACGCAGAGGCAGGCCATGCTCTCCGCATATCCGGACCGAGCGCGATGGAAGCCCGAGACAGTGGACAAGCGCGCCTGCGAGCTTGAGGCGGATGGGAAGGTCAAGGGTAGGATAGCCGCCCTCAAGCGCGCAGCAGCAGAGAAGGCGACCACGACGCGCGCGGAAGTCCTAGCCGGAATGAGCGAGACCTTCGAGGCAGGCGTTGAGCGCGTGCGCAGGGCAGAGGACGGCAAGCCACTCGACTACGTGGCGGTCAACGCCGTGACGCAGTTGGGCAAGACGCTGCTCGACGCGCTGCCGGAGGAGCAGCCCGAGGAACGCGGGGAGTTCACGCGCGACTTCGCCCTGCTGATCGGGCGCGACTTCTTCCGGCCCCACATGCTCATAGCCCGCGAGTTGCAGACAGAGTTCTGGTGCAAGGGCGGGCGCGGCTCTCTCAAGAGCTCATGGGCATCCATCGAGCTTGTGCGCCACATCGAAGACCACCCTGGCGAGCACGCCGCCGCAGTCATGAAGCGCAAGAACAGCCTGCGCGATGCAGTGTACGCGCAGGTGGTGTGGGCGATACATGAACTAGGTCTTGACGATGAATACGAGATGCCCGTCTCCACGCTCAAGATTCGCAAGAAGGCAACGGGACAGATCATCTTCTTCGCCGGATGCGACGACCCGCACAAGTCGAAGGGTCTCAAGCCGCCCTTCGGTCACATCGGCTTCCTCTGGTTCGAGGAGACCGACCAGTTCAAGGGCATGTCCGAGATTCGCACCGTGCGCCAGTCAGCCGCCCGAGGAGGAGAGCGCACGTTCGTGGTCTACACCTACAACCCGCCGCGCACGAGGGACAACTGGGCGAACCGCGAGGCCGACCGCCGCAGGGAATCCGGCGAGGAGGTGTTCGAGAGCTGCTACCTAGACGCCCCTCCCGAGTGGCTGGGGGCGCAGTTCATAGCCGACGCCGAAGACCTCAAGGAGACCGACGAGCAAGCCTATCGCCACGAGTACCTGGGCGAGCCCGTTGGCTACGGAGGGCAGATATTCGACCGCGTTGAGTTCCGCGATGTGACCGACGAGGAGATCGCCTCGTTCGAGCGTCTGCACGCTGGCCAGGACTTCGGGTGGTTCCCAGACCCGTGGGCGTTCACGCTCTCCGAGTGGCAGCCCGGCCAGCACCGCATCATCACGTTCGCGGAGCTGGGCGGAAACAAGGTGCTCCCGACCGAGGCGGCCGCGCGCATCAGGACCGCGCTCACGTGGAGCGATGGCAAGAACCCGGACGGAAGCCCGAAGGAGCCTGCTTACCACCGGCTGCGCGTGCTGTCCGATGACGCCGCCCCCGACCAGATTCAGGCGCAGCGAGACGAGGGCGTGGACGCACGGAGCGCGGGCAAGGGCGGTCTGCGAACCATGAGCTACCGCTTCATGCAGTCAGTCACGTGGGTCATCGACCCGAAGCGGTGCCCGAACCTCGCCCGCGAGGTGCGCGAGGCGGAGTTCGAGATGGACGAGAACACGGGAGAGTACTCCGGGGACTACCCCGACGGGAACGACCACTGGATAGATGCGACCCGCTACGCGTTCATGGACGTGGTTACGAGGCGCGGGGCGTACAAGAACGCAGGAAGGTGATAGACCATGGCAGACAACCAGTTCGAGGTGCCGGCGTACGTGAGCGAGGAGATCACCTCGCGCGGCTACGCCATGCCCCCCGATATGAGCACGCACATCGCGGAGTGGTACCAGTGGTACACAGCGACGCACCCGTTCTACAAGGAGAAGTACCTGGGCGTTGACGGCCGCAGCCACGAGCGCCAGAAGCTCTCGCTGCGACCCGCCCGCCGCGTGTGCCGCGAGTGGGCGTCGCTCATCGCCAACGAGATGCAGGCGCAGAGCGAGAGCGCGGACGCCAACGAGTGGGTGCGCGACTACTGCGAGGACACGGGGCTCTACGCCCTGTTCCAGCGCGGCATCGAGCGCGCCTTCGCCATGGGCACCGGTGCCATGGCGCTGTGGTTCGACGTGCGAGACGAAGGCACGACCATCAGGGTGCGCCGATACGACGCGAAGATGGTCATCCCGCTCACGTGGGACGAGGACGGCACCACGGAGTGCGCGTTCTGCACACGAGTCACCATCAAGGGCAAGCAGGCCGTCCAGCTGCAGATGCACATCATGGACGCGGAGAGCGGGACGTACCACATCGTCACCAAGGTGTGGCGCGACGGCAAGCCCGTGGCATCCGAGGGGCTGGGCATCATCGAGGACTTCGATACGGGGTGCGCTCTCCGCACCTTCTGCCTGCTCTCCCCCGCCATCGACAACACCGTGCAGGACACCTCCCCCTACGGCGTGAGTGTGTTCCACGACGCCATCGACACCATGCGCATGCTCGACACCGCGTGGACGGCGCTCTACGACGAGACCGACCTGCTGCGCGCCGTGCTCATGGTGCCGGATACCATGATCGACGTGGAGACCGACGAGGAAGGCAAGAAGCGCCCCGTGCCGTTCGGCAACCGGGAGCAGCGACTGTTCCGCCTCACGGCATCCGCCATCGGCGAGGAGGGCAAGCCCTACGCCTTCGCGCCGCAGATGCGAACCTCCGCCATCCACGAGGTGTACGCAGACGCATGCGCCGCCCTGGGCGACGAGTGCGGCTTCGGCTCGCAGTACTTCAAGCCCGACAAGTCGGGCGGCCTCAAGACGGCGACCGAGGTGAGCGCGGACAACTCCGCCCTCATGCGCAACATCCGCAACCACGAGAACGCGCTGGGCAAGGAGCTGGGCAGGCTTCTCACGGCGCTCTGCGAGTGCGCCCGCGCCAACTGCGGCGCGAGCATAGCGGAGGGCTTCGAGCCCGTGACCATCGTGTGGGACGACTCCATCATCACAGACACGCAGGCGGAGAAGACGCAGATGCTCTCCGAGATCGCGGCGGGAGTCGTGCCGAAGTGGATGTACCTCGTTCGCTTCTACGGCAAGAGCGAGGAGGAGGCGCAGCTCCTCATGCCCGAGCAGACCGTCCTCGACGTTGGGTTCTAGCCATGCTCGACCCGGAATACCTCGACAGGGCAGGCGACATGGTGGGAGCCGTGTACGGCGAGATAGAGGCCGACATGCTCGCGTACCTGTGCCGCCTCCTGCTCGACCAGGACATAGAAGAGCTAGGGCAGCGCGGCGCGACCGCCGTGAACCTCCTCGCGCAGTCCGCCGCCCCTCGCCTCATGGAGTTCATCGAAAGCCACCGCAGCGAGGTGAACGAGGCCGTGCGCATGACCGTTGAGGAAGCCATGGGAAAGAGCGACGCCTCCGATGTGGCTGCGGCAGGCGCGCGGGCCGCTGCGGCGGGCGCGGTCGCCGAGACCATGCCGAGGCAGGTCGAGCTCACGGTCAGAGGCATAGCGGCGATACTCGAACGCGACAACGTTGACATGACACAGGGCGCGCTCGACCTATGGAACCGGTGCGTGGCGGAGGCAGTCACCAAGGTGAACACGGGAGCGGAGACAGCGGAGAGGGCCATACACCAGGCGGTGCGCCGCATGATGCGCGATGGCGTGTCCACCGTTACCTACCGAGACCCGACCACAGGGCAGCAAACAGTGACCAACAATATCGACGTTGCCGTTCGCCGTCATGTGCGCACGCAGATAGCGCAGGACGGCATGCGACGCACGCTCGACGTGTGCGGGCAGGCGGGAATCCGCCTCGTGGAGGTGTCGAGCCATGGAGGTGCGCGCCCTAGCCACGCGCGGTGGCAGGGTCGCGTCTACTCGCTCAACGGAGACGTGACCATCGACGGCGTGCGCTACCGCGACTTCTACGCGGAGACAGGCTACGGCAAGGTAGACGGGTTGGGCGGAGCGAACTGCCGGCACAGCTTCGGACCGTGGCTCCCAGGCACGCCTCGAAAATACGAGCCGGAGCCGAGCCACCCGAGCGGACTGGACAACGACGAGATATACAGTCTCACGCAGGGGCAGCGCAGACGCGAGCGCGAAATCAGGAAAACCAAGCGCGAGCTGTCAGGAGCGCAGATCATAGCGGACAAGGACGCGAGCCTCGCAAACATCGCGGAGGTCGAACGCCTCAAGGCCAAGCTGCGCGGGCAGCAGGAGGGCATGAGACGCTACATCGACGAGGCGAACGGAAAAGGAATCGCCCCGGTGCTGCAGCGCAGCCCGAGGCGCGAGTGGGCGGGCGACATGCCGAAGGTGCGCAAGACAGACGCGAGCCGCCGCACCATGAAGGAGTTCATGGACGGCGATGGAGTCAAGCAGATGCTCAAGGCGCGAGGCATATCGAAGTCGGCAGCGCAGAAGGCCCTGTCTGCGGAGTTGAAGAGCCAAGGAATAGACCCTAAGAACTGGCGGAACTTGAGCAAGGCGAACCAGCAGAGCATATTCAAGCGCGCAATAGCAGGATTGAAGGGAAATGCGAAGACCGCAAAGAAGAAGGCCCCGCGCAGTGCAACGGCATCTGCAAAGGTGATGCAGGGAAAAGGGATAGCAAACGCAAGCGCGAAGGAGATAGCTACGATAGCCGACTCGTGCAAAAATGCCGATGTGAAGAGAGCGTTCGACGGAGCTCTCGCAGACTTGAAGCTAGACAGCACGACGGCATCGAGAGGCCAGGCGTACTACAGTCCAAGAACGCACGGCATAACGCTGAACATGGATGACACCGCGAGGGGCTTCGCTTACCGAAAGGACAAAGCACCATACCAGACGTTCTTCCACGAATACGGGCACTATATCGACCACAGGAACGGGCAGGCCATGCAGTACGCGTCGGAAGCCGCCGGCCTGGGAGCGACCGCGAAGAAAGAGGTGCAGGCGATGCTGCGCACCATCAAGAAGACGATGGGCTACGGCAGCGTCAACGAGGCGAAGGAGCATCTGACCCGCGAGATCATCGCGCTGTATCGCTCCACCCCTGAACTCATAGGCGGGCTATCGGACATCATACACGGGGCGACAAGCGGAACGTGCTGCGACTACGCACTTCCCGCCCACCGAAAGTCCTACTGGAAGGGAAGGTGGGGAGCGCAGTCGCTTGCCACAGAGACCTTCGCCCACTTCTTCGAGTGCTCCATGGCGAACCCGCAGGCACTTGAGACGTTGAAGCGGTACCTTCCGAAAACTTATGATGTGTTCGTGAACATGATGAAAGGATTCTAGCCATGGAATGGAACGATGAGCAGCTGATCGAGACGTGGGGGCGCTACCGCAAGGAGTTCCCGGATTCAGACTGGGGAATGGAGGGATGCGGAATCTCTCCGAGCGAGGCGCTTGACCTCATGACCAAAAGCATCGAAACGGGCCACGACTATCTTGAGGAATCGTTTCCGGACTACCCAGCTGGAACGCCGTACGGCGCATAGGCAGGAAATCAATAGCATCACGAGCCGCCTGCGGGCGGCTTTTTTCATGGGCGTACGCGAAGCGACACCTTCGGTAACTTCTCCGTATCGCGTGGGAGCGCGCAAAAAACCCACCTAAACCGCGCAGGGAAGCGCGCAAACAAACCTAGGTAAGGAGAAGGACATGGCAGACGAGAATAAGACGCAGACCGAGCCGCAGGTCACCGACCCGCAGACCGAGCCCAAACAGGGCGATGGCACGCAGGGAGGCACCGAGGGCGACCCGAAGCCCGCAGCCGAAGGCCAAGGCGGCGGCGAGGGCGAAGTCAAGGACAACCACGGCCAGCCCGGCATCAACCGCGAGAAGTACCAGCGCGACATAGCCGCGAAGGACAAGGAGATCGCCGACCTCAAGGCGCAGATCGCGGAGGCCGCCAAGACCGAGGAGGGGCGCAAGGCGCTCGAAGAGAAGATCGCGAAGCTCGAAGCCGACCAGAAGGACGAGCGGGTAACGCACAAACTCGAACTCGCTGGGTGCCGCAACACCAAGGCGGCAAAGGCTCTCCTCGACGACTACGACGGCGACGTGGCCAAGCTCAAGGAGGACTGCCCGTACCTCTTCTCCGACGGCAAGAACAAGCAGACCGGCTCCACGGGCCTCAAGCCCGATGGGGACGCCGACAAGGCGCTGGACGAAAAGCTCGACCGCGCCTTCGGAATAAAGAAGAAGGAGTAACGCATGGCACTGGGAGATTACGCTTCCAAGTTCACTACGCGACTCGACAAGATCATCGAGCGCGAGACGCTGACAAACGACCTGAACATGAACGGCGACTTGCTGGGCGAGTTCAGCGGAGTTGGAGAGATCAAGATCGCCACAATCGCGATGGACGGGCTTGCGAACTACAGCCGAGAGAACGGCTTCGTCAAGGGCTCCGTGTCCACCGACTGGGAGACCTACAAGCTGCGCTATGACCGTGGCCGCGAGTTCAATATCGACGCCATGGATGACGAGGAGCGCGCGGCGATCGTGTCCGCAAACGTCATGGCGGAGTTCGAGCGCACGAAGGTCATCCCCGAGGTCGACGCGGTTCGCTTCGCCACGCTCGCCGGCAACGCCGGCAACACCGTGACCGCCGCCCTTGAGGACAAGGACGCCGCGCTCGACGCGGTGCTTAAGGGCGAGGAGGCCGTACAGGACATGGGCGTCGACCTGTCCACCTGCCTCTTCTACTGCACCTCCTCCGTCAAGACCCTGCTCCGCAAGGCGCAGAACTGGCGCATCGGTCAGGGAGAGAACCCGAACGGACAGTTCGCGACCTTCGACGAGATGAAGATCGTGACCGTCCCCTCCGCGCGATTCCAGAACAAGATCACGCTGCTTGACGGCACCACCAGCGGCCAGGAGGCCGGCGGTTTCAAGAAGGCTGACGACGCGGTGGCGATCAACTTCATGATCGTCCATCCCTCCGCCGCAGCGGCCATCCAGCGCCATCGCAAGCTGCGCTACTTCGCGCCCGACACCAACCAGGAGAAGGACGCCCACAAGTGGCAGCTGCGCCTGTTCCACGACCTGCTCGTCTACGAGCAGCAGAAGGGCAAGATCTATGCCCATATCGCGGCGGCGTAAGCATGGCGGGCACCAAGCCGACATATAGCTTCTACTCCGAGCAGTACGGTGGCAAACTCGACGAGGGCGGCTTCGACGCCGCCCTCCCCCATGCCGTCTCCTACGTACGCAAGCGAATCTGGCCAAACTCCCCAGAAGAGGACATGGACGCGTACATGCGTGCCGTGTGCGCAGCCTGCGACGTAGATGCCGCCTATGGCTTCACAGGAGGGGCGGGCAGCCTCGCGTCGGTAACCACTGGCACAGTGAACATGAGCTTCGGCGGGAACGGCGGCGGCTCCTCATGGGAGGCCGACATGGCGCGCGCAGCAGACGGTGAGCTGGTCGGAAGCGGCCTGCTATTCATGGGGATGGGGTGAGCCGAGTGCGAATACCCCCAATACCGGCATTCATGAGACAGGAGCGAGTCGAGCTTGAACGGCAGACTGATGATGGCTTCGGTGAGCCCGTGGCCATCCCACGGTGCCGCATAGACCGCAGCGCAGCACTGTCACCAACCGACTACCAGATGACATCCGGGTGCTCCGCCCGTGTCTTCATAGACGCGACGGAGTACCAGGGAGAGGTCATGGAAGGAGACCTGATCGCATTCGACGGCGAGAAACACGCCGTGGCGAGCGTGCAGAGGTGCGACCACCCTGACGGCACACCGCACCACTGGGAGGTGGACGTGCAGTGAGCAAGGCGGCGGCATGCAACATCAAGATCGACCTGTCAGGAATCGAGCGCAGGTTCAGCCCGGAACAGCTCAAGGCGAAGCAGGAGGCGTTCGCAGAGCGCGTGGCGTTCGAGATGCGCGACTACGTTCCGAGGGACGAGGGAACGCTGCAGGACTCGGAGGCTCTTGCGAGCGACTACGAAACCGGGAACATCGAGTGGAACACGCCGTACGCCCAGCGCGTCCACGACCTGCCGCAGGGCAGCATCCGCAAGACAAAGAACCCGAACGCGCGCTCACACTGGCCCGAGGAGGCCAAGAATGAGCGCATGAGCGCGTGGGAAGAGTTCGCCCATAGGCTCATGGAGGAGAAATGACCGAGACCATAGACATCTGCAGCAAGGCGGTCGAAGCACTCAAGGCCGCAGGAATGGACGGTGTGCTGGGACAGCGCATCGACCGGATAACCGGCAAGGACGGAGTTGTGGTCCGCATGATGCCTCCCAGGACGGTCGCCACGTACTTCGACGGCTCGCGGAGAGTCAACTGCACCCTGCAGGTCATCTCTAAGAACCTCGACCCCATCGTGGCCATGTCGGAATGCGAGCGCGCGTCCGACATCCTGCGCGCCGCAGACCTGTCGAGCGGAAACGGCTCGTACGAGGTCGCGGCTCCTGCGGAGCCCGACGGCGACATTGAGGAGATAAAGGTGGGAACCGACAGGAGGCACGTTTGGGCTGCTCGCCTAGTAGTGCAGATCATCAGACAGTAACGAAGGAGGCCATAGATGGCAAAGAGCGACCTGGGCTTCGCACGCAACTACGCGAACGCCCTTGAGATCAACATCACCCCCGGCGCGGATAGCCCAACGTGGGCAATCCTCTCCCGAGGCATCACGAGCATCACGCCGTCGCCAAACGAGAGCACCGAGGACAAGGACTACTACGACGGGTACGGAACGCCCACCACGGACGTTACGAGCACCCAGATTCAGTACGAGGTAGAGGGAGACCGATGCTACGGAGACCCCGCGCAAGACTTCATCTCCTCCTGCGCACTCCTCACCGGTGAGGGGCGCAAGACCGACTTCCGCCACACCGCCGCGAACGGCGACATCATCGAGGGCGGATGCACGCTGCTCAACCTCACTCCGAACAGCGGCCAGGGAGAGGCTTCCGGGCTCGGAGCGTTCGCATGCACCATCGCGACGGCGGGCTCCCCGAAGTTCACGAAAGCGAACAAGCTCAAGCTGCCGGAGAGCATTACGGCAGAGGACATCGATGTGACGGTAGACGCCACAAAGAAGATCGAGGCGTCCGTAACGCCGGAAGAAGCGAACCCGAAATGCTTCTACGCATCCGGCAACACGGACATCGCGACCGTTGACAGCGACGGAAACGTGAAGGGCATCGCAGAGGGCGAGACCACCGTCACCGTGCGAGCGGCATCGAAGCCGTCCGTGATGAAGAGCGTGAAGGTCACGGTCGGGCCTAAGTCGGCGTAAGCGACACGTTTCATAACCTCCGAATCACGGGGGCGCGGGCTAGTGAGCGGCCCGCGCCCCTTTTTTCATGCCTAGCTCACGGGCAGAGAAAGGAACTATCAAATGGAAATCCTCCGCATATCGAGACCGTTCGAGGACGTTTACTTCGAGGACCCGAACGACAACCCCGACACACCGCGCTACCGCGTCTACTTCGATGACGGCAGCATCGAAACGATGTTGTCCAAGGTATCGGACGCAATCGACCGCGCGCAGTCGATACAGTGGAAGCTGGACAAAGCAGAGAACGAGGAGGACCGCGCGGAGCTCATCGAGATGATGACGCACCTTGAGAAGCGCGTGATCGTCGCGTTCATCGGAATCGAGGGATACGACCAGCTGCTCAAGTGGATGGGAGACGGAGAGCCTATTGAGCCGTCCAAGTACACCAGCATGCTCGGCGAGGTAATGGCCTCGTTCCTCATGATGCTGGGACGAAAGGCGACGAACGAGCAGCTTCGCAGGTGCGGCCTCTACTACTCGCAGGAGAGCGCGAAGACCAAGGCGTTCCTGCAGGCGCAGCGCGGAAACCAGCCCAAGGTCATCAAGGGCGGCAAGGGGAAGAAGAATCGCAAGTGAACGCCTGCGACCTCACATCCCTGCGCGTAAGGCTCGAAGAAGGAGGGAGCGCGACCCCCTACCCGTGGAACGGCGAGGAGGTGCTGGTGCGCGACGACGCCCAGACAATCCTCAAGTGCATCGCGCTACTGCAGGATGATGAGAAGCCGGAGGAGGATAAGGCCGCGGAGTTCATCCCCATGTTCTTCGCGGACGTTCGCGAAGCGTTCCTCGCGTGCGACTACGACCCGCGCGAGTTCGGCAGGCTCATAGAGTCGGCAGTGTGGGATGTATGCGGCATCGACCTAAAAGGCGACAAGCCTCACGAGGAACCGCTATGGGACCCAGTAGAGGACGCGGCATACATCCGCATCAGCTTCCGCGCGGAATACGGAATCGACTGGGACGATGTGCGCGACAAGATCGGATTCTCGGAGTTCATAGCCCTCGTCGGCGGATGCTCGATGGACACTCCGCTCGGCAGGGCCATCTACTACCGGAATCCGAAGACGAGGCCGAAGCCGGCAAAGAAGAACGCGAACAAGAAGGAAATAGAGGAGTGGGAACGCCTCCACAGGGCGTACGCACTCGGAAGACGCCGTAGCTCACACGGCACGAACGAAGGGAATGACGCGGCGATGCGCGATGCGTTCGCCGCCCTCAAGCGTGCAGCGAGGTGAGCATGGACGGCTCCGTAGTCATCGAAGCCATACTCGACACAAGCAAGGTCGAGAAGGGCGTAAAAGACGTAAACAGCAGCCTGAACGGCGTTAGCTGGAAGGGAATCACGGAGGGAGACAAGGCAGCGCAGAAGCTGTCTGGCTCCCTCAAGTCGGCGGGAACGGCGGCGACCGTCGGGCTCACAGCGCCGATAATCGCGGCGGGCACAGCCGCGTTCACCACGGCGTCGAGCTACGAGCAGGCGACCGCCCGCATCCAGTCCGCGCTCGGACTAACCTCCGAGGAGGCAGAACATCTGGGCGATGTCGGAGAGGGAATCTACGAGAACGGCTTCGGCCAGTCCCTAGACCTCGTGTCCGACGCCCTCATCACGGTTCGCCAGAACCTCGGTGACCTCAACGATCAAGACCTCGAATATGTGACGCAGGCGGCACTCACGCTCTCCGACACCCTCGGAATGGACGTTGGAGAGAGCGTTCGCGGCGTGAACGCCCTCATGGACGGCTTCGGCATGTCCGCGCAGGACGCCATGGACCTGTTCGTCGCCGGCGCGCAGGACGGCCTCAACTACAGCGACGAGCTGGGAGACAACCTCGCGGAGTACGGACCGCGATTCGCGCAGATGGGCTTCTCCGCGCAGGATTACTTCTCCATACTCAAGGCGGGAACCGAGAACGGCGCGTACAACCTCGACAAGGTGAACGACTTCCTCAACGAGTTCCAAACATCGCTTGTTGACGGGCGCATGGACGAGAGCATAGGACGCTTCTCCGAATCGACGCAGCAGTTGTTCGAGGCGTGGAAGACCGGAGGGGCTACCGGCCAGCAGGTTTTCGAGGCGGTGCTTGGCGAGCTCGCGAAGATGCCCGACGGATACGACAAGGCGAACCTAGCATCGACCTTGTGGTCGAGCCTCGGCGAGGACAACGCCATGGGCATGATCACGAGCCTCGCCGGAGTTGAGAACAAGTACGGGGACGTTGCCGGAGCGGCGGGAGCCGCCGCAGACGCGGCATCAGACAGCTTCGCGGGCAAGATGCAGTCGGCCATGCGCGAGCTGCAAGGTGCCATCGAGCCCCTGGGAGAGCCGCTGCTCAACATCGCCACAAACGTCGCAGGGGTCGTCAAGGCGTTCGGCGAGTGGTTCGCGGGCATCGGAGAGGGCGGCCAGATGGCCGTTCTCGCCATCGCCGGAATACTGGCCTCAATAGGTCCCGTGCTGTCGATAGCGGGGAACCTCGTGGCGGTCATCCCCGCCATAACTGCCGCCTTGAGCGGAGCAGGCGGTGCCGCCGGCCTGTTCGGAGGCGCGCTCGCCGCGCTAACTGGTCCGGTGGGCATAGTGCTGGGCGTGTTGGCCGGGCTAACTGCGGCCATCGTTTACCTGTGGAGCACGAACGAAGGCTTCCGCACGGCAGTGACCGAGGCGTGGAACGCCATCTGGGGAACCATCCAGGCGGTCATAGCGCAACTGCAGCCGTACGTCGAGCAGGCGTGGGCGGCAATCTCCAACGCAGTTACGCAAGCCATGAACGTCATCATGCCCATCGTGAGCGCGGGATTCCAGTTCATCATCGCCGTGGCGGTACCTATCCTGCAGCAGCTCCTGCAGAATGTGGGGAACACGTTCCAGGTCATCCTGCAGACCATCACTGGCGTGATGAATGGTATAGCGCAGATCATACAAGGCGCGTGGTCGCTCATCCAGGGCATCTTCCAGACGGTGCTCGGTCTCATCAACGGAATCGTGACTGGCGACTTCTCGCAGATGGAGGCCGGAATCCAGGGAATCATGTCCGGCATTACAGGCATCATATCGGGCGCATGGAATGTAGTCGTGAGCGTTGTGGGCGGTGCCATCAACGGAGTGGTTTCCACTGTGCAGAACGGCCTTAACACCGCACTCTCCGTTGTTCAGGGCATCTTCTCCGGCATCGAGTCCGCCGTGAGCAACGCCATGAACGGCGCGAAGAACGTGGTGTCCGGCGTAATCAGCGCAATCAAGGGATTCTTCAACTTCCGCATCTCGTGGCCGCACATCCCGCTCCCGCACATCCACTACGACCTGATTAACGTCCCGCTGCTCGGGAACATTCCAAACCCCGCCACCCTATCCATCAGCTGGTACGCGAAGGGCAGCGTTTTCAACGGCCCGAGCGTCATCGGCGTCGGCGAGTCAGGGCCAGAGGGCGTCGTTCCGTTCAACAAGCGCGGCGCGGCACCACTCGCCGAGGGCATCATGGAGCAGCTTGAGCGGATGGGCGGCATCGGGCGCGGCGGCGACACCAACGTGACAATCAACGTGTACGCGACCGTGCGCGAGGAGGCGGACATCAAGAAGCTGTCGCGCGAAATCGCAAAGGAGATCAAGCGCGCCGAGATGAGACAGGGGACATTCGCGTGATATACAACGGATTCGACTTCTCCCCCTGGTTCAAGACAAAGCTCATCACGCGCTCCCTGCTCCCCGAATACGATGTCGAGACGCAGAACGTGCCGTACCGACCCGGCGAGCGGTTCATGCGGGCGAAGATGAAACCGCTCACCATCACGGTGCGCGCAGAGTGGCGGGCGCGTCCTTCCGACGACATGGCGGTGCTTCGCCGCACGATGGCGGCGAGGCTGCTATGCCTCAAAGAGGCCCCGCTCTACCTCGATGACGAGCGCCATCTGGGCATCTACTACATGGCGGTGCTGACCTCGCCGAAGGAACTGGACAACCTATGGCACACCGGCTCCGCAGAGCTTGAGTTCACGGCGTACGACCCCATCGCATACGGAGCCCACCACAAGGGCAGCGTCGGATACAACACCTCGCTGGCAGTGGGAGGCTCCTACGAGACGAGGCCGGTCATCACGTGCAAGCCCGGCGGCTCCGTGAGCTACCTCAAGCTCACGAACATGGACACGGGTGAGTTCGTCCAGATCAACGCATCGCTCGCCTCTTCCTCCGCCGTGATCATCGACATGGGCGAGGAGCAGACGACCGTCAACGGGCAGAACCAGGCGGTCACATACGACAGCGACTACTTCGCGCTGCAGCCTGGGCGCAACAGCCTGCGGCTGTCCAGCGGTTCGGGAACCATCGAGTGGGATGAGAGGCACGTAGGCTGATGAGGCTTTGGGTCACAGACAGATGGGAGGTCTTCAAGGGCCCCATCAAGACGCTATTCGAGTGCATCGACACGCGCGAGGTGAACGGCGAGAACAGCCTGTCAATCACGTGTCTCGCAGTGCTTGAGAAGGGCGACCGAATCGTATGGCAGGACAAGAAGGGACGCTGGCGCGAGAACATCGTGGACGGCGTGACCGAGGAGCGCGCGAGCGCGGGAATCGTCTACACCTACTACTGCCCGAGTTCGGCGCAGGTCGAGCTGTCGGGAGACTACCTCGAAGACAAGAGACCGCTGGACACGACGGCGAGCGTCGCCACGTCCTCCGCCCTGTCCGCGAGCCGATGGACCGTCGGAACGGTTGACAACCTCGGGCAGAACGGCACGAACTTCTACCACACGAACGCATGGGCCGCCATCCACGATGTCGCAGACACGTGGGGCGGAGAGCTTGAGTTCGAGATCGCGGTCTCGGGCAGCAAGGTCACCGCCAGACGCGTGCATCTGCGAGAGCGCGTTGGCACAGACACCGGCAAGCGTTTCACGTACACCAAGGACCTAGTGAGCGTCACGCGCGAGGTTGACGAGGGCAACGTATGCACCGCCCTCTACGGGTACGGCAAGGCACCGGAGAACACAGACGAAGAAGGCAACCTCACGGGAGGTTACGAGCGCAAGCTCACCTTCGGAGATGTCAACGGCGGGCAGAACTGGGTCGGAGACGCCGACGCCCTCGCCCGCTGGGGACGGCCCGACGGGAACGGCGGCAAGGCGCACGTCTTCGGCGACGTGGAGTTCGAGGACTGCGAGGACCAGAGCGAGCTGCTTACCCTCACGAAGGAAGAGCTCAAGAGCCGATGCACGCCGACGGTCTCCTACGAGGTCGACGCCATATCGCTCGCGAGGGCGGGCGAGGGCTTCGAGGGAGCCGACGAGGGCGATACCGTCACCATCATCGACAAGGTGTACGACCCTCCCCTGCGCGTGCAGGCGCGCATCACCAAGGTGGAGGAAGACCAGCTCGTTGATGGCAAGGCGACGTACACCATCGGGAACTTCCAGACGGTCGGGGAAATACTCGCCGCGCAGAAGTCGAACATCTCGAAGGCGACCTCAAACCTCAAGCAGACCATCACCAACGCAGTGAACGCATCAAACTCCGCAGCTTCGAGCATGTGGGGAGCGAACCTCACGCAAACGCAGGCGTACCTTGAGGCGTTCGCGAGCGGCAAGGCCGACAGCGCGCAGCAGGAGGCCAAAGACTACACCGACGACATAGCCGACGAGCTCGACACCGCTCTCAAGGAGTACGCCGCCAACGGTGACAGCACCCTCGAAGACCTGCTCAAGAAGTATGCCGACGATGGCATGCTCGACCTTGAGGAGGTCTTGAAGCTCTACACCAACACGAAGATCGAGCAGAGCGAGGAAACGCTTAAAGCCATAGACGAGGCGAACAAGCAGTACCTTGAATCCATAACAGACGCCCTCGATGCATCGCTCGATGCGGCGACGAACGCCATCGATGCCCTTGAGGCGAACCTCGCGAAGGTTCCGGACGACATCCGAGATCAGATCGTCGACATGCTCAACTCCGAGCTCAACACGACCGGCGGTTGGGTGTACGAGGAGCCCGGCCAGGGCATCATGGTCTACGACCTCAAGCCACCCAACGCAACCAAGTGCGTGAAGATAGGCGGCGGCGTCATCGGCGTGGCCAACAGCAAGAACTCCGCAGGGAACTGGGTGTTCCAGACCGCCATCGACGGAGACGGAATCGTCGCGAACAGGCTGGTGGGAAGGGTCCTCATCGGAGACAACAGCTACCTCGACCTCGATAGCGGAACGGTATATCTGCGCAGCGGAAACATCCTCATAACGGACAGCAACGGAAACAAGGTATACATCAACGCCACGAATGGCTTCCAGATTCGAGACAGCGGAAACCGGATCATCGCGGGCACAGTCATCATGAGCGATGGGACGGCGATGTTCCGATGCAACATGGTTGGCACATCTTCGTCCAACTACATCACTACCGGGACAACCGCGAGCGGAAACTCCGGAGCGTCGTTCATCAAGGGGAGCACCAACTACTTCGAGATCGAAGCGGTTCATGCGGTCGACAGCACTGACCCCTCCTCGACGGACGGCTGCGGGATGTCGACTCTAGACTACGGCTTCCTCCACGCAAACAGGTACTACCGACAGCTGTGGCTGCACCCACCCGTATACAAGGGATACATGAGCCAACCACCTCAAGAACTTTACATGCGGGCTTCTGGCAGCAGCGGAGGAGGCGTCGGATACGTCGCTCTGCGCAACAGCGACGACGATCAGGTTTACATAGACGACAGCCGTCTCGACATCGACAGCACGGGAACCGCTCGCATCAGGGCTCCGAAGTTCGCGGTAGGTACTGACCCGAACTCTGGTGGCACATACGGGATAACCGGGTCGAGAAGCATCGTGCTTTCTATTACAGGACGCGACGATGGCGGAATCAACTGGCGGTACGGGACCGTCAATTTCATAAACGGTATATGCACAAGTTGGCCAACGTAAGGGAGCAAAGTGGAATACAGAGAGCCGAAAGAAACGCCTGAACCAACATACGAAGATCAACCTACCGCCAAGGAGTCTGGCACGAAAGCAGCTGTCTCATCCAGCGACTCATCTCTTGCGGAAGCGTTCGCTTCAATGGCCATGGCCATGGCAACCCTCATGGAACCAACGGAAGCCGCAGCTCTAAACGAAGCTGCTGCGAAACTCATGAAAGGAGCAAGCGATGGCAACGCATGAGCTGACGCTCGACGTTGACAAGTCTGCCGCACTCGCAGCGGAGATAATAACCGCGCGAACTGGCGACAGCGGAACAATCATCAAGGCGAGCCTGCTGAAAGACGGGTCCGCGCTCACCGGGGCTACGAACGCGCGGTTCATCGCGCTCAAGCCCGACCGCACATACGCCGACCAGTCGGCAAGCGTATCGGGAAGCACTGTGACCGTGACGCTCGACCCCAAGTTCCTGACCTCCAAGGGCGTCATCAAGACCGCCTACTTCCGCGTGACCGTCGGGGGAAAGGTCGAGACAACGCCCGACATATGGATAAACGTGCTCCCCGATGCGGAGTCGCAGGCGGATGCTCCGACAGATGCCTACATCTCCGAGGTGGAAGCTCTAATCTCGCAGCTCAACAGCATCAAGTCGCAAATGCAGACCGCGACCAGCTCCGCGAACACAGCCGCAGGCAAGGCGAACAGCGCGGCGGATGATGCGACCGATGCGGCGGAAGAGGCGCGCGATGCTGCTGATTCAGTCAACGCCGCGAAGGATGCGGCGACGCAGGCCGCAAATAGCGCCAACTCGGCGGCAGACGCCGCGGAGGATGCGGCGAGCAGCGCGAACGGAGCAGCATCCGATGCCTTGAGCGCGGCAGACGATGCAACCGATGCGGCGAACGCGGCGAACACCGCAGCAGGGGCCGCTAATACTGCGGCAGGTGCCGCAAACACGGCAGCCGGCACGGCAAACACGGCAGCGGCATCGGCGAGCATGGCGGCGGATGATGCGACCGATGCGGCGGAAGAGGCGAGAGCCGCAGCAGGGATGGTTTCTACAGACAAGACCATCTTCCTGGAATACGAGACCGTTGGAGATGTCAGCTACCTGACGCTAACCGACCAAGGAGAGGACTAGAACATGGCAAGCAAGACGCACATCATGAGCGACGAGACAGGGCAGCGCATCGCATCCGCGCTTGAGGCGATGGCGCGAGGCTCGCTGCTCACCTACAACGACGAGTCCGGCGAGTACGTCGGAATCGACAAGTGGCTTCGCTCCATGAGGGACGGACGCATCTACTCCATCAAGGTGCCGACCGGCAGCGCGGTAGCATGCGTGAAGGCTGACGCGAACGCCGGCGTTGCGGTGCCAACCCCAGGAACGAACTCCGCTGCGTCCATCGACCCGTATCCTGCGCTCGCGCCATTCTTCCACATCGACGTGAACGCGACCGTTGACGCCGACGGCGTTCCGCACGTCACGGCCATGAGCGGGGACGGAATGTTCGCGAGGACCGGAGGCAACGGCAACGTATGGGTGCTCGCCCCCGTGCTCTTCTGGAAGATCGCGGACGACGATGACGGAGCGTACACCGTCATCTCAATCTCCGATACGCAGCTCCCGGGATTCTCCCCGCAGCCCGGAGCCATGTTGCCAGACGGAAGCCTGCGCCCTTGCATGCTCTACGCGAAGTACGCCCTCTCGACCTACGGGGGCAACGCTGCGAGCGTTTCGGGAGCGCAGCCGCGCACGCGCGACGTATCGCACAACTCGCTCATCACCATCTGCAAGACCGCGACCACAGGCTACAGCGGGCGCACCATCGCGGACGACTGGTACCTCAAGGTCATGTTCCTGATGAAGTACGCGACAAAGAACTCGCAAAGCGTGCTCCAAGGCTGCACGAGCTACAACATCATCAAGCCCGTGACCGTCGCCGCAAGCAACCAGAGCTACGTCATCGTTGCGAAAAGCGCGGGGTACCTGGTCGGAAGCGCCGTCATGATCGGAACGCAGAACACCGACCGAGGCAACGCGGCCGCCCACGACGTGCTGGACTACGGAGTCATCAAGCGCATCGAGAGCTACGACTCGAACAACGACAAGATCGTGCTCGACCGAGCCGCGACCACCGCGGTGAACAACTACGTCATCACCGCACCGTGGCCGACCGGATGCTGCGACGGCGTTCAAGGCGACGGCTCCCCGACCTCCCGCACCAACGGCAAGGAGCCGTTCGTTCTGCAGGGCGTCGAGACCGCCATGGGCATGTACGAGGTCATGAGCGGCGTCGCCCTCAAGTACGACGGCTCCGCATGCAACGTCATGGTGCTCCACGACACCAAGAAGGAGGCGTCGAGCATCAGCTCCGACTACGTGGACAGCGGTGTTGACCTCCCCACCGCCGCGTCGGAGGGCTGGAAGTACCCGACGCGGCTCTCGAACGCGGAGGGCATGCTCGTCGGAACGGGCACGGGTGCGTCCTCCACGACCGGCATGTGCGACGGCACGTACACGCACGCCCAGACGACCAACGCGGAGCGAGAGTTCCTCGCTCTGGGCCACTTGATCTACGGCTCGTATGCGGGCTTGTGGTACGTCTACGGCGGCAGCGCCCTGTCGCCCGCCTGGTGGCACATCGGGTCGCGCCTCTCTGGCACTGGTCGCTCAAGGGGGTGAATCGCCGCAAGGCGAGAGGGGGCGAAGCCCCCTCTTAAAGGGTATAATCACGCCCAGGGATTCGCGGCGACGGCTCCCGATGTTCTTCTGTTCCACGCTCTGGGCAACTTGAACAACGGCTCGAATGCGGGCTTGTGGTACGTCAACGGCAACAACGCCCTGTCGAACGCCAGGTGGAACATCGGGTCGCGCCAATCTGGTTGACATGCGCCTCGCTCTCATTACGCCGCGTCTACCCGCGCCCTCCGCTCGCGGACGGCAGCGGGCATGCCTCGTCAACCGACGAAAATGGCCACGACCACTGGGCTGGTAGCACAAGCGAACGCTCGGACGGCAACCAGAGAGGTACACGGTCGGAATGAAGACGTATTGCAGGGGCCTCACGATAGACCGCGCCATCGTGGAGGAGGCGTATCACGAATGGCGCGAGGCTCCTGCCGGCAAGAAGAACGCGTGGCGCATCGCCCACGAGTACGGGAGCCTGGACAACCTCATAGACGAGGTGACCCGCGAGATCGCGGAGAGGCGTCTCAAGTTCGAGCCCATCCATCGCTACGACCACATCGAGCCGACGAACGGCAAAGTCCGCACTATCGGTGTCTCGTCGGTCAAGCAGCAGCTGGTCGATTACGTCGTGGTACACTGCTGCGCCGACTTCCTCAACGCGAGGGTCGGCTACTACCAGGCATCGAGCGTCAAGGGCAAGGGCGCTACCTTCACCATGCGCACCATCCGCAGATGGGTGACAGGGGGGGGTCCGCGCTTCTTTGTCAAAATGGACGTTCGGAAGTGCTACCCCTCGACCGAGCACGGCATCGTTCTCGGAATCTTCCGCAAGTACGTCGCGTCGGCTGACGTTCTCTACTGCATCGAGTCCCTGCTCGCCACCTACACGGGCGGCGGCCTTGAAATCGGGAGCTACTTCTCGCTCCGCGCCGAACAGCTCGTCCTATCGTTCGCATACCACCACGTCGAAAGCCTGCACAAGGAAAGGCGTGGAAAGAAACGGGCGCTGGTTGCGCATCAGCTCTGGTACATGGACGATGTGCTTCTGATGTCCAACGACAAGCGCGACCTCAAGGCTGCGGCGCGCTCCCTTGAGAAGTACATGCGCGAGGAGCTGCACCTTGAGCTCAAGCCGTGGAAGATATGCCGCGTCGGAGAGGACGAGCCCATCGACATGGCGGGCTACGTCGTGAGGCCGTCGCACGTCGAGGCGCGCGCCGGCACGTTCCTGCGCGGCATGCGCGCGTTCCGGAGGTTCGACAGGAAGCCGTGCCTGCGCAGGGCGCGCCGCGTCACGAGCTACATGGGCTACTTCAAGCACGCGGACTGCGACGACCTCATCGCGAGAAACGACATGCACGCTACGATGCGAGCCGCAAGGCGATACGTATCGAGGAGCGCGCATGCAGGAAACAGTTTCGGCGACACCGCTCGACGCCGTTAAAATCGAGCAGCGCCCAGACGGGCAGGCGGACGTTTGGCTCCGCAAGAACATCACCAAGGAGACGATCGAGGACGAGTCCTCCGGCGAGCAGCGCGAGCAGTGGGTCGCCGACGAGGTGCATCTCGTCAAGGCCATCACGCAGGAGGAGGCGGAGGCTTCCTTCGATGAGCTGTGGGACGAGGCGGAAGCAGCGGAGACCCCGCAGGACGAGCGCATCAAGGCGTTGGAGACCATCGCCAAGACATTCAGCGCCGCAGCGCCGCAGCTCGCGCAGCTTCGCACGGCCGCGACGCTCTCCATCCAGACCATGGCGATCAACCTGACAGACGAGCAGGTCATCAGCGTTTCGAGCCTCATCCCGCCCTTCGAGATCGGGAAGAGCTACATCCAAGGCGAACTGCTCTCGTACGACGGCGACATCTATCGCGTTGCACAGGCGCACACATCGCAGGAGCAGTGGAAGCCGGGAGCCGGGACCGAGAGCCTGTACACGAAGATCACGCTCGCCGGCGACAGCATCCCCGTCTGGCAGCAGCCGACCGGAGCGCACGATGCGTACAACACGGGAGACCAAGTGCATTACCCTGACGAATCCGGTCCCATCTACACATCGAAGATAGACGGAAACACGTGGTCGCCGGATTCCTACCCAGCCGGGTGGGAACTGGCGGAGTAGCCCACCGAGCGCCCCTGCGGGGGCGCTTTTTTCATATGGCGACACCTCCGAGATGATGCCCGCAGGAATACGGACCGAAGGAGGTGACCCATGGACCCGTTTCTCTCGCAGATCGCCGTCACGGCAATCACATCCGCAGTGAGCATCGCAGTCGGATGGGCGATGGGCGGAATCAAGGGCGCAGCGAAAGAGCGCGCACAAGCCAAGGCGGAATCGGACAAAGCCCGCGAGGAGACCCGCAAGGAGGCGGCGAAAGACCGCGAAACGACGCGGCAAATCCTCAAGACGCTGCTCTACTGCCGGCTCGCCGACATGCACCGCCGATACGTCGTTGACGGCACTCCCTGCACGCCTGCCGACAAGCAGGAGGCGGAGGAGGTCTTCCGCGAGTACCACGACGTGCTCGGAGGTAACGGCTCCGGCACCGCCCTCTACAAGGAGATCATGGCCGCTCACGTGGCCTAAGAAAGGAGCAAGAAATGACCGAAATCCAAGCAATCGCAGCGGTTGTCCTCTCCGTCGCCGTGCCGTTCATCGTGCAGGCGATCAAGACCGAGGCACTGACCGGCAACGCCGCGCGAGTCATCGCGCTCGCCGCATCCGTCATCGCTGGCGTCGTCACCGCGCTCGTCGGCGGCGTCCCCGCAGACCCGGCAGGATGGGTGACGTGCATCTTCGCCCTCATCGGCGGCGTGCAGACCGCCTACACGCTCTTCAAGGGCGTGGGCATCACCTCCAAGTGGCTCGACGCCCTCCTCGCCCTCGGCAACGTCGGAGGCGAGGATGAGCAGGATTAAGCTCGCCGCATCGCTCCTCACAGGCGCGCTCGTCGCGACGTGCCTGTGGGGGCTTCTCATGTTCGAGCATGCCGGCCAGGACGCGCAGGCGCTCGCGGAGGCGCGCGAGCAGGGGCGCGAGGAAGCCATGGCACCAGTTCTCGACCGCCCCATACCGGAGGGCAATTGGATGCCGCTGTGGCTGCAGACCGACCCGCAGTGGGCGGACGTGCCGTACGCGGGCTCAACCGTCGGCGAGGCGGGCTGCGGCCTCGTGTGCGCGTCCATGGCCATCAAGTACATGACCCTGCAGGACGTGACGCCGCTCATGCTCGCCGATGCCGTCGGCGACTCGTGCCTCACGGCCGGGGTAAACGACCCCGGGAAGTTCTGCGCGTGGATAGCGGAGCACTACCCGGAGTATGGCATCGAGTTCTCCGAAATCTCCTACCAGCTCGACCCCGTTCTCGATGCGGTCGATGACGGATGGCTCGCCTTCGCGGGCATGAGCGGCGCGCTCGGGGACGAGGCGTACGAGGGCCACGTCGTGCTGATATGGCTCTCCGAAGACGGCTCCTACTGGGTCAGAGACCCGGCGAGCGGCGAGAACTCGCAGCGCGCGTGGACGCGCGACGAGCTCGCCGGAATCGACTGGAAGTACTTCTACACGATCAAAGGAGGGTTCTATGGCGCTTAACGGCATAGACATCTCGAACTGGCAGGCGGGCATCGACCTCGCGGCCGTTCCCTGCGACTTCGCCATCTGCAAGGCGACGCAGGGCACTACCTACACATCCCCAGACTGCGCTAGGCAGGTCGAGCTCGCGCGCTCCGTCGGCAAGCTCTTCGGCGTATACCACTACGTAGCGGGAGGCAACGCGCAGGCGGAGGCCGACTTCTTCGTTGACAGCGTGCTGAACTGGATGGGCAAGGGCACGCTCTGCGTGGACTGGGAGCAGAACCAGAACGCGGCGTGGGGGGACCTCTCCTACCTCGACGCGGTGTGCCGCCGCATCGTTGAGCGCACAGGAATCATCCCGCTCATCTACGCCTCGAAGGCCGTGTTCCCGTGGGACACCGCGAAGCTGCTCAACGCCGGGACATGGGTGGCCCAGTATGCCGACAACGACGCCACGGGTTACCAGGACTCCCCGTGGAACGAGGGCGCTTACTCCTGCTCGATGCGCCAGTACACCTCCAACGGCAGGATCGCCGGCTATGGCGGCCCGCTCGACCTGAACAAGTTCTACGGCGACCGCAGCGCGTGGCAGGCATACGCGTGCCCCGACGGGGCGGAGCCCGAACCCGCCCCGGAGCCTGTCGAGCCTGACACCTCCACGGCACCCGCAGGCCGCACCATCGACCTCATCGCATACATCGCCGAGCACGGGCTCAACGACCAGGCTCGCCGGGACTACTGCGGCTCGCGGTACGATGAAGTCCAGAACATGATCAACCACATCCACGATGCGTCGGCCGACGAGCTCGCCGACGAGGTATGGGAGGGCGTGTACGGAAACGACCCCCTGCGTTCGACCGTGCTCGACATCTGCGGCCGCGCCGAAGAGGTCCGCGCCGTCGTGAACGGTGGAGGTTCGGGAGACAGCACGGTATACACCGTGGTAGCAGGCGACACGCTGTCGGCCATCGCGGCGCACTATGGTGTGACCGTCGATGCCATCGTGGCGGCGAACGGAATCCAAAACCCGAACCTCATCTACACCGGGCAGCGCCTGTCAATCCCGATCGGCGGCACGGTATCGACCAAGCACACGTACACGGTGCAGAGCGGCGACACCCTCTCGGGCATCGCCGCGAAGTTCGGCACGACCTATCAGGAAATCGCGGCAGCGAACGGAATCGCAGACCCCAATCGCATCTACCCAGGCCAACAGCTCGTGATAGGATAGTCACAGCGCCACATCGGTGACCAGGAGCGCGAAGCCCCTGCGTATGCCGTAGGCGTAGGTGTTCGTGCTAACTCGCACGTACCCCGCCATTAGATGGTATAAGCCCCAGTAATGGGGCTTTTTCTTTTCGGGCACATTTCAATAACGCGCAGGAGGAGGGATTCGAACCCGCCAGGGCGCAAAGCGTAAAGAAAACGCGCCAGTGGCGCGTTTTTAGCGCAGTGCGGTCGGCGTAAGCCGACCGGATAAATTTTGAGCGCTGCTCAAAATTTAGACATCCCTCCTATTCGACCACGCCCCCATCGCGGTCGATCCCAGCCCATATCTCAAACATGTACACCACCCTCCAAAGATGTCAAAAAATGTCGTTTTTGGAGTGTGGTGTACACGTTTGCATATGACGCGCACCGAGCATGAGTCGATTTGCCAACATTCGGTATATTTCCTCACTTCAACGGACATAAGGACTGCATATCGGCATAAAGCGAGAGGTCCCTAATGGATACTCCTGTTCTCATTACGCATAAAACCGCATGGCTTGTCCATCATGCGCCACAAGACCTGGTTCAAGCGGTCGCGCAACACGACTACCAGATAGGCGCAAGAGGCCTCTCCACCCAGCAACGCACCGCGCGCATCCGACAGGCTCTTACCGACTGCGGTATTCCCACTAGCATGCTTGAGACCATCGATATCTCCGTTGTATTTGCCTTCGAGCGAATCCGCGCCAACGGTGTAAATTGCCACGTTCTTGGCCAAAATCTACCCTACGACCATATTGACGAGCTGACCCCCGGTATTTTTATCACCGACGAAGCCCTTACCTTCGTATTTGCTGCCGAGTGGATGGACAGAATCGAACACCTCGAATACGGCTACGAAGTTTGCGGTGACTATCGCATGGGGTTTAATCCCGATGACCCTTATACCGAGCAGCCAGCCACCACCTCCAAGGGCGAAATTGTCGAACTGCTCGATCGGCACCCCGGCAAACCCGGTGCCACACGCGCCAGACTCGCGCTCAGACATATCTACGACCACTCAGCCTCACCCATGGAAACCGCATCCGCTATCGCCCTTTCGCTCCCGACGAGCGAAGGCGGCGTTGGCATCCGAGGTGTCGAACTCAACAAGCCACTCGAAATCCCTAAACGACTTTGGCATTGCACCAAAGCTCGAACGCTCAAAATCGATGCCCTCATTACCTATAAGCGCAGAGAGCTCGGCATCGAATATAAGGGCGGCTTTCACGACGAGGTCGAACGCAAGGGAGCAGATGCGGAACGAGAGGCCGTGCTCGCCCAAATGGGCTATCGCATCGTCACGCTCACCTCAACGCAATTTGCCAGCCAACTCGCTTTCCACCGTGCCATGAACAATATCCGCGAAGCACTCGGCATGCCTCGTTGCGTAGATGCCGAGTATCAGCGAAAGCAAAGCGAACTGCGCAAGGTGCTTATCCGCAACTGGAAGAGCAATCAAGCCGAAGAGTCGCCTTCTGAGTAACGGCGAACCCACTCACCCCGCGCTTCCCCCAAACATGTACACCACCCTCCAAAACCGACATTTTTCGACATCTTTGGAGGCTGATGTACATGTTTGGGACCTATGACTGCGCTCAGTCCCTACCGTTTGCCGAGCAATGGGGTCGCGAGACCCGCCAACCATGTACTATGTACGGGCATTGTCTAAACTCGCAACTCAAAGGACCCCATCTTGCCCGTCGTCGCCGCTATAACCGTTACCTCACATGCCTCGGATGCCATGGTCGCTATCCCCTTTTGGCTCGAGATGTTCGCCGTTGTCGCTGCATCGATCTCGGGCGTGCTGGTTGCGCGCGAACACAAGCTCGACCTGGTGGGCGCGGTCGCGCTCGCGGTGGTCTGCGGTCTGGGCGGCGGTCTTTTGCGCGATATGACACTCCAGGTCGGCAACGTCTACATCCTCAACCAGCCAATGGCGTTGCCGCTCTCCATCGCCACGGCGGCCATCATCTACATCTTCCCGGCAACCGTCGATAAACCCGAGAAACTCATCCCATTGCTCGACATCATCTCGGTCGGCATCTACGCCGCCACCGGAGCGGACAAAGCACTGGTTTATGGCTTTGCGCCGGCCGTATGCATCATGATGGGCTTTTTCACCGCGGTGGGTGGCGGCATGTTGCGCGACGGCTTTATGGGCGTGGTTCCGGGCATTTTCCAACGTACTAACTTTTATGCCATCGCCGCCATCGCCGGATCGACAAGCTATGTGTGTCTCGTTATGTGCGGCATCATGAGCAATGTCGCCGCACTGGTCGTATGCGTTGCCGTGACCATGGGCCTGCGCTGGCTCTCGCTGCGCTTTGACATCAAAAGCCCCACCGAGGAAGACATCGCGCGCTTCTTGCATCGCAAAAAGTAGACAGCGCGGCACGACCCTTCGAAATGCAACCGAGAGGTTCTTTTAGAGCGCGCGCACGTTGGGTACCCTGTTAGATATATGCCGAGTATCTAACGAAGGATTCACTATGCCTTGCAACCTAGAACCGTCGACCAGGCGCCGCAAAGCGCTGGGCCGCATCGCCCTTCTATTCGCACTGATTGCGCTTGCGCTGACCGTACTTCCCACGACGTCGTTCGCCGGCACAGACACCGCGGGCAACGTGCTCGCAACCGAAGTTGACTCAAATCCGTCTGGCGTCGAAGGCGACCTGTACTGGGCCGGTCAGAGCCTTAACCTGGACGACGCTTCCATCGGCCGCGATATTATCGCGGCAGGCGAGAGCTTGTCGATTCGCGACTGCACCGTAGGCGGAGCCGTTCGCCTGGCGGCGCGCACCATCGATATCTCCAAAACCGCAATCGATGGCAGCGTGACGGTAGCCGGTCAGCATGTTGTGCTCAACACCGGTAGCGCCGCCAACTGTTTTTACGCGATGGGCGAGACAGTTGCCCTACGAGGCTCCACCAAGTCGGCAGCACTTGCAGGCGATACGGTGACCATCGACGGCACCGTCGAGGGCGATGTCGAGGTTTGGGCCGATAAGCTCATCTTGGGTAAAAACGCCCGCATCACCGGCACCGTGAGCGCGCATGTCTCCGAGGACCCCGAGCGCGCCGCAGGAGCCGAGGTCGGTGCGCTCAAGATCGACCGCACCGAAAACGAAGATACTTCCACCCTTAACGATATCGTCGGCGGCATCGTGGCCGCAGCCCTGTCGACCTGCTTTATCGCCCTGTTGCTCGAGCTCGTCTTCCCGCGAGCGACCGCCAGCGCCGCCGGCATGCTTCACCAGCGCCCCACGCCCCTGTGGGTGAGCGGTCTTCTGGGTACGGTAGCCATTGTCCCTGCCGTATTGTTGCTGATTATCTCGATTGCCGGCCTGTCGCTTGCCGGAGCCCTCATGTGCGCCGTGATCGGCGTCGCGCTGGTCTCCACCGCTTTTGCGGGCTGCGCAATCGCCCGCATGGTCGGACACAACCAGAACCGCTACGCTATGGCAGCCGTCGGCGGTGTGGCCGCAGGTGCTCTCACGGGACTTCCCCTCATCGGCGGCTTCATCAGCGGCGTGGCCTTTGTCTTTATGCTCGGCTACGTTATCCAAACCATCTGGCGCAACGCCCACCTCAGGCCCCAACAAGCCTCCAACACGCCAGGACTCCCCACCGCCTAGCCGCAACCACCACAAAAGGGCCAGGCACCTTTGTGGTGGTGCAAAGCAATCTGACCCCATTGCACCAAAAAGGGCGCCGACCATTGCGGTCGACGCCCTTTCTTGTTGGCGGTTATAAGCCCCAGCGCTTATTTGTTGACCTGACCGGCGCGGACGGCGGCCTTCTTACGGTCGGTGGCGTTGAGCAGACGCTTGCGCAGGCGGATGTTCTTGGGAGTGATCTCGACCAGCTCGTCGTCGGCGATGTACTCCAGCGCCTCTTCCAGCGAGAAGGTGCGGGGCGGCACCAGCTGGACGGAGATATCGGAGGTCGAGGAACGCTGGTTGCCCAGGTTCTTGGTACGCGCAATGTTGACGACCATGTCGCCGGCCTTGCTGCGCTCGCCCACGATCATGCCCTCATAGCATTCGGTGCCCGGCTCAACAAACAGCTGGCCGCGCTCCTGCAGCGTACCCAGAGCGTAGGCAACGGCCTTCTCGGTGGTCATGGAGATCATGGCGCCGTTCTGGCGGTTGCCGATCTCGCCGGCGTAGGGGCCGTACTCCAGGAAGGTGTGGTAGAACACGCCCTCGCCGTGAGTGACGTTCATGATGCGGTTCTTAAGACCCATGATGCCGCGGGTCGGGATCTTGAACTCAAGGTGCGTCACGATGCCCGAGGTGTCCATGCTCGTCATGATGCCGCCAGAGGTGCCGAAGACCTCAACGACCTTGCCCGAGTACTCGTCCGGGCACTCGACAACGGCCTGCTCGACAGGCTCCAGCTTGTTGCCGTTCTCGTCCTTCTTAAACAGAACGCGGGGACGACCGACCTGGAACTCGAAGCCCTCGCGGCGCATGGACTCCATCAGGACGGACAGGTGCAGAATGCCGCGGCCAGAGACCTCGACGCCGCTCTTGTCCTCGAGCTCCTCGATCTTCATGGTCACGTTGTTCTCGGCCTCGTTGAACAGGCGCTCCTTGAGCTGACGGGCGCCCACGATGTCGCCATCGCGGCCGACGAGTGGGGAGGTCGAAGCCTCAAAGACGATGGACAGGGTCGGCGGGTCGATCTCGATGGGCTCGAGCTCAACGGGGTTCTCGGGATCGGTGTAGACATCGCCGATATCGGTGCGGTCGATGCCAACGACAGCGGCGATATCGCCGGCGCCGACTTCCTGGCACTCGGTGCGGCCCAGGTAGTCGAAGGTAAAGAGCTGCTTGACGGTAGCGGTGGCGCTGGAGCCGTCGTTCTTGACGACCAGAATCTGATCGCCCTGGTGAATGGCGCCGGAGTACACGCGACCGATACCGATGCGGCCAACGAAGTTGGAGTGGTCGATGGTCACGCACTGCATGGCCAGCGGGGCATTCTCGTCAACCTCGGGCGCGGGCATGTCGTCGATGATCATATCGAGCAGCGGATACATGTCCATGTTGCCGTCGTTGGGGTCAAGGCGGGCAAAGCCATTCATGGCGCTGGCGTAGACCACGTGCTCCATGGCGAACTCAAGCTGGTCGTCGGTGGCGCCCAGGTCGGCCATAAGGTCCAGGCAGTCGTTGTAGGCCTTCTCGGGGTTGGCGCCCGGACGATCGATTTTGTTGATGACGATCATGATCTTGAGGCCGGTGTCGATAGCGTGACGCAGCACGAAGCGGGTCTGGGGCATGGGGCCCTCAAAGGCATCGACCAGCAGCAGGGCGCCGTCGGCCATACGCAGCACGCGCTCGACCTCGCCGCCAAAGTCGGCGTGGCCCGGGGTGTCGATGACGTTGATCTTAACGTCCTTGTACTCGATAGAGATGTTCTTGGCGAGAATCGTAATGCCGCGTTCGCGCTCCTGGTCGTTGGAATCCAGGACGCGGTCCTCGACCTGCTGGTTGGCACGGAAGGCGTCCGTGGCACGCAGGAGCTTGTCGACCATCGTCGTCTTGCCGTGGTCGACGTGAGCGATGATGGCGATGTTCCTCAGATTGTCTACGCGCATGTAGTTCCCCTATCTTCTATCCATATACAAACGGCACGCGTATGCGGCCCGCCCAGCGATACAACGCTCAGCGGGAATATTGAGCCTTTTACCGAAAACTCGTTTATTTTAGCGATTTTAGATGAGAGGGGTTTCCTCACCTGCAGGTTCAGGGTCGCTCCACATAAAACCATCGCCGGCGCCCATGCCCTCATACAGCACATATGCCGAAAAACCACTCTCGAGCGTCGTCTCAAAGAAGCTCACGAGCAGGGCATCATGGTAGCCGCCATCGATCTCGACGCAGCCGGTGTAGCCGATGGCATAGCGGGCGATACGGCCCAGGCCCTCGTCCTTAAGACCCATCTTGTGCTCGGAGATAAAGTTGGTAGCCGCCTCGAGGCACGCCTCTTCGCCATCCTCATCGAGCGCCGCCAGATAACGGTTGGAAGCGGCATCCTCAATTGCCACGACCACGCCAGGGTTTTCACCGGCGGCAAGGTCGTCCAAGAACGCACCAATCAGGTCACACACCATGGCGTCGAGCTCGGCGGAGACGTTACCGGCGTCCTGCATATCCTGTGCCATCTTTAGACCTTCCCATCGAGTCTGGCGTCGTTACAGTTCTTGTGCCTCGGCAGCAATCTTGGCGGCAGCGTCGCGGGCGCGCATCATATCCATCGCGCGCTTGTCGAGCACCTTGATCTGACTAGTCAGCATTACCGCATCGACCACGCCCCAGATCACCAGGCCCGTAGAGATCGAAAACCCAAGCGCACCAACTGTACCACGAAGGCGCGAGCAGATTGCCGCGACAAGGGCGGAGACGACAACCATCTTGATAAACGAGCCGCGCCGCTCGCGAAGCGTGCGGGCCTGTGTCACATAGGCAATGCGAGCTGCCTCAGAAGCCTCCGAGCGCATCTGGGCTTCACGCGCGATGGCGGCCGCCTCAGCCGACATGCCGCCGGCCATCAGCGAACGCTCCGCAACCCTGCCGCCCCGCATTTAAAAATCATCGGGCGAGAGTGTGTGAACGAACTCATCGAACTTCTCGAACTCCTGCTCGTCGTCAACTTCCTCGGCGTGGGCAGAAACGGTACCCAGGCGATTCATGATGTCGTCCTCCACAAACATGGGAGCATTGCTGCGCACGGCAAGGGCAATGGCATCACTGGGGCGGGCGTCAATCTTGCGCTCGTCACCATCGGCCAGCACGACGATCGTCGCATAGAACACCGGCGGCTCGGCGCGAACGATCTCGACGCGCTCGAGCTTGGCGCCCAGGGCGTCGACGGTGTCGAGCAACAGGTCATGGGTAATCGGGCGCTCGGCACGACCGCTGTCGATGCCGCGGCTGATTGCCGCAGCTTCAAACGAACCAGTCTGAATGGAAAGCGAACGCAGTGGCGCGGGCGAGACCGATTTACTGCTGCGCTCACGAAGCACGATAAGCGATGGCACAGGACCGGCGGCCATGACGATGGTCTCTATGTCGACACGAACCATGGAACACCTCCGGTACGTAGCGGTTAACACGCGGCGGCGGCGCCGCATTGAATAGCTATACTACCCAATCTTTCGCCCAGCACACAAAACCAAAATGAGATTTATCGCAGACAAGAAAAAGCCCCGAGGCAACGCCCCAGGGCTCTTCACAGTTTTGATGGTGGACCTGACAAGATTCGAACTTGTGACCTCCCGGTTATCAGCCGGACGCTCTAACCAACTGAGCTACAGGTCCATCATGGTGGAGGTTAGGGGGATCGAACCCCTGACCTCAGGCTTGCAAAGCCCGCGCTCTCCCAGCTGAGCTAAACCCCCACGGAGACAGTAATAAACACCCCAGCGGCGACTCGGCTCTCGCTGGGGTGTTTATTGCGAAAGAAAGTGGTGGACCTGACAAGATTCGAACTTGTGACCTCCCGGTTATCAGCCGGACGCTCTAACCAACTGAGCTACAGGTCCATCGCGCAAGGGATATATTAGACGAGTCGTTACGCGCGCGTCAACAACTTTTTTGAAAATCTTTGGAGGGGTTCGCCCCAGCCGCCCGGCGGCATATGAAGTCGCCTGCTCGGACAGTCCTGACTCGCACGGAGAGCACATTAAGTGCTCTCCGGCTCGTGCGGAACTCGCGATCGACTTCATATGCCGCCGGGCGGCCGGGGCGAACGCGGGTCCCTAGGTTTTCAAAAAAGCGGTCGGCGCGCAGGTGCGCCGACCGCCGATATATGGGGTCTGATGTTTTTGACCGGAGAGGACTACTTACTCGTCGAGGAGATCCTCTGGCATGTCGTTGCCGTCGCCTAGGTCGACTGCAGCCTCGGCGCCTTCGCCTTCGGGCTTCTCTTTGGCGGCTGTCATGCGGGCTACGGCGCAGATGCGGTCGTTGTCGTCGACGGTCATCATCTTGACGCCCTGGGTGGCACGGCCGGTCTGACTGATCTCGTCGGTCTTGACGCGAATGACCGTCGCGCCCTCCGTCACGATGAACAGCTCGTGCTGCGGGCCCACCGTCTTCATGGCCGCGAGGTTACCCTTACGCTCGGTCATTTGGATGGTGTAGACGCCCTGGCCGCCGCGATTCTGCTCCGGGTAGTCCGCAACCGGCGTGCGCTTGCCGTAGCCGCGCTCGGTGATGACGAACAGATCGCCGTTGCCGTTAGTGACTTCCATGCCCAGAACGCTCACGCCGTCCTTCATACCGATACCGCGAACGCCGCTGGTATCGCGGCCGGTAGCGCGCACCTGCTCCTCGGAGAACATGATTGCCTTGCCCGCAGTGGTGGCCAGGATGATCTTGTCACCCTCGCGCACGCGGCGCACGTTCAGCAGCGCGTCGTCGTCACGCAGGTTGATAGCGATCAGGCCGTCGCGACGGCTGCGGTCGTATGCGCTCATCACGGTCTTCTTGACCATGCCGCTCTTGGTGGCAAACATCAGATACTCGTCGGCCGGGAACTCGCGGCAGCTGATGACGCTCGCGATCTTCTCGCCCTCCTCGAAAGGCAGCAGGTTGACGATCGCGGTACCGCGCGCCTGGCGCGTACCCACTGGCAGCTCGTGCACCTTCAGGCGATAGACCTTGCCCTTGCTCGAGAAGAACAGCACGTACTCGTGCGTGGACGCGATGAACATCTCATCGATGACATCGTCCTCTTTGAGGTTGACGCCCGACACACCCTTGCCACCGCGCTTCTGGGCACGGTAGGCAGCCACCGGAATGCGCTTGACATAGCCGGTGTGGGTGATGGTCACGACCATATCCTCGTCGGCGATGAGGTCCTCGACATCCAGGTCCTTCTCAACCTGGCTGATCTCGGTGCGGCGCTTGTCGCCAAACTTCTTGGAGATCTCGCGCATCTCTTCCTTGATGACGCCCAGGATCTTCTCCTCATGCGCCAGCAGGTCCTCGTAGTAGGCGATGGCGCGGCGCAGGCCGTCCAACTCTTCTTGGATCTTGTCGCGCTCCAGGCCGGTCAGGCGGCGCAGCTTCATCTCGAGGATGGCCGTGGTCTGCTCGGGCGTAAAGCCAAAGCGCTCGATCAAGCGACTGCTGGCCTCGGAGTCGGTCTGCGAGGAGCGGATGATGCTAATGACCTCGTCGATATGGTCGAGGGCCATCAGGTAGCCCTCGAGGATATGCGCACGCGCCTGGGCCTTCTTGAGGTCAAAACGAGTGCGGCGGGTGACGACGTCGACCTGGTGGTCGATATAGTGCTGCAGCATCTCGCGCAGGCTCAGGCATTTGGGCACGCCGTTGACGAGCGCCAGGTTGTTGGCGCCAAAGGTCGTCTGCAGCGAGGTGTACTTATACAGGTTGTTGAGCACGACCTGCGGAATGACGCCCTTCTTGAGCTCGATAACCAGACGGATGCCCTTCTGGTTGGACTCATCGCGCATATCCGAGATGCCCTCGATGCGCTTGTCGTTGACGAGCTGGGCTATCTTCTCCTGCAGGGTGCCCTTGTTGACCATGTAGGGAATCTCGGTAAAGACCAAGCGGCTGCGGCCGGTCTTGGTGGACTCCACGTGTGCCTTGGCACGCACGGTAATGGAGCCGCGGCCGGTCTCGTAGCTCTGCTTAATGCCGGCGCTGCCCATGATGATGGCGCCGGTGGGGAAGTCCGGACCGGGCATAATCTGCATGAGCTCGTCGACGGTGGCGTCGGGGTTGTCAATCAGGTAGCAGGTGGCCTCGATCGCCTCGGTGAGGTTATGCGGGGCGATGTTGGTGGCCATGCCGACGGCGATGCCCTGGCTGCCGTTGACCAGCAGGTTGGGAAAGCGCGCAGGCAGCGCCACGGGCTCGGCGAGCGACTCATCGTAGTTGGGCTGCCAGTCGACGGTATCCTTCTGCAAGTCACGCAGCAGTTCCATGGCGGGCTTGGCCAGGCGGCTCTCGGTGTAACGCATGGCTGCCGCGCCGTCGCCGTCGATGTTGCCGAAGTTGCCGTGACCGTCGATGAGCGGCGTGCGCATGGAGAACCACTGCGCCAGGCGGACCATGGCCTCATAGACCGCGAAGTCGCCATGCGGGTGGTACTTACCGATAACTTCGCCGACCGTCCAAGCTGACTTCTTGTGCGGGCGGTTGGGGTAGATGCCGCTCTCGTTCATCGCGTACAGGATGCGGCGGTGCACCGGCTTTAGGCCGTCGCGCACGTCCGGCAGGGCGCGCGCCGTGATGACCGACATCGAATACTCGATGAACGACTGCTTCATCTCGCGACCGAACTCCGAAATCTGGAGCTGGCCGCCATTGATATCCTCGCCGGCCGAGGCGCCGCGATCGACTTCGCCAAAGCTCTCCTCGAGCTCGGCGTCGTCGTCCTCTTCCTCATCATCATCGGCATCGGGGTTATAGGCGTCCGGATCGCCGTCCTCGCCCTGCTCAGCACGGGCAAGCAGGCGCTTCAGATCGTCGGGCATGCCGGCGTCGCCGGCCTCGTCCATACCCTCATTGTTGTTGATATCGTCTGCCACGTTACCTCCTCATGGTTTGCGTGGTCCATTAGTTCCCTACCACGGAGACGGCTTTTCCAGGTGCCGCAGATTCGCCCGAAAGAGGAGGGAAGCGTACTTGGGTACGCGACCGACGATTGAGGGCGAAGGTGCGGTGGCTGGGAAAGCCGCAGGGATTAGGCATCCAAGAATCGTGCGTCGTGCGCGTGTTTTTCAATGTACTCGCGGCGATAGCCGACCTCGGAACCCATCAGCTCGCGCACGGCGCGGTCCGCCACCACGGCGTCCTCGATCGACACACGCTGCAGGATGCGAGTCTTGGGATCCATCGTCGTCGAGGCAAGCTGCTTGGGGTCCATCTCGCCCAGGCCCTTGTAGCGCTGGACGGTATAGCCCTTGCGCTTTTTGGTGATCTTGCCGTCCTTGGCCTTGCCGTCCTCGTCGTTATCGTCGGGGTTCAGGCCCAGGCTCTGGATGGTGTCGCGCAGGATCTCGTCTTCGGGCTGGCGGCCGTTGGGATACACGTAGTGAATCTTGTTGCGCACCTTAATGCCAAAGATGGGCGGGCAGGCAACATAGACGTAGCCGGCATCGATCAGCGGACGCATGTACTTGTAGAAGAACGTCAGCAGCAAGATGCGGATATGCGCACCGTCGACGTCTGCATCGGTCATGATGATGATCTTGTGGTAGCGCGCCTTGGTGATATCGAAATCGCCGCCGTCGCCGGCACTCGTCGTGACGCCGCAGCCGATCGCGGTAATCAGCGACTGGATGGTGTCACTCGAGAACGCGCGATGGTCACCAACGCGTTCGACGTTCAAAATCTTGCCGCGCAGGGGCAGAATCGCCTGGATGTCTCGGCGACGGCCGTCCTTGGCCGAACCGCCTGCCGAGTCGCCCTCTACAATGAAGAGCTCGGTCAGCTCGGCATCGCGCACCGAGCAGTCGGCGAGCTTACCGGGCAGGGACGCCGTCTCGAGCAGGCTCTTGCGGCGGGTCGCCTCGCGCGCCTTGCGGGCGGCATTGCGCGCCTTGCAGGCCTGCTGCGCCTTCTTGACGATCTCGCGAGCGGGCTTGGGATGCTCCTCCAAGTAATCGGCGAGGCCGTCGGTCACGATCTTGAGCGTCAGCGCTCGCATATAGGAGCTGCCGAGCTTGGCCTTGGTCTGGCCCTCAAACTGCGGGTCGGGCAGCTTGACCGAGATAACGGCCGAAAGGCCCTCGCGCACATCGTCGCCGGTCAGGTTGGCGTCTTTTTCCTTGAGCAGGTTCTGCTTGCGCGCGTAGTCGTTGATCACGCGGGTGAGCGCGGTGCGGAAGCCCTCAAGGTGCATGCCGCCCTCGGGAGTGTAGATGTCGTTGGCAAACGACATGACGTTCTCGCCGTAACCGCTATTCCACTGCAGGGAAACCTCGACCTCGCCCATCTTGGCCACAGGTGCGTCCGGGTCCGATTTGCCCTCGATGTAGATAGGCTCCTTAAAGGCCTCGGGGACGTCCTTGCCCTCGTTGAGGAACTTGACGAAGTCGATGATGCCGCCCTCGTAGCAAAACTCCTCCACGTGGGGAGTCGCCTCGCGCTCGTCGGTCAGCACGATTTTGAGGTTCTTATTGAGGAACGCCGTCTCCTGCAGACGGTTGTGTAGCGTATCGAAATCGTAGATGCAAGTCTCGAAGATCTCGTCGTCGGGCCAGAAGGTGACGGTGGTGCCCGTCGAATCCGAGGTGCCCACGACCTCCATCTTCTTGACGGTCTTGCCGCGCGAGAACTCCATCTCGTAGGTGTTGCCGTCGCGACGAACCTGAACGACCACGCGCTTGGACAGTGCGTTGACGACGGAGATGCCAACGCCGTGCAGGCCGCCCGAGACCTTATAGGCCGAGTTATCGAACTTACCGCCGGCGTGCAAGATCGTCATGACGACCTCGAGCGTCGGGATCTTTTTAACAGGGTGCTCGTCGACGGGGATGCCGCGCCCGTTGTCGACGACCGTGATGGAGTTGTCGGCGTGGACCGTCACCTGGATCTCGGTGCAGAAACCGGCCATGGCCTCGTCGACGGAGTTGTCAACGATCTCCCACACCAGGTGATGCAGACCGCTGGCGCTCGTCGAGCCGATATACATGCCCGGGCGCTTACGAACGGCCTCGAGACCTTCGAGAATCTTAATCTCGCCGCCATCGTAATCGTTTTCGTTTGCCACACGTCCTCCTTCAGTCAAGAAAATGTGTATAGCCTTACTAGTTTATCGTAAAAAAATACCCTCGGGAACGAGGGTATTTGGCTCTACAAGGCCACCAGATGCGATTTAAGGCTCTTTTTTGCTTTGCACGCCCTTGGCCCACTCGGCGCTGGCTCTCATGGCGTTCTCGAGGGCCTCGCGCAGTTTTTGGTCCTCGATGGGCGCCACTTGGCACTCAATCTCGGTGCGCTCGGCCTCACTGAGGTCGGCGTGCGGAGCCGGCGGGCGCTCGGTCGTCGCCGGGCGCAGGCGCTCCCTGGCAGCGGGCGGCGTGTGACCGGGCGCGGTGGTTTTGAACACCAGGCCGTCCACATGCGCACCGGCGCGCTCCATACGTGCGCGGATGATCTCGCGCAACAGCGTCATTTCCTGCGTCCACGAGGGCGAGTCGAGGTACACCAGCAGCTCATTGGACTCGGGCAGGTAGCGCAGGCCCGTCACATGGCGCCCCTCGCGCGTGCCCGAGCACACCGCATTCCAGGCGCGATAGACCGCACGAGATTCCTCTGCAGCCTCCATCTGCGCGCGGCGCTCAGGCGTCGCGGCCGCCAGGATGCGCTGACGCTCTGCGTTCAAAAATCCACTGAAGGCGACCGTTTCGCTCTCGCGCTCGTAATTAGCACGTCTCACCCATGCTCACCACCTTGGCTCGATCAAGCAGGTCATCGGTAAAGTACCCCAGGTTGGTCGTGGTTATGACCGTCTGGATATCATCGCCGATCAACCGCAGAAAAGCACCGCGGCGCTCGCCGTCGAGCTCGCTCATCACGTCATCCAAAAGCAGCAGCGGGGCGGTGCCCAGGACATCGCGAGCCACGGCCACCTCCGCCACCTTCCAGGACAGCACCAACGTTCGCTGCTGTCCTTGGCTGGCAAATGAACGGGCGGAGCGACCCGCCACAGCAAACTCAATCTCGTCGCGATGCGGTCCCACCAACGTCACGCCGCGGCGAATTTCCTCGTCGGCGTGCTCATCAAGGGCAGCCAGCATGCGCTCGTACGCCCAGCCCTTCAGCTCTTCGCGATCATCGACCTGGGGCAAATCCCCCAGCGTGGACGCATAGGACACGTTGGCGGCTTCACCGGACGCCACTTGCCCGTAGGCAGTACGCACATGGCCCGCCAGCCGGTCGAGCAGGGCCAACCGGTGCACGAGCAGAGCCGCGCCCGCGCGGGCAATCGAATCGTTCCACGCGCCGAGCATCTCGCGGCAGCACCAGGCCTCCTTGAGCAAGGCGTTACGCTGGGTCACGCAGCGACCATAGGTGCTCGCAAGATCGGCATAGCGTGCGCTCAGTTGCATGCCAAAGTCATCGAGGGCGGCGCGGCGCACACTGGCGCCTCTCTTAACCATGTCCAGATGGTCGGGGCAAAACAGTACGCTCGGCAGAGCCCCGCGCACACCGGCGGCAGAGCACCTCTTGCCGTTGCGGCTAAACGAGCGCTTACCGTCCTCCACGCTCAATCCCATATCAAGCACGCGGCCGTCGCCCTCGAGCCTCAGCTCGACCTTGCACGAGCCCACGCCGTCATGGACGAGCTCGGCTGCGGTCGGATGCCTAAACGAGGCGCCGCTCGTCAGCAGCTGCAGCGCCTCTATGAGATTGGTCTTTCCCGCCGCGTTGGGTCCCGCAAGTATCGTCACGCCCTCGTCCAGGGCAAGGCGATAGCTATCGAAGCTGCGGTAGTGCGCGACGGAAAGATCGCGGGCGAACATGGTCATGGCGCAGCGCTAGATGCGGACCGGCATAACCAGGTACAGGTAGTTGATCTTGTCGTAGGACTTGAAGATGCCCGCCTGCGAGTAGCTCTTGAGCTCCAGCGTGATCTCCTTCTCCTTGGACAGGGCATTGAGGCAGCCGAAGATGTAGTGGTAGTTGAAGGCGATGGTACCCGACTCGCCCTCGGCCTCGACATCGATCGTCTCCTGCGCAAGGTCCTGGTCATTGGAAATGGAGGACAGGCCCATCTGCCCGTTCTCGACATCGATCTCGAACTTGACAGCGGGGTTGGCGCTCGCGATAACGGCCACGCGCTTGAGGGCGGCGTTAAAGGCGGCGACGTCGATCTTGACGCTCGTCACGCACGAATCGGGGATGAGCTGCTTGTAGTTGGGGTACATGCCCTCGATACGGCGCGACACGTAGGTGGTGTTGCCGGCCTCGAAGACGACCTGGGTGTCGGTAGCCCCGATCATGATGGTCGCCTGGCTGGCCATGATGTTCAGCGCGTCGTTAAAGGCGTCGGCCGGAACGTTGAGCTCAAAGGAGCCCTCGAGGGTCGAGGTCTCGACCTGCGTATCGCACACGGCCAAGCGGAAGGAATCGGTCGCCACCAGGCGCACGGTGTTGTTCTCGACCTTCATGTGCACGCCGCCCAGGATGGGGCGGGCCTTGTCGGTCGAGGTGACGCGCCACACGCGGCCGACCATCTCGGACAAGATATCGGTCGGCAGCTCCACGGCACTCTCGATGGCATAGGCCGGAAACTCGGGGAAGTCATTGGCATCGAGCGTGTTCAGGCGGAAAGAGCTCTTCTCGCAACCAATCAGCACCTGGCGCTCGGACAGCTCAAAGGTGACCGGGGCATCGGGGAGGGTCTTAGTGATATTGGAAAGCATCTTACAGGGGATAACCATCTCGCCCTCTTCTTCGACATGCGCCGCGATGCGATGACGGATCGAGATGGTGTAGTTAGAGGTCTGGAATTCCAAGATGCCGTCTTGCGCCTTGACGAGCACGCCCGACAGGATGGGAAGGGTGGATGCCGAAGCGACACCCTTCATAACGACGCCGATGGCTTGTGTAAGCGAGCTCTGGCTGACGGTGAACTTCATCTTTTAATACCTTTCTATAGATATAAATATCTTAATAATAGTAATAGCACTGACGAAACTGTTGATTACTCCCAAAGACGCAGGTCAGACCCAGAAAGAGAATCGACAGCAACCTGTGTGCAACGGGGGTGGTTTTCCACGTTCAAAACCTGCGCAAAACTTTTCATCACCGCGGGTTGGGTTTTAGACACTTTATGCCCGTGGTTTCGACAAGTTTTCAACAGGTGTCTCTATTTCCCTACGAGCGCAGTGTAATTTTATCGCGCAGCGACTTGAGGTCTTCGGTGACGGTGCGGTCTTCCTGGATCATCTTCTGGACCTTTTTGTAGCTCGTGCTGACGGTCGAGTGGTTGCGGTTGCCAAATTCGGCGCCCACTGCCGTGGTCGTCATCTCGCACATCTCGATGGCTAGGTAGATAGCGATATGGCGTGCTTTGGCGATATTGGCGTTGCGGCGCGGGCCGATGAGCTCCTCGTGCGTCACGCCGTACTGCTCTTCGATGACGGACTGAACCGTCTGGACGTTGATCTTTTTGGCCGATGTATCGAAGTACTGGCTGGCAATGGCGTCGATATCGTCAAAGGTGAGCTCCCCGCCCTCGCGCTCGCGGTCGCCCGCCTCGCCGGCGCAGCGCTCGCAAAAGCTCTCGAGTTCGCGGATGTTGGTGCCCGAGACTTCGGCCATGTGTTTAAAGTGCTCGTCGGTCAGGTGCCCGCCATCGCCCCCATAGGCCGCCAGCAGCGAGTCGTCGCCTGCCTCGGGAGCGGCGACGATGGTGTTCTCGTAATAGCGCTGCAAGATCTTGTATTTCATCTCGTAGCTGGGCTCTGCGACCAGGCAGAGCATGCCGGCGTTGAAGCGGCTGGTCAGACGCTCGTCCATGCTCAGGTCCTTGGGGGCGCGGTCTGCCGCGATGACGACCTTCTTGTTGTTGCGGATGAACTCGTCCATGAGCTGGAAAAAGTAGTCCACGCTCGCGCGCTTGCCGATGATGTTTTGGATGTCATCGATGATGAGTACGTCCACGCCGTGGTACGCCTGCATGATGGGAGCGTTGCTCTTCTTTTGACGGTCGAACTCGGTCATCAGGTCGTCCAGATACGCCTGGGAGTTGGCATACTTGACCTTGATCTCGGGCGACTTCTCGGCGAGCTCGTTTTTGATGGCAAGCAGCAGGTGCGTCTTGCCTAGGCCCGATTTGCCGTAGATGAACAGTGATGTGCATGTGCCGCGCTCGTCCGCGAGGGCGGCAAACTTGAGTGCCGAGCGATAGGCATGGCTGTTCTCGGGGCCGTAGACAAAGTTCTCAAAGGTAAATTTTGAGTTCGCGGCGAGCGGGGCTCCATCCGTATTCTGCTCGGCCGGCACGGTCGGTGCTGACATGGGTGAAGCGGGGGTCGCAGCTTGCGTGGATTTAGTCGGCGCTCCGCCCTTCATCTGGTTCATCATGCGACGAAAATCATCGGCTGAGAGCGTGTTCTTGATTGCAATGCCCGAATCCGCGCCCGCCGCTGCGTCGTGAGCGATGGGCATGTGCGTGACGGGTGCGTTCGTTGACGTCGCCGCCACGGTCGGCAACGGTGCCATGGTTTCACGGGAAACATCGCTGTGCTGGTGCTCGATTGTCGGCACGTCGCCTGCGGAGGCCGGCACCGCCGGGGAAGCGGCGGGAGCCGTGGCGGTCGCCGTCGCGGCAGCGGATTCCGTCGCGGCGCCTTGCGGTACCACGATATCGAGCGCAATCGGCGTAAAGGCGATTTCTTCCAGATAGGCCTCAATAGTCGGCTGATGCTTTTTGAGCTGCGCGATGGCAAAGCGCGATGGGGCCTCGATCGTGAGCGTATCTTCGGTCAGGCTTATGGCGCGCGATTGCCCCAGCATGTTGATGAGGCGTGCATCTTGGCCGTCGCGCTGGCAAAAGGCGATGGCATCCCCCAGGATGATGCTTGCTTCCTCGTCCACTGTCTCTCCCGTTCTTTAGCTCTGAGCTCGCACGCGAGCGGCGCCGAGTTCGGTCAGATGGTATTTCTGGCCATGCTTGATGACCAAGCCGGCCTGCGCCAAGTCATTGAGCGTGCGTGACCAAGTGGGGGCCGAGTTTCCAAACGCCCTCGCCAGATCGGTTGCACCGCACGCTTGATTTTGCGCCAGATAGCCCAGCGCGGCGTTGCCGCGATCGCTTACGAACACGTCCGGTTGTGGCTGCGCATACTGATTTGCTGCATTAGGATACATCATTTGAGCTGCTGGTTGTTGAGAACTCTGCATCGGCGGCATTTGCTGTTGAAAACTTTGAGGCCACTGTTGGTAAGACTGCGGAGGCATCTGCTGGGCCCAGGGGTTGTACTGCTGCTGCGGCATCTGCTGGTACGGCTGCTGATATCCCTGCTGGTACTGCTGCGGGAACGGTTGGCCGTACCCCAGTGGCGGCATCTGCTGATATGGATATCCCTGTTGGTACGGCTGATAGCCCATTTGCTGGCCACCCGGTGCCCCTGTCGCCTGCTGCATTGCTGCTGTATCCTGATCCGCCAGCGACATGGCCTCTGGCATGCTTGGCGGCATCGACATCGATGCCGCTTGGGGTTCTTGTGTAGGAGGCATTCCGGGCTGCTGCATCTGTCCCACGGTGGGCTGCATCTGCTGCGCTGCCATGGGCTGCTGCGCAAAAGCTCCCGGCAGGGGATATGTGGGCTGCTCCGTCTCGGGCCGCACGGCAGCGCCGCGCCCGCCGGCACGCTCGATTTCCTGCACGCGTTTAGGGTTCAGGCTTACCGTAACCACGGTGCCGTTGCCCATGTTGTCCTCGATGGATACGGCACCGCCGGCGTTTTCCAAATACTCCTGCACCATGGGAAACCCTGCTCCGGTTCCACGGATATAGCGCTTCATCTTGCTGTTTGCGCTGGTAACGCCAAAGTCGAAAGCACGTTCCTTGTCGTCGATGCCGGGTCCTTGGTCAGCAAAGCGGATGGTGTCTCCGCCGTCCAGAATCGAGATGATGGGCTCGGCAAAGTGTGCGTGGATAAAGTTTTCGACAATCTCGCGGATGACCATGAGCGAGATATGGCCACCTTGTTCTTTCATGCACTGGTAGACGGTGTTGGTCGTCTCTTCCAAATACGTGCGGACATCTTGCGGATCAATGACGATCACCCGCGGTGTCGACAGCATGTCGTCATAGACGGCGATGCGCGCGGCGTACATGGCTTTTGGCGCCTGCGTGGTCGTCTGCTCGCCTTCCGCACGCTCTTCGCGCACGCCGGTGATGTGCTCGTTGTCGGGTGCCGGGTCTCCGGAATCGACCATGGTGTAAAAGTCGTCAGACATGCCGCTCGCAATCTTTCAAAAGGTTTCGAACAAATAGTAGCTCACCGTGCAACGTTTCTCATCTTTCGACAACTTTTCAAAACTTGTTGAAAACTCTGGAAAACGGGCGAAAAGTTCTCAACATTGCCAACATGACCTGTTGAAAACTCGATGAAATATCGTGAAAGGTTGCCATGAGGCGCAAATTTCGGTTGTGCTTATGGGGGAACCGTGTGAACTGCGCAACCTTTTACCTTTGATTTCTTGACATTTGAACATTGATTTCCCTACAATCTTCAAGCTCACGTGTCTATATCTGCGTCCGCGTCCCCGCGGACACTCGAAATGCAGCAGGAGGAACTTAAGATGAAGCGTACGTATCAGCCTAATAAGCGTAAGCGTGCCAAGACCCATGGCTTCCGTGCCCGTATGGCCACTAAGGGTGGTCGTGCCGTGCTCGCCCGTCGTCGCGCCAAGGGCCGCAAGCGTCTCACTGTCTAGCAGCGATACACACATCTCGCATGAAGACTATTAAGTCTCGGCAAGATTTCGAGCATGTGTTCAGTCAGGGGCGTCGTTTCAATCACCCTCTGATTCGAATGACCATATGTGAATCGGTTGGCGAAGGCGACTCCGGAAGGGTCGCCTTCGTTGGTGCTAAGCGACTCGGTTGCGCCGTCGTGCGCAACCGATCTAAGCGTGTGATGCGCGAGGCCGCCCGCAGCTGCGGATTTCCCGTTGCGGGTTATGACATCATCTTGTTTGCAACTCCCAAGACGAGGGTTTCCTCGCCGCAGGAGATGGACAAGGCGTTGCGTTCGCTTATGAAGCGCGCCGGCGTTGCCGGGGAGGAGCGATGAGCAATCACGTTTTGCGACGTGTTGCCATCGCTCCTATTCGCATATATCAACAGGTTATTTCGCCCTTATTGCCTGACGCCTGCATTTATTACCCAACGTGCTCGCAATACGCCATCCAGGCGATTGAGAAGCACGGTGTTTTGAGAGGCTGCTGGCTTGCCGTGAGGCGCATCGCTCGTTGCAATCCCCTGCACGTCGGCGGTTATGACCCTGTGCCCTAGCGGGCACTCGCTATCGGAGGAAAACTTACATGTGGGATTGGATCGTTAACATCCTTTTCGAGCTGCTCAAGCTCATCCAGACCTTTGCGGTCGACTGGGGCCTGTCCATCATCATCCTGGTGGTCATCATCCGTCTGCTGCTGACGCCGCTCATGCTCAAGTCGACCAAGTCGACGGCTCGCATGCAGGTGCTGCAGCCCAAGATGCTCGAGATCCAGGAGCGCTATGCCGACGATCCCCAGCGTCAGGCCGAGGAGATGCAGAAGTTCTACAGCGAGAACAAGTTCAACCCCATGGCTGGCTGTCTGCCGCTGCTGATTCAGATGCCTATCCTGTTCGCCCTGTTTACATTGCTGCGCAACCTGCCGCAGTACTTTAACGACGGCACGTTCTCGTTCTTCAACATCCTGCCCGACCTGACCACCACGCCGAGTGCTTCCTTTGCCGATGGCTTTATGGTTGCACTGCCTGCGCTGGTTTGCCTGATCCTGTTCGCCGTCCTGACCCTGATTCCGCAGCTCTATATGTCGCGCAACCAGACCGGCCAGCAGGCTCAGAGCATGCGTATGATGGCCGTTGTCATGACGGTCATGATGCTTTGGATGGGCTGGAGCCTTCCCGTTGGTGTTCTGCTGTACTACGACGTCTCGTCTGCTTGGCAGGTTATCCAGCAGATTTTTGTGACGCAGAAGGTCATCGACAAGGCGAAGGCCGATGAGGAGGAGCGTCTTAAGAACGCTCCGCTGCAGGTTGAGGTCACTCGTCGAGAGAAGAAGCCGCGCCCGCACAAGAAGAAGTAGTGGGATATCAATCTTATTTAGGTACCTAACTTTTGGAGTACGTTATGTCTGAAGAGATCATCGAGGATATGCTTGAGGAGGTTGCCCCGCAGGTCGCGGGCGATTATCCCGAGATTGCACAGCGCTACAAGGCTGGTGAAGAGCTGACCGATGAGGAGCTCGACACCATTGCCGATGTTGCTATTTCCATCCTGCGTTCCATCCTTTCGCACTTCGATGCCGCCAACTCTCCTATCGATGAGTATGAGGGCGACGAAGGTGAGCTGATTTTGGATGTAACGGCTCCCGACCTTGCTGTTCTCATTGGCCGTCATGGTCGCACCCTTGATGCCCTTCAGGTTATGTTCTCTTTGCTGGTGAGCCGCAAACTTGGCTTTAGGTATCCGGTTGTAGTGGACGTCGAGGGATACAAGAGCCGCCGTCAGGACAAGGTTGCCTCCATGGCTCAGTCTGCTGCCGAGCGTGCCATTCGCACTCATAAGAGTGTTTCGCTTCCGCCCATGAATGCCTATGAGCGCCGACTGGTTCATATTGCACTTCGTGGCAATGATGCTGTCGATACCCATTCTGAGGGTTCTGACCCTGATCGCCATGTGGTGATTGTTGCTCGATAATCTACTCGAGCTTATGCTAAGGGGGCGTGGTTTCCACGTCCCCTTTTTTTGTCAAAAGTTCTCGATACACTGATTTTTGTCAGAAAGGAGCTTCTGTTGTTTGTACTTACAGATCAGCAGGCTGACGAGATGCTCAGCCGTCTAACTTCCTATTGCAAAGAGTATTCCTTGAGCATAACTGATGCCGAGCTGAGGAAATGTATCCAGCATTTGGATTTGGTTCTGGAAACAAATAAGACAACCAATCTCACTCGTATTCTTAAAGTTGAAGATGCTGCGGTACTTCATATCCTCGACTCACTTGTTTTGCTTCCTTATGTCAATAAGGCTCCTGATGGAGCTTTGCTCGATATGGGAACAGGCGCAGGCTTCCCTGGTATTCCATTAACGATAACCACGCATCGTAAAGCTACTTATATTGACTCTGTTGGCAAAAAGGTTGATGCTGTCAATTCTTTTGTTCATGCTCTCGGATTGAAATATGGTCATGCAGTCCATGATCGCCTTGAAGAATATGCTCGAAGCCATAAGAAGCAGTTCTCTGTCGTAACCGCCCGCGCGCTGGCCCCTCTACCGATTCTTGTTGAGTATGCGGCTCCGTATCTGAAGGATGGAGGGCTATTTGTTATAACCAAGGGCAATCCTTCGGATGAGGAGCTTGCTTCCGGCATGTCAGCAGCTAAGATTTGCGGCTTCACTTTGCTTCTGAATGACGCAATTGATTTGCCTGAAGGCTTGGGTCACAGGGAGTTCATTGTTCTTAAGAAGAGTCATCCAGCATCCGTTTCATTGCCTCGTGCAAATGGCGTGGCAAAGAAGAATCCGCTTGCTTAGATGTTTCACGTGAAACATAATGGATACTAACAACTTGCAGTGTTTCACGTGAAACATGACGGTTGATATCGATTCGGAATGTTTCACGTGAAACATCCTCCGTTTGACAGCTTTAATACACACCAGGAGGGACCGTGGGATTTCGCGACGTTAAGCGTTCAAAGAGCGTAAAAGACACGCGTATCATTGCAATCATCAATCAAAAAGGTGGCGTCGGTAAGTCAACGACGGCTGTAAACCTTGCAGCAGCACTGGGTGAGCAGGGTCGTAAGACACTGATTGTCGATTTTGATCCGCAGGGAAACAGCACCAGTGGATTCGGAATTGAAAAAGAAGACCTTGATCACTGCATCTATGATGCATTGTTGAATGATGTGCCGGCAGAATCACTTGTTCTTGATACAAATTGCAAAAAGGTATTCGTAATTCCAGCTACAATTCAGCTTGCAGGCGCCGAAATTGAGCTCGTAAGCGCAATTGCACGTGAAACCCGCCTCAAAGATTTGCTTGAGCCGATTCAGGACGAGTTCGATTTTATTTTCATTGACTGTCCTCCTTCGCTCGGCCTGCTTACTATCAACGCTTTGACCGCAGCAGACAGCGTTTTGATTCCGATCCAGTGCGAATATTACGCACTCGAGGGCGTTACGAAGCTGCTTGAGTCAATGAAGATGGTCAAATCAAGGCTGAACAAGGGCTTGGACACCTATGGTGTGCTTATGACCATGTATGACTCGCGTACTTCACTATCGAATCAGGTTGTTGAGGAGGTTCAATCGTACTTTGGTGATAAGGCGTTTAAGACGCTAATCCCCCGTACGGTTAAAATCTCCGAAGCTCCGTCTTTTGGAGAACCAGTAATTACCTATGCACCTCAAAATAAGGGTGCAAAAGCATATATGAACCTTGCAAAAGAGGTGATCAAGCGTGCCTAGTGTAAAGAAACGTGGCGGATTGGGACGTGGACTGAATGCTTTGGTTTCAGAGGCCGAGTATGAGACCGGCGGTTCGGCTGCATCGGCTTCTAATGCTGCATCTGAAACAAAACTACCTATTGAGGATATCGTTCCCAACCCTAATCAGCCGCGAATTCACTTTAACGAAACTGAACTTCGCGAGTTGAGCGAGTCAATCCAAGAACATGGCGTTTTGCAGCCGCTTTTGGTTCGCAAGCATGGAAACGGCTATGAGATCATCGCTGGTGAGCGTCGTTACCAGGCGTCAAAGCTTGCTGGCCTTGAAGAATTGCCAGTCATCATTAAAGAGGTAAATGATGAAGAGATGCTGGCTCTTGCTCTTATCGAAAACCTTCAACGTTCAGATCTGAATCCCGTCGAAGAGGCTAAGGGCTATCGACAGCTCATCGATGCCAGCGGTATGACCCAGGAGGCATTGTCGAAGGCAGTAAGCAAGTCACGCTCTGCAATTACAAACTCACTGCGTCTTCTCGATCTCCCCGAAGTAGTTCAGCAGATGATTTTTGAGGGTAAACTTACTGCTGGTCATGCACGTGCGATTCTTGCAGTTCCCTATGAGGATGCTCGAATTCGACTTGCAGAGAAGGTTGTTGCAGAGGGCCTTTCTGTAAGAGCGACAGAAAATCTTGCTCCGTTGTTTTCTGCCGGAGAGACACCTAAGACGCCGAGGCCTGCAACCCCTCAGTCTTTTAAAAAGGCAGCCCGCGTGCTTCGTCAGGTTTTTAATACCAACGTGCGTGTGAAGAGCTCGCGTGGAAAGAATAAGATTGAGATTGAGTTTAAAGACGAGGAAGAGCTCTCTCGTATTCTTGGCGAAATGATTCAGTTTGATCAAGGAGGCCAAGATGAGGAATAGAATTTTAACTGTGATTGCATTGGCGACGACTGTCGCGGCTGGTGCCTTTGCTGGCTATAAGATCGCGACAGACGATGAACTTCGAGGTCGTTTGCTTCGCAGTGCGCAAGATATTATCGATACATCCAAGAAGAAAATGGATGTTATGACAGAAGATGTTGCCATGCGTACAGCTCAAGTAACAAAGAATCCAAAGATTAATCAAGGTTGGGTTAGCAACCAATGGGAAAATGTAGGCTATTAGGTACCTAACAATTACTTAGCATATTGTGATGGGTCCTTGTCTGATTCACGAGACAAGGACCCCTTATTTTGGCCGTAAAAATGGGAGCAGTAGCAGCTGATTCAAAATTAACGTCAATAAATGAAACGACCCCGGTTGCATATCCTGCAACCGGGGTCGTTCGATGTTTCACATGAAACGTTTTGGGGTGCGACTCCCCTATGCTTTTTTCTGAACTTTGAAGCGCTGCTTCAGCTGTCCGCAAGCGGCGTCAATATCGTTACCACGGGAGTTACGAATCGTTGTCTCGATGCCACGGGACTCAAGGCGACGCTGAAGATCCTCAACCTTATGAATCGGCGACGGCTTGAGCGGGCTGCCCTCGATATCGTTAAGCTGAATCAGGTTGACGTGGCACAGCGTGCCCTCGCAGAAGTCGCAGAGCGCCTGCATCTCGGGGTTCGTGTCGTTGACGCCCTCAATCATGGTGTACTCGTAGGTTGGGCGGCGGCCGGTCTTTTCGGTGTAGAGCTGAAGAGCCTCATGAAGTCGAAGCAGCGTGTACTTCTTAACGCCCGGCATGAGCTTGTTGCGCGTCGACTGGATGGCGGAATGCAGGGAAACGGCAAGCGTGAACTGCTCGGGGATGTCGGCAAATTTGCGAATACCGGGAATAACACCACTGGTGGAGACGGTGAGGTGACGAGCACCGATGCCGATGCCATCGGGGTCGTTGAGGATTCGCAGCGCCTTGAGAACCTCGTCGTAGTTGGCAAACGGCTCGCCCTGGCCCATGAAGACAACGCTCGTGGCGCGCTCGCCAAAGTCGTTGGATACATGAAGTACCTGGTCGACGATCTCTTGAGCGGTCAGAGAGCGCTTGAGACCGTTGAGACCGGTAGCGCAAAAGGCACAGCCCATGCCGCATCCTGCCTGGGTGGAAACGCAGACGGAAAGCTTGTTACGACGGGGCATGCCGACAGTCTCGACGGAAACGCCGTCGTGGTACTCGAGCAGATACTTGCGCGAGCCATCTTTGGAAACTTGCTTGGTGAGTTCAGTGGGCGTATCAAAGGCAAAAGCCTCTTTAAGCTGCTCGCGGAAAGCCTTGGGAAGGTTGGTCATATCGTCAAACGAACAAACGTTCTTCTCAAAGACCCATTCGATGAGCTGCTTCGCGCGGAAGGCGGGCTGGCCAAGCTCGGCCACGAGCTCGCGAATATCGTTTTGGCTCAAGTCGCGAATGTCCTGAGATTTAGTCCTGGGATTCATGGAAGCCTTTCGATTTTGGGGAAACGTAGAGGGTATCGCTACAATATGGTATCAGCTGCAGAAATTATAGAGGAGGAGTCTGCCCATGCCGGGTAAAAGCCTAGAGAACATGCACGTAGCGGTCTTGGCGGGCGGTCATTCCGCTGAGCGCGAGATCTCGCTCAATTCGGGAAAGAACGTCGTGGTTGCCTTGAAGGAGGCCGGCTACACTTCGGTGGAGCTGCTCGACACGGCTGCCGATGATTTTATGGTAACCATGGCGACCGGCGGCTTTGACGTGGCATTCATCGCCATGCACGGCGCCGGCGGTGAGGATGGCGCCATGCAGGGTGCCATGGAGACCCTGGGTATCCCCTACACGGCCTCGGGCGTGCTTGCCAGCGCCTGCGGTGCCGACAAGGAGGTCTCTAAGCTCCTGTACGCCAAGGCGGGCATTCCCATTGCCCCCGGCCTCGCACTCGAGGTGGGCGATGAAGTCGATATCGATCATATCGTCGAGGTTTGTGGCGAGCGCTGCTTTGTGAAGCCGGCCGTCAACGGTTCCAGCTATGGCATTTCCCTGGTTCATGAGCCCTCCGAGCTGCCCGCGGCAATCGCCAAGGCGTTTGAGTACGGCGACAAAGTGCTGGTCGAGAAGTGCATCGAGGGTACCGAGATCACCGTCGGCGTATACGGCGAAGATGACGTGCGCGCCCTGCCGATTGTCGAGATTCGTAAGCCCGAGGACTGCGAGTTCTACGATCTGGACGTGAAGTATGTCGACCCTACGGACATCCATCGCATTCCGGCGCAGATTTCACCCGAGAATTACGCTCGCGCTCAGGAGCTTGCCTGCGCCGCTCACAAGGCCCTCGGTTGCCTGGGTATCTCGCGCAGCGATTTTATTGTGAGTGAGGACGGCCCCGTTATCCTCGAGACCAATACCATTCCCGGCATGACCGATACGTCGCTGTATCCGGATGAGATCCGCCACACCGACGACATGACGTTCCCGCAGGTCTGTGACAGCCTGATCCGTATGGGCCTTCGTCGAGCGGGTATTGCATGCTAATCGAGGACGCGGTTTCGTCAGGAACGCCGCGGTTTGTCATCGACTCCTATGCCACGCTTGCCGAACGCGCCAAAACGCAGTCCTTCGGCCTTATCGAGGAAGATGTGATTGTCCTCGATACCGAGACCACAGGTCTTTTGGTGCAGGACAACGAGCTGATTGAGATCTCGGCGGCCCGTCTTTCGGGCCGCGAGATCGTCGACCGCTTCGATACCTTCGTGCATCCCAAACAGCTGATTCCCGCCGAGATTACCGAGCTCACGAGCATTACAAATGCCGATGTGGCAGATGCCCCGTCGGCCGTTGAGGCCGTCGCCGCTCTCGCCGATTTTGTCGGTGGTTGCCCGGTGATCGCACATAACGCCACGTTCGACCGCTCGTTTATCGAGTCGGTCAAAGGCGGTGTCAACGTGAGCGATATTTGGATCGATTCGCTGGCGCTGTCGCGCATCGCGCTTCCTCGCCTGGCCTCGCACAAGTTGTCTTTTATGGCCGATCTGTTTGGCTGTGACTCGGTATCACACCGTGCCAATGCCGACGTCGACGCCCTGTGTGGCGTATGGCGCGTGTTGCTCGTGGCGCTCACCGACTTGCCCCAGGGCCTCATGGCGCGCCTAGCCGACATGCATCCGGATGTGCCTTGGTCCTATCGTCCTATCTTCTCATTCTTGGCAGGGCAGAACCCTGGTTCTATCTTCTCTCTCAGCGCCGCTCGTGCTGACGTTCTCAAGGCCGATCGTGCCGACGATCGGGTGGACGCCGACGAACTGCCGGTCCTCAAGATGCCGAGTCGTGAGGAGATTGAGGCAGACTATGCGCCAGGCGGCCTGGTCAATCGCATGTACCCCACCTACGAGCCGCGTGATGAGCAGATCGCGATGGCGCTCGAGGTCCGCGATGCGCTGGTCACGGGCACTCATCGTGTAATTGAGGCGGGCACAGGTGTCGGCAAATCGATGGCCTATCTGGTACCTTTTGCCGAGGCAGCGCGCCGTAACAACATCACGGTTGGTATTGCGACCAAATCGAACAATCTTGCCGACCAGCTCATGTACCATGAGCTGCCAAAACTTGCCGAGCAGCTGGACGGTGGTCTGTCATTTTGCGCTCTCAAGGGGTATGACCACTATCCGTGCCTGCGCAAGCTTGAGCGCATGAGCCGAAGCCAGGTCGAGATTACCACCAAGCGCGATCCGGCGGACACGCTCACGGCGGTCGCGGTCATTATGGCGTACGTCTGCCAATCAGCCGATGGCGACCTCGACTCACTTGGCATTCGGTGGCGCAGCGTCAACCGCCCCGACTTTACAACGGCCTCGCGCGAGTGTGCTCGTCGCCTCTGCCCGTTTTTCCCTGATAAATGCTTGGTCCACGGCGCTCGCCGTCGTGCGGCGCATGCCGACGTGGTGGTCACCAACCATTCCCTGCTGTTCCGCAATGTTGCGGCCGAGGGCAGGATTTTACCTCCGATTCGTCATTGGGTAATCGACGAGGCCCATTCCATCGAGCGCGAGGCGCGCCGCCAGTGGGCGCGCGTGGTGTCGGCGGACGAGTCACGCGTTCTGTTTGAGCGCTTGGGCGGCTCGAGCACCGGCGCGCTAAGCCAGGTTTCCCGTGATTTGGCAACCTCCGAGGGCTCTACGCTCTATCTGGGCCTTACTGCAAAGGCGACGTCGACGGTTGCGCGCGCGAGCATGGCAATCGCCGACGTGTTCGATGGCGTTCGCGAGCTCGGCCGCCGTGCCCGTGGGGGTTATGACAATGCCAATCTATGGATTGGCCCCGAGCTGCGCGAATCTGACGACTGGCATGATTTCTTACAGTCGGCCTACGCTGCCATCGACGCATTGGAACAAGCTGACAAGAGCGTCGACGCGCTGGTGCAAGCCGTCGCCGCCGACAAGCCCGAGGTTGTTGTCGACCTGGGTGATATCTCGCGCCGCCTGCACGAGCTGGCCGAGAACCTCAAACTCATCATTGATGGCACCGATGAACACTACGTGTATTCGCTGCAGGTCAATCGCAGGTTGCGTGCCGGCGGAGAGTCAATGACCGCAGAGCGCATCGACATTGGCGAGGCCTTGGCAACCGAGTGGCTGCCCGAGGTTCACACGGCTATCTTTGCTTCGGCGACCATGACGGTGTCCAAAAGCTTTGAACACTTTAACCACGCGGTTGGCCTCGATCGCATCGGTGCTTCAACATCCTCATCGTTGCACTTGGACTCGAGCTACGACTTCGATTCGAACATGGCTGTAGTCGTTGCGGGCGATATCCCGGATCCGCGCGATCGTGAGAGCTATCTTACGGCGCTCGAGCGCGTGCTGGTCGACGCCCATCTTGCCATGGGCGGATCGGTGCTCACGCTGTTCACCAATCGGCGCGACATGGAAGACCTGTACGCCCGCGTTGAGCCCAAAATGGCCCGTGCGGGTCTGGAGCTCAACTGCCAGCAGCGCAACTCATCTCCTCGTCGCCTGCGCGACCGGTTTATCAACGAGCCGACCTCGTCGCTTTTTGCTCTTAAGGCCTTCTGGGAGGGATTCGACGCCAGCGGCGAGACGCTGCGCTGCGTCATCATTCCCAAGCTGCCGTTCTCGAGTCCCACGGACCCGCTCTCGTGCGAGCGCAACCTGCGCGAAGACCGCGCTTGGGCGCGCTATTCGCTGCCCGAGGCGGTGCTCGAGGTCAAGCAGGCGGCCGGCCGCCTTATCCGCTCGTCGACCGATTGCGGCGTGCTGATTCTGGCCGACCCGCGCCTGGTGACGAAGGGCTACGGAAAGAAGTTCTTAACGTCGCTGCCCACGAGCTCCTACCAGCGCATCGAATCGGCGCAGATCGGGCACTATCTGCAACTGTGGCGCGCACGCCACGAGCGGCGTCGCTAAAGCGGACAGACGAGGGTTTTTGCCATATCGCACAGACGCTTTGACAGGGCGGGGTCATCCAAGATGCGGATGGCTCCGCCCGCTGCGATTATCTGGCTCAGTAGCCAACGCTCGGAGCCGTAATGCACGGTTACCGTTGCCGTGTCTGCCCCGCTGCGCTCGATTAGGGTGATGCCGGCCCAGTCCAGATGCTCCGCCATATCGAATGGCATCAAGAGCTTTGCGCTACGCTGCGTCCGGGCAAGGGAATCGTGGAGGGATGCGACGTCCGGTGCGTGAGGCGCGACGGAGTCTTCCGTCAAGGCGAGTCCCTCGATTTTATCCATGCGATAGGTGCGCTGCTCATCGACTGCGATGTCCCAGGCAATCAGGTATGTTTGGTCGCCGTTTGCCGTAATGCGCAAGGGGTCGACCAGACGCTCGCGTGGCCGTGCATCGTCCATCGAGCGATACGAGATGCGGCAGCGAACGCCGTCCTGAATGGCGCAGCTCAGCTGCTGCCAGTGCGATCCGTGGTTGACGGTGTCAAAGACGCGCTGGTTATAGCCGAGCTCTTCGGGTAGAAGGGCATGTCGAATCCGAGCTGCCGTCTGCGGCTCGATCCCCAACGATTCAAGTTCATGGTTGAGCACAGCGCCCTCGGCGGCACTCAGGCGCAACGGTAGAACACGCCCGGCGTCGCCGGTGAGGACCACACGCTCGCCGCGGCATTCGCAGATGATGCGCGCGCCCGATTCTCGGTCCGCGAGCGTCGAGACGATCTCGAGAATCTCGTCGAGCGACACCCCTGTGATGTCAAAGCGGCTGCAAATCTCGGCTCGTGTCATGCCGCTCTCGCCGGCGGCGTAGAGGGCCTCCATGATGTCGATGGCGCGCGAGAGTCTCTGCTCGCTGGTGAGTTTACGCACGGGCATGCTCGTGCACCGTCCTTTCAATGAGGAGGTTCCACGCCTGCTTGAGCGATTTGGGGGCCACGGGCCTCATGCCGTCCACGGCGTGGGCCATGCAAAATGAGGCGGCGGCTTCAAGGTCACGCACGTCAACGGTCCAGGTCCATCCCGCATCGGTGTGTGCGAGCTCACCTCGCCCGCGCGTGAGGCCGTTGATCATATCGATCTGCGTCTGAGGGGCGAACGAGAACGTGGCTGCAACGGGCGGTCGGTCGGCAAAATCGAATTCAAAGAACAGATAGTCGTTGAGATTGAAGTCCGCAGGGATGGCGTAGGCCTTCGAAGGACGCCAAGCGCGAACGATACGGTCGCAGCGGAATGTCCTGATGCCGTCGGTGACATTGTCGAGGCCGCAGAAGTACGCCACGCCCTCGCGTTCGAACATGCCGTAGACGCAGACGGTACGTTCTTTCTGCTCGCCGCGTCCGTTCTGATATAAAAATCGCAGCGCGCATCGCTCGGCAAAGGCGCTCCATACCGCATCGACGGTGGGAGAGCGGCGGATTGGTGCTTCGTCCACCGTCGTCCTACCGGTGAGATAGGCAATCTTGGAGCGAATATCGGCAAGCGGTGCGGCAAAAGTGGATGAGCCGGCCGCTAGTGTCTGGTCGATGGCGTTGAGCAGGATATCGGCGTCGTCTGCGGTGATGAGGCCGCCTGCTGCAAAGGTGTGCTCGCGGTCGATTGTCCACGAGCTTTCCTCGGTCTCCTGCGCACCGGCGGGGCGAACCTCCTTGATTAAGATGCCACGCTCGAGCAGTTTGTCACGATCGCGCCGAAACTTGCGCTTATCCGAGTCGATGTTGCCGGAGCCATATCCCAGGTCGGAATCCAAGACGATCTGCTCGGTCGTCAGCGGTTCGGGGGAGCTGTTGAGCACAAAGAAAAGATTGAGGATGCGCTGAGCCGTTTTATCGAAACTGGGCTCCGAACTTCCCTTTTTAATTGTCGCGGTCGTGTCGCTTGCCGTCATAGAGTCCTCGCATGAGAAGGTGGTTTGCTGCCATGATTTTAGTCCGATATGGAGATTAGGCTATATCCTTGTCCGCTCGGGGCGTTAAGATGGCCCGAATTCGGTCGTTTGCGCTCGCTCGGGGTATACTTTCGACTATATACGGTTCTAATGTGCATGCATTGGGCCTATTTGTCGGATTATGGATGTGGAGCGCACATGGCGAACACCCAGAACTATATTAACCACCTGCTGCAGAACACCGGCATTACGCCGGCATGCAGCGAAGAAGAGCGCTTGGCGGCCGAGGATATCGCTCAGATCTTCCGCAACCACGGCTTTGATCCCGAGGTTCAGGAGTTCAATGCCCCGGCGCCCAGTAGGTTGGCATTTGCCGTTACCGGTATTCTTGCGTTTGCCGGTGCCCTGCTGATGGGCATCGGTGGCGGTATCGGCTTGGTCGGCACCTTGCTGGCCATTGTCGGCGCCGTTCTTTACGTGCTCGAACGCACAGGGCACCCCGTGGTTTCGCGCCTGGGCAAGACGGGCGTGAGCCAAAATGTCATCGCCTACCACAAGGCCTCGGGCCCGCTCGCGTCTCCGCGCAACCGCCCGGTGGTCGTTGTCGCACACTACGACTCTCCCCGTGCTGAGCTGCTCGCCCGCGAGCCCTATGCTTCGTATCGTGCGCTCATCGCCAAGCTGTTGCCCGTTGCCACGGTTGCCCCCGCTGCCGTTGCCATCCTGCGTATCCTGCCGCTCCCCGGCGCGCTCAAGGTTCTGCTGTGGATTGTCGCGATCCTCGCTTCCCTCGTTGCACTTGCCAACGCGGCAAACATCATCTCTAACCGCCATATTCTTCCCTATACGTCCGGCGCGGTGTGCAACAAGTCCTCTGTCGCCGCTATGCTCGGCGTTATGGACAACGTTGCTCCCTTCCAGGGCGAAAACGAGTTTCCCGACGATGTTCCGTTCGATACCTATTTTGGGGAGCGGAAGCGTCGTGCCGAGGAAATGGCGCGCGCAGCGGCGGAGTATGCCGCGGCCCAGCAGCAAAACGACTACGGTAACACCATCGAGTATGAAGAGCCTACCTACGCTGAGGACGAGTTCGGTCAGCCGATTGCTCCCGACGCTCAAACCGAGCCCGAACAGGGCGAGGCTTTCGACGAGCAGATCGAGGGCTTTGAGGGTGCGTCTGCCGACGAGACGCTGATTGGCGCCATTGTGCCCGAGGATCAGAATCAGGCTGTCCAGGCCGAAGAGTTCAATGACGAGGTTTCCGCTGCCGAGCCGGTGGAGGAGCCTGTCGCGGCCGAGCCCGAGCCCAAGCTCTATCGCAATGCCGCCGGCAACATCCGCTTTGGTTCGGATGCCATCCGTGCGCTCGGAATGCTTCCCGAGTCCTGCACGCTCGATTACGAGGAGGGCGAGGAGCCGACGTTTGAGCCCGAGCCTGCCCCCGTCGTGGCTGCACCTGCGCCCGCTGTCACCGTGGATGATGAGTCTGCCGCGGTTGCCGCTGCCGTTGCCGAGCCCGAGGCGGTGTCCGCGATCGATCCCGCGGCAGGACTGGACATTTTGGCTCCCGCCGCGCCGGCGCAAGACGTTGCGGACGAGTCTGACGACGATTACGTTGAACAGCCGAGGCGCGTGTCTTACGAGAGCGATACTGATTTCTCGGCCGAGATTCCCGCGGCAACGCCCCATGCCGACATTGCATCCGCGTTCTCGTCGATTGGCGCCAGCGCTTCCAACTTCTTTAAGGGTGCGTTTGCAAAGGGCAAGAAATTTGTCGACGATTTCGAGGAGAAGCGCGCTGCCGCACGCGAGGCTGCCGAGCAGGAGGCTATCGCTCAGCAGCAGGCAGCCGAGGCGGCACGTGAGCTCGCGGCGCAAGAGTTCGAGCAGAACGAGGCTATGCAGTCCGCGCCCGTCGAAGCCGCCGAAGCTACAACGTCCTTTGAGTCCCAGCAACCGGCGTCCGCGGATGTTGTTGAAGCGACGACGTCTTTCGAGGCTCAGCAGCACGTCGATAGCACCATGTCGTTTGATGCCGCGCAGTTCGATTCCACGATAACGTTTGAAAAACAGGGCACCGCGATTGCCGAGCCCCTTCCTGTTTCCGATGAGCAGGGCGACGCGGCAGACGATGACGAGCCTGTTGATGCTGCCGAAATCCAAGATGCCGCCGAGGACGAGCCCGTCGAGGCCAACTCTGACGAAGAGCAATACGCGGCAGCCGAGCAAGATGATTCGACCGAGGTCGAGCAGGAGGAAGTGCCTGCGGTTTCCGAGACTCCCGAGACGGATGAGTCGAGGCCTTATTCCACGCAGATTTTCACCATGCCGACCCCGAGTGGTTCCGGTGCCACGGTTGCCAATGTCGCTCCCACCCAGGACGAAACGGTCGATTCCCTTATGGCCCAGATTTCCTCCCAGGCATCGCCGCGCCCGCAGATGAATGTTCCCGATCCGGCGTCGGCACCGTCGCCTGCACCTTCCTCGTCTCCGCTGGCTTCGGTCCCCGATCCGTCGCTGCCGTCTATGAAGCAGGCAAACGTTGCGTCTCGCACGTCGCTGTTCGACCTTCCCGACCCCTCCGCACAGGTCAACGATCCCTTTGCTACTGCCCAGGGCCCCGAACCCACATCGGCACCCGTTGCGCCTCCTATGCCCGTTGCGTCGGGCGCACAGCCGATCGAGACCATTTCGGCTCCCGCCCCGGCGGCACCCAAGTCTCGTAAGCGCGGCCTGGGTGGCCTGTTCGGCCGTAAAAAGAAAAACGAGCAGGACAGCATGAGTGACTGGCTGGGCGTCGAAGACGATTACGATGCCAAGAAGTCCGGTCGCGGTATCGGTTCGTGGGATAACTTCGAGGACGATAACGATGGCTGGAAGGGTGGCGCTACGTCTTCCGATGGCGCTTCTTCCGAAGATATGCTCTCGGCTGTCGCCTCTATGGGCGATGATGAGCTGCTCGGTCACGATATCTGGTTTGTGGCAACGGGCGCCTCGGATTGTGATGGCGCTGGCATGAAGGCCTTCTTGGCTTCGCATCGCGATAAGCTCCGCGGCGTATTCTTTATCAATCTTGAATCCGTCGGCGCCGGTAGGCTTTCGGTGGTGACGGTCGAGGGCGAACAACAACTGCTCAAGGGCGATCGCCGCATCATGAACCTGGTCAGCAAGGTCTGCAAGTCGTTCCATGTCGATTGTGGCGCGCTCGAGATGCCCTATGCCAAGACCGATGCCTATGCTGCGCTCGAGGCGAGCCGCCGAGCCCTTACCATCGCCGGCGTGGACGGCACGCGTCTGGCTTGCGCTCGTACCGAGGACGACCTGCCCCACAATGTCAACCCGACGAACATTGCTACGGTATCCGAGGTCGTGACCGAGGTTATCCGCCGTTCGTAGACGGAGCTCTAAGGAGTCAACGTGTTTTCGTATATTAAGCGCCATTGGCCTGTCTACGTGATTTTGACCTTGATTGCCATTGCGTTAGGATTTGGGGCTGCCTACATCGTGGGTGCAAAGGGCTCGACCCCCGCCTCCGCAATCAGCGAAGAGGTGGAGCAAGAACAGAGTACGGGTGCCGATGGGATTCCTGAGTCCGAGCAGGCAATCGTTGATGGTGGATCTTCGTCTGCAGAGTAGATGCGGCGATTTAAATGATTGAAAGCGGGCGAGCCAGGGGACTGGCTCGCCCGCTTTTTCATCGCGCTAGCGCTTCTTTGGGATCGACCCAAGGCGAGCGAACCATAGGGCTGCGGCACCCGAGGTCAGGAGCGCGGTGATGCAAGCGGCGATGGGAACTGATCCTGTTGCCGGTAGGTCCTGCGGTAGGGTACAGCGTTGAATGACGCTGTCCTCGTCATGTGACTCAAGTTTATCGCCGCCACCGTTGCGGCAAAGATCGACGCGCGCGCTGTTGGTGAGTGCGGTTTGGGGCGTATAAGCCGACGTTGCCTGCATGTGTACGACTGCGCCCCGAGCGTCTGTGCCAAGGATTGCTTTGACATCGTCAAGGTCGTCGTGCTCATCTTTGAGATCATCGCGGGTCCAAGAATCCGCATCGCATCGAGTCGCAAAGTCGGCGGCTACCGCACCGTATTCAATTCGAATGCCCGTTACGACGGTATTGGACGCAAGGTCGAGTTCTTTCGCCTCGAGTGTGGTGGATTCCGTGGTCGAGACATCCGCCTTCCAGAGGCGCCAGCCGTCGTAATCGACGAGGCGGCAGTCCTCACCAAGGCTCTCTTTTACTTCGTCGGACTCAAGCCAAGGATTTTCGTGTCCATCGTCAAGTGTCGCGTTCGCCGGCTCATCGACGTCTGTCGAGTCCAACGGCGTCGTGCGATACCACACGTTGCACAGACCGTTGAGGTCGCCGATGGCGACGGGGGTTTCGATTGAGATGAATCTCGCCGTGCCGTCTTTGGCGCACTCAAGATCATCGGTAATCGTAAACTCATCAACCCAAGTAGCGGAATCGTTTCGAGCGTCGATGGTATAGGAGAAAAGTCCATCCGTATTAGTTTGCGTCGCGGCGCGATTTTTACCATCTCCGTTGGCCAGCAGACCCTTTCCGATAGGTTGGACAAGCTCCTGACGCTTGTCGACCTGTCCTTTGATCTCGATGGGCGCATCCTTCATCGCGACGGATTGGACTTCTCTCGTATCCTTTATTTCAAACGTTATCTCCTTGGCAAGGTCATAGGTCCGCGGAGACATCATTTCGCGCAACGAGTAGGTGCCGGGTGCAAGATGTTCGACGCGGTGCGGCTTGTCGGATGAGGTCCAGGAGTCTATTTCGGTTTTATCGGGACCATATAAGGTGAGTTGTGCGCCTTCCACTTCCTGCTCACCGCTTGCATCGACCTTGGAGATATCAACCTTGGTGTAATCGTCGGATACGTTAAGCCGTGCTTCTACAACGGGCGTTTTCTGGTCGGCATAAGCGAGGTCTACGATATGGGGCGTCCGGTCGAGTAAGAAGCCGGTCGGCGCTTGAGTCTCGACAACCTCGTAGCGCGCGGTGCCAGATCCCAGCGGCAGGTTGTCTGCGCGTGCTTCGCCGATTTCATCCGTCGCGACGGTCGCGACGGTCTCACCGTCGATCGCGGCAATGCTACCATCGGGGCGCACGATATCACCCGAGGCGCGGATCTCAAAGATGGCGCCCGCGAGCCTGCTGCCGTCTACGGCATCGGTTTTAACAATCCTGATGTTTCCGGTCGCGGCGTGGTCATAATACGAGGCGATTGCAACGGGCGTTAGGTTCATGTCGGCGGGTATGTTTACCTCGATCTCCTCGCCGACAAGATAGGGCTCTTTGGCCGAGGTTTCGCGTACATAATAGGTGCCCGGCACGAGCGATTCGGGCAGCGTGACGGTCCCGGTCGCGTCAGTCGTAAAGGTGTCCATTACGTTATGTGTTGGATACCAGCAAGTTTGTGAGACAGATTCGTGATTGCTGTCGAGTAGTTGGAAGGTGAATCCGGCTAGTGGAACAGAAGCGCCTGTTTGGGCATCGCGTTTTACAATCTGGAGATGCGTCGACAGCGCGTGGTTGTCCACGATATATTGAAGCTCGGCGCCGTTGGAAATCTGATTGGCCCCGACGGTCCATTCCCCTGCACGTTTAAAACCCTCGGGGACGGTTTCCGGAACCTCGCGAACCGTGTAGCCGGCACGGTCGTATGGGACGGCTCCGTGGACACCGGCGGGTCGCTTGCCTGCGCCGAACCATGCTTCGGGCTGATCTTTGGTGGAGGCAAAGCCATAGACGTTTGTGGTCAGTGTGCCAACAACCTGCTGAGAGCTGTTGCTGACAACCTCAAAGACAACACCTTCCGCCGGCTGCTCCAGGCCGGATTGGTCGCTATTGCCGTAATCCTTGAATTTGGAAATCTCAAGGTTAAACGCAATGGGGATATCGGAAACGCGAGATTCGATTTCGACCACGCCTGAATCGCCGAGCTGGTCGGCTCCAACGGTATAGGTCCAGCTGTCGTTGGATGGCAGGTAGCCCTCGGGGGCTTTTGATTCGTAGATGGTAAAGGTTCCTAAGGGGACATCGGCGAGGGTGGCCCGACCGCTTTCGTCGGTCGTGAGGATTTGTGCCCATCCAGGGGTTGATTGCGACACACACGTGAACTCTGCTCCTGCGAGTGAAGATCCCACCTGGGGGCCGGCATTCGTCGCGGCATCGAGTTTTACGATACGCAGATTGATGGTGCCGGGCTGTTCATCAATGGCGACCCGCCCGCCGTCATTCCCCGTGGTAAAGGCAATACGATCGTGGCGGGGGACATAGCCGGCCGGCGCCTTCGTTTCAACTAGGTAGTATGCTGTGTTGGGCAGAAGTGTTGCTTGCGCCCGACCGTTGCTGTCCATCTGGATGGTGCCAACACGTGCGTCGCTGGCGCTCTCAAAAACATCGAATGTTGCCCCGGCAAACTGATAAGTATTGTTTCCGCTGGTAATGGCAGCGTTTGCAGACTGCTTTTGGAAGGAAACAGAGACCGCCGGCAGTACATAGAGCATGTCCTGACGTTTGCTGCCGCCCGATACGGCTCCTAGATAGCGCCGCGCGCGGTGCGGAGCGGCTTTGATGCTTCCTGATTTTGCGCTGTCGTGGAGCCACCGCGCCGCCGCCACGACTTCATTGTCAGTGGTAAAGTGCCCACTCTTGGTTTTGCCCTGAGCGGTCGTGTAAGAGTAGGTACCGTCGACATGGGTAGTGCCGTTGAGCATCCATACGGCAAGCTGGGTTGCGGCGCGGGCACGATCGGGTGAAAGATGGTAACCGCCAAACGACGTGGCGGTAGGATATCCGTGACAAACGATTGCCGCGAACTCGTCGTCGAGCCACACCCAGCCTTGATCAAAGTTGAGCCATGGGCCGCCCGGCTTGGTGGGGCCGGGGCGCTCCTGGTTCATGCAGTAGGCAATCGAGGCGTCTTGAGCTTCATACTTGCCGATGAGGAAGGGCCCACAATCATCGCTAATAGTGCGGAAGCCGAGCTGGTCGTAGCCATCGACGGCAAATGCGGCTCCCGGTGCCAGGCAGCCGAAAAGCAGGAAGAGGAGCAGGAGCAGCGGACCTGTTGCGATTGCGCTGTGGACAGAGTGCGTGGGTGCGTTGGACATGGCTGCTCCTTATCCCTCGTGCGCCGCACGGGGAGGCTGCGACGCGTAGGATGAGGCTACCCCCGAGGTTCATGCGGGTAAGTACCGGAGCCTGACCAAAAGCTTGCCCATTTCCTGACAAATTGAGCTCAAATACAACAATCAAGCAAAAGTGCAGGTAGAAGATAGGGAGAACAGGAGGCCAAAGGTCCTCATCTCCACAATTGACGCGATTTTCAAACGAATCTCCACAGCTAAAACAAGCATCGCCACCCTTGTATCGAACAAGACAACCGCGTTATACTATCCCCCACATATGCGGGCATCGCCAAGTGGTAAGGCATCAGCTTCCCAAGCTGACACTCGCGGGTTCGAGTCCCGTTGCCCGCTCCAGCTAGAAGCACAAGCACGGCACCATTACGGTGCCGTGCTTTTTTCAATAAAGCGCCGGGACTCGAACCCGACAGGGTGCGAGCGTAAAGCAAACGCGAAGCGTTTGTAGCGAGCAGGCGAAGGCGCCGACAGGCGCCTGAAGCCGGTGCGGATTTGCGAAGCAAATACGCGGATGTCCCGTTGCCCGCTCCATCGAGTGCGGGAGACATGGGGACGGCCAATTCAACAAAGTCTTCCCCCGCGGCTTCGTGAGGCTGAGGGGCTCGCCTGAAGCCGGTGCGGATTTGCGAAGCAAATACGCAGACGTCCCGTTGCCCGCTCCACCGGGCACGGGAGACAAGGGGACGGCTAATTCAACAAAGTCTTCCCCTTCGGCTTCGTGAAGCTGAGGGGCTCGCCTGAAGCCGGTGCAGATTTGCGAAGCAAATACGCGGATGTCCCCATGGCCGCTCTTGCGGCAAAATGTTAGGTTAATGCCTGCTGCCCATACTTGCACCTGCGCACGGTACAATGGTTGGGTTACGACCAACGTGCCAATAACCAAAAAGGAGCCGCTATGATCGATCGCTATACCCGCCCGGAGATGGGACACATTTTCTCCCTCGAGAACAAGTACGCCATTTGGCAGGAAATCGAGGTCTTGGCCTGCGAGGCCCAGGCGGAGCTCGGCAAGATCGGTATTTCCAAAGACGAGGCCCAGTGGATCCGCGACCATGCCAACTTTGAGAAGGCGAAGGTCGATGAGATCGAGGAAGTCACGCGCCACGACGTCATTGCCTTCCTGACCAACATGAAGGAGTACATCGATGCCGATGTTCCCGAGGGCGACCCCAAGCCCAGCCGCTGGGTTCACTATGGCATGACCAGCTCCGATCTGGGCGACACGGCCCTGTGCTACCAGCTCACCCAGGCCTGCGACCTGATCATCGAGGACGTCAAGAAACTCGGCGAGATTTGCAAGCGCCGTGCCTTCGAGGAGCGCAACACGCTCTGCGCCGGACGTACTCATGGCATCCATGCCGAGCCGATGACCTTTGGCATGAAGTTTGGCTCTTGGGCTTGGGAGCTCAAGCGCGATCTGGACCGTCTTGAGGATGCCCGCAAGAACGTTGCCTTTGGTGCCATCTCGGGCGCTGTCGGCACGTACAGCTCCATCGAGCCGTTTGTCGAGGAATATGTCTGCGAGCACCTGGGCCTGGTTCACGACCCGCTGTCCACGCAGGTTATTAGCCGCGATCATCACGCCTACCTCGCCGGCGTTCTTGCCACCACCGCGGCCACTTGTGAGCGCATCGCTACCGAGGTTCGCAATCTGCAGAAGACCGATACACTCGAGGCCGAGGAGCCGTTCCGTAAGGGTCAAAAGGGCAGCTCCGCCATGCCGCACAAGCGCAACCCCATCACCATGGAGAAGGTCTGCGGCCTGTCGCGCGTCGTGAAGGCCAACGCGCAGGTTGCCTTCGACAACGTCGCCCTGTGGCACGAGCGTGACATTTCGCACTCCTCTGCCGAGCGCGTCGCCCAGGCCGATAGCTTCATCGCGCTCGACCACATGTTCCAGTGCCTCATCCGCGTTATCGACGGCCTGCAGCTGTATCCCGCTCGCATGATGGCCAACCTCAATAAGACCCGCGGCCTCATCTTCTCCTCCAAGGTGCTGCTCGCCCTCGTCGATACGGGCATCACCCGCGAGGACGCGTACGCCATTGTGCAGGAGAACGCCATGGCAACCTGGCACGAGGTACAGGATTGTGTCTCCGGCCCCACCTTTAAGGAGCGTCTCGAGGCCGACCCGCGCTGCACCGTCAGCCAGGAGAAGCTCGACGAGATCTTTGATCCATGGGACTTCCTCACCCGTATCGACACGGTCTTTGATCGTCTGGAGCAGCTGAGCTTCGAGTAGGTTCGGGCATAACGTTAGCTTTTTAGGGCGCTTTGCTGGTAATGTGTGTTGCCGGCAAAGCGCCTCGTTGCATTTAGGGAAAGACGGGGATAATAGTCGTCTCGAATAACATTCTGAGAGGGGATCGCATGATTTCGTTTGATTACAAGCCTCAGGGCGTGTGTGCTCGCAATATTCACCTTGACCTTTCCGATGACGGCAACAAGGTGATAGGCGTTGAGTTTACCGGTGGCTGCGACGGCAATCTCAAGGCAATCTCCAAGCTGGTCGAGGGCGCTCCTGCCGATCGCGTAATCGAGGTTCTCGCCGGTAATACCTGCGGTATGAAAAAGACCTCCTGCGCCGACCAGCTTACACGCGCTATCGAGGCCGCTCGCACCGAGATCGCCTAATGGGTATCGCCGATCACATCAAGAACGGAATATCGCGTCGCGGCTTTGTACTCGGTGGGGCTGCCGCGGGCGCTGCCACGGTGCTTGCCGGATGCTCGAAAAAAACGGGCACCAGCGATGATGCCGCCGGCGAGCCGCAGGTTATCAAGGATGATTCCAAGATCATCTCGATTACGGATGAGTACGAGGCAGTCGACATCGATCTTGAGCCGGCGGCGTCGTGGACGCTGCCTCTGGGTACGCTGCTGTACTACTGCGACGGCGATTACGCCGCGGCAATGATGGCGCCCGCATCGGCACTGCACGCCAACACGCTCGGTGTGCTCAACCTGGGCGATGGCTCGCTTACCACATTAATCGAGGATCCTATCGAGGGCACGGGATATGCATTCTACGATGTCCGTGCCGGCGACGGCGTATTCGCGTGGGTTGAGATGAACTTTGCCAATTCATCGTGGAAGCTCTACGCTCAAAATCTGTCGGGCGCTTCGCTCTCTGGCGACGTGGTTGAGCTCGATCGAGGTGGCAAGGACTACGATCCGCCGCTGTTTACGGCGTTCGGGGCATCAGTCATCTGGTATAAAATGCCTTCGGCAGGCGGCAATAAAACGAGTAGTGATTCGTTTTGCTATCGTCGCTCGCTTGATGAATCCAAGGCCGAGGTAATTTGGAAATCGACGGGCCGCTTTGCATCGGCCCCGCGCGCGAGCGACGGCATTTTGACCATCTCGCCGCGTGTCCGCAACGACGAGGGCGTCTACTACGGCATAACGGCAATCGATCTGACCGACGGCAACAACACCAAACGTGCCCAGCTAGTCCTTCCCTCGTCAGTCTCGCCTTTCGAGGCCGTATATATGGGCGATACCTTCGTGTTTTCTATCGAGGCGGCCTATAGTGGCGTGGGCAGCCTGGGCAATATGGGCACATATATCGGTAATGAGGGAGGGCCGTACCTCTTCCTGTCCCGCGAGCCGCTCGCATGTGCGGCTGGCAAGAAGAATAAATACCTTGTTAAGGTACAGGCGTCGCATTTCCTGATCGACACCTCTGCCAAGACCTATGGCTCGCTGCTGTCGCCCGACCGCGCTTTGGAGTATGGCGATTATCCAGCTACGGCGGGAAAATCGGACTCATTCCTTACGTACGCCACGGTGCGCAACAGCCAGGGTATACCAGAGACGGTCACTGCACGTCTATTCTCTCTTTAAGCTTAGAGGGGTTAAAAAGGCGCCAACAGGGGAATAAACGCGTTGTAATTGTGAGTACCGCCCGCCGAGCTGCCGCGTCATAGCGGCATCCGGCGGGCTCAGGTGCGTTAAAATGGGCTTGTTCTTAGCTAATTGAGACAGGGGGGCCGTGTTATGGCTTCAGATGCAAAAAAGATTCTGCTGGTCGAGGATGAGAAGGCAATCCGTGACGCCGTCGCTGCCTATCTCGAGCGCGAAGGCTACTGGGTTGTGGGCGTCGGCGACGGCCAGTCCGCGATCGAGGAGTTCGAGAAGCATCAGTTCGACCTGGTCGTGCTCGACCTTATGCTCCCCAAGATTCCCGGCGAGCGCGTTTGCCGCACCATTCGCGATACCTCGGATGTCCCCATCATCATGCTGACGGCTAAGGGCGAGATCGAGGACCGTATTATCGGTCTTGAGCTCGGCGCCGACGACTATCTGATTAAGCCGTTCTCGCCGCGCGAGCTCGTCGCCCGCGTTCGCGCTCTGTTCCGCCGTGCCCATCAGGCCGACGAGCCCGCCGTCGAGGTACTCGACTTCGGCGATCTGGTCATCGATATCTCGGGCCACAAGATCTTGGTCGAGGGCAAGGAAGTCGATCTGACGGCTTCCGAGTTCAAGCTGCTCACCACGCTTGCCCGCCATCCCGGCCGTGTGTATAACCGCATGGAGCTGGTCGAGAAAGTGCTCGGGTATGACTTTGAGGGCTATGAGCGCACCATCGATAGCCACGTGAAGAATCTTCGCGCCAAGCTGGGCGATGATCCCAAGAAGCCCAAGTGGCTCTACACCGTCCATGGTGTCGGCTATCGCTTCGAGGCTCCGGCCAAGACCGATAAGTCGGACGAGAAATAGGGAAATCACATATGACACCTGCGCGCTTTGAAATCGGACAAAAGCACAAGCAGGAGAGCGAGGCGGGTTCCAAGGCTAGTTGGAACACGCCTCGTTCCGATTCACGGCCAACGATGAGCTATCCCTCGCGCATGGCACTTGCTTTTGCTCTGACATCGCTCATGACAGTATTGGTGCTGGTGGGCGTTGTCTCTGTTGTGTGGGGCACGGTCTTTTCGGATTACACACGCTCCAATATCGTCGAAATCGCAAATTCCGCTGCCGAGAAGTTGGCGACCTCATATGAGGAAAACGGCTCTTGGACCGCGGGAGAACTGCGCACGGTCGCAACGTCGAGTTTGGTTTCCGACGATCTGGGCATGCAGGTCGTCAATAAAAAGGGCGTGATCGTTTATGACGATTCCTGGCCCTCGGCAAGCGCCACCGCCGATGTACGCGAAAACCAGGCTACGACCGACGACACGAGCGGCAAGAGGGCATCGCATAGCCCGGTCTCGTCTGCTCCAACCGACTCCGATAGCGTTGCTAACGTCGAGATTGTAACGTCTTCCGGCGAGCATGTCGGACAGGTAAAGCTGTGGGCCATCGGCTCCGACGCTCTGCTCACCAAGGCGGACTCTGCGTTTAGGGAGAAGACCTTTAACGCCATGGCCCTCGCCGCGGTTGTTGCAATCTGCATTTCGGTCGTTATCGGATCGCTCGTGTCGCGCATGCTCACCAAGCCGATTCATCGCATCACCAGTACCGCAAAGCAAATCCGTGACGGCGACCTGTCGGCTCGCACGGGACTGCGCGGTGATGACGAGATCGATCAGCTGGGTGAGACCTTCGATGAGATGGCCACTTCGCTCGAGAAGGATATGAAACACGAGAAGCGCCTGACCTCAGACGTTGCACACGAGCTTCGCACGCCGCTTATGGCCATGCTCGCAACGGTCGAGGCCATGCAGGATGGCGTGTATCCCACCGACGATGAGCATTTGGAGACCGTTGCTTCCGAGACGCGTCGCCTGGCTCGTCTGGTGCAGCAGATGCTCGACCTATCGCGTATGGAAAACAGCACGGCTCCGCTCAATCTAGAACCGGTGGACATGGTTCCGTTCGTGCGATCGATTGTGAATGGCCAGGAGCGCCTGTTTGCCGACCGTGACCTGCGTTTGCGCTTTGCAGATGAGACGCAGGGCCACGATGACGTTGTCGAGGCAGATCCCGACATGATCACGCAATGTGTTATCAACCTCATGAGCAACGCCATGCGCTACACCCCCGAGGGCGGTTGGGTCGTGGTGTCGGTGCTCAGTGACCGCAGGCACGTCAGCATTGCCGTTTCTGATACCGGCATCGGTATTGCCAAGGACGATCTGTCGCGCATTTTCGGGCGGTTTTGGCGCGCCGATGCCAGCCGCGCCCGCGAAGCTGGCGGCCTGGGCGTCGGCCTCGCCGTGACCAAGCAGATTGTCGAGCGTCACCATGGCTACATATCCGTGGAGTCGGAGCTTGGAAAGGGTACGACTTTTACAATTCATCTGCCCCGCGAGCACACGGCAGACGCGGCATCTACTACAATGGAGCACTAGCTTTTCGCTATTCGGTGAAGGAGGGGCCGCGTCCCTGCCGCTCCGAGTTTGCGAAAACATGCGGGAAAGAACCCGCATTTCTGTCGTATTTAGGTAAGGAGTGACTCACGTGACAACGATGGAGCGTCGTCCGGATTCCCGTGGCAAGGTTCGTGATATTTACGATGCCGGTGAAAACCTGCTGATGGTCGCCACCGACCGCATTTCTGCGTTCGACTTCATTCTTCCCGACGAGATTCCGTTTAAGGGAGAGGTGCTCAATCGCATCTCGGCATTCTGGTTCGATAAGTTTGCCGACATCGTCCCCAACCATCTCGTTTCCATCGACCCGGCGGATTTCCCCGAGGAGTTTGCTGAGTATCGTGACTACCTCGCTGGCCGCGCCATGCTGGTTAAGAAGGCCCAGACGATTCCTATCGAGTGCATCGTCCGCGGCTATCTGACCGGTTCGGGCAAGAAGACCTACGACGAGAACGGCACCGTCTGCGGCATCCAGCTGCCTGAGGGCCTGACCGAGGCTTCCAAGCTTCCCGAGCCGTTGTTCACGCCGTCCACGAAGGCCGAGATCGGTGACCACGACGAGAACATCTCGTTCGAGCGTTGCTGCGAGATCGTGGGCGAGGACATCGCCACGCAGATTCGTGACCTTTCCCTCAAGATCTACAAGGCCGCTGCCGAGTACGCCGCGACCCGTGGCATCATCATTGCCGACACCAAGTTCGAGTTTGGTGTTATTGATGGCAAGGTCACGCTGATCGACGAGTGCCTCACGCCCGACTCCAGCCGTTTCTGGCCTGCTGCCAGCTACGAGGAGGGCAAGATCCAGCCTAGCTACGACAAGCAATTCGTCCGCAATTGGCTCAAGGCCAACTGGGATATGACGGGGGAGACCCCGCACCTGCCCGCCGAGGTCATCGATGGCACGTCCGAGCGCTATCGCGAGGCCTTCCAGATCATCACCGGCTCCCAGTTCACAAGCATGAAGGAGAACGCATAAGTGAGTACCCGTAGCGCCACGAACAAGCGCACGCAATCCCACGAAGTTACCGGGGTTGCGCGCAAGTCTGCCGCATCTGCTAAGCCCGCCCGCCAAGCAGCGAGCTCCGTTCGCATCGTGCCGGCTTCGTCTAAGGCACGCCGCAAAGAGCTCGAGAAGGGCGAGAACCTCGAGGGCCTCTCTAAAGAGGAGAAGCGCGCCCGCAAGGCCAAGCAGCGCGCCAAGGAGGACCGCATCTATACGGTGTCGAATATCCTCCTCAAGCAGGACGAGGACTACACCAAGCGCCGTCGCATCTGGTGGATTGTGCTCGCCATTGGCATGGTGCTCGTCGTGGCAATTTGGGCCTCGCTGTACTTCGCTCCCGCTGGCATGGTGTCCAGCCCTGTCCAGATGGTCGGCATCGTTTTGTCCTATGTCATCATCCTAGGTGACTTTATCTACGACTTCGCTCGTATTCGTCCCTTGCGCAACATGTACCGCGCGCAGGCCGAGGGCATGTCCGAGAACAAGCTCAACGCTCTTATTGAGCGCGCGGCTGCCGAGGAGGACAAAAAGGACTCCAAGAAGAAGTAGCGTTTGCATTCACACTTATCGCTAAGATATAAGGCGCGTCGTTTTTGCGGCGCGCCTTTTTACTGTTCTATAGATAGATGGAGTGGCACATGATTCGAGCTGCCCTGACGGTCGAAGAGGCTCTGGAGGGCATGAAGGCCCTGGAGCCCAAGATTAAAAACTACGCGCGCCTGGTCGTCCGCAAGGGCGTAAACGTCAAGCCCGGCCAGGAGGTCGTCGTTCAGTCTCCGGTCGAGTGCGCGCCGTTTGCGCGCGTGGTGGTCGCGGAGGCCTATGCTGCCGCCGCCGGCCACGTGACGGTCATTTGGGCCGATGATGCCGTGACGAGGCTCACGTACGAGCATGTCGAGAAAAGCTATTTTGAGCAGACACCCGAGTGGAAGCGCATGCAGCTGGATTCCTTGGCCCAGGATGGTGCCTGCTTTGTCTTTATCGAAGGTGCGGATCCTGCGGCCCTCAAGGGCATCGATCCAGCCAAGCCGGCCGCGGCATCAAAGGCGAGGAATACGCAGTGCAAAGTTTTCCGCCGTGGACTGGATTACAACATCAATCCGTGGTGCATCGCCGGCGCTCCGGTCGTGGCTTGGGCGCACGAGGTGTTCCCAGGAGACGCCGATGAGGTTGCAATCTATAAACTGTGGAATGCGATTCTGCACACCGCGCGCGCCGATGGCCAGGACCCGGAGAGCGACTGGGAACTCCATGACGCCGCATTCGAAAAGAACCTGCGTTTCCTGAACGACAATCGTTTCGACTACTTGCATTACACCGCGGCAAATGGAACCGATCTGACGATTGGCATGACGAAGGGTCACGAGTGGGCCGGCGGCAAGGGCAAGACGCCCGATGGACACCCCTTCTTCCCCAACATTCCCACCGAGGAAGTCTTCACTTCGCCCGATCGCATGCGCGCCGACGGTATCGTGTACTCGGCCATGCCGCTCATCCACCACGGCAATAAAGTCGAAGATTTTTGGATTAAGTTCGAGGGCGGCCGCGTGGTGGACTACGACGCCCGCGTGGGCAAGGCAACGCTTGCGAGCATTATTGACACCGATGAAGGTGCCGCTCATCTGGGCGAGGTCGCGCTCATTTCCAAGAACACTCCGATCCGCGAAAGCGGCGTTCTGTTCTATGACACGCTCTATGACGAGAACGCTAGCTGCCATCTCGCGCTAGGTGTCGGTTTCCCCGAATGCATCGAGGGTGGGTATGACATGTCCAAGGAGGAGCTCCTGGAGCATGGCGTTAACGTCTCGAGCACGCACGTCGATTTTATGATCGGCACGGACGACATCGATATTACGGGCATTACGCCTGATGGACGTGAAGTTGTGATTTTCCAGAACGGCCAATGGAGTTGGGAATAGTCCCAGACCGTGGTACAATGCCACCCGCGGGCCGTTAGCTCAGCTGGCAGAGCAGGGGACTTTTAATCCCAAGGTCCAGGGTTCGAACCCCTGACGGCCCACCCAAAGATTGTTGAGACGGTCAACTTCGGTTGGCCGTCTTTTTTGTCGCCCTTTCATGGGTTCGAACCCGTATCTATCTATATATAAGAACGCTTGGCGAACAAAACCCGCCTTTTACCGATGGGAAACAAATAGCTGATGCCTTTGGAGTAAAGTAGCGCTCCAGAGATGACCGATGTCTCAATACTCGTAAAACAGCTGGTCATCGCCAATATCAGAAGCCAATGCTTCAGTTTTAACCTCAGTGACGCGACTGAGGGATCTATTCATTTGTGAACAAAATATGGAGTGCGCGATTCCCGCCCCCGGCGCCCCTCCGGTCTGGCAATATATCTCCTTGCCGCGCGGCCCGGTCGAACCGGGAACCAGCGCAGGCGTGCACCTTGAGAACCGGATACTGCGAGGATGGACACACCAGATGTGTCGCATCCGGGCAGACATCGAACCATTTGA